>CAVEPD010000008.1:0-51668 GCA_963617535.1 bacterium
CCAGAAACGCCGCCTATGTTATTCCCTTTGAAATAGATACTGTGGGTGTCCCCCGAGGCATTTTTCTTCGTGCGGAAAACGTTAAAATCAGCAGGAGAAGAGCTGCATCCGGCAAGCCCAAAGGCCAGCAAAGAAGAGATAAGAATCAGATTCTTTTTCATGTCATTTGTCCTCCAGCATCGCGTTTTTGATGGCGGCCACTTGTCCTTCGCTTAAGCTCACATTCGCGTCGGCGTTGCCGCCAGTGAAGTTTGTGGTTAAATAGGAAGAAACAGCTTCCGCGAAATTCGTCTTGCCCGTCGCGTTCTTGATGTATTCGACGGTCGCGTGGATGTTGTCATAAAGCTCTTTCAAATGATCCGAATCATTTGCTTTGGCTTTCCCTGAGATGGCGCTTAAGACGTAGTCGAAATAGATATCGCTTTCGCTCACGCCCAATAGTCCGAGCAAAATCGCGGCGAGGGTGCCGGTTCTGTCTCTGCCGATCGCGCAATGGAAATTGATGGGGTAATTGCTAGGCTCAGCGAAGACAAGAAGCTCTTCTTTGAAAGTGGCTCCCCCGCTAGCGAGGCCCGTTTTATCGCCTTCCGTGCCGCGGCTAACGTAATAGACGCCGCCCTGCGCGTTGCTCACATGCTTATAGGAAACGCCTTCTCCGAAATAGGATTCATCCTTCCAATAGGACTCTTCCCTGAGATCGAGCTCGGTTTTGACCCCATAGAGCTCTTTGGCTTGCTTCTTGCCTAGGGCGGTGACCGAATCTGCGTTCGCGCTCCGATAAATCATCCCCTGCTTAATGGCTTTGCCTTCAAAAGTGGTCTTATAAGCGCCGAGGTCTCGCCAATTCTCTACGCCATCGACATCTAGGATTCTCGCTCCTTCTTTCATAACGAAGGAATAGACGTCAGATTTGATGGATTTCTCTCCCTCGAACCCTTCGATTTGATAATAGTAAGTAGAATTGGTTTCCAAATCCGTCAGATTGACGTAATGGTTGTAAGTAAGATAGGTGGTCGCGTTCGATAGATCCTTGTCTTTGGAAACCCTGAGCAAAGAATATTGGAACGGCTTGACCTCGCTCCAAGTGAGCTTATAGGAGAAACCGGCTTGTTTCTCTTCGCTTGTGAGCAAATTCGAAGCGCACTCAAGGAATTCTTCTTCATCGTTCCTTAAAGAGAAGAGCTTTCGAAGCGAATCGCTCATCGGGGTAATCTTCTCCCCTTCTTCGATATCGCTTTCAAAGGCTTTGTAGACGATTTTCGCCGTTTTGCTCTCTTCGAAATTCCAGACGTAGTCTTCGTCGATTCTAATCCCGTCGATTGTCCAATAGCCGGAGTAATGATCGCTTAGGTCACCGCTATAAGCAGGGACGGAAGGCAATTCACCAATGGCTTCATCGAAATAGGTCTTGATGGAGTAGCTGCCCTCTAATCCTTCGAAATTCAAGGCATAAGAGGTCTTCTCGAAAGAGGGGCTAGCGAAGCTGTCTTTGTCCCAGGTGTATAAAGTCGAAGAGGAGATCGGCGTGCCCTCAATCGACCAAGCTTTGCTATCGTAGCCTGTTTTCTTTGGCAAAGAAGGCAATTCCCCGATTGGCTGATCGTAAGTAACTTTCAGCTTCGTGTGATTCTCATTGTCAAAGACAATCTTCCAAACATGGGGGGAATAGACAAGAATCGCTTCCTTGTCTTGAGAGTAAGCGAAAACGCTGCCCTCGGATATCTTTTCCCCATCGATCGTCCAATAGGCGTCATAACCCGTCTTGGACTCAATGGCTTGCAGTTCCCCTAGGGTTTTCCCTTCTTCGACGGAAACGGAAGTGCGAATGTCCCCATTTACGAAAGTGAGGGTGTGCGTTTTGCTCGCGTTGCAGCCGCATAGGCCCAAAGAGAGCGAAGCGCACAAGAGCAAATTGCCTTTCTTCTTCATCGTGTTTGTTCCTCCATGCAAGGTTTCTAAGGAAGCCCCGCCCCAAAAGGAAACTTATCCAAATGGGGCGGAGGCATTCAATAACGCTTAGTCGCGCTTCTTCTTTTTGGCGAACAAGAAGATGCTCGTGCCAACCGCGGCAAGCGACAAAGCAGAAGCGGCCGCGATAGCCGCCCCATCGGTTTTGTTGGACTGGCCAAGCAAACCTTTCACAGCAGAGACGCCTTCGTTGCGGCGCGACATGAAGTCATCGAGCTCGTCATAACGGTTCACGATCCAGTCGTAGCGGGCGAGAGCTCTAGAAAGAGAACCATCGCCAGTGACATCCGCCCCGGTGACCTTATCCTTTTCGCTATCGCTTAACGCGGTATAACTTGTTTTGAGATCACCCCAAACGGCAGAGAGTTTGTCGTAGTTGCTTTCAGTTCCGCCGTTCGAGCAAGGCCCGTCGGTCGTGCTTAGGAAGGATTTGCCCCAAGCGTAGGACGCATCGACATAAACGGAGGTCGCGAATTTATCGGTCGTGTAGTTATAAACGGTATCCGCACCAATCTTTGTCCCGTCGATTTCGTAATGATCACCGACTTTATCCGTGACAGAAGGCATATCCGGAAGGGTCCCGATTGCTTCGCCCTCTTTCACCGATAGCGGGGAATTCTTTGCAACATAAAGGTTTTTCAAAGTTACGGAATCGCCGTCCGAAACTTGCAATTGAATATAGGCGCTTCCTGATTTGTACCCCGTGTTGAATGCAAAATCATAATGGGTGTAGTCGCTCGCGGTAAGAGTGCCGTTATAAATCGAATTATAGTTGAGACCGTTATAAATTCCGTAATAGACATGGAAAGACGAACCATTCGCCCCGTTCACTTTAAGGTCGCAAGAGACAAAATAATCCGTATCGCTTTCAAACGAAGCCAAGCTAAAGTCACTGGTTCCGGAGATCGTGACAGTGCCATTATCGAAAGTAGCAGGTGCGCCTCCCGTCTCATCCCACCAGCCCGCGTTGGATTTAGCGTAGTTTCCTTGTCCTAAAGCGAAATACAGGTTGTGTTTCCCATCGTTCTCATAAACGAGGCTCGCGTATTTGTCGGTTGAATAGTTATAGACGGTAGTGGCGTCAATCGGCGTTCCATCTATCTCGTAATGTCCAACTTTTCCTTCGACATCAGGGATGTCCGGAAGCGTTCCAATCGCGGAACCCTCCGTCACAGAAATCGAGGTGGTTGCAGAAATATAGAGGTTTTGCACGGATATTGAGCCAGAGGTGACTGCAAAATAGTAACTGGAATTCGTGTCGCTAGAAGCAGGAGTGAAAAGGAAGGCGTAATGGACGTACTCGGCACTATCGAAGGAAGACTTATTCTGAAGATTCGTCCAAGTCGGGGTATTCACGTTGAAGGTGAAGGAAGACGCGCCATCGGTTTTGAGGTCGTAGCTCACTAGGTATGTCGCGCCTGAAGCGACGCTGATGGAATCCGCGAAGTAAGCGGTAGATCCGCTGGGGATAGTGACGGTGTCGCTTGCAAACGTGCAGCTTTCAACCCCCCACCATCCGGCGGAAGCCTGGGCGAAGTTCCTTCCAGAAACGCCGCCTATGTTATTCCCTTTGAAATAGATACTGTGGGTGTCCCCCGAGGCATTTTTCTTCGTGCGGAAAACGTTAAAATCAGCAGGAGAAGAGCTGCATCCGGCAAGCCCAAAGGCCAGCAAAGAAGAGATAAGAATCAGATTCTTTTTCATGTCATTTGTCCTCCAGCATCGCGTTTTTGATGGCGGCCACTTGTCCTTCGCTTAAGCTCACATTCGCGTCGGCGTTGCCGCCAGTGAAGTTTGTGGTTAAATAGGAAGAAACAGCTTCCGCGAAATTCGTCTTGCCCGTCGCGTTCTTGATGTATTCGACGGTCGCGTGGATGTTGTCATAAAGCTCTTTCAAATGATCCGAATCATTTGCTTTGGCTTTCCCTGAGATGGCGCTTAAGACGTAGTCGAAATAGATATCGCTTTCGCTCACGCCCAATAGTCCGAGCAAAATCGCGGCGAGGGTGCCGGTTCTGTCTCTGCCGATCGCGCAATGGAAATTGATGGGGTAATTGCTAGGCTCAGCGAAGACAAGAAGCTCTTCTTTGAAAGTGGCTCCCCCGCTAGCGAGGCCCGTTTTATCGCCTTCCGTGCCGCGGCTAACGTAATAGACGCCGCCCTGCGCGTTGCTCACATGCTTATAGGAAACGCCTTCTCCGAAATAGGATTCATCCTTCCAATAGGACTCTTCCCTGAGATCGAGCTCGGTTTTGACCCCATAGAGCTCTTTGGCTTGCTTCTTGCCTAGGGCGGTGACCGAATCTGCGTTCGCGCTCCGATAAATCATCCCCTGCTTAATGGCTTTGCCTTCAAAAGTGGTCTTATAAGCGCCGAGGTCTCGCCAATTCTCTACGCCATCGACATCTAGGATTCTCGCTCCTTCTTTCATAACGAAGGAATAGACGTCAGATTTGATGGATTTCTCTCCCTCGAACCCTTCGATTTGATAATAGTAAGTAGAATTGGTTTCCAAATCCGTCAGATTGACGTAATGGTTGTAAGTAAGATAGGTGGTCGCGTTCGATAGATCCTTGTCTTTGGAAACCCTGAGCAAAGAATATTGGAACGGCTTGACCTCGCTCCAAGTGAGCTTATAGGAGAAACCGGCTTGTTTCTCTTCGCTTGTGAGCAAATTCGAAGCGCACTCAAGGAATTCTTCTTCATCGTTCCTTAAAGAGAAGAGCTTTCGAAGCGAATCGCTCATCGGGGTAATCTTCTCCCCTTCTTCGATATCGCTTTCAAAGGCTTTGTAGACGATTTTCGCCGTTTTGCTCTCTTCGAAATTCCAGACGTAGTCTTCGTCGATTCTAATCCCGTCGATTGTCCAATAGCCGGAGTAATGATCGCTTAGGTCACCGCTATAAGCAGGGACGGAAGGCAATTCACCAATGGCTTCATCGAAATAGGTCTTGATGGAGTAGCTGCCCTCTAATCCTTCGAAATTCAAGGCATAAGAGGTCTTCTCGAAAGAGGGGCTAGCGAAGCTGTCTTTGTCCCAGGTGTATAAAGTCGAAGAGGAGATCGGCGTGCCCTCAATCGACCAAGCTTTGCTATCGTAGCCTGTTTTCTTTGGCAAAGAAGGCAATTCCCCGATTGGCTGATCGTAAGTAACTTTCAGCTTCGTGTGATTCTCATTGTCAAAGACAATCTTCCAAACATGGGGGGAATAGACAAGAATCGCTTCCTTGTCTTGAGAGTAAGCGAAAACGCTGCCCTCGGATATCTTTTCCCCATCGATCGTCCAATAGGCGTCATAACCCGTCTTGGACTCAATGGCTTGCAGTTCCCCTAGGGTTTTCCCTTCTTCGACGGAAACGGAAGTGCGAATGTCCCCATTTACGAAAGTGAGGGTGTGCGTTTTGCTCGCGTTGCAGCCGCATAGGCCCAAAGAGAGCGAAGCGCACAAGAGCAAATTGCCTTTCTTCTTCATCGTGTTTGTTCCTCCATGCAAGGTTTCTAAGGAAGCCCCGCCCCAAAAGGAAACTTATCCAAATGGGGCGGAGGCATTCAATAACGCTTAGTCGCGCTTCTTCTTTTTGGCGAACAAGAAGATGCTCGTGCCAACCGCGGCAAGCGACAAAGCAGAAGCGGCCGCGATAGCCGCCCCATCGGTTTTGTTGGACTGGCCAAGCAAACCTTTCACAGCAGAGACGCCTTCGTTGCGGCGCGACATGAAGTCATCGAGCTCGTCATAACGGTTCACGATCCAGTCGTAGCGGGCGAGAGCTCTAGAAAGAGAACCATCGCCAGTGACATCCGCCCCGGTGACCTTATCCTTTTCGCTATCGCTTAACGCGGTATAACTTGTTTTGAGATCACCCCAAACGGCAGAGAGTTTGTCGTAGTTGCTTTCAGTTCCGCCGTTCGAGCAAGGCCCGTCGGTCGTGCTTAGGAAGGATTTGCCCCAAGCGTAGGACGCATCGACATAAACGGAGGTCGCGAATTTATCGGTCGTGTAGTTATAAACGGTATCCGCACCAATCTTTGTCCCGTCGATTTCGTAATGATCACCGACTTTATCCGTGACAGAAGGCATATCCGGAAGGGTCCCGATTGCTTCGCCCTCTTTCACCGATAGCGGGGAATTCTTTGCAACATAAAGGTTTTTCAAAGTTACGGAATCGCCGTCCGAAACTTGCAATTGAATATAGGCGCTTCCTGATTTGTACCCCGTGTTGAATGCAAAATCATAATGGGTGTAGTCGCTCGCGGTAAGAGTGCCGTTATAAATCGAATTATAGTTGAGACCGTTATAAATTCCGTAATAGACATGGAAAGACGAACCATTCGCCCCGTTCACTTTAAGGTCGCAAGAGACAAAATAATCCGTATCGCTTTCAAACGAAGCCAAGCTAAAGTCACTGGTTCCGGAGATCGTGACAGTGCCATTATCGAAAGTAGCAGGTGCGCCTCCCGTCTCATCCCACCAGCCCGCGTTGGATTTAGCGTAGTTTCCTTGTCCTAAAGCGAAATACAGGTTGTGTTTCCCATCGTTCTCATAAACGAGGCTCGCGTATTTGTCGGTTGAATAGTTATAGACGGTAGTGGCGTCAATCGGCGTTCCATCTATCTCGTAATGTCCAACTTTTCCTTCGACATCAGGGATGTCCGGAAGCGTTCCAATCGCGGAACCCTCCGTCACAGAAATCGAGGTGGTTGCAGAAATATAGAGGTTTTGCACGGATATTGAGCCAGAGGTGACTGCAAAATAGTAACTGGAATTCGTGTCGCTAGAAGCAGGAGTGAAAAGGAAGGCGTAATGGACGTACTCGGCACTATCGAAGGAAGACTTATTCTGAAGATTCGTCCAAGTCGGGGTATTCACGTTGAAGGTGAAGGAAGACGCGCCATCGGTTTTGAGGTCGTAGCTCACTAGGTATGTCGCGCCTGAAGCGACGCTGATGGAATCCGCGAAGTAAGCGGTAGATCCGCTGGGGATAGTGACGGTGTCGCTTGCAAACGTGCAGCTTTCAACCCCCCACCATCCGGCGGAAGCCTGGGCGAAGTTCCTTCCAGAAACGCCGCCTATGTTATTCCCTTTGAAATAGATACTGTGGGTGTCCCCCGTTGCCGCATTTACCGTGACGGCGTTGCTATTAAAGGCGAATCCAGCCGTGGAGAGCCCTAATAGCAAGGCGCTCACGCTTAAGCAAAGTTTCATTTTCATTGTTGTTTTTCCTCCAAATGATCTTTTCTTTGTTTTTTTGCCCTGATGGGCTAACAATCCAAGAAGGATTACCGATGTCTCTTCTTGGCCTTGTTTCTAGTTTCTTTTTCTCTTCGTTCCTTACCTCCTTCATTGATTCAATAGACCATTCACGGTCTCTAAGGTTTCATAGAGTTTCTGACGGCTCTTGCCTCGTCTAGAAGCAAGCACGTGGCAAGAGACGATTGTCTTGCCTTCTGGGCTAGAGAGGAGAATCAAGGTCACCTCGAATTTCCCCTCGACGAAGTAAATCTCGTGGAACTCCTCTTTGAGGATGACACTTGTGTGGTTCTCACTTCGCGCGTATTCAGAGAGAGTTTTGTAGCAATAGGAGAGGGAACGCTCGCTCAAGACGGGGTGCCTCCTCTTGTTTTCGCTCTCTTCGTCGGTGAAGGAGAACTTCTCGAAGACCCTTTTCAGCCAATCAAGCATCGAAATAGATCCTTTCTTCGCTATCGGGGTCAAAGAGATACATCTTGTCGAGGTCGAAGGCGAATTCGCATTCCTCCCCTTCTTGAACCGGGATGTCGCTAGAGATCTTGCAGCAGATGCTTTGCGAGGAGACCTCGCCATAAACGAGTTCCTCATTCCCTAGCATCTCAACGAGATTGCAGCTCATCTTCACCGAATAGGAGGTGAGCTTCTTCCCCGTGACGTCTCCCTTGATGAAGGCACTTTCAGGGCGGATTCCAAGGAGGACCTCTTTGCCCTCATATTCTTTCGCGCTTCCCTTTAATTCCACGGAGATGCCCGCTTCGCCATCGAAGACGAACTTGTTCCCGTCTATCTTGCCTTTGAAGAAATTCATCGCTGGGCTTCCGATGAAGCCAGCGACGAAGACGTTCTTGGGGTCGTTGTAGACTTCTTTCGGGGTGCCGACTTGCTTGATGTAGCCATCCTTCATGATGACGATCTTATCCGCCATCGTCATGGCCTCGGTCTGGTCGTGGGTGACGTAGATCGTGGTCGCCCCCACCGCTTGATGGATTTTGATGATCTCTTTCCTGGTCTGGACGCGGAGCTTCGCGTCGAGGTTCGATAGAGGCTCATCCATCAAGAACACTTTTGGATTTCTGACGATCGCCCTTCCAAGCGCGACGCGCTGCCTTTGCCCTCCGCTAAGCTCGCCGGGTTTTCTCTTAAGGTATTGGGTGAGTCCCAAGATCTCCGCGGCCCCATTCACTCTTTTCGCGACCTCTTCCTTGCTCATATGGACGTATTTGACTTTGGTCGCGGTCTTATTAGCTTCAAGGTAGGCGATCTCTTTCTCAGCTTCCTCGATCACCTTGTCGTATTTCTTGACTTCGTTCTCCTCGTCTTGCCTCTTCCATTCTTTGATGTTGTTCTTGAGATAGGCGATTCTTTTCTTGTCGATTACCTTGATTTCCTTGCCTTCCTTATCAAAGACGGGGACGGGGATCTTACGGGTCTCAAGGCCAAAACTCATGTTCTTGAAAATGGTCATATGAGGGTAAAGCGCGTAGTTCTGGAAGACCATCGCGATATCCCTGTCCTTGGCCATCATCGTATTCACGAGGGTGGAATCGATATAGACGTTGCCGCTGCTGATTTCCTCTAAGCCCGCGATCATGCGGAGGGTCGTGGATTTGCCACATCCCGAAGGACCGACGAAAACGACGAACTCCTTGTCCTTGATTTCCAAATTGAAATCATGGACGGCCTGCACAGAGTTAGCGTAGATCTTGTTGACGTTTTCTAATTTCAAGGTTGCCATGTCGTTTGCTCCTTATAGTTTCATGCCGCTGGCGAAATCCCCGCCGACGAAATGCTTCATCGAGATGATGGAAGCGATGATCAAGGGGATTGAGGAAAGCATATACATCGCGTATGTCGCCCCCGTCTGGCTGAGGTTAGAGAAGACGGTCTGCTGCTTCACGAGGATCGGCATCAAGGTCGTGTAGTCCGTATTGAAGAGAAGGCTAGGCCAGAGATAGTCGTTATATAGGCTCGTGAAGATGCCAACGAACTGGAAGAGGATGATGGGGAAGCCTAGGGGGAAGGTGATTCTAAAGAAGATCTTGAAGTCATTGGCCCCCTCGATCCTCGCCGATTCATAGATGTCCTTGGGCTGTTGGGAGAAGAAGGTCTTGAAAAGGAACAAGGCCGTCACCTGGCCACCCGCGAAATTCGGGAGGAGATAGCCGATATAAGAAAGCCATTCGTTGTCCGCTAAATGAAGCGTCTCCTTCACTAGGGGCAGCAAGATCGGCATGCCCATGATGGAAGGGAGGAGCATCACCGAAATGAACATCATGAAGAGGAAGTTCTTCCCCGGGAAATCCTTGAAGGAGAAAAGATAGGCGAGAATCGCCCCAAGCATCACGTCGACGCTCGCGCCGATCAAAGAAAGGATGATGGTGCGCACGAAATAGGTCTTGATCGCGTTGAAGGCAAGGGAGTAGTTCTCCGCGGTGGCTTCGCCAGAGATCGTGAAGCCAAAGATCGAGAGGATGATGTTCTCATTCGACTTAAGGGAGTTAAGGATCGTCACGAAAAGAGGGAGGAGGCAGAAAATCGTGCAGACGATGATGTAGATGTTGATCCCAATCTGATAGGTGCGGCGATCAATGGTCCGTTTGATATGCGCGTGGCTATTCGTGCTCATATCTTCATCTCCTTTCTCTTTTGTTTCATGGTGAAGTAGGTCGCGAAGAAGAGGAGAACAAAGATGACGGAGGCGATCGCCGAGGCTTTCCCGTAATTCCCGTCCATGATCTGGTCATACATCTCCAAGACGGGGACGCTCGTGTCGTAAGCCCCGTTCGTGATCGACTGGACGCGGGCGAAATTCTGCATCGAGGCGATGATTGAGCAGACGAAGACGTACTTGAGCTGAGGGAAGACGAGGGGGATGTCGATCTTAACGAATCTCCTCCATGGCCCTACCCCTTCTAGCTCGCAAGCTTCGTAATAGCTCTTGGGGATGTTCATCATGCCCCCATAGAAGATGATGTAGCTGCCGACATATGGGAAGCCGACGAGGAGAAGGCTCCATTTCGCCGTGGAAGACTGCGCCAAAAAGGAGAAGACGTTCCCTCCGCAGGCTTTGATGCATTCGTTAAGCACACCGAAGTTGCCTAGAATCGCCTCTTTCCAGATGAGGTTGCCCGCGATTCCGGGGATGATGCCCGGGATGAAGAGAAGCGTGCGCATCACTTTCGACATCTTCTCGTTCTTCATCGTTGAGAGGAAGAAAGCAAAGATGAGTGGAGGCAAGACCGCGGTCACGATGTCCACGATGAGGAACAGGAACATGTTTTTGAAGGCGGCGAGCATCGCGGGATCGGTGAAGACGTATTTGTAATTGGCGAAGTTGTTCCAGTTGAAGGTCGGGTTCTCTTTCGTGTAGTCGAAGAAAGAAAGCCCGATGGAGGCGATGGCCGGGTAGTAGCAGAACATCACTAGCAATACCAAAGAAGGGGCCATCGCGAGGTAGATGAACTTCGATTTCCAAATGCTCCGGAACGTGGCGAGAATCTTCTTGTCGCTGCCTTTCCTAAGGGTTCCGACCCAAGAGATGATGGAGGCGATGAGGAAGAGGAGGAGGAAGACTAAGAAATAGATAACCGCGGTCTTCGTCCATTCGAAGCTCTTGTAGGAAAGGGGGTCCAAATATTTCCCTAGATACACCCCCGCTTCGCTTTTGGTGCTGTTATTCGAAAGGAAGGCAAGGTAATTCGCGCCGTGATCCGTGGTCAAGAAGACAATGTTGAATTCCACCGCGATCGTGAAATCAAGAACAGGGGTGTCATCGACGAAAGAAATCTTGCTGACGTTGTCGGAGGCTTTGTAAATGACATAGGCGCTCTCGCTCTTGTCATCATAAAAGAGGCAGCCATCGGTCTCGACGAGGGTGGGGAAGCTTAAGGAAGGATAGCTTTTCACCTTATCGTCGCTTATGCTCCCTTCCGGGCGTTTCGACTTGATGTCGCGATAAGAGATGGAATAGAGGATGTTGTCCGTGCCGACGTAATAGACCTCATTCTGCGAGGAACGGAAGAAACCGCCGGAAACGGAGAGGCCCATCACGTCATAATAAGAGGTATTTGCCTTGAAAAGAGTCGAATCCAAAGTGATGGAATCCTTGTCCGGGGTTCCTTTCACGCCATAGGTTTCTAAGAAGGAGGAGTCCCCCCACTTCGCTTTTCCTTCCTCGGTGTGGAAGGCATTATAAGTGAAGTCGAGGTCCATGACGCTCACGCCCGCGGAATTGATCGCGTAGAGACGGTTGTCTTTGATGGCGATATCCAGGGTGGTGATGGATTCGTTGCGGTTTAAAACATAGGAGTTGCGGTCTTTGCCGAGAGTGATGCGGTAGTAATAGCCGCTTTTGTAAACGCCGTCGGAGAAAGCGCTCAGCCTGTAGCGAGAGTAAAGCGTGTATTTGCCGCTTTTTGAGGCGATGACCAAATCGTCCCCCGAGGAAGCTAAGCGCAAGAATTCGCCGCTATATTTCGCATAGCCATCCAGGCTCAGATCCGACTTATTCACCAAGAACAAGTAACCGTCGCTCGCATTTTGGCTCACGGCGACGAGTTTGTCATCATTTGCCTCATATAGGCTTTTCAATGAGCTCGCGCCAAGCGAGTACTTCGCATTGGCGTCCTCGATCAGGTCATAGGACTTGATGAGCTCATTGCTCTTGCTTGCCTTGCTTAGGCTCGTCGAGGTCGCGTAATAGAGATTCGAATCGCAGACCAAAGAGACCACAGGCTCGCTGTTCGAGGAGTCGATGGAGTAGGTCTTCGGGAAGCAGACGATGCAGAGAATGGAAAGCGCGAGGAAAACGGCCGCGAGAGAACTAGAGGCAATCGCGGCGATCTTAAAACCAAGATGGCGCTTTCTTTTGCTGTCCATTATTTCCCTGTAACCTCGCTGCCGGGTTTCTTATAGGATTCTTTGTTGTAGCCGACCTTGTCGCAATAAGCGTTCCAGGCGGCGAGGTAGTCTTTCCCCCACTCCGCTTGGGCCTGCTCGACGGTGAGCTCGTCGCTTCCGGTGTCAGAAAGCAATCCGCGCATCACGTCTTTGAGGCCGTCCTTGGTCTCGCTGAGGCTGCCGATGCCCCTAAGGTAGCTGATGACGTAAGGATTCTCGTCGACGAGGCCGTTGAAGGAGATTTTGTCGGTCTTGAAGAAGGATTCCCACTGGGTGGGGACTAAAACGTAATCGTTGATGACGGTCGTGAGGCCTTTCGGGGCGAAACTCGTCTTGCTGAGCGCGTCATAATACACGGTCTGGCCATATGGGGACATGAAGAACTGGATGAAGTCCAAGGAGAGGTTCACCTGGTCGTTGCTCTTGCCGCTTTTGAGGATGGAGAGGTAGCCTCCGTTTCCTCCGACGTCCCTGACGATCGTCCCTTCGTCGATATAGCCGCCTTCGGAAATCATCTTCGGATAGTCGAAGAAGTCATAATCGATCTTGTCGCTTTTGGCGTAAAGCAGGCCTTCGCCCGCGTAGTCCAAGACGATTTGGGGCGAATCGGTTTTGCCTTTGGTCTGATAGGCGAAGCGGTTGCGCGCCTCGTTGAGGGAATAGTTGGTCTGGCTCGCGTCGCTAGAAAGGTATCTCCTCATCTTGTGAAGCTGGGTGAGGAATTCTTTGTATTTGCCGCTATTCGCCCCAACGTAATCCGTCTTGTTTTGGCTTCCTTGGATATAGGGGCGCTCATCGCCCTCGCGCTCATCGAGGAGCGAATTGTAGAAAACGGTGTCCTTATAGCTCCAGTCCCCATCGGTCTCAGGGTTCTTGTCGGTGGGGTCATATTCATAGCCGTCATTTGTGACGATGCGTTTGTACTCGTTGCGGTAATAGTAATCGCCATAAACGCGCAAAAGCCAGGTGAATTGGATCGAGTCAATGGACTCGTCGTTCAAGGAGATTCCCAAAGGATGGGTGTAGCCCGCCTGAACCATCGCCTCGCATAGGTCAATCAGTTCGTCCCAAGTGCTTGGGGTGGCCAAATTGCCCGCGCTGTCTTTGACGTTATAGCCGTGCTTCCCCGCTTCTTCGAGGGCGGTCTTGTTCACGAACCAGGCGGTCTGAAGGTTCTCCGAGTTCAAGATATAAGTCGCGTTGGTCGCGCTTTTGGAAGAGACATAGGCCTCTTCGGTCAATACGTCGCTCCAATAATTGATGTCGCCGTCGCTGTTTTTGCCCGCGTAAGGATTCTCTTTGTAGATGTTCGAGTACATGTTGAGGCAATAATTCTCGATGTTGTTGATGTAATTGCCTTGCACGATGTCGAGGGTGTTCATTTGGTTGACGATGTAGTCGCTATAGGTTCCGGTATAGGACTTGATGTTCACTTTGACCGAGCCGCCATGGAGACGCATATACTCGTCCGCGACGCTTTGATAGGCCTCTTCCGCGCCATCGAACTCAAGGCAGATATTGATGTTTCCTTGCCTTTTCACGATCTTGTCTTTGACGGGCAGATACTGGCTGTTGAAGCCTTCGATCTGCAAGGGATCGACGTCGATGTATTTGCCCCCCGTGGTGCTTTGGCTATCGCTAGAGCAAGCAGCAAGGGCGAGTCCAGCAAGAGCGAGGATGCTGGAGAGAAGACATTTTTTGTTCATATTCATTTACCTCCTATAACGAAATGGAATATGTGGCGTTTTCGTTGCCTTTAGTGATGTTGAAGGAATAGGCGAAGGAGCCGTTTTGATAGCTTACCTGGTAGCCGTCGTAGCCCTGTTCTTCCTTATTGTACTCGTAAGAGGAGCCGTCTTTGCTGATGATTGGCTTGCCTAGCTTGCTGAAATTGCTGAAGCTAAGGGCATAGGTCACTTCGTAATCTTGGTAATTGCCTCCGACGTAGAGCGCTTTCGCCTCATCTTTATCCGCCTTCACGGTGGTCAGGTAGGTGTCGCTAGAAGAGACTCCCTTCTCGGCGATCGAGGTGAGAGGGTCGAGCACGCTATCGTGGTAGACCTTGATGACGTTGTCCCCACTCTCGCTCATTTTCCCCTCGTCTCCATACGGAAGGAGAATCAGCTCAAGATGCATTTTGTCGCCTTTGTTGAGGCGAAGATTCTCTTTGAGGGTCAAGGAGGCGTAGTTGCACTTGGAATGGACTTTACCATAATTGGTATACATCGCTAAACCTAAGTCAGAGCTAGAGCCTGATTTCGTCACGGTCGCGTTTTTGACGATCAATCCGAAGTTGTTATTCTCCACGGACTGGTCGGTCTTGTCATAAACGGACAAGTAGCTCGTTCCTTTGTGGAGCGGGGAGAAGGTCTCCTCCCCTTTGCTTCGCTTAGCCTCAAGGACTTTGTGTTCGTTGGATTCGTCGAGATAAGAGTATTTCCGGTAATCGGTGTTCCTCCCGTCGAAGCCAAGGAAAGAGAAGTCCTTCGCCTTGAGGGTTGTGTCCTGAAGGATCTCGAAATCAATCTCGTAATAGGTCCTCGATTCGTCGTCTTGGGCCATCTCGACGTGGCGGAAATCGAACTTGTAATTCCCGTCGTCTGAAATATAGGAATACTTGAGGTCGTTGTAGACAAGGCCGGAGGAGACGATTTCCGAGCCAAGGTAATTGCTTTTCACGCGAAGAGAGTTGTTCGTGGGAGCCATGACGATGCCGACGCTATTGTACTGCGGGTCGCCATAATCCCACATTTTTCCGCTTGCTCCGCGGAAATCGGGGATGAACCAGCTCCAGCCATAGTCTTCGTAAGTCGTCAGGTTATTCGAGAAATAAGGGGCGATGCAGTTGGTCTCCGTGACACCGGTGGACATATGGTAATAACCGGTCGAATAAGAGATGGAGGAGAGCTGCTTGATTTTATAATTGCCCCAATTCTGCATGACGCTCACTAAACTGAAGGAAAGCTCCTTGTTCGCTTTGGTGACGACAGGGAAGAGGAATACGCCATAGAAGGGATCGCCCGTCTCGTAGATCGGCTCTTCGTTCTCGTGCCCGAAATTCTTGCAAATCTCCACGGGAATCGGCATTTGGACGTCGTCCCCATCTAGGATTGTCGCTCCCTCTACCGGGCGGTCGCACTTAACATAGATATAGATATCGCGTTCGTCTTTCCCGTTTATTTTGATGCTTTCGAAGAACTTCTTGTCCGGGGTCAGGTAATAGGAATTGTAGAAGGACATCGAGTCCAAGGAGAAGGTATAGGCGCCGCGAGCAAAGTCGTATCCGGTGAATTTGGCTTGGTCTTTGGACTCATCGACGGTGATCTCGGAAGACCCATAGGGGTTTTGCTCAAGGGAATTGGCTTTCCTGAGCCCTTCGAAGTTGGAGGTCTCGTCATTGTAAACGCGGTTGTTTACTGAGATGTCTTGCCCGGCGGTTAGTCTGCCTTCTCCAAGAAGGGTTTCTTGCTTTAAGGTGGTCACGGTCGCATTCTTTGACAAGCTGACGCGTAAAGAGGAGGACTTAGGGAAAATAATTCCGATGACCCCCACCCCTTTCACGGAGAAGCCGACATACTGGATATCACTCTTTTGCTCCAAATCCCCGTCTTCAAGAGATAAGTAGTTCTTACCGTCATACACCTCAATGCTCTCGATGGTTTCATTGAGGAGCTTCAGCTCAAAGCCTAAGGAATCGATGGAAGTCGTGCCTTGGGATACCGCGCGGAAATTGGTGCGAAGCTGATCGGAATAGGCATGAAAGGTCTTCTCAAGCTTCAAGTCATAGCCAAGGGAGGAGAAATCGAAATCCCTCACGTTCACTTCATAGTAGTAATAGCCGAGTTTATTCGTGTTGACTCGAGCATAGCCATCGTAATCCCTGCCGTAGACATAGTCCTCGCCGCTATGGACAAAAACATCCATGGAGTTCTTGAAATAATCCTTCCCTTTGCTGTTTTTAAAGGAAGAGACCACCTTTGATTTGCTCACATCGTCATCGGAATTGGCGAGCCTATGGCTGAACTGCATCGAGGAATTCTTGACCACATAAGCGTTTCTATCGGAATCCTTGTAGTAGCCCTGCACCGCGTTCTTGATGCGGTTGCTGTGGTAAATCGAGGAGCCTAGCTCGTGCATGGAGGAAAGGCGGTTCAATTCTTTTTCGTCAACCTCATCAAGGGCGCAGACGTATTCAGATTCGGTGGCGGAATCGTTCGAGACTTCTTTGCTCTCGCCGTTTGAGCATCCGGAAAGCAGAGCGAGGCAAGTTAAGCCCAGCAAAAAGGTTCTGTTCTTTTTCATAAAGTGCCTCCCGTGATGGATTTGATGATCATGCGATTGGAGCCATCTTCCTTCGAGGTTGAGACATAGGCGGCCTGGAAGCGGAATTTCGTGATTACGCTCATCTTTTTCCAGGTTTCGCAAGAAGACAAGTCGAAGGTATAGGTGACATAGTCATCTTCAAGGCTCATCTTCGTCGCGAGAACGGGGCTGCTCCAGTATTCGTAAGAAGCGGTGAAATCAGAGATGACGCTGCCCGAATTCGTAAGGCCCGCCCAATAGAAAGCCAATTGCTGACAGTTTCCGAGATTTTTCAAAGTAACCTCGATTTTGTTCTTCCCGTTCAAAGGAATATAGCTCTCGCCGATATAAATGTAAGGGTCGCCCAGCGTGGAGACGCCGAAATTCACATCTGCCCCGTCTTGATCCTCGTTGTAGGAAATCGTTCCTTTGCTCGGGGAGAAGCCTTTGTCGCCCGGATCGCTAGAAGCAACGGCATCGAATCTCTTCGCCATCGCCTTGCCATCAAAATAGAAAGTGTCCTCATAGTCGATGTAAATCGAGGCATCGCCCTCTAAAGACGGCCCGAATTCGAAGGGCGTTGTCTTCTCTTTGTCGCTATAGAAGCCCTTGATTTTGTATCCGGCGCAGAGGCTTTTGCAATCTTCTTCACTTAGCGAGGTGCCTTTTTGGATTCGGGTGGCATAGACTTCCTTCTCGCCGTCGTAGAAAGAGAGTTTTGGGTTCCTCGTATCGTATTCAGGGACATTCTCGCTATGGATTTCCTTGATGAGGAAAACGTTCGAGGTGTCCTTGGAATCCTTGGATGCGTAGGTCGATTCAATTCTGATCTTCGTGAGGGTTTCGATTTTCGACCAGTTCTCGGTGTTCTTCGCCAAATTGAATTCGACGTCAAGCCAGTCATCCCCTTCATTCATTGAGATTTCGTTGCTCTTGAAGTCGTGATAAAGAGCGTTGGTCGCGGAGAAATCATCGCCGCCAACATAATTCCCATATTGGTCCTTGCCCACGAAGAAGAAGCCGATTTGCTTGGCTGGGCCAAGGTTTTTCATCTTGATGCGCACGACCTGGCTTTTAAGGATTGAAATGTTGCCGCCGCTGAAAAGAAGATGGGGATCGCTGTTCCCATTGCTTGCCTTGGCGGAATAGCCAAAATTCACCGAAAGGGCCTCTTCTTCCCCTACATTCACCAAAGTGGAATTCCCCGCGGTTGAACCGCTGATGCTCGCCGCGACGGTCGAGAAGTTCTTCTTCATCGTGGAGGCCGAGAAATAAAGCAGGCCATCGGTCTTAAGATAGAGGGAAGTGTGATTGGTGATTGGGGTTGCGAAATCAAAGACCTTGTCGGAAGCAAAGGTACTCGAGGTGTAATACCCGTCGATCTTATAACCCGCGACCTTGTCGTCGCAGCTATTCACCTTATGCCCCGGCTTAACCAAAGCCTCGTACACGGGGTTCTCGTAATCGCCTTCCAAAAAGAATTTGACGGAATACATCTGCGTCCATTTCGCATAAAGGGTCATGTCTTCTTTGACGGGATAGATGTCAAAATCCCATTGATTTTCAGAAGAGCAGGCGGAATCGGTATACCATCCTTCGATGCGGTAGTTGTCGGGGTTGTCGCTCGTCACGGTGACAAGCGGTTTCTCGACCAACCCATCATAAGCTACGGTTTGGGAACCATGCTGCGTGGTGGTTAAGCCCGCGGGGGTGTTGAGTTCGAAACTAACCTTGCACGCGGCTTTCGCGTTCGCGCTACTTCCGCAGGAAGATAGCAGCAAAAAGCCTGAGCACACGCCTAACGCCCACCGTATTTTTCCCATCTTTGGTTTCATCCGTTGCCGTCTCCTGATAGTCATTCTTTCGCTCGCTTAGACTTCGAGCACCTTTGTTGTCAAATTTTGAAGCGCTTTCAAGGTTCCTTCAATAAACAACAACGATATAAAATTATGCTAAATCGAACTATAAACCGCTTTTAAAATCTTTTTAAAGATATTGAATAAGATAAAAATCAAGGCATTTTTCAGGCGATGTGCGATGAAAATTATTCTAGACCGACTTTTATCTTGGAAATAATCGCTTTCAGTGTTAATTTTCTTTCATGAGCAATGAGCCATACACATTTGACTTGATCACGACCGCGCGTAACGGCGCCCCCGTGTTCACCCAAAGCATCAAAAATGAGAACGTGCCTTTTCACCGCCATTCCTATATCGAATTCTTCTATGTATTCGACGGCGGAGGGGAACAGGTGCTAAACGGCAAAAGCAGTCATATCGATAGCGGACACGCTTGTTTGCTAAACCTCACGGACATCCACCGATTCGCCAAAAACGAGGATGGACCGTTCATGAGGCGCGACGTCTTGATTGCGACGTCTTTCTTCAAACAAGCTTGCGACAGCCTTTCCCCCACCCTATTCGACGAAATTTTAGGAGAGGGGTATACGCGCGAAATCGTCTTAACGAGCGAGGAGATCTACTCCATTGAAAGCTATGTGCCCTTCCTCTTCCTAGAGCCAGACGATTCTTCCTATCTTTTTCACGCGAGAGCGTTGACGGCCTATCTCATCAATCTCGTCATCGCCTATAACCTCAAGCAAAGCAGCAACGCGATCCCGAGCTGGCTAAGCAATCTAGCGACGCGCTTATCAAGCTATGCGAACTTCCATTTCGACTGCAGAGAGCTCATTCAGGACATTCCCTTCACGCCAGATTACATCAGGCGCCTCTTCAAGAAGCATTTCGGCATGACGATGACCGATTATTTCAACAAGCAGAAAATCAACTACGCATACTTTCTTTTGAAGAAAACGGATCTCTCCATCGAAGAGATCTGCGAGCAAATCGGCTTTGCGAATATCCCTTATTTCTACAATCTTTTCAAAAAAATCATCCATCTCACCCCAAGCAAAGTCCGAAAGGAAAAACTTTCCGAAGAAACGCGTCAGGGATGAGGGTGGCTCCTTCACCCTCGCTTACGTAAAAAGGGCTACACAGCCTTATCTAGGCAGGAGGAAACCCTGCGTTTCGCTTTGATGATCAGGAAATTCATCACGGTGTAGCCAATCCTGATTTTCCTTCCTTTGTTGACGAGATATACATTTTCAGGACCGATTAACAACAGTTCATGAATGGCCTCATTCTTTAAAGCAAAATACCTTTCAGCGTGCTCACTGAAGACTCCGGAAAGGAAGAGCACCGCATAATCGCCAGTTTCCGTCTTATTCTCTACGAAAGAAAGCGTCAGCCCTTCTTCATCGCAGGTCAAAACACGTAAGACTTTTCCTTCCTTCGAGACAAAGCATCCGCCATTTTCGTCGTAGGAGAAGTCGTTTTCGTCAAGCTTCTTATCGAAGTAGCAAGCGTAATAAAAGCCAAGGTAATTTCGATAATCTTTATAAAAGTCATCAGACAAATAAATGGCCACATCGAGGTACACGCCGATGTTTTGAATGAAAAGATTCTCCTTCACATTGAAAAGCGTCGATAATCGATAGCCATTTTCGTGAGAGCAGGAATAGAGATATTTGTCGTCTTTGGCGTACTTGTTGATCGTGTTCTCGCTGATCCCGGTGAGCCTAGCGACATTCCTTAGATTAACTCCCTTCCTTAAAGAGAGCTTTCTTAATAACGGGGTCTTATGGACGTTAGAAAGAAAATCATCCATCAGATTGGAAAAATCCATTTCATGATAAACGCCGTACTTACTCACGAAATTGCCTAAGTCCCAGTAAAGAAATAGATACTCGAAGCTCCGATCGACCGAGAAGAAAAGCCTGATATAGGATTCGGCGAGAAACAAAGCCCTGAAAGAGATGTCCGCCTCTTTCTCTAAGGCCACCTTAAAGGCATCCTCCACCACTTTTTCTATGCTTTCTTCAGAATCATAGAAGTTCTTCTCAAGGCGGTTTACGAAAGGGGAAGCAACAATTCTCTCTTCGATTGTGCCGTAAGAGTATTTTCCGTTAAGCCCATAGGTAATAATGGCGGCCAAACGTTTGATGATGTCTTCCTTGTAAAAAACCTGAATCATTGTTGAAGCTCTTCTTCCTCGATTGTATGCAATCCGTTCAAAAAACAAAGTTATTTTGGTACTAAAGTACTATTTTTCCTTGAGAACAAAACAATCACCGCGGAGAAATAGAGGAAAGCAAAAACAAAGCCTTGCGTATATCGGCGAAAGTTTGGGGCTCAGCGACAAATTTGAAATGTTTCAATCTAGCATCCTTGTAACCGCTCGGCGGTTCTTCTTCCTTTTTCCCGGAGAGCAAGCGCGCTACAAGAAGCATTATTTTGCTTGCGTCAACGATCGCGTCGAGCTGGTTGTATTTTCCTTCAAAAACATTGGAAGCCAGCCCCTGGATTCCTGGTCTAGCCACATCCGCATAAAAATTTGACCCCTTTTTCCAAAGCCCCATTGAAGCGATTTCAGCGGCGTGGTTAAACGTATCAAGCATGGTTTCTTTAATAGAATAGAGGGTATTGCGAAAGCTGTTTTCAAAAATTTGACTTTTCGTATAAGAGGAGGCAATTTCGTCATAATCAAGCGCGCTTTCGGACAAACGCGCAATATCATAGAACTGCTTCATCACCTGCAAGCGATTGTCTATTTTCTTGCCTAAAGAAGTTGCGAATGGATTTACTCCTATCGTGGTCGGGGCGAAGGCGGTGAGCTTGTCCCCCAAAATCGATTCGCAAGAGGGTATCTTAACGAATGTCCCCTCACCTGTCGTCAGCAGGAAAGGCATTTTGATTTCCTTTTCGATCGTCCTCGGATAGGGGTTCTCTTCAAAAGCAACATCAAGGTTGATTCTGCATTCCTTTCCGCTTTTCGGGCCCTCAAACATGAAATAGAAATGTCGGAATACTTTATTGAAGCTTGCCCCTCTCTCTTCCCCTTCATAAAAAGGAAACCGCTTTTTCACTTTTTCGAAAATCCTATCGAAATCGGCGCCCGGGGGCACAATGATGTCAATATCGGTGCTGATTCTTCGCGGGCGCTCAAGCAGCAGCAGCAAGGACGTCCCTCCTTTGAAAATAAGGGGCAGTCCGGACCTTATAAGTTCATCCAATAGGCCCAAAGCAAATATGGCAGTCTCAATTTTGCTGGGATCCAGTTTAGGATATAGGGCCGCAGAGCGCTCAATGTGACTCCTCTCGAAACTTTGTTTGCTTATCATCCGTCGCCACCTCCAAAATCTCATCTGGAATGAGCCGGCGAATTCTCTCAAGCAAGCGGTCCTTCAATCCTTTTCTCGAAGCATAAGCAAACAATTTCCTGTAATTGACTGCATACCTGGTGCAAAGGACTTCAAGAGCTTCGTCGATATCCCTTCCCGAATACAGCGAGGAGAGGTCCTCATCGAAAATGAGATCGACAATTAGCTTTTCGATAGCAATCGAGCCATCTTTTTTGACTGGGCTTCTTTTGAATAACTCTTTTACATAAATAGCGCCGGGCTCCCAGTAATTCATTTTATCCTGTTTGTTGGGCTTCAGAAGAACGACATTGCTTAGATGGTTTTTGAGCGTCAGGAAAGTGCTTAGGAGGTATTCTCTTTCAACTTCCACAAGATAGGTTGTCGAATCGACAAGCTGATTAATGCAAAAATTCAAAGATACAGCGGAAAAAATAACCCTTTTAGGAGGAAAAGGAAATGTATCAAGTTCAGCGTTGATCGCTTTGGATACCCCATCTAGCTCAGACTCAAAAACGCGGGGGCTATCCGCATAAAAGCCATACCCCGCATTTCCGATCTCCCCTTTCGCGATTTTTCTAGACAGGGTCATTTTGCTGAAATCGGAGTTCAATCTTTTTAAAGTCACGCCGCCGCTAAACATGACCATACTATATGTTACTTTTGCCAATTTTTCAAATTTTTGGCATTTGTAACAGGGAAGCTAATCTATTTTTCTTCCGCGTTCATCCTTTCAAAAACATAGTCGCACTTCTTCCCTCCTTCGCCGATTCTCTCGGTATAGGAGAACTTCGTCTTAGGAAGCGCGCCATAAAGGATATTGTCAACCTGGCAGAAGCCCTTGGTGAGCTCGGGCCTGCCGTATTTAGAAAAGATATCGAAGAAGATGCAGCGATGCGTCGTCATGGCGAATCGGTTTCCTTCCGTCTTGGGGAACTCAATGTCCCAACCATACCCTGCGACGTGTTCGAACTTGATGGGCATGAGCTTATTGAGCATCGACACGAAGAAAGGCATCCTCGACAAGATCCTCATGGATTCGATCGAAGGCTCAATGAAGCGATGCATCGCCTCAATCACCGTCTTCTCGCTTTCCTCTCTGCTTTTCCCATTCTCTTCAAGCATCATTTCCAGAGCGAGGCAAGAGAAAAGATTGCAAAGATATTCATGATTCTTCTCATCCGCGTATTCCTTATTCTCTTCAATCAGTTTATCCATGATTTGCAGGGTTTTCCCTTGTTCTTCCTTACTAAGCGTTTTAAAGAACTTCTTGAATCTGGAATTCTTAACCATTTTCTTCGGGATGTATTTCATAAGACCCTCCCCTGCTTTTAAGCCCTCCTATCTTAGCAAAGTTAAAGTTTATTAACTATCACCTAAGTCTTTGCTCGTCAAAAAAAGAAAGCCCGCTTCAGACTAGGAAGCGGGCAGTTCATTTACTTATTGTGAATCGCGTCGATTGGCTTCTTATTCGCTAGGCGAATCACTGGGATAGAAGCCGAGAGGATGCTCGCGCCAAGCGAGATCGCTAATAGCATCAAGACGGTGAAGATGTTCATGTTCATGACCCCGAAAGGCATGCTTAGCTCCGAGCGGAAGGAAGCATTGACCGAGAAGGTGATGTAAATGGTCAAAGCCGTGGAGAGAACGAAGTTCGCAAAGGCGATGATGAAAGCCTCGCTATAGAAGATCTTGAAGACGTCGATCTTCTTCGCGCCAACCGCGCGCAAGATGCCGATCTCCCTCTTCTTGTTGTTGATGGAGACCGAGATGAAGTTGTAGAAAAGGAGAAGGCTAAACACCGCCATCGCGATGCCGACGTAAAGGAACACTTTCGTAAGGACGGAAAGCATCGTGGAGGTCGTGATGACCAAGCCGATGTTCGTGTCGACGATGTTCAGATAATAAGTCCCCGCATCAGCGGTTTCCCAATCGATGTACATCACCGCGTCGGATTTTTCGAAATAGTACTTGAGGAAATTTCTAAGCTTCGTCTCATCTCCCCCAAAAGCGACGAGGAGATCAGCGCTGCCGCTATCGTTGCCAAAGGAGGAAGAACCGCCATTCCCTCCCATGACGACGACGTTATGGCAGTTCTGCACCTGGCGAAGGCTGGTGTAATAAGCGAAATTCTTGTCTTTCGTGGTGATTTCCGTAGGCTTTTCGCGATAGTCGAGGAATCCCTTGGGAAGCCCCGAATCGAAGATGCCCACAATCTTGCAGTCTTTCATCGAATACATTCCAGAACTATCCGCGACCGTGACGGAAATGTTCGTCCCTATGACCTTCTCATAAGTCACATTGTCAGGCTCAACGTAATCAGGCGATGCCTTGCTGGTCCCGATGCCCAAATCCTTGTAAGAATAATAGGCATAAAGAGAAATCATGACCTCGGTATCGGTTTTCGGAAGAGCGCCCGAGACGATCGTATAGTTGAAATCCGTCACTATGGAATCGGTTGAGTTAATGGCTCCGGCGAAGCGATGGAGGTGGAAGGCATCCCCGGTTTCGCCGCTTGGCACAGGGAGAGTCGCCTCGGCGTAGTTCACGGTATAAAGCTTGGTCCCGGTCGCTTGCTCAATTTCATTAACGCGGGAAGACTCGATCCCCGCCATTCCCTTTTCCGTATAAGAAACGGAAAGAGAAGAAAGCTTATCGGCATCCACCGCGGCGACGGTCGCGTCGATCTTGTTGAAGTTAGAAAGGGAGGCGCTAGCTCCAAACAAGGAGAAAGCGATCGTCGAAAGGAGAATCGTCATCACAAGGCGGAAGGGCTTTACCTTGAGGGAACGCGCGCCCATGCGGAAGGCATGCCCCAAAGAGAAATGGCTCTTGATGGGCGCGAAAGCCTCATCCCCCATCTCCAGCTTATCCGGATCAGTATCGATAAATTCCTCGCGGTTGCCGTCTTTATCGATTCTCGCCGCTTCGCAGAATGCCTCATTGACGTGGCCATCGGTTGAGATGAACATGTCTTCCTTGCTTTGCTCAAGGGCTTTATTAAGGAGAGGAAGATCTTCCGCGGTCAGGGAATGTCCTTTTTCGATGCGGATGACGTTATCGCCTAAAAGGGAAATCCCATCCCTTTTCTTTTCGCTCACCACACTAGTCTTCGTGATGTCGGAGATGACTTTCCCGTCCCGGAGTTCGATCACGCGGTCGCCGAAATGCTCCGCGAAATCCCTGTCGTGGGAGACAATGACGACCAGTTTGTCTTTGGAGAGTTTCTTCAAAGTCTCAAAAACCTGTTTCCCCGTATTGGAATCCAATGCTCCAGTCGGCTCATCACCGAAGATAATCTTTGGTTCTTTGACTAAGGCTCTAGCGATAGCGACCCTCTGCTTCTGGCCGCCGGAGAGCTCGTTGGGTTTTCTTTTGGCAAAGCCCGAGAGATCGACTTGCTCCAAGATATCGTTAATCGCTTTCTCAGTGGCCTTCTTGTGCTGAAGTTGTAAGGCGAGGGCGATATTCTCCTTCACGGTGAAATCCGAGAGGATGTTGTATTCCTGGAAGATGAAGCCTAAGTAGGTATTGCGATAAGCGTCCATCTCGGAGGCAGAAAATTCTTTGCTCGACTTCCCGTCGATGATGATTTCGCCTTCGTCGGCTTTATCCAAACCGCCCATGACGTTAAGCAACGTGGATTTGCCTGAGCCGGACTTGCCGAGGATGAAGACCAATCCCTTCTCCTGGAATTTGAGCGATACGTCGTTTAACGCATAAACGGGGTCGTTGTTTTTAACTTTGTAGACACGCTTGAGATGTTTGACTTCTAGCATAAGGTGGCTCCTTCGTTTGCAATTAAGGAAATCTTACGCCTATTTGAAATTTTTTGTGAGTTAGAGCCCCGTTCATTCAAAAATACTCAGGAAGGCCCGGGAAAGAATCAAAACCATATTTTCCTAAGGCGTTTTTATTGCTTTTTGGCCAAAATCTTAATTTTTCCCTTATTTAACTACGGATATTCGAAGGTTTCGGATGGCCTCTAAGCTTGTCTATTGTGTCCGCAATATTCTGGCAAATCTTTCTTTTTTGCCTTTGAAATGGAAAATAAGTGAAGATATGTATTCCTATAAAAATTAGAAGACAAACTGAAATCAAAAGGAAAAACAAAGTCAGACCTCACGAAAGAGTTAGGGGTTTCCTCACGCGCCATCGCGAAAATGTCAAAAGGTGAGAAGATTGCTAACCATGTGCTCCTAAGAATTTCAGACTATCTAAAACGCGGCGTCTCCAACCTTTACTTAGAAATACGCGATAGCCCCATCCTTCAAACGTTGAAGGAAGAGACAGAGCACAAAATATTCCGCGTCCATATCATGAACTGCAGGTGCGCTTGCCCCATAAGCAAAGTCGAAAGGGCAATGCGCTCTCCTTTAGAAAACAATTCGAGAATCAAAAAGCTGATGTTTGAAGACATCGTTTTCCTTCCACGCGGATTTCGAATATATCCACCCCTTCCGAGACGGGAATGGAAGCGTCGGCAGGCTCATCGTGCTTAAGGAACGCTTGAAATTTGGGGTCACCCCCTTCTTCAGCGAAGATTCAAAAAGGACTTTCTATTACTGAGGCCTCTCAAATTGGAAACAAGAAAAGGGATGGCTTATCGATACCTGTCTCGACGGCCAGGGCACCTTCCGGAAGTTTCTTAAAGAATCGGGGCTACCCGAAAAAGATCAATAAGGCTTCCTAGCCAAAAATTCAATCCAACGGTTTTCCCTGCCTAATTTATCCTCTTCGATCTCTGCCTCCAAAAGGTCTAGCCCAGCTTCCTCTAGGATGGGTTTTATCCTTTCTAAGGTCATATCCAGGTAGTAACGGGAATCCCGAAAGCCCGCAAAAGTGCCATATTTGAACGACATATAAAGGATTCCGCCACTTTTCAAAGACCGTTTTATCTTCGCTAAAGCAACCCTCAATTCATCCATGTTCAGATGAAGCAAGCTCGCGGAGGCAAAGACTCCGTCGAAGGCGTTTTGATAATCAAGGTCGAGGACGTTAAGCAATCTTGCCTCTAAGCCAAGTTCTCTCGCATGATCCACGAAAGCAGGAACCACGTCTATGCCTAAAACTCGGTAGCCGCAATTCTTGAAATACAAAGAGTCTCTTCCGGAGCCAAAACCAGCATCGAGAATATAGGCGCCCTTGGGGATTCGTTTCAGGAACAAATCGCAAGACGAGGACATGTCGGCCCCAAAGGTCTTTTCGATGTACGCTTTTGCGTGTTCTTCGTAATAAGACATGTCGAATCCTCAGAGGGATTCTAGCACAGCGACGCGAGGGCTGATGTCAGAGGAAGGAACGAAACCATTTGCATTAACGTGGCAACGGGCTTTAATATTCGCAAGATTCATGTGGGGCCGGTTCTTGATTAAACGGCCTTTAGAGAGCAAAGGACAGAAAATGGTAGAGAAGAAAGGCTGGAGCAGAAGCGAAGGCCCACTAAACGAAAACGGAAAGGCGGATTTTCTCTCGCTCATCAGCTTCTCTTTGTTCTCGGGAAGCCACACCACCACCTACAAATATTGCTTTCTTAAGAGCTTGCTGGAAAACATATATTCCTTAGACGATTCCCTCACGATTGGCTTCCGCCCAATCGGGGAAACCTTCTCCACGGTGTATTGGAACATGATCAACGTTCACAAAATCCCCCAAATGCCTTCAGGGTCCACCGCAAAGAAAAGCATGTTCGAGAAAATAATCGGCGAATCGGTGAAAGACAAGCCCTACCTAGATGGGGTGCATTTTGAGTCCATCAGCGAAAAGGATAAAGAGGTGTATCTAAAAAAGGCTTTACCCGAATTCTCAAAATACGTGATCGGGGCCTTCTACGAAGACGTGGACGGGAAAATCTACGGCTTCTCGAAGAAGAGCAAGACAATCTGGTTCAATGAGCGCTCGCTCCAATTTCTCAGAAACAACAAAGTCATCTTAGATCAAGTCAACTACTACGAATGGCTGAAGATGGTCGAGGCAATTCTCAAATCGAACCAAAAATCGGTTGAGAATCTTTCCACCGTCCTAGAAGAAATCACGAAGAGGCAAAATCTGGCTCCCTTCAAAGAGCTTCTCATCTCCTTGGGAGAGAAGAGGGAATGTTTCTACACCGGTCAAAAGCTTGACGAGACCGCTCCGCTTGATCATGTTATCCCTTGGGATTATTTGAAAAGTGACAACCTTTGGAACTTCGTTTTCGCCACCCCAAAATGCAACTCTTCAAAGAGCAATAAGCTCCCTTCGATGGAGTATATCGATAGGCTGATCGGCAGAAACAAAAGACTGGGAATTCCTAGTCCCGACATCAAAAAAGTCTATGATGCTGCTTTGAAAAACGGGTTCAAGCCCGGCTGGAAGCCAAAGGACAAGTGAACAAACCCCGCAAAATCCAATTATCTTTGCTTTTTGCGGGCTTTCTTAATGCCAAATCTTCATCTTCCCAATATTCACATCCGTGACGCTTTCTTCAAGCGAGCGATCAATCATCACCTGAAAGCCAAATTCCTCAATGGAGTAATAACGTTCCCCACCTTCCTCCAGCATAAGCGTGCATTCATAAGGTTCCGAAGACCCCTCTTTGAAGTGGTAAGCCCTCGCGTCCCCTGAAGCAAAGCGAAACCCAAAGATGATGTCGTTATTCGAAATAAAAGAAGTCTTGTCCTTCAAAATGAAGTTGTCCTGGTCATCCCGATACACGTTGTAATAACGGAAAGTATGCCCCTTAATCGCCATGTCCCTAATCTCTTTCACAGGGGTCTTTGGCAAGGCTGATGCATAAAGAACGGTCACTCCGCCGTTTGTTGGTTCAGCGCAGCTTGCGCCTAGGCACAAAATGGGTAAAAAGAGCGCAAGGAACTTCCTTTTCATAATTTTTCCATTCATTATTCAAACAATACATGGATTGTCCTCTCGCCGCAAGGCTAACGGTCGATGACACAATTCGCTTTTTCTTAACCCTTAAGCCGAAACATGGTTAACACCAACGCTTAATAGCTCCGGAGCTTCTGCTAAGCAAAAAAGGCACTCTTCAAAAAGAAGGCAATAGAAAAAACAAATCTGTAACGCACTCATAAAAATCTTTTTAAACAGTCTCGAACACTTAAAAGGGCTAGCAACGTCTTTCAGAATATGGGTCATTCTAAAGTTGAAATATGGGTCGTTTTCTTTGACAAATATGGGTTATTTTTCTATTATTTATTCGACGGGAGCGTAAGTTATGGAAAGAGAAAAATATCAAAAAAGATTAATAGATAAAAAACTCACTGAATACCTCGAGGTCTTTGGCGGCGTATGTGTCGAGGGTCCAAAGTTTTGTGGCAAGACTTGGACTTCCTCCTACCATTCAAAAAGCGAGTTCAGTGTTGGTGATCCAACGAACAACTTTTCAAATAGAAAGCTCGCCGAAATCGATCCCTATTCCATTTTAAAAGGAAGCGCGCCAAGACTTATTGACGAATGGCAAGAAGTGCCAAGCATTTGGGACGCAACCCGTTCTTTCTTGGACCAAACGTCTGAGAAGGGCCAAATAATTTTAACCGGCTCTTCTACCCCAACGGACAAAGGAGAGCTTCACAGCGGAGTCGGTCGAATCGCAACGCTTAGAATGAACACGATGTCGCTCTATGAGTCCAGCGATTCGACGGGCGCCATTTCTTTGCGTGAACTAATCGAAGACAATTTCACCCCACAAATCGTGGAAACCACCCCTTTAACGAAACTCGCCTATCTCATCGTCCGTGGAGGATGGCCGCAGAATAGGGACGTGAAAGAAGCTTATAGTCACTATCTCGCAAGGAGCTACATGGAAGGTGTTTTCACATCTGACATCCACAAAATTGATAAGAATGTTCGATATTCCTCGCACATAGCTGAGCTCATTCTTCGCTCTTTGGCAAGGAATGAGGCAACCACCGCTTCGAATCAAAGCATCTTGAACGACATCTCCGAAAACGACAAAGATGAATTCTCAAAAACGACGCTTGCAAAATACCTAGACGCTTTCGAGCGAATGTTTTTGTTAAACAATCAAAAGCCCTTCGCGCCAAACATCAGATCCAGTCTTCGGGTTAAGCAGATGGAGAAAAGGCATTTCTCCGATCCTGCGATGGCCTGCGCAATGCTCGGAGTCACGCCCAAAAAACTCATGGGCGATATGAATCTTTTCGGCTTCATGTTCGAGTCTCTCGCTGAAAGGGATTTAGGAATCTATGCTTTCGCCAACAACGCCAAGCTGTTTCACTATCAAGATTACAAGAACAATGAGATTGATGCAGTCATCGAGCTCGAGAACGGGGATTGGTGCGCCTTCGAGATTAAGTTAGGTCTCGATAGGGCAGAGGAAGGAGCCGCCAACCTAAATAGGGTGTGCAAAGCCATTGTTGATAATGGAGGGAAAGCGCCGAAGCTGAAATGCATTCTCTATGGATTCGGCAACATGGCCTGCAAGACCAAGGATGGAGTTTACATCATCCCGTTGTGCTCGCTCAAAGATTGACGCTCTGCGTCGGGAAAGAATCATTGTCCCGTTTCAGGCAAGCTCTTTTTGAATGTCAATAACGTTCTTTTTCTCCAAAAACGCCGCAAATCTAGGCTGTATGATGGCGAACAGAACATCAATCGCAGCGACGCCAAGGTAAAAGCCAAACAAGGAATCAGTCGCATTATGATCGCCTAAGAAAATTCGCGACAGTCCGACGATCGCTCCAAAGACGTAACACAGAGGACGGAGCCAAGCTTTCTTTTGCTCTAGCCCCGGGAAATAGGCGATCATCAAAACACCGGTTGCGACGATCGTATGTCCGCTCGGATAGGAAAGGAAATCATCCAAACTATAAGCGACCCCTGCCGCTTCCAAGTCCGAGGTATAGTTCTTTTTGCTAAAGAAGGTCTGCCAAGCGTACCACGGTCTCCAATGGGAGGCGAGGCTTTCGCCTTCGTAAACAGAGGCAAGCAAACGGAATCTCGGACGATAAGCGATGACCTTCAAAAGGTTTGTGAACACAAGGATATATAAGGCGTAGAAGGTGACCATGAAGGCGAAAAGGAAAATCTCCTTCTCGTGAGTCTTATGATTTCTTAGCAGTGCGGCAGGAATAAAGCCAATCAAGAAGCAAGGTATTGAGAAAGGAACGGCCATCAAAATCTTGATGAAACCATGCCACGGCTTCCCGCATAAGCGGTTCACCCCGCTTGCGAGCTCCGATCCGGAGTAAAGCGCCATCGCGATGCTCATGAAAAGGAAAAGAATCCCAAACCAAACGTTGGCTTTCTTGCTTTGCTTTGGCCTAAAGAAATAGGCTAAGCCTGTCGCGAAAGTCCCGAATATCAAGAAAGGCGCTTGACCTCCGATGTAGAAGATCTTCCCGAAGATTGAATCAGGGTTATAGAGATTCGAAGAGATGCTGAAATCGAAGATTGTCAAAGGAATCAAAGCCAAGACAAATAAAGAATAAATTACAACGCGTTCGATCTTATTCATGTTCCCAAAGCCCTTTCTTATTATATATAGAGTCTTCTTTACTGATCTTGCGGATTGGCTTGCAGGGATTGCCGTAAGCTAGATACCCATCTGGGATGTCTTTGGTGACAACCGAGCCCATTCCGATCACGCAGTTCTTGCCGATCTTCACGTGAGGCCCCACCACCACATTGCTCGCGATCCAAGTGCCTGAGCCGATTTCTAGAGGTGCACCGTATTCAAGGTCGTAGGCTTTGCCATCTTCCTTGAATCTTATCTTCCTCTCCTCATTCAAAAGAGGATGGATGGGCGTCACCAAGGAAACATTCGGCCCGATGAAGACATCGTCCCCGATGATAACTTTGCAGGTATCCAAAACGGTGAAACCGAAGTTCGCGAAAGAGTTCTTGCCCACGTAGATATTGCTCCCGTAGTCAAAATGGCAAGGAGACATGAGGACGAAGCTAGGATCCGCATTGGGGAGCAATTTCCTTTGGATCTCCGCTCTTCTAGGATCGTCCTCCCCTAAGGAATTGAACTCTTCGCAAAGCTTATGGCAAGCGATGCGGGCAGGCTCAAGTTCGGGGTCAGAAGGATCATAGATCATCCCGGAGATCATTTTCTCTTTTTCGGTCATGAACATTATTGTAAACGAAAAAGGGCCCCTCCGTTAGAGGGACCCTAGGGTTTCAAGCAAGATTACTTGTTGAAGCGGAACGCGGCGATGCCGGGATAGACGGCGTGATCGCCAAGCTCTTCCTCGATGCGGAGGAGCTGGTTGTACTTAGCAACGCGCTCAGTGCGGTTCGGAGCACCGGTCTTGATTTGACCAGCGTTCAAAGCGACGACGAGGTCGGCGATCGTGGTGTCCGCGGTCTCGCCGGAACGGTGAGAGACGACAGCGGTCCAGCCGGCGTTCTTGGCCATCTTGATGGCTTCGATCGTCTCGGTGAGGGTGCCGATCTGGTTGAGCTTGATGAGGACGGAGTTCGCGACGCCGAGCTCAATGCCCTTCTTGATGATCTTGGTGTTGGTGACGAAGAGATCGTCGCCGACGAGCTGGATCTTGTGGCCGAGTTTCTCGTTGAGCTTCTTCCAGCCTTCCCAGTCGCCTTCCGCCATACCATCTTCAAGAGAGATGAGCGGGAATTCGTTGGCGATCTTGACCCAGTGCTTGACGAGTTGGTCAGAGGTGTAGGTCTTGCCGGATTTGGGCTGATGGTAGATGACCTGGCCATCTTCGCTCTTTTCGCCCTTGGCCCATTCAGAGGCCGCAGCGTCCATGGCGAGCATGAAGTCTTTGCCCGGTTCATAACCGGCGGCTTTGATGCCGTCCATGATGAGGGTGAGGACTTCTTCGTCGGAACCATGCTTGGTGTTGGGGGCAAAGCCGCCTTCATCACCAGCGCCGGTGGAAAGGCCCTGGCCCTTCAAGATCTTCTGGAGGGAGTGGAAGACCTCGGTGCACCAGCGGAGAGCTTCGCTCCAAGTGGGAGCGCCGACTGGCATGATGAGGAATTCCTGGGAGTCGATGTTGTCGTCAGCGTGAGCGCCGCCGTTCATGATGTTCATCATCGGAACGGGGAGGGTGTTCGCGCCAGTGCCGCCGATGAAGCGGTAAAGGGGTTCGCCGAGGGACTTAGCGGCGGCATGAGCGGCAGCCAAAGAGACGGCGAGGATGGCGTTCGCGCCAAGGCGGCCCTTGTTGTCGGTGCCGTCGAGTTTGATCATGGTCGTGTCGACGAGGAAGGTGTTGGTCGCATCGATGCCGATGAGGGCGTTAGCGATTTCGCCGTTGATGTTAGCGACGGCTTTGGTGACGCCTTTGCCACCGAAATACTTCTTGTCGCCGTCGCGGAGCTCGATGGCTTCGCGGGTGCCGGTAGAGGCGCCAGAGGGGGAAGCGCTGCGTCCGACGGTGCCATCGGCGAGGGTGACCTCAGCTTCGACAGTCGGGTTGCCGCGGGAATCAATGATCTGGCGGCCAAAGACTTTAACGATTTTGGTTTTGTCCATTTTTCAATCTCCTTATAAGGACGGGTTGAATTATATCCATTCTTTTTATGTGCGCGCGCGAAATTTCAAAATTTAGGGTTGTTTTTACTCTGAACTGGCTCTTTTTCTCGTTTTACCGCAAATTTAGACGTCGTATTCCTGAAACGTGGCGCGTTTTAGTCAACGCCCCGTCCATATTTCCCCTACTTCTTCCACGGATTCAGCACGAATGGTCTCGCCGGTTTTCATTGAAATAACCCTTCTAGAGCAACGACCATCATAGGGCTTAGCAAAAATATCCCAATGGGCTTTAAAATCTGGAATTTTTTCTATCACATTATGCCCTCTGTAAATCAGCAAGTCTTCGTTGAAGAGAACGTTCTCTTTGTAAAAGGCGTACTGCCTAATCTCGGTCTCGATGATAATTCCCTCGGAGCTGGTGAGTTTTTGGAAAGCCTCTCCATCTTTAAGAACCGTTATGTCGTCTTCGATTAAAAGGACATCCGAGATTTTTTCGTTTATCGGTGATGCCAAACATTCTGTAAGGGGCTCGCCAGGCAAAACGAGATCGCTTTCGCTTTTCACTTCATTAAGAGTGAGATGAGGGATGTAATCAGCCATCGAAAACCAGTCATCCATCCAGTCAACCCGATTGTCGAGGGTTAAAAAGCCATTCTCAAGGACAAAGCCCACGCGTTGAAAAACGACAGGCTGAGGTCTAATGAATTTGTCATGTTTTATTGTCATCAGCTTTTTGCCAACGAGGCTTTTCAACAATTTGACCCCATTTTCACCGATGCTATTGTTCTTTGTTTTCATATTTTTCCTTACTTTTTAGCAAAATGTATTTTTTGGGTCTTTATGCCGGCCGGGTCAGCGCTTCCAGAAACGCCAATCCACACTGTCGGTTGATGTCCGGGCGGATAATCTATTCTCAGGGACAACTGAGTCCCATCATCAAGAGTGGATATCCACAAACGCCCCGGGATACGTTCGACGATATTAGCTCCACGGGCCAACTGAGCGAACATCTTTCGGGCCTCATCTTTTGGGTCGCCTTCAGTCAAGATGGTTCTGACGTCATGGCGGCTTCCGCTTGTATGATCTCCAAAATATCCACTCTCGGGGTCAAAAGAGTAATGGGAATCTCTTTTTAAGCCAAACGAATTATGTCTTAACGTGACGCCCATGTCATTTTACCACCTTCCCATGCGTCCTCTCGAATTCGGAAGGAAATCGGTGAAACCTCGTTTTCGTGATGCAATCACCAAAAATATCAGAAGGCATAAACCCATAAACAAGAACATCGCTTGGCTCCAGCTGTACCAACATTTCATCCAAGCCCATTTTGAAATACCGGCGCAGAAGGCTACCTGTCTTAACGTCCCTAGCTATGGCTCCGTGCGTCGAAATGGCAACAATAGAATGTTTTGGAATTCCCAAGAAGCAAAATTCGTAGGTAGAGGGGTCTCCCCATCTTACGTTAGGCACAACTGGCAGTCCTCTCCTTTGCTCATAGCACCCAATGGCCCGATTGTAATAAGTCGCCATTACGTGGAGGCATCTCGACCTTCCAATTATGATCGTTGGATCTGGCGTCACGATTCCATCGAATTTACCCAGGATGGAGTCGTATTTCTTCGGATTTTTAAGGATGTCCCCGTATCTTGAATCATGAAGATAAAAGTGAACATAACCCCTGTAATCCTTGTTTGTCTTGACTTTATCGAAAGGAACCAATTTTAAGGGAATTTCGGCATTTCCAAAATTCGCAAGACGAGGAATTCCGTCCTTTCCGTCAAAGCTACACCCTTCAGTAATATATTGAGCATAGCCATCATCAAAAAGAGTCTTACGTTTTTTCATTCGTTTTTCGCAAGCGCGTATCGCTTGGCCTTTCGTTTGTTAAAATGCGGTCGTAGGCATACGCGTTCTACCTGGTCCACGGCTCAATCGTATCAAAGTAAATTTTGATTACTAAACCTCTCACGAACCTTGGCGAACCTCGACGAACCTATCAAGATGGAATTCTCAAAATTTATTCAAATTCTTTATTACGCTATTGGAGGAATTTCCTCTGGAACGGCCTCTTTTTTTGACACCATAATTGAATTTGGCACCGACAAAACAAAAGATCCAAATAACGCTCTAAAGATTAGCGATCAGCACAAAAGAAGATTATTTCGTGGTGATGAGAATTTTTCTCATTATGCAAGGCGATTCATTATTTATTATGACAAAAAGAATTTCGCCAATTTCCTTGAAAAAATAGTTTCTGGTGGAAGCGCAGAGCGTTTAGTCGAGGCCTTCGCCCCGTACATCCCTAAAATTTCGCTTTATAATTTTGCCCCTCAAATCGCAAGCTTATTTTCTGACATCATCGAAGAATCAGCGAGACAAGACAGGAATCGAAAGACGTCTAAAAAACAAGCCAATATAGAAAAAAATAAGTCGTCTTTCGATTTTGATATTATCCTCGACCAAAAGGCAAAAAATGCCATTGCGAGTGCAACGGCAAGCGCCACAAGCAAAGAAACAAAGTTAAGAATCAGAGGCAAAATAGAAATCGAAAATGGCCGTAAGACCTTTCGAATTAAAATCTCGAATTTGCAAAAATAAAATTTTTAATCTTTTGTTCAAAATGAAACATTTTTAAATTATTTGTTATTTTCTCTTGCAAAGCATTTACACGCGTGGATAATATTGGCATAAGCAAAGGAGTTCAATTATGAAAAAAGCTTTAAAAATTACAGGTATCGTGTTCGGCGCATTGCTTCTTATCAGTGCAATCTTCCAAATCTTGACTGGTGCCGTCATCTTTGGGATGACCGATGACATAGTCAAAGAAATGGTTAAGCAAAACGCCAACATGACAACGGCGGACGCCCAGGCTTGGGTCACTGGCCTTGCCACGTTCTTCATTATCTTTGGCGTTTATATTATCCTCGGCGCCATCCTCTCATTCGTGACGGGCTTCATGTCCAAGGACGAAAACCCCAGCAAGGCGAAATTCATCACCTTGGGCGTCTTCAACATCATCTTCGGTTCCGCGGTCGTCGGAGTTATCTCGATCGTCCACGGCGCCAAAAACGGCAACTAATCGCTCAAGAAAGATTCCTAAGGCTCGCGGAAGCGGGCCTTTCTTTTTTGTTGACTTCCCCTTCTTCCCTCCTAGAATAAAGGGGCTTTGAAGGAGACACGCTCAAGCGCCTATAGGCGTACGAGTACCACTCCGGAGCCCCTAGGGAAATAACTTAGGCGAGAGCCAACCGCGTTAAGGTGGAAGAGAGCATAAGAGGCTATCTCTTATGAAGTAAGGTGGTACCACGCCGTCCAGCGTCCTTATTGCTAAGGGCGCTTTTATATTTAAAGGAGGACGAACATGAAAATCGTCTATTGTGGGAAGGATTACGACGTAGAAAGTCCGATCAACGGCTTCGCCGTCGCCAAAATCGTCGATCCCGAGAAGAAAAACAAAGCTTTGGCTTTCCGTCAAAACGGGAAGCTGTTCGATATGAACAACGAGGTCAAGGAAGGCGAGATCAGCTTCGTGATGCCGACTGACCCGGATGGTTTCGAGATGATGAACCATTCCTGCTCCCACCTTATGGCGCAGGCCCTCATGCATCTTTATCCCGGCTGCCTCTTTGGCTTCGGCCCAGCCATCGAAGAAGGCTTCTACTATGACGTCGACTTCGGAGATAAGGTCATCACCGACAAGGACTTCCCCGCCATCGAAGCGGAGATGAAGAAGCTCTCAAAAGAAGCCATTCCTTATCAAAGGGAAGAGGTTTCTCAAGAGAAGGCCCTCGAGGTTTTCGCCTCCAACCATTACAAAGTCGAGCACATCAAAGAGCTCGAAGGGACTATTTCCTTATATAAGCAAGGCGACTTCGTCGATCTTTGCAGAGGCCCCCACGTCCCAAACACCTCTTATCTTAAGCACTTCAAATTGCTAAGCGTCGCCGGCGCCTATTGGAGAGGCGATTCCAAAAACAAGCAGCTCACCCGCATCTACGCGACCTGCTACCCCACCGAAGAAGCCCTTCAGGAACACCTCGTCATCCTGCAGAAGAGAAAAGACAACGATCACCGCAAGCTCGGAAAAGAGCTTGGCCTCTTCATGCTTAGCGACTTCGCCCCCGGCATGCCTTTCTTCCTTCCGAAAGGAATGATCGTCATGAACGAGCTCGTCTCCTATTGGAGGAAGCTCCATACCAAAGAGGAATACCAGGAAGTCATCACCCCGACCATGATGTCGAGGAAACTCTGGGAGACCTCAGGCCACTGGGATCACTACAAAGACAACATGTACACCACCAAGGTGGACGAAGAAGACTACGCCATCAAGCCGATGAACTGCCCTGGCGCGATGCTCGTCTACAAAAACGGCATCCACTCCTACCGTGAACTCCCGATGAGAATCAGTGAACTCGGCCACGTCCACCGCCACGAAGCTAGCGGTGCCCTCAACGGCCTCTTCCGCGTCAGAGCCTTCACCCAGGACGACGCCCACATCATCCTCCGCCGTGACCAGATCGAAGACGAGGTCAAGCGCATCATGGCGATTTTCGACCAAGTCTACAGCGTCTTCGGCCTTTCTTATAAGATCGTTCTCTCTACCCGCCCCGATGACTTCATCGGCGAAGTGAGCTTCTGGGACGAATCCGAGCGCATCCTCGCCCAAGCCTGCAAGGACTCGAACCACGAATATCAGATCAATCCTGGCGACGGCGCTTTCTATGGCCCGAAGCTAGACTTCAAGCTCAAAGACTCCATGGGCAGGACTTGGCAATGCGGGACCATCCAGCTCGACGTCAACTTGCCCCACCGCTTCGGCTGCACCTATGTTGACGAGAACGGCGAGAAGGTTGAGCCAGTCATGCTCCACCGTGTCGTCTTCGGCTCCATCGAACGCTTCATCGGCATCCTCATCGAGAACTATGGCGGAGCCTTCCCCACTTGGCTCGCCCCGGTTCAGGTCAAACTCTTGCCGGTCAATCTCAATAGCCATCTTGATTATGCGAATGAAGTCGCGAAAGAACTCCGCGACATGGACGTCAGGGTCTCCGTGGATGATTCCAACGAGAAGCTTGGCTACAAGATCAGAAACGCCCAGGTCGAAAAGGTTCCTTACTCCATCGTCATTGGCGACAAGGAAAAGGAAAGCCGTAGCGTCACCTACCGCGTCTATGGTCAGAAAGATCAGATCACCGTCTCACTCGACGAATTCAAAAAGCTCATCAAAGAGCACATCGATTCCAAAGCCAGGTTCTAATCCTAAGTTGAATAAGCCCTCCTTCACGGGAGGGTTTTCTTTATGTAAACGCATGTAAATCAAGCGTTTTCGCTTATGAAAACAATTTTCATAAATCCTTGAAAGCGCTTATCAAAACCCCTATTTATCGAGGTTTTTTGTGAAAGCGTTTTCAGTAAACGCTTTCGGTAGCGCTTTCAACAAAATTGCTATTGTACGTTGAATTTATGCGCCTAAAGTATGGGTGCTTCCGAACAGGAGGGAAGCAAATGAGTATTGGAGGAAAAAGGTATGAATCAAGAAGAACTCGCTTATGACATGAAGCTCGCGGAGATCGCGAAGCTCAATATTTTCGCTCCTATCGCCGGTGACGACGAAGAGGAATACGAAGAAGAAGAAACCGACAACGACTAAGTCGTTTATAGGTAAATCTCTCGCCTCGGCCTGCCGAGGCTTTTTTATTTCCGATATGCAAGAAAATATACAGGTTCTCCCTTTCTTTGAAAGCCGTCTAACTTTAAAATGTATTTATCATGACAAAGAATGAAATCCTTCCCCCTTATCGCGCGGCGATGAGCGTCAACCATCGCATCTTGCGTCTCTCTAGCGACATCGCCTATCGTCTAGGCCGTCTTTCTTGTCTTGGCACAGTAGAAGGAGACGACGCATTCCATGCAAGCGAAGTCAAATACACGCTTCTACAAGAAGGAATCAGCCTAACCCCTTCGCAGATGAGGGCCCTCAATAAAGGGCAAACTCTCCCAAGCGAGCCGAAAGCCAGTGCCTTATTCAAGCTCTATTCCCGCCTCAATAAGATCGACCCCTACTCTCCTGATGCCTTAGTTGCTTACGAGAAGGAAGTCTATCCTGACGGCGTTCCCATGAGGCAAAGTTCCAAAATCGACGGCGTCGATTACGTCTTGCCTCCTTTTGGAAAGGTCAGGAAGCTTTTGGAGAATCTCTTCGAGTTCGAGAAGAAAAACAAAGAAGGCATGTCCCCAGTGACCCTTGCCTGCCTCCTTTATTATGAAGTGATGGCGCTTGCCCCCTATTCCTATGAGAACGGGTTATTGGCCAGGTTCTGGTTCAAGGCAATGCTAGGCAAAGCGGGCAGATCAATGGACGCTCTTCAAATCGAAAGAACCTTATATTTTGGAAAAGAGAAACTAGATGAGGCCTTCGCGGAAGCCGCGAAGAAGCAAGACAGCGCCCCGTTTGTGGAAGTTTTGCTTGAGCTCATCTTGAACAGCGTGAATTCCTTGCTCCGCGAAGCGAGCAAAAAAGAGGAGACCTCTTCTCCTCTCGTCGACCGCTTGCTGAACAAGATGATGAGTGGGCGTTACTATAGCGCCAGCGAGCTCTGTGCCTTACTAGGACTGAAATCAAGGCTAGGTCTGCAGAAGAACTACATCCGCCCAGCTTTAGCCAGGAAGAAGATCATCATGTCGAATCCCCTTTGCCCGACCGACCGCAACCAGAGATACCGCAAAAAGGAGGGCCTATGACCCTCAGCGCTTTGCTTTGCATCCTCTTCTTCTGCTTGCTTCTAGGCGCCTATATCGCTTATTTCGTCTTGCTTAAAAAAGGTAACTCCCGAGGAAAACTGCTGATCTATCTTTTCTTCCCCCTCGCCCTCGGACTCCAAATCTCCTTGGTCTTAGAAGGGCGTTCCCTCTTTTTACAAGAAGCACCGGTTCAAGCGAACTGGCTAGGAATCCTCGCCGGGATCTTCCTTTCCACGATCTTCTATTGGCCTTTCGCCAAAAAGCAGGGTAATAAATTCGCCAGCATAGATCTAGCTTTATTCCTCGTCTCCGGAATGGCGCTTCTTGCTGACTCGATCTCGATTTCTTACGCCGTCTTGACCGCTTAAGCAAAAGGCAAAAACCCTCTTGACTCCCCTTTAGGGGGTCTATATACTTACGCACGTCGCAAGACGTAGAAAGCAGTCGCTCCCGCGCTCGCCAGATTCCCCTAGGGAATTGGCCAACAACTACTGAACAAGAAATCTCAGTAATGGACTCGGGGCACTGTGGCCCCGTTTTTTAGACAAAAGGAGGAAAGCAACCATTCCCTACTACAGCAAACCAGATCGCCGTCCGCAAAAACGTTTCGACCCCATCAATGAGCACGTCCGCTACCCAGTCGTGATGGTCATTGGACCCGAAGGGCAGAACTTAGGGCAGATGAGCTCCCGCGAAGCCAATTCCCTCGCCGCGAGCTACAATCTCGACCTCTTCTGCGTCGCTCCTAATGCCAATCCGCCGGTGTGCAAAATACTCAATTACGGTAAATACCGTTTCGAGCAACAAAAGAAGGACCGGGAACTAAAGAAGAATTCCAAGCAAGCCGAGGTCAAAGAAGTCCAGCTCCACATCTCAATCGGAGAGCACGACATCCAAACCAAAGCCAAGAAAGCGAAAGAGTTCTTGGAAGACGGAGACAAAGTGAATATCCGCGTCATCCTGAAGGGCAGAGAAATGGCCCATAAGGACCTCGGGGAAGCGCTGCTAGCGAAATTCATTGCGATTCTCCAAGAAGCCGGAGAGCTCCAGTACACGAAAACCGCGTTCTGGGAAGGTAAATGCTTCTCCGCCATCGTCGCACTCAAGAAGAAATAGGAGGAAACCTCAAATGCCGAAGATGAAATCCAATCGCGCCTTGATGAAACGTATCAAGGTCACGGGCACTGGCAAAATCAAGTATGTCCACCCCTACAAAGGACACCACGCCCCGTACAAAACCCCCAAGCAGTCGCGCCAACTTCGTGGCTCTGGGATGCTTGATCGCACTGACTACAAGCGTATCAAGTTCATGATTGTGAAGTAATAGGAGGAAGCATCAACCATGGCTAGAGTCAAAGGTGGCACCGTTACCCGTGCCCGTCGTAAGAAGATCTTGAAACGTGCCGAAGGCTACTTCGGTTCCAAGCACCTTCTCTTCAAAACCGCGAAGGAGCAGGTTTGCCACTCCCTCCGTTATGCTTACAATTCTCGCCGCCTCATCAAGCGCGACTATCGCAAGCTTTGGATCAAGAGAATCAACGCCGCTTGCCGCGTCAATGACATCTCCTACTCCCGTTTCATGAACGGGCTCAAGAAGAGCAACATCGACATCAACCGCAAGATGCTCGCCGAGATCGCCATCCACGATCCCGAGGCCTTCACCGGCCTTGTCGCGACTGCCAAAAAAGCCCTCGCGAAGTAATTCGAGACAAACGAAAAGCAGCCTTCACGGGCTGCTTTTTTTCGTGGACTTTTTCCTGCAAAACCCAACTATTTTGGAAGCAACGTTTTCGTTTTCCCTGCAAAAGTCAGGTTTTTCTAGTTATTCGCCTTCCTCTGGCTCGGGCTTTTCAACGTGGGAGAAGACTTCTTCCCCTTCGCTTAGGTAAATGGCTTTTACCCCGTCGATGCATTTCTGCACCTGGCTCTGCCAATCCCACTTCGCCTCGAATTTTTCGCATTCATCAATTCTAGGCTTGGTCTTGGGCTTCCTCGGTTTGAAGATCGTGCAGCAATCTTCGTATGGGCGGATGGAGATCTCATAGGTGTTGATCTTCTGGGCCGTTTCGATGATCTGCAGCTTATCAGAGCAGCAAAGCGGACGCATGATGGGATAAGAGGTGACCGCGTTGATCGTTTGCATAGAGGCAAGCGTTTGACTAGCGACTTGCCCGATTGACTCGCCTGTTGCGATAGCTAGGCACTTGTTCTTTCTCGCCACGCCTTCGGCGATGCGGAGCATCATCCTGCGCATGATCGTGATGCAATAAGGCTCCGGCACATTGCTATAGATGGCGAGTTGAAGCTCCGTGAAAGGAACGACCTCAAGTTTGATGTCGCTTTGGTATTCGTTCAAGGTCTTGAGAAGGTCCTTGAGCTTGTCCAAGACCGCATCGGAAGTATAGGGGGGCGCGGCAAAATGGAGGCATTCCACCTTGATTCCGCGCCTCATGAGGGCATAAGCAGCGACGGGCGAGTCGATGCCTCCGCTAAGAAGCATCGTCACTTTGCCATTCATCCCCATCGGGTATCCGCCTTCGCCTGGATAATCGTGGCAAGAGAGGTTTGCACCCTCTTTTCGAATTTGCACTTTCAAAACGATGTCGGGGTTGTGGACGTCGACGCTGAGCTCCGGATGGGCTTCTAGGACCGCATCTCCTAAAGCGACCGCGACCCCATAAGAATCGAGGGGGTAGGCCTTGTCCGTGCGTTTCACGTCCACCTTGAAAGTCTTCCCTTTTTCTAGGGAAATCAGCTCGCAGGCTTCTTTCTTCAGGATTTCGATGTCTTTGTCGCTGCGGGCGACCAAAGAGATTTTCTGAATCCCGGAGACATCCTGAAGGCGGGCGAGAATCGGATGGAAATCCCTGTCTCCCAAAGAGACGTAAATATGGTCATGATCGCCGCGGCATTCGACGCCAAAAGGTTTTAAAGCGCCGCGGACGTTATGAAGAAGAGCTTGGATAAATTGTTTGCGGTTATTGCCCTTCGTGGACAATTCGCCGTAATGGATCATGAGGCTATCGTAATTCATAGGGGTCTAATCTCCTGGAGTATTTTCTTGAGTTCGGTTAGGAACGTATCGACTTCTTCGAGGGTAGTGTCCGCGCAGAAAGAGACGCGGATCGAGTTCGCAGCGTGGTTCTTATCTTTCCCCATCGCGAGGATGACATTCGAAATAGGTTCGCCTTTGGAAGAGCAGGCGGAAACGGTGGAAACATAGATGCCTCTTTCCGACAAGGCTTCCACCACCACCGAGGCTTTGTGATGAAGCAAGGAGAAATTGCAAAGATAAGGGGAATGTCCAACGGGAGAATTGATCTCGACGCACTCCATCCCTCTAAGCCCTTCTTCCAGCCTTGCGCAGAGCTCGCTTACGTGGTGATAGGTCTCCGCTTGTCTTGACAAAGTAAGCTCAAGAGCCTTAGCCAAAGAAGCCGCCCCCGCCACGGAGACAGTGCCTCCGCGATAGCCGAATTCCTGCTGTCCGCCGGAGACTAAAGGCAAAAATTCAAGGGATTTGCGGTAAATTAAGGCCCCGCAACCCTTAAGCCCGCCAAACTTATGAGCGGAGAAAGAAATCAAATCGCAGGAAGAATAATCGCACTTTACCTTGCCCATCCCCTGCGTGGCGTCCACATGAAGCAAAGCCTTAGGATAGCTCTTCAAGATATCCGCGTATTGCTCAATGGGGAAAATGGCCCCGCTCTCATTATTGACCTGCATCATGGAGACGAGGGTCACGTTCTTATCAAGGGCTTCCTTAAAAGTCTCTAGGGGAACGACGCCTTCTGCGTTCACGGGCAAAAAATGCGCTTCGAAGCCAAAAGACTTCTCAAGTTGCTCAAAAGCGGCGCTGACGGAAGGGTGCTCAACGTTCGAGGTCAGAATTTTCTTCCCGCGGTTTTGATAGCGCAAAGCCACGCTTTTGATGGCCATGGAGTTCGCCTCGCTCGCCCCGGAAAGGAAGATGCATTGATGGGTGGAAGAAAGGCCGAGCAAAGAAAGAACCTTTTTGCGGGAATCCTCTAGGACTTTGCTTGCTTTATACCCAAACAAATGCTTTGAATTAGGGTTCCCGTAGGCATCCTCATTCACGTCCACAAAGGTTTTGATGGCCTCTTCAAAAGGACGGCCGGTAGCGGCGTTGTCTAAATAGATCATCGTTATTCTCCCCTGACTCGTTTGCAGGCTTCCGTGGCCACTTCGTAGGCATTTTTGAAATCGCCGCGGAAATAAAGGGCCTCAGCTTGCGCAAGCGCGGCGGCCAGATCGGATAGATTCGGGCGGGCGCGATTGCCATAGAGGATAGCCGCATCCGCCAAGGTTTTCGCATTCATCTGATTCTGCAGCTCGGCGTTTATCTTGTCCCCCTTGCCCTTAAGTTCTGAAACAAGGGTATTGACCTTCGCGACGTCGATAGGCATGGCGGAAATGTTCGTATAAACTTCGTCGATGATCTCGTGCATCCTCTCTAGGGTTGGTCCGTATTTCTCGTTGAGAGCAGGGATAGAGGCCTCGCGCAGCGCGGCTTCGCATTTAGCGACGACGAAGTAATAATCGCTCAAGACATTGTGAGCTTCTTCGCTGTCCCTCTTGAGAGAATAAAGATACTGGGTGAAATCATCGATGGCTGCAGAAGACTTCTGAGCTTCGTCTTCAAGTTCATTCATTTTCTCTAGCAAAGAGGAATAAGGCTGCTTGGCGTTGCTGTGGATCAAAGTGTCAAGGCTCCGTCTGGTAGCGCCTGATTTGTTGATCTGGGCCTTGATGTCATCGATCTGCTTCTGCTCATCAGGGGAAATCACAAAGATTTTGCGGATGTCCGTCATGGCATTGCAGAGGCGGAGATACTTCTTCTCGATCTCGCTGTCGAGATGATAGACCTCGTCGCATCTGCCCTCGAATTTAATTCTGGCGTCTTTTTCCCCGGCGAAGGCTTCCATGTACTCATCGATTTTGGCGATGATGCCATCAAGTCTTTGGGAAGCGCCCGAGAGTTCGAAGTTCTTCACGTCTTTGGTGATATCGTCGAGCTGGGCCTGCATCTCATCGATATAGGAGCTCATGAAAACGGGATAAAGCGGATAGCCGGCATGGACGAGATCTTCGTAGCTGTTACGGAGAGAGGAAAGTTTATCGGGAACAACGGACTGGATGGTGACACAAAGATTCGGCATGTCCTTTAAGACTTTCGAAAGTTCGTTGAGGATCCCATTGATCATCGGAAGCATGTCGCTCGCTTCCTTGTATTGGGCCCCTTCGACGAAGGTTTCAAAGGAGCGGAATTGCTCATCGAGCTTTTCAAAGACCTTCTCGAAGGAGGCGCTCACCAAAGAAAGATCCGCCTGTTTCACGTAGTAGTCCTGCTTGATTTTGCGGAGCTGTTCTTTGAGCTGGAGGGATTGCTGGCGGACTTCCTCTTCGGGCTTGATAACCTTCAGCAAATCCTCGTTGAGCTGATTGACCTGAGTCTCATAGTAGTCGACGGTCTTCTTCACTTCGGGAAGAGCTTCCTTTAAGGCTTTGTAACGATGGTCGGAGAGCTTGTCCTTAAGCCCATTGATGGCGCTTTGGGCCGTGGAATCGGCCTGGTCGCGGACATCTTTGAAGCGGCGCTTGAATTCCATGTGGGTGCTCACATAAAGCAAGTTGGTAACCGAGATGTTCTCGATGCGCTTGATGTATTGGGAATCCTGTCCAAAAAGAAGGGCGTGCAGATATTCGAATCTCCTCGTCAAGTCTCCCACCTGTTTCTTCGCCCAGATATGGCGGAAAAGGGTGAAATGAAGAATCAAGAAAACGGCGACGAGGACCGCCACGCAACTAACGGCGATGATGATAATAAAAATCGGTTCCATAAGCCTTCAAATCTTACCATGCGGCAAGGGTGTCAGAGAGAGCCTTTTTGCGATTTTTTATTGAAAATAAAACCCTATCGTCAGCAGGAACCGCCTAGGGATTTAAGCCCCAAGCGTGTTTGAAGTCCCGTTTATCTGGCCTTAAGTAAGCGAAAACGCATACACCCCTGCCCTCAATCCACGGATTTGAGGGAAGAAATCATGTCGATGCGCTTGATTTTTGGAAGCAATAAGAAATCCACGCCAATGCTGAAGCCGCCCACGATGAGAATGGGAACGATGTAGGTGTACCACTGAATGTCGCTAAGCGCGCCGAAACTAAGGTAAATGATGACGACCTGCATGATGCCTAACCCCAAAGGCACCCCGATGATGAGTCCGATGACCGTCATCACGGCAATCTCCCGGTATAGATAAAGAACGGTCTCCTTCTGATGATAGCCCAGGACTTCCAATGTCGCGATTTCCCTGCTTCTTTCGGCAATCGACATATCCGTTAGGCTATAAAGCACCAAGGCAGTCAAAACGATCGCAAAGGCGATTAGGAAATAGGAAATCGGAGTGATGGAACTAGCGACCGCCCCGCCTTGTCCGGTCTCAAGAGCGTTCACGATATTAAGAAGGGCGAAGCCAAGGAAAACTATGGCCGTGCTCCCGCCAACGGAAATCGCGGTCATCCATAGTCTTTTCTTGTAACGAGCCAAGTTGCGGAAAGTACTTTTGAAACGGAATGGGAGCTTAGGCCAAAGCGAGCTTCTTTCTAAAGCCGTCGAAGTGCCGCTTCCCGGTGATTTCGGTTGCAACAAAACGGCAGGCAAAGGGCGCAAGCTCTCTTTTAGCTGGCCAATTGTTATCAGCAAAATGAAGGCAAGCATCACCAACGCGCTGATGATTGTCAACGTAGGATTCAAGGTGCTCGCTGTGACGGAGGGGAGGCGATAAGGATAGCGGAAAGCCGCATAGATCAAGGGATAAACCCCGAAATATCCGCCAAGCATTCCTAGGCCCACTCCCATCAAAGTGGCTCCGGAAGCCAAAGAAAGATATTTCGTGGAGATATGGGCTTCCTTGTAGCCTAAGGAAGCGAGGCAAGCGATTTGGGGTCGTTCCTCTTCGATCATGCGGCTCATCGTGATTGAGACGACCAAGCCAGCGACCGTCAGGAAGAAGACGGGGATAATGTAGCAAATCGTATCCATTTTCGTGCAGGACTCCTTTAGAACCCTGTGGGAGTAGTTTTCGCTTGCTCCCAAAATGGCAATGTTTTTCGAAATCCCCGCAATTTCCGTCCGCTTTTCGGAGATAAAGGTCTCATATTCGGAAGAGAAGAGGTTATAGGAGTCACGCCCGCCGAACTTGATGAAACAGTCGGTGACGTCTGGGAAACTCGCGGTGATGGAGCCTAGGGCATTTTCTAGATAGGTCTTGAAGGAATCGGTAAGGCTCACCAGGCTCTCAAGATATTCTGAAAGCGTGGTTTGAATAAGATTATTGATTGAAGGGGTCTCGGTAATCGCGGAATAAAAATAATAGATATTGTCCAAAGGCATCCCGTTCACAACATCGGGTTCATAGGTATAAGCAAAATAGAGCGGATTCGTTACTTTGCCCACAATCCTATAAGCTTTGCCGAATATCGTCACTTCATCCCCTACCGCTTTTTTGCAATAGAGCGCATCCCCAAGGATCTCATCTTGCGAGCTCGGCCTCTCGCCTTCCGTGAGGTTAAACGTGTTCACGTCCTCGCTCTTTCCTTTCGCAAAGCACATAATCCTGTCATTCCCATCGCTCATTAGCTCCGGGGTGAAGGTCACGAAGTTTTCCTTATCCTTGCCGAAGAGCGCTTTCACAAGATTGATGATCTCCTCCGCGTTGTCTTTCGTCGTTTCGTTTTCCTTAAGGGCGTTCACGCCGTAGTTATCAAGCAGTTCAAACAGCGACATCGAGTCATCGAAAGAAGAGGAATCCAAACAAAACGCCGTCTCGGTCACAGCGTCTTCTAACTCTTGAAAAGCCGTCAGCTCCTCATCCTTGAAGCCTGAACTTTTCGTGCACTTAATCTGAAAATCGGAGACGCAGTTCTTCCTTAAGGAAACGTCAAAGGTGTCCCGCACCTTACTAGGCGAGATCGAAACGCCGAAAATGAAGGCAAAGCCCAAGGCGATGATCAAAGTCATCGCGGCCATCTTGCCCCAGTTCTTGCCGATGCTCCTAAGTGACGAAAGGCGGGCTTTTTTCATGGTCTCACCATTCTATGTCCTTAACCGGAGTCGGATTCGCGTTACGCGCAATTGACTGGATATTGCCAGAGCGGATGTGGATCACGCAGTCGGCCATCGGGGCAATCGCGCTATTGTGAGAAACGACGATCACCGTCTTCTTTTCTTTATGAGCGGTGTCGAAAAGCAATTTCAGGATGGCTTTGCCAGTTCGGTAATCCAAAGCACCAGTCGGTTCATCGCAAAGAAGGAGTCTCGCGTTTTTAGCGATGGCTCTTGCGATAGAGACGCGTTGCTGCTCGCCGCCGGACAGTTGCCCTGGGAAAGAGGTCGCGCGGTCTTCTAGCCCCACTTTCTCAAGGGCGTCTACCGCGGGCATCGCATCATCCAAAAGCTCAGAGGCGAGTTCCACGTTTTCTTTCGCGGTCAGGTTCGGCATCAGGTTATAGAACTGGAAGACGAAGCCAACGTCCTTCCTTCGATATTCGCAACGATCCCTTTTGCTGAGATGTTCGATGTTTCTATCCCCGACGATCAAGGACCCGGAAGTGGGCTCATCCATGCCGCCAAGGATATTTAACAAAGTGGTTTTCCCAGAGCCGCTAGGTCCCAAAATCAACGTAAAATCCCCTTCTTTTATCTCAAAACTCACGCCTTTTAAGGCGCGAACCTCCGTGGCTCCGGTTCGGAAAACCTTGCTGAGCTTATTCGCTTGGATGAAGGCGGGTTTTTTCTCTTTTGGCTTCTCACTTCTTGGCATGGTGCAATCTTAAATTCACAACTGTTTCTTTACAACGTAATAATCTTACAGCATCGTGATTTTTCTTGTATGGATAGGCAAGCCTCTCGTTTCAAAAAAACGCATATTTCCTTTGCATTGTGCACCAATGTTCCTTTATAATCACGCATGCGTGAAAAGCAGCATGTCTCTACTCTTCCGCCAGACGTCGGACAACAAAGAAAAGTAAGCTTTCTTGCTACTAAGCTGAAATAGTCCGACACCCGGGAAGATGGAGGAGGCACTCTTGACTTTGCAACGCAAAGAAAGGAGACATTAATAATGTCTAGGTACACCAAATCGACGTGGAAAAAATCCCGTCACCTCGATTTCTCCGTCCTTGAGACCGGAGATGAGCTCAAGAAAAGAGAGTACGGCCCTGGCCAGCACGGCCAAGACCGCAAGAGAAAGGCTTCCGAATACGGAACCCAGCTTCTCGAAAAGCAGAAACTTCGCACCCTTTACGGTGTGAATGAGCGCCAATTCCGTCGCTTGTTCAAGATCGCGAAAGCCGATAAGACCGTCGTCACCGGTCTTGCCTTCTTCCGCATCCTCGAGTCCCGTCTCGATAACCTCGTTTATCGCATGGGCTTCTCCAGGACCCGCGCCGGGGCTCGCCAGCTCGTCAATCACGGCCACGTGCTCGTGAACGGCAAGAAGGTTGATATCCCCTCCTATCTCTGCTCCGTCAACGACGTCATCTCCTTCAAGGGCGATAGCCCCCTCAAGGTCGTCAAAGAGGCCATCGAAAGCTCTCACGCGGCCGTGAATTACGTCAAAGTCGACACTGAGAAGCTCTCCGGAACCTTCACCCGTCTTCCTGAGCGTAACGAACTCCCCGCTGACATCCAAGAGAGCCAGATCATCGAGTTCTACAACCGCAAGCTCTAATCCCTTCGATTCAAGTAGCAACCAAAGCCAGGCGCGTCCTGGCTTTTTCTTTTGCTTTTAAGCCCAAAAGAAAAGCGGCCAATGGCCGCTTACTTGTTTTCTTCGTCTTTTATCTTTTCGCCGTCTTGGCTTTCGCTAGGCTGATTTTCTTGGACGGATTCGCCTTTTTCCAACGCCTCTTCTTCTGCGATCTGATTCTCAATTTCAATGAGTCCAGGGACTGGATGTTTCCAGTGGTAGATGGCTTCAACAATATAAATGATGGAGAAGTAGCAAAGGGACGCTCCAAGGCAATAGGCGAACATCACGTCGCTATCCTCGTTGAACGGAGCAAGCTTTACCCAGAAGTAGATGTTGATCACGAAGGCGTAAAGCGCGTTGGGCAAGACAAGCGCCTTGTCTAGCAAGGAGTTCTTCGCTCTCCTTTTCGGTGATTTAAGGCACCAGAAGAAGTCAACGTAACACCAAACCGCGCCAAGAGTCCCAACGGTCAGGACAAGCCATTTCTTCCAGGCACTTGTATGCAAGACGCCTGTTAAGAAAAGGATTCCTAAAACCGCGAAGAGGCAGGCGAAGACGAGCAGTTCAATCGTGTAGACGAGCTTAGCCTTGTCGTTTCCGCTTAATTTCTTCATTCAATCACCCCTAAGGCGTAGTTCTTCTTGCCTCTGCGGAGAATGAGATAACGTCCATATAAGGCGTTGTCTTTGTTGAGGATGAGTTTTGGGTCAGTCACTTTCTCGCCGTTCAGCATCACGGAGTTGCCACTTAAGAAGGTGCGGGCCTCTCTCTTGCTGGTGGCAAGCTTGGTCTCAATGAGGGCGTCTTCGAGCATAATCCCCGCGGAAAGAGGATATTTCGCGTCAAAGACCTCTTCCACTTCGTTTTCTTTAAGAGAACGGACATCGCCTTTGAACAAGGCTTCCGTCATCGCGATGGCCTCTTTCGCAGCCTCTTCGCCATGGATGTCCTTCGTGACCTCATAAGCCACTTTCTTTTGCCCGATGCGGGCGCCAGGGTTCGCGAAGTGGTCTCTAGCAACCTCTTCGATCTCATCTTTCGGCAAGAAGGAGAAAACCTTGAGGAAGCGAATCGCGTCTTCGTCGGTCACGTTCATGAAATATTGATATAAGGCATAAGGGGAGGTCAAAGAGGGATCAAGGAACAAAGCCCCTTTCTCAGATTTGCCGAACTTCTTGCCGTCGCTTCTAAGAAGAAGCTTCGCGGTCATGCATTCGACTTTCTCGCTTTCTCCATCGATTTTGCGGATGAGTTCCAAGCCAGAAGTGAGGTTCCCCCACTGGTCGTTCCCGCCAATCTGCATAGAGACCCCATACTTATGATGGAGATAATAGAAATCAACGGATTGAAGGATCTGATAAGCGAACTCCGTGAAGGAAATGCCAGCCTCTAGACGCGACTTCACGATCTCTTTCGAAAGCATGTAGTTGATCGAGAAGAATTTGCCGTAGTCGCGGAGGAAATCGATCACGCCCATATTCCCAAGCCATTCATAGTTCGAGACGAGGACGCCTTTCTCAGGGTTGCTTAAATCAATGTAGCGCTCAAGCTGAGCTTTGATCGAGGCGGTATTTTTCTCAAGTATCTCCTTGGTTTGGAGATTTCTTTCTTTGCTCTTGCCGCTAGGATCGCCAATCATGCCGGTCGCTCCGCCAACAAGGGCAACGACGCGGTATCCAGCGAGTTGGAAACGTTTCAGCAAACTGATCATGACGTAATTGCCAAGATGCATGGAAGAAGCGCTTGGATCAAAACCGCAATAGATGGTGGTTTTGCCCTTTAAAAGTTCGCGTACGGAATCCTCAGAGGAATACTGTTCAATAAGTCCGCGGTAATTAAGATCGTCGATAAAGTCCATAGTTACTTACCTCGCGCATATTCTACCTTCTTTCCTAACAAGAGAGCGAAAGAAAAGAAGGCACTTTTGCGGAGTTTTCATTCTAGATACGAAAAAAGGGCCGGGGGGCCCGATAAAAGAAAAGAGCTCGGCAGCGCGCTGTTTTCAGGGATCCGGGGATCCCCTATCGTCGCCGCTGCGGAGCTTAACTTCCGGGTTCGGGATGGGGCCGG
>CAVEPD010000009.1:0-48785 GCA_963617535.1 bacterium
ATGCAGTACATGATGGTGTTCAAGCAGGTGTCGAAGCCAATCGTGTAGTCGGTCGAGGCGATATCGTTATCGATGGTGCCCGGAAGGCCAACGCAGTCGATGCCCATCTCGGTGAGTCTCTTCGCGCCCATGTAGGAACCGTCGCCACCGACGACGACAAGCGCGTCGATGCCTAGGGCTTTTAGATTGTTGACGGCGATTTGGCGGACGGATTCCTCTTTGAATTCGCGCAGCCTCGCGGTGCCTAAGATGGTGCCGCCTCTATTGACGATGTCGCTGACGGAAGAGCGGTCCATCTTGAAGATGTTGTCTCCTCCTTCGACCAGTCCGCGATACCCATCCATGATGCCGTAGACCTCAAGCCCATAATGGAGGGCGGATCTGACGACGGAGCGGATCGCGCAGTTCATTCCCGGAGCGTCTCCGCCCGAGGTTAAGATACCAATTTTGTGAATCATGCTTTGTTCCTCGCAAATTGCGCGCACATTATAGAACTTTTCCCTCACGTGTGTACGCCCTTGTTGCGCGCGCAAAGAAAAACAACATTGTGGAAAAATCAAAATTCGCTTGTTTATATCGGGATTTCTATTGTGGATAAATTTAAAAACGTTCGTAGGTGTCGATATTTTTTCTTTCTCATTTTTTAGAGGAGTGATAGAGTATCCCCATGAAAAATTTGGGAGCGAAAGACTTTTTCGAGGCAAGAAAAGAAGGTGAATTCTCTTCTTCCTCTTTGCTCGCGATGGGCGATCTTTATCTCCCTCTTATCGGCACGGACGCTTTTGGGGCTTATTTTGCTTTGCTCGGAGAAAGCGAGGGGACTAAAACCCATGAGCGTCTTCTTAGCAAACTGCAGCTAAGTCCTGGAGAGTTCTACAAAGCGATGCTCCCTCTTGAGGCGGTGGGCCTAGTGAAGACCTATTACCGTGAGGATGGGGACATCCATTACTTCATTTACGCTATCTGCCCTCCGCTTGAACCCAGCTCTTTCCTTAGCGATGTGCTTTTCCGCGGGGTTTTAGCGACGTATCTAGGCGAAGAAGAGGTTGCTAGACTTGAAGAGAAATATGGTTTAACCAAGAAAAACGACATCGAGGGCTTCACAGAGATAAGCGAAACCTTCCCTTCCTTCTTCTCACCAAATCTTTCTGATCCCCTCTTCAAAGCGAGCCGAAAAAATGGAACGAAGAGCGGTGGGGCAAAAACCGCCTTCGATTACCGCGAGTTCCAAGAGGCCTTCGAGTCACTTGGCGGCAGAATGGACGCCTTAAGCGAGGATGAGCTTTTGAGGATTGACCGCCTCTCCGCTTTGTATTGCTTGGATTCCAAATCCATCGCCCAGTTTGCCTTTGACGCCTTCAAAGGCTATCTGGAAAAAGGGAAGCGCATTGATTTTGCCGCTTTGGAAAAAGCCTGCCGGGATTCCCTTTCTTTCCCTTATCTCCATCAGCAAAAAGGCCGCAAAAGCCAAATATCTTCCGATTCCGTTAACGCGGATTTGCTCCGTTTGATGGATTCTTTGAAACCTGTGAAGTTCCTCTCTTATCTGCAAAAAGGGCATAAGCCGGCTTCAAGCGATCTTAAATTGCTGACCCATCTCGCCTCGGATTTAGGCCTTTCCGATCCTTCAATCAACGCGCTTCTTTGGTTCACTCTTTTGAAGAATGATAACGAGCTTCCCTATGGCTATGCTGATAAGGTCGGGGCGGCGCTAGTCCGCGAGGATTGCAGGACCAGCCGCGATGCCTGGGAATACCTTTGCAGCCGCAGGAAAGAGAAAAAGACCTCTCCGAGTTTTGTTTCCACGAAAGGCAAGTCTTCCTTTGTTGCACCGAAAGAAGAAGTGAGAGAAGATAAGCCTCAGCAGGTGAGCGATGAAGAGGTCGATGCCGCTTTGGCTGAGCTCTTCGGGGGAGAAAAGAAATGAACAAGATGGTCTTGCCGACAAACTTGAAAGGCACTCCCGATTTAGAGAAAGCGAAAAAAGACGCGATTGAGGGATTCAAAAACAACCCTGAGGTTTACGCGACCATTCAGCGACTTGGCCTTAGCAAAGGGCAGGTCAAAGAATTCGTCGGCCCTCTTTTGGATTTGCAGGAAGACCTCGCTTATTGCGCTTCTTGCCCGGGGCTTGCGAATTGCAGAAAAGCCAACCCTCATTTCAATGTTCGTCTAGAGCTAGAAGATGGCTATCTCGATCGCCATTACGATCCTTGCGAGCTTGCCCAAAAGGAAGCGAGCTTCGAATCCAAATACATCAAACACGAGTTCCCGAAAGAATGGAAGGACTACGACTTGAATAATGTGGACCGCACCAAAAAAAGGAACGACGCCTTGGTGGAGATGTCCAAAATCCTTTTGAAGAAAAGCAATCGATGGCTTTATCTCGTGGGCGGGAAACGTTCTGGCAAATCCGTTATGCTGGCCGCTTTTTCGAATATGTTCGCCGAACGCATTGCTTCGCCAGTTGCCTTCCTTTCCACGAATTCCCTGATTGATGAACTTAAGAATCTTTCCTTTGGCGACAAGGAAGAATACGCGAAAAAATTCGACGCTTATTTGAATTGCTCTTTGCTTGTTTTGGATGGGCTTGGGGCTGAGTTCGTCAGTGAATATAACTTCTCGACTTTCCTTTTCCCTTTGCTCACCTACCGTTCGCAGCACAACCTCATGACTTGCTTTGCCTCTTCGCTTAGTTTTCAGGAGATTTGCTCTTTGTACTCCGAAAAAGTTGGGCCGATCCGCGCGAAGCAGCTTTACCAACTCTTGAAGGATTATTGCGTGAAAGAAATCGACGTCAGCGGAGCGGACATCTATTAGAACCTTTTGTCGATTTCTTCCTTTAGGGAGGATATCGGTCCGTTGTTCAAGATGACGAGCGAGGCTAGTTTCCTCGCTTTTTCAATGGGGTAGTCTTGGTTGAGAGACAAAAGATTATCAGCGTCTCTCCCTTCATCAAGGAGGCGTTTTCTTTGCAACTCAGGAGAGGCGAGCACAAGGATGGTCATTGAGCAAAGCTCGCCCATATCAGCCTCAAATAAAAGAGGGACATCTAAGACGATATTCGAGTTTTGCGGGGAATTCAGAATGAATTTGCGGGCTTTTTGCTTTACCAAAGGGAAAATGATTTTGTTTAAAGCATGTTTCTTTTCTGCGTTTTTAGCGACTTCTTCACGAATGATGGAGAAATCAATGAGGCCATTTGCCTTTAGACAAGAGGGAAAAAGCTTTCCGATTTTGTTTTGGACGGACTTGAGCCCATATAGTTTCTTCGCCTCTTTGTCCGCGTCAAAAAGGAGGTAGCCTTTTTCGGTCAAGAAACTAGAGACGGTGCTTTTCCCGGAATGGATGGGGCCAAGTACCCCGACGACGAACCTTTCGCCATTTTCCTTCTGGCAAAGCGGGCAATAAGTGGTGCCTCTTCCGTTTAGCGTGATTCGCTTGAACTTAGTACCGCAACGGGGGCAAGAGGAATTAGCCTTTCCATAGGCGAGCAACTGCGTTTGCATATTGCCTGAGACGCCTTCTTTTGGATGATAGCTTTTGATTGTGCTGCCGCCGAGATCTATTGCTTCTTTTAAAATGACTTGAATGGATTTTAGAAGGGACGTGCATTCGTTTTCACTTAGAAGACTTGCTTTCGTCAAAGGATTGATTTGTGCTCTATATAGCGATTCGTCAGCGTAGATATTGCCTATCCCCACAATAACCGTTTGGTCCATGATGACTTCTTTGATGGGCTTCTTGATTTTGGATAAGACTTCAAAGAAATCTGTAGGCGAAAAATCAAAAGGCTCCGGGCCGAGCTTTGCTAATGCCGTTTGGAGTGAGGCCTCATCTGGATAATAGGCGATCCTCCCGAATTTCCTGGTATCGCAATAGGCAAGGCGAAAATCGTTATCCAAATGGTAATAAAGGATGTCGTGCTTTCGGCTTGGGCTATTGTCCTTCTCATAGAAGTAGCGGCCTTCCATTCTTAGATGGGAAAGGATATAGCCGCCTTCTTTCATCTTGAAGATCAGGAATTTCGCTCTTCTTTCTACGCTTTCGAAAGTCTTTCCGACTAAGCCGGAAGAAAAATCCGAAAAGGGGTTTTCGATGTTTTTCTCACGGAGAGCCGTTATCGAAAGAATCTTCTGGCCTTTTAATAAAGGCGAGAGGATTCTAGCGACGGTCTCTACTTCGGGAAGCTCAGGCATATCAGTCCTTTAATTCGTACCAGCTTTTCGCGATTTTCCCATCCACTGTGAGGGGCACGGTCAGTGTTAATGCCTTGGTCATGAGATCAGACAAAATCGGACGTAACGTCTCTAATTCTTCCTTTGGACCCGCGAAGATGAGTTCGTCGTGGATCTGAAGGACCATCTTGGTCTTGTATTCTCCCTTTTCGAGGAAAGCGGCGATCGAGAGCATCGCCGTTTTGATGAGATCGGCGGCCGAACCTTGAACGGGGGCGTTTAAGGCCGCGCGTTTTGCGGCCTCTCGTTTCATATAGCTTGGGTCGGTAAGGTCACGGAGGTATCTTCTTCTACCCAAAATCGTTTCCACGTACCCTTTCTTTTGAGCGTGTTCGACCGTTTTGTTCAGATATTCTTTGATCTCAGGATAGGTCGCGTAGAAGGATTCGATGACTTGGCTCGCCTCTTTCGGGAAACAGCCAATTTGCTCTGCTAGGCCAAATGGAGTGGTGCCGTAGATAATCGCGAAGTTGATGGCTTTAGCCCTTCTTCTAAGCTCACTAGGCACGGCTTCGCCAGCCGGCACCTTGAAAAGCCTTCTTGCCGTTTCTTCGTGGACATCGCGATTTTCGCGGAATACCTCTTGATAGAGGGCGCAGCTTGAGAGTTCCGCGAGTATCCTTAGCTCGATCTGGTGGTAATCGAGGGAAAGAAGGTAGTTATCGTCATCATAATAGAAGGCTTTGCGGACTTTCTTTCCTTCCTCATCTCTTGCGCTGATGTTTTGGAGGTTCGGATTACTTGACGAAAGGCGTCCAGTGGAAGTCTGGGCTTGATTGAAACAGGTATGGATTTTCCCATCTTCTTGAATATGGGGCAGCAAGCCTTCGACGTAAGTGCCAATCAGCTTCGCGTATTTGCGATATCCGAGGATGTGCTCGCAGATGGGGGCGAACTTCGCTAATTCCTGCAATTTCTCCGCGGAGGTGGACATCGATTTATCGTGGGGGAGGTTCATCTCGTTGTAGAGCACTTCGCCGACTTGCTTGGGGGAAGAGATGTTGAATGGATGGGGGGCTAAAGCATATACCTCCCTTTCTTCTTCCTTCATTTTGGCTTTGAACTCCTCGCCGATTTCCTCTAGCTCTTTCTTGTGGACGGGGAAGCCTTCGAGCTCCATGTTCGTCAAAACGGTGGAAAGGGGGAATTCAATCTCCTCGTAAAGCGCATAGGCATCCAAGGACTCAAGATTCTTCTTCGCTTTGTTTTCTAAAACGAGCAAAAGATAGGCGAGGCTGCCCGTTCTTTCTTCGTTCCCATTGGTGAATAGGCTCATCTGCCCCTCTTTTAATTTGGCGCCTAGTAAGGAGACTGACTGCTCAGGGCTTCCGCAGGAAGAGGAATCGATCAGGTAGCAAGATAAAAGGAAATCGAATGAGATGTTTGAAATGCCTAAGCCTAGCTTATTCAAAACCACTTTGGTTTCTTTGCTGTCGTAGACGTTTTTCTCGACCTCGTCGCTTAGCAAGATGGCTTTGAGGGCAGGGTCTTTCTTCGCGTCCTCCGCTTCGAGGTAGTAGGTTTCCTTTTCACTAGATAAGGCAAGGCCATAGCAAGGGTCTTCGTGATAGGAGGCGCCACCCATATCTAAGGCAAGCCCGATCTTATTCCCTAGATTGATTCCTTCTAGGGTCGTCACCTTCTTAACGGAAGGGAATTTCAATGTTTCCTCGCCTTTTTTGTAAGAGGAAGGAAGGCGGGACAAAAAGGATTTCAATTCATATTTCGCCGCAAAACCCTCGGCTTTTTTGTTTTCGTAGCCTTCGTAAAGAAGGTCGGCCAAGCCAAAAGGCAACGCGCAGTCGGTTTTGATGGTGGCTAGCTCATAACATTTCCGACCCATCTCTTCCCCGTCGATGATCTTGTCTTTGAGTTTCCCTTTGATGAGACCGTTTTTAGCCGCGTCGATAATCGCATCGAAGCTGCCGTAAGTTTTAATGAGGTCCGTCGCCCCTTTGTCTCCGATCCCTTTGATGCCGGGAAGATTGTCGCTGCTATCTCCCCGCAAGCCTTTGAAGTCGATGATTTGCTTAGGGGTGAACCCGAATTGCTTGACCATCTCTTCTGGGGTAATCGGGTTCATATTGCTAAGCCCCGTCTTTAAAAGATTGACGGTGATTTTATCATCCACAAGCTGAAGGTAGTCTTTATCGGAAGTGTAGACGTCCACGACGTACCCTTCTTTCGAGGCGAGCCTAGCGACGGTCCCACAGAGGTCGTCTGCTTCAACGCCATGCTCCTCATAATGCGTCACGCCCAAAACATCGAGAAGCTCGCGCGATATCGGGAATTGCTTCACCAAATCCTCTGGCGTGGGCTTTCGATTGGCTTTGTAGTCTTCGAATTCCTCTTTGCGGAACGTTTTCGAATCGCAGTCAAAGCCGACGAAAATGGATTCGCCGCCTGTGAAGGAGGCGAGGATTTTCGTGACCATGTTCGAAAAAGCAAAGATGGCGTTCGTGGGTATGCCAGAACTGGTGCGCATGATGGTCTCGCTTCCGCCATAGCTCGTCGCGTAATAGGCGCGGAAGAGCAAAGAATTGCCGTCGATGACGTAAAGGTGTTTCTTGTTTTCCATATTTATCTCCTTATGAGAGGATCTCGACTTTGTTCGCTAGGTATTTATCGGGGTTCCTCGCGTCTTCTTTGAAATCGACGATCACGAGATTCCCTTCGTTTAAAGCGGGGTAAGAGACGTTATAAGCCTCCTCAAAGAGCGTGAATTCGGCTTCGCTTGTATCGTCGTAAACGTGCAGGAAGGCCATCTTGGTGCCCTTTTTTGTGATGATTGCCTTTACGGAACTCACGATTGCGGCCAGTTTTCCCTTTTTCGTTTCTTCCTGCAGACATGATAGTGGCAGCAAGCCAAGCTCATGAATACGATCTTTTTTGCTTTCTAGAGGAGAGCCTGAGACCATGATGCCGAGGGCGTCTTTTTCTTGGGAGAGATCAATCAAACGATTCTCTTCAATTTCCACGATTTCGGGTTTTTCAAATTCGAGAGGGAAAAGGGAAGGCTGATCCTCAAATGATGAAACAACCTCGGCGTATTTAAGAGCGGATTTGCTCGCGAGACGGAGGGCTCCTCTTCGCTTGTCGAGTTCGTCAAAGCAGCCCGCGTCGATGAGTTTTAGCAAGGTCGCCTCGTTTAGCCCCTTCCGGTACATCCTGGAAACAAAGGAGAAGTAGTCTTCGAAAGGACCATGCTCCATCCGCTCATTTAGGATGGCATTCACGAAGTTGGTCTGGATGCCTTTGATGCATGAGATCGGCAGGAGAATCCGTTTTCCTTTTGCCTCGAAGCGTGTTGTGGCTTCGTTAATGAGAGGGAGGCTCAGCCGGATGGAACTTGTCTTAATCTCGCTTAATACCTGCGGCTCGCTTAATTTGCAGTCATCGAGGAGAGCGCAATAGAATTCCTCGGGATAATGAAGCTTCAGATAAGCCATCTGGCAGGCCAAGATGGCGTAGCAGACGGAATGGGATTTGTTGAAGCCATAGTCGGCGAAACGGAGAATTAAAGAGAAAGCGTCTTGTGCGGTTTTCTCGCTCCGACCCATTTTTAGGCAGCCGGCGATAAAACTTGTTTTCAAACTTTCGAGCTTGGCGCTGTCTTTTTTCGAAATCGCCCTGCGGAAGAGGTCGGCTTGGCCGAACGAGAAGCCGGCGAGGGCCTGAACCATCTGCATGATTTGCTCTTGGTAGACGATGATGCCGTAAGTGGGGGATAAGATGCTTTCTAGGCAAGGGTCCAAGTAAGTGATATTTTCTTTCCCCGCCTTGCGCCTAGCGTAGTTAGGAATGTAATCCATTGGCCCAGGACGATTTAAAGCCATCAAGGCAACGACGTCACTGAAATCCTCTGGGTGCAAAGTTCTTATTGCTCTGCCGCTGCTTGCCGTATCAAGCTGGAATAGGCCAACCGTTTTTCCTGAGGCGATCAACGCAATCGCGTCCTTGTCTTCGCTGGGAATATCCCTGTAATTTAAAACGATTCCTTGAGTTTTGCGGATATTTTCGAGTGCGTGATCGATGGTGGTTAGATTCCTTAGGGCAAGCAAGTCCATCTTTAGGAACCCTTGGTTTTCCAAATAATCCTTCTCGAATTGGCTTACGTATCCGACAAGTGGGTCATCGCGCACCGGGAGGCATTGCTCCAAGGGCTTGTCGTTGATAATCGCCCCGGCGGGGTGAAGCCCGCCTTGACGGGGGAGGCCTTCGATTTTTGCCGCCAAAGAGACGATTTGGAGGTAATAGCGATCCGAATCCACGAGGTTGCGGAAAAGTGCGTTCTTACGGTAATTGTCGCGAAGAGTCATGCTCTCGTCCACGGACTTTCTAAGCAGGTCTATTTGCCTGGTCTCGTAGCTATAGACTCTCCCGATGTCATTGATGGCGGCTTTAGCTTTTAGAGTCTGGGTGGTTGCGATATGGGAAACGCGGTTCGCTCCGTATTTCTCCTGAAGATATACGAAAACCTCATCGCGCCGGATATCCGCGAAGTCGACGTCGATATCTGGCATCGATTGTCTTTCGGGGTTGAGGAAGCGTTCGAATAGCAAACCGTGTTTGATGGGGTCGGGGGTGACGATATCTAAAGCGTAAGAAACAAGCGACCCGGCGCCCGATCCTCTTCCCGGGCCGACGGTTATGCCGACGCTGCGAGCGTAGTTCACGTAGTCTTGAACCAAAAGAAAGTAATCAGCGTAGCCCATTGAGGCGATTACCTTAAGCTCATATTCAAGCCTCGTTTTGTATTCTTCTCCGTAACCGGGATTCTTTTTCGCCAAGCCTTCGTAAGCCAATTTCCTTAGATACTCCTCACTGCTGACTCCTAAGGGGTTAGGGAAAACTAGCAAGCCGCCTCGCTTTTGGATGAGGACGAAGCCCTCGGTTTCCTTTGCTAGGTTGAACGTTTCGCTTCTTTCTTGCTCGGTGAAAAAAGAGTCGGCCTCTTCTTGACTTAGCAAATAGTTATCCCCGCTTTGCTCTTTTTGCTCGAGGGTTTGGCTCTCGGATATGGCTTTTAGGATTAAAAGCGTTATGGCGTCTTCTTTCTTTTCGTAAAGGACGTGTGGGAAAGCGATGGTGGAATAGGGGTATTTTTCGACGAAGTTCCTCAGAAAGGAAACGAAGCTTCTTTCATTCGGGAGATAAGGGATGCCTAAACGGAAGGAAGCAAAAGCAGAGGATAGCTCGCGAAGCCTTCCGGGAATTTCATCTGCCTGCGTGCGGTAAATTTCATGCAAAAAACTTTGCTCGCAAGCGAGAACGATCGAAAGACCGTCGCTGTGTTCCTTCAGAAAGGCGAGTGTCAGCTTTTCTTCGGAAAAGAGGCAATCGATGAGGAGCAGGTTCTGATAGCCGGCTTCGTTTTGAACGAATAAAGTAAACAGGTTCCCATCGATTTCGACATCCATTCCGAAAATGGGTTTCGCACCGATTATTTTCGCCAGCCTGTCCACTTCGGGAAAGCCGGAGCAAGTCCCATAATCCGAGACGGAGAGATATGAAAACTTGTATTTATTCGCCAGACCGCCGATCCTGCCGAGCGTCAAGGCGCTTCGCAAGAAGGAGTTTCCGGAAGATACGTGGAGAGGAAGGTAGCTCATCGTTAAGGTAATTATACCTTAAAAGCGGTTGCCTACCGAAAGAAGTGAGACCTTTTTAAAGCTTATAATTGTCTTTCTCCTAAAATTTAAAAAGGCTAGCAACAAAATGAATAAACTTTTAAAATACGGGTATGGCATACCATACTAGAATCATTGAAAAGCAACTAACGGAGCGTATCAAAAACGAGGACAAAGTGTTCCTCGAAGGCAGTCTCGGAACCGGGAAATCAACTCTCCTAAAGAAGGTTTGCGGCAAGACCTACGACATCAAAAAGGCTTTGTCGATCCCTAATGAAGCGATGATGCTAGATATCAATCCCGCCATTGTTTTCAAGGGAAAAGGCATCCACGGGGTCGATGGATTCGATTTGGACTATTCCGTTGAAGCCTATCAAAAAGGCAAGGCTATCTACTGTTCTAGCCGCGCCACAGGAAAAGAGCATCTTACCCTTTATCCCCTTTCTTTTTATGAGCAGGGGATTTCTAACGGTTCCGTTTCTCTTGCGGGTCTTTTCTCCGGCGCCTACGAAGAAAACTTCAAAGGGTCCGCTTCGCTTTCTCTAAACGATTTGGCTATTAATCTAGCAAAAGGCGGTTATCCCGTTTCCTTAGGAAAGAAGGGATCCACCTACCCCAAGAAAGTCATCGATACCCTGGTGAATGGACTTCTTTCCAAAGAGAGCAAGACTGAGCAATCCCCCAAGAGGCTTCTTGCCATTTTGAAAAGATACGCTTCTGCGGTGGGAACAATCGAGAAAAACACGGATATGCTGCGTGATTTGCGCGGTGTGGATCCCGCTCTTGCCGAAAGCACGCTTTACGATGTGCTTAACGCCTTGAAGCGTCTTCTTATTTTGGATGAGATCGAGGCTTGGTATCCGCCCATCAAAGCTGCCCCGACGATTCGTCGCTTGCCGAAAAAGGAATTCGTCGATCCCTCTTTGGCCTTGGCTTGCCTTAAGAAAAGCGATAAGGATTTGCTTAATGACCCCTCTTTGCTCTCTAGAGTCTTTGAAGGAGCGGTGGCAAGGGACCTCAAAGTCTATAGTTCTTCCTTTAGGGGCAAGGTCAAATATTATGAAGATCGCTTCTCTTTGAGAGCGGACTTAGCCCTCTTCCTAAATAATGGAAAATACGCCCTTATCCAATCTCGCTTGGGCGAAAAGGACGCAAAACTCGGGGAAAAACAACTTCTTGAGCTCAAAAAGAAGATCCTTATTTATGATTCAAGGCATCCGGATAAGATGATCGGCTTGCCTTCTTTCTTGCTTGTCGTGACGAACGGAGAGAAAGCCTATCGGAGCAAGAGCGGGGTCTATTTCTGTCCTCTTGCGTGCTTAGGCGAATAAGATGAGGAAAAAGAAACGCCTAGCCATCCTTATCCCCTCGATTGTCGTGGGCTCTTTGTGCCTGCTTTATTTCGGCGGGGGTTATATCGCCGCGCTTATCGTTCCCGATGCGATTTTCGGAAATAGGCTCTCGGAGATTAACGACGAGAAGAGTTTTTCTAAAATCGTGTACTATTCTCAAAAAGATTACCCCGCCTTAAGCAATCGGACCGAGGTCACCTTCGCTTCGGGCGATCATTCCCTAACGGGGTACTTTTACCAGGCTAAGGAAGCAAAAGGCACGTTTGTCTTCGCCCATGGGATTCACGGGTATGCGGATGATGAGACGGCGATGATTCAAAATTCGATTTTAGAGTCGGGATATTCGGTGTTCGCCATTGATTTGACTGCCTCTGGAAGAAGCGAAGGAGAAGGAATCAAGTCGCTTGCACAAGGAGCATATGACGTGGAAGCCGCGCTGAATTATCTATTTAGCCAAAATCAGTTTTACGCGCCGTTATCAAACCTTTATCTAGCGGGATATTCCTGGGGCGCCTATTCAGTCTCGGCGAGCCTTAATTTTGATTATCCTTCTAAAATCAGCGGAGTCCTTTGCTTTTCTGGCTTTGACAATCCTGAAGGGGCGATGATGGCCATGGCTCGCAACTACGTTGGCTTCCTCGCCGATTTGAATGCGCCTGTCTTTGATTGGGGTCTAGCAACGAAAATCGGGGACGATCGGCATCTTAGCGGCTCCGAAGGGATCCTGAATTCGGGGACCAAAGCCTATTTGGTGCAAGGCGATGCGGACTCGACCGTTCCTCTTTCTTGTTCACTTTATAACGCGCTAGAAGATGGCTCGCAGATCAAGAGAGTTCTTCGAAAAGGCTTCGATCATAGCCGTCCTTGGTTAAGCGAAAACTCCGCAGAAGTAACAAAAACCCTGCAAAACCAGGCTAATCAAGAGAATTTAGAGGCTTTTGAGAAGAGTTTGGATGAAGCAACAAGGGCTTCCGCGAATCAAATCGACGAAACCCTTATCAAAGACGCTATTACCTTTTTGACGGCATAAGAAAACCGCCCGAAGGCGGTTTGATTAAGCGAACAAGTCGTCGAGATCTTTGAGGAAGGCGTCAAGCTCGGTGAGGTCTTTGATTTTGGCCCCGCTTGCTTGCTTATGTCCGCCGCCTCCCCAACGATTGGCAACGCCGGAGATATCTTCCTTCTTGCTGCGGATGGAGATCCTCCAGCAAGGCTCTTTCTTGTCGATGTCTTGAGTGATGGAACACCAGGCATTGATGCCCCGGATGTTGGAGAAGAGATTGACGTGCTCTTTCCCTTGCTCCGTGGTGATTTGCATCTCTTTCTGCACCTCGATGGGGAGCAGGTAATAGGCGACCCCGTGGGGAGTGACATCGAAATGGCTAAGCACATAGGCTTGGTTCTTCAAAGATTGGACGTCCTTCTCATACATCTCCAAATAAATCTCGGAGATCTTTATGCCGGTTTTGAGCAACTCTTCCGCGACGGCGAAGGTGTGAACCGAGGTCGTGGAGAACATGAAGCGTCCTGAATCTCCCACGATGCCGATATAGAAGTAGCGTGCGGCCTCTTTACTGAAGACGTAGCCCTTTTGGCTTAAGCAGAAATCCGCGACAAGCTCAGCGGCCGATGCACTTTCCAGGTCGCAGACCGTCGCATGAGGGGCGACTTCCTTTTTGCAGGGATGGTGGTCGATTTTGACCTTGTACTTGGCTTTGACGTAACGGGGATCCGCGATGCGTTCTTTGTCGCCGACGTCCACGATGATCGCAAGGAAATTCCCGTCCGAGAACCAGTCATTACTGAGAGTTTCAGTCTTCGGGAAGATGCGCCCAGTGAAGGTGGGGTGATTGTCGCCTAGATAATGGATCTCCTTATCGGGGAAGTTGTCTTTGAGCCAGGTGACGAGACCCATTTGGGAGCCCATCGCGTCGAAGTCGGGACGAATGTGGCGGAAGACGGCGATTTTCTGATAACGCTTAATCGCGCGGAGGATCGCGCTGTATTGCTTCTTGTGCTCTTTGGCGAAGCTTGCGATCGCAGGGTGCAAATTAGAGCTCATTGTTGATCCTCTTCATGCAGTCGCGGGCGATCATGACTTCTTCGTCGGTCGGTATGACGACGACTTTGATCTTGCTGTCGGGCTTGGAGATGACTCCTTCCACGCCGCGAAGCTTCTCGTTCTGCTCATAGTCGATGGACAAACCAAGGGCCCCCTCGACTCTCTTCAAGATTTCCTTGCGGTAAATTGGGGCGTTCTCGCCGACGCCGGCGGAGAAGATGATGAGGTCAAGCCCGCCTAAACGAACGTAGTACTGGCCGATGAAGTCGGCGACTCTTCTTGCATAAAGAGCGATGGCGAGCTTCGAACGTTCTTCGCCTCTATTGAAAGCGGCTTCGACGTCGCGGGTGTCGTTGGAGACCCCGCTTACGCCAAGGATGCCGGATTCTTTGTTGAGGATGTCGTAAACCTCATCCACGGATTTGCCTGTGCAGGAGCAGAGGTAATAGACGACGGAGGGATCGAGGTCGCCGGAGCGAGTGCCCATCATGACTCCGCCAAGAGGGGTGAGCCCCATGGAAGTCGCGACGCATTTTCCGTCTTTGATGGCGCAAAGCGAAGCGCCGGAGCCGATGTGGCAAGAGAGGATACGGGTGTCCCTCTTGTTGTCGAGGAAGTCCTCATTACCCTTGAGGGCGAGATAGTTGTGGGAGGTGCCGTGGGCCCCGTAGCGTCTGCAGTCGTATTTCTCCGTGTATTCGTAAGGAATGGCGAAGAGATAGTCCTCAGGCTCCATGGTCTGATGGAAAGCGGTGTCGAAGACAGCGATTTGGTAGGCTTTCGGAAGAGCGTTCTTGAAGGCGTGATAGCCGACGAGATGGGCTTTCGCATGCATCGGATCGAGAGGAACGAGCTTCGTGATCTTGGCCTCGGTATCCGCGTCGAAGTCGACGGATTTAGAGAAGTATTTGCCGCCTTGGACGACGCGGTGGCCGACGCAGGCGATTTCCTCGAGGTTCTTCACGATGCCGAATTTGGTCAAAGCCTTGAGAACCAAATCGACGGCGACCGCGTGGTCTTTAACGGGAAGGATGTCTTTGATCTTCTCGCCGTTGTATTTCATGCCGAAGATGCCATCTTCGTGGCCGATTCTCTCGACGTTGCCAGAGCAAAGGACTTTTTCCTCAGGCATCTCATAGAGCTTGTATTTCAAGCTGGAGCTTCCGGCGTTGACCGCCATGACTTTGTACATTTCTTTTTCTCCTTGGCCCAATAGGGCGATTGCAAGAAGAATCATAACACCAAGACGGAAGCTTTTCTCGCTTGAATATGGGTAATCTGAAAATACCGTTAAGGCGGATTCTCCCCGCTTGTCCATTCTTGTTCGCCTCGGCGAAATTGTTTCCTTATCGGAGCGGATAATCCTATAATTCGAACCAAGGAACAATTTCTTATGGCATATGGAATTTTGCATGACTATTTGATGGGCCAGTCAATCGACGGCTTTTCTTATTTCGGGGCGCATTTCGGCAAATGCGATCAGCGCAAATACGTGAAAATCCCTCCGAAAGACCCAAAAGATGAGCCTAAGACCGTCGCTTTGGGGGATGTGGTGGAAGGCGTTTGGTTCCGCCTTTACGCCCCAATGGCGGAGGACGTCTCCGTCATCGGCGAGTTCAATGGCTGGAACGTCGGGGCGAACAAGATGAAGCGCGTCGACGAATCCGGGGTTTGGGAGACCTTCATCCCTGGCCTCTACGATTACCAATGCTACAAATACCATTTTAAGAACGCGCGCGGGGAATACGTGGACAAAGCTGACCCCTTCGCTTTCTATAGCGAGTTCCGCCCCGCGACCTGCTCTCGCCTCTATGACATCGAGGGCTTCCTTTGGGGCGATGATGCTTGGATGAAAAAAAGAACCAGGAACTTCGACGAGGCGATGTCGATCTACGAAGTTCATCTCGGCTCTTGGAAAGGCAAAATCGATGGGAGATACCCTTCTTATGAAGAGGCCGCCGAGTATCTTATTCCTTATTTAAAGGAGAACGGCTTCACTCACGTCGAGATCATGCCAATCACCCAATACCCCTTTGATGGGTCTTGGGGGTATCAGGCGACGGGGTTCTTCTCCGTCGACTCCCGCTATGGCAATCCGAAGCAGCTCATGTCCTTCGTGAACAGACTTCATCAGGCGGGGTTCGGGGTGATTCTGGATTTCGCCCCCGTCCATTTCGCGACCGACAGTTACGCGCTAAGGGAATACGACGGCACCTGCCTTTATGAATATGGCGACCCCCGTCATACGATTTCCCCTTGGGGGAGCGCCCAATTCGACTTAGGGAAGGACCCGGTGAGGAGCTTCCTGATGTCGGCGATGAATTTCTTCCTCGAATATTTCCATTTCGACGGCATCCGCTGCGACGCGGTGAGCAACATCGTCTATTGGGACGGCAATAAAAACAACGGCGAGAACACCGGCGCCACCGAATTCATCCGCCGCTTGAACTCCAAAATCCATGGCCGCCACCCTTCCGTGATGATGATCGCCGAGGATTCCACGGACTTCACCAAAGTCACTCACCCCGTCGAATACGGCGGGCTTGGCTTCGACTACAAATGGGATCTTGGCTGGATGAACGACACCTTGAAGTACTATTCCAAGGACCCGATTTACAAGAAGTATGAGCATAACAAGCTGAACTTCTCGATGGCCTATTTCTTCTCGGAGAACTTCCTCCTTCCTCTGTCTCATGATGAGGTGGTGCACGGCAAAGGGACGATCATCAACAAGATGTGGGGCGATTACGAGACCAAGTTCGCCTTGCTCAGAAACCTTTACGCCTACCAATTCGCCCACCCCGGCAAGAAGCTGAACTTCATGGGCAATGAGCTCGCGAGCTTCGACGAATGGAATGAGCAGAAATCCCTTCCTTGGGAATTGCTTTCTTTCCCTAAACACGACTCGCTCCGCCGCATGATGAGGGATTTGAACCTGATTTATCAGGCGCATCCTGCGATGAAGTTTGAAGAATACAACCCCGCGCATTTCCACTGGCTCATGGTCGATAACGCCGATCAAAGCGTCTTCGCCTTCGAAAGGGAAGTGGAAGGGGAGGACATGATCTTCGTCTTCAACATGACCCCAAATTACTACGAATCCTATGACATCGGCACCTACCACGAAGGCGAGTACGAGGAGATTTTCAACTCGGACAAAGATGTTTATAGCGGGAATAACCAGTATAATGGCGGCCGGCTGATCTCGGAAGGAAACGGAGGGCCGGAAGGCCGTCCGCATCGGATGAGCATCAAGCTCGGCGGCTTCTGCGCTTGCTTCTTCGTAAGGAAGCAAGAAGAGAGAAAGCCCCAGGCGAAAGCCAAAAAAGCTGCTGTTAAAACAAAGAAAGCAACGAATAAGAAGAAATAGGAGTAACACATGTTCGAATCAAAACAGGATTTCCAACTTACTTTTGCACGGCGTTTGGAAGAAAAATACGGCCGCAGCGTCGAAGATAGCCACATCACCGAACGCTACGACATCCTCGGCGAGATGGTGCGCGATTACGCGGGCCATGATTGGCGCGCCTGCCGCGACGACGTCCTCAAGAAGAGCCATAAGCAACTCATCTATTTCTCCATGGAATTCTTGATGGGGCGCTTGCTCCTCAACAACATGGAGAACCTTGGCATCTATAACGTCGCCAAAGAGGGTTTAGAAGATCTAGGCATCGACATCGGCGAGCTTGAAGACCTCGAGTCCGATGCCGGATTAGGGAATGGCGGGCTTGGCCGTCTTGCTGCCTGCTTCCTTGATTCCATCGCTTCGCTTGGCTATCCGGGACATGGCAACACCATCCGCTACGAATATGGCTTCTTCCGCCAGAAATTCGTCAATGGTCAGCAGGTCGAATTGCCTGACCAATGGCTCAGCAACGGCTTCGTCTTCGAAGTCAGAAAACCAAAGCATGCGGTGGAAGTCAAGTTCTACGGAAACGCGGAGACTTACCTGAAACCCAATGGCGAATACGCGCTTCGCACGGTGAACGCCACTTGCGTCCGCGCGGTTCCTTATGACGTCTCGATTCCTGGCTACAAAAACGGGGTGGCGAACACCCTTCGCCTTTGGTCTGCCGAGCCTAGCGAGAACAATCTTCCTAGCGACCGCTCCTTCGAGGATTATCTAACCACCCTTAAGGAACTTTGCCACGGCCTTTATCCAGATGATTCGACTGAGCACGGGCGCATGCTTCGCCTCCGTCAGCAGTATTTCCTGGTTTCAGCGGGGCTTCAAAGCGCGTTCCGTTCGCACTTTGGGAAATTCAAGACCCTCGACAATATTCCAAATTATTACGTCTTCCAGCTTAATGACACCCATCCGATCCTCGCGATCCCTGAGGCCATGCGCCTTTTGATGGACGAATATGGCTACGGCTGGGACGAAGCCTGGAACATCGTCACTAAGATCTTTGCCTATACCAATCACACGGTTATGCCGGAAGCCTTGGAGAAATGGCCGGTTAACTACGTGAGGACCCTTTGCCCCCGCGTCTACATGATCATCGAGGAGATCAACCGTCGCTTTAACCTCTTCCTTTCCACGGCGAATGTCGCGCCTAGCGACCGCTATGAGATGTCTATCATCAAAGACGGGCAGATTCATATGACGAATATGGCAATTTATGCCTCAACCTCGGTTAATGGCGTCGCTTTGATTCATACGAATATCCTGAAAAACTATACTTTTGCGGCGTTTTATAGGCTTTACCCCTTTAAATTCAACAATAAGACCAATGGCGTTACCCCGCGTCGCTGGGTGATGTACGACAATCCTCGCCTTGCTTCTTTGCTTGATGAGACCATCGGCGAAGACTGGAAGAAGGATTACGAGGCCAATATCGGAAAGCTTTCCGCTTATCAGCATGACGCCGATTTCCAAAAGAAACTCATGCAGGTGAAGGCCGAGAACAAGAAGGATTTCGCTTCCTTCGTCTTCAAGGCCTATGGCATCGAGATCGATCCGAACTCCATTTATGACGTTCAGATCAAGAGGCTCCACGCTTATAAGAGGCAGCTCCTCAATGTCTTCCACATTATCTCGCTCTATCAGAAATTTCAGAAGGATCCATCCTTCACGATGGTTCCTCACACTTACATTTTCGGCGCAAAAGCCGCTCCAAGTTATGCTTTTGCAAAGAAAATCATTGAGCTCATCCTCGCCGTGGCGGACGTCGTGAACAACGATCCCCTCGTTTCGAAATACATTAAAATCGTCTTCGTCGAGAACTATGGCGTGAGCCTTGCCGAGAAGATCATCCCGGCCGCGGATATCTCGGAGCAAATCAGCACGGCTGGCAAAGAAGCGAGTGGCACCTCGAACATGAAGCTCATGATGAACGGGGCCATCACTCTTGGAACATTGGACGGGGCGAACATCGAAATCGCTGAGCGCGCCGGCATGGACAACGAGATCATCTTTGGCCTCAAGGCCGACGAAGTTGAAAAACTCGTTGAGGAAGGATCTTATTCTCCTTGGGATGTCTACAACGAAGACCCGAAGGTCAAAGAGATCATCGATTCCCTCTTCACCGGTCCTTGGTGCAAAGGCGATCAAAACAGGTTCCGCATGATCTTTGACGAAATCATGAACCGCAACGACCAATTCTTCGTCCTTGCTGACTTCCGCGACTACGCGAAAGCCTGCCAAAGAGCGGAAGAGCTTTACAAAGACAAAGAGAAGTGGGCGAGCGCCTGCGTCGCCAACATCGCAAGCTCCGGCTTCTTCACGAGCGACCGCACGATTGAAGAATATAACCGTGACATTTGGCACCTAGCCAAGTACGAGCTCGACGCTTGAGTCAATCTCTAGAGGGTGAGGAATCGCCCTCTTTTTGTTTTCCGTTTCTTAGTCTAAGATAATGGGCTTCTTGAAAAAGAGGAGGGGCGTATATGAATAAATTCATGCAAATGGCCATTGAAGAGGCTTACGATGGGATTCACAAAGGACATGGTGGCCCATTCGGTTCAGTGATCGTCAAAGACGGCGAAGTGGTGGGAAAAGGCCATAACCATGTTGTGCAGAACAACGATCCGACTTCGCACGGCGAAATCGACGCGATAAGAAGCGCCTGCCAAAACCTTGGTACTTTTGATTTAACGGGTTGCGAGATTTACACGACTGGCGAGCCTTGTCCGATGTGCGCTTGCGCCATCATGTGGAGCAATATCTCCAAAGTCTATTATGGCTGCACGATTGAAGACAACGCTTCCATAGGCTTCCGCGACGAAAAATTCATGAACGTCTTCAAAATGGATCACCGCCCTACGAATTATGCGGAAATGGACCGCGAAGAATGCTTAAAACTTTTCGCGGATTATCGGGCAATCAAGGACAAAATCGCTTACTGAAGACCTTGCATTTGGTAATAAGTTATTCTTCTTTAACTTAACAGTTAAAAGTGGCAAAATACCACCGTTATTTTTACTTGCTTTATGGAGATGCCAATGAAAACTAAAAAATTAACGCTCGCCCTTCTAAGCTTGGTCGCATTGGGAATCAGCGGTTGTGCTACTCAGCCAAGCGCTAGCGAAAGCGGTGTGAGCACCGAAGAATCCAATGGCGCTGTCTCGGACCCTTATGGCTCGCCATGGGGCGCCCAGATTGCCTCGGTCATGTATGACCTTTATGGTCAGGATATCCCCTTCCCGACCGGAACCTCTAAGGTAGTCTACGGTGTTGGTAAAGATGATTACGGTGACCCGATGCTAATTCTGATGTGCTCGTTTGAAGACTCGGATGCAATTGAGGCAGCCGTGCAGCAATACGCCATCGATGCCAATGACGCTGGCTATAGCGTGACTTCCGTTGATTACGACACTGGATTTAGCGCCTATGAATGTCGCCTTCCTTATGATGGCTACAAAACTCTTGTGATTCAAACGACTTATGGCGGCGCGGATTTGGACGAGGACGGCGAGACTGAAGATTACATGGGAATCTTCGTTTGGAGCGAAATCGCCGTGGATCCCTATGAATGGCCGGTCGCTCTTATCGATAACATCATTTCGCCCTCTACTGCGATTCCTGCCTTTGAAGGAACTGGGATTACCTACAACTCTAGCGAGCTTACCGATAGCGATTTGGGGAACTATGTTTCTATCGTCGTCTATGGCGTTTCCGAAGGCGATGACGAGAATTACAAGAAAATCCTAGAAGACGCTGGATATAACGTTGCCATTGGAAAGACGGAGTCTTACGAAGACGAATACGGGGACATCGTCGAAGGGTCTGAGTTCTATTTGGCTTGGGTTGATGAGACTTTCTTCATCCAATTCTGCTATGGATACGACTACTATAACTCCGCCTCCTACATGGACATCAACATCGCTAAAGGCAATGTCTTTGACAACTTCGACATCGCATGAAAAAACCCGTTTTGATTCTGGCTCTTTCCGGTCTAGTTCTTTGCTCGTGCGGCGAAGGCGATGACTCTCTTGGGGCCACCTACACTCTCAACACTTCTCTCACGAGCTCGCCCAAGGCTTTCAATCCCCACACTTGGGAGACGAGCGATGAGAATTACATCCCTTCCTTCACGACGATGGGCTTTTATTCGACAGATCTGAATGAAGCGAGAAATGGTTACAAAATCTACAACGAGATGGCGCTTAGCGCCCCGAGCGACGCTTCGAGTCTTGTAAGCGATTTTGACGCGGAAAAGTATGGCTATTCCGGGCAAATCGGGCCTGGTTACGTTTACGACATCGAGCTAAACCCCTTGGCCTGCTTCGAAGACGGCAGCGCGATCACCTCCAAAGATTATGTGGAATCGCTTAAACGCTTAATCTCGCCTGAGATGGCCAACTTCCGCGCCGATTACTTTTGGGCGTCCAACCTCGTCCTCGCCAACGCAGAGGCTTACTTCAAACAAGGCAAGGTGACCGTCGAAGATCTTTTCCCTTACCTCAAAGATTCCAAAGACGGAAAGCCGACGAACGAAGACATCTTGAACGACAACGTCCTTTATCTGAATCTTGGGAAAAGCGGCCATTATTATCAGACCATCTTCCCAAGCGGGGATAAGGGTTCCCTTTATTCGTGCCTCGCCTCACGTCCGCGAGAAGCGAGTAAAGCGGTGGAACTAGCCGCCAAACGCATCGTCGACGCGGGCCAATATTACATTTTCAATTACGTCGCGCCGACGAGCGAAAAGACGATTTACTCCTCTTTGAATTCCTATACCGATTTGAATGACGACGAGAAACTCGACGTCGACATCGACATCTATAATTTTGACCATAACCGGGTCCTTGTTCGTTCCAGCCTGAATTCCGCGTTGAATGAAGAAGACCCCGAAACGTATGAGGTCTACTCTTCCGAATTGCTCATTGCCGATTTGCGCACTTTCGTCTCGGGAATGGGGCTAGGCACGGCTTACCAAAGCGAATGGAGCTACATGCTCCCCCTTTTCGCGAACATGAACAACAACACGGTGGTTGATTTCGAAGAAGTGGGGATCAAGGCCATTGATGACTACACCCTTCGCTTCTTTTTGAAGCAAAAGATCTCCGTGAGCGACCTTCAGTTCTCCTTTACGACGAATTGGCTCGTAAAGACCTCGCTTTATGATGAGCTCACGGAGCCTCTTCCTGGCTCTTCGCTTAAAGTCACGCGCTACGGCACCAGCGACCCCAGCACCTATGTTTCCTATGGGCCTTATAAGCTCTCCTCTTTCATCAAGGACAACTCAATCGTCATGAGCAGGAACAACCGTTGGTACGGCTATCACGACGGCAAGCACGAAGGCGAATACCAGACTGATCGCATCGTCACGCGCATCATCAAAAAGCACCAAACCGCGAAAAGCGAATTCCTCGCCGGGAATCTCGACAGCCTGTCCTTGGAGAAAAGCGACGTTGCGGAGTATGGCAAAAGCAGCCGCGTGAAATTCGTTCCTGAATCTTACACCCAGAAAATCTCCTTCAATTCTGATCGGGCCAAGCTCAAAGCAAGGCAGGAACAAACGATTGAAAACGACAACAAGACCTTGCTCAGCAACCTGAAATTCCGTACTGCTTTGTCTTTGGCGATTGACCGTCGTCAGTTCGCCTCTTCCGCGACCGCGGGAAGCAGCGCTTTCACGGGCTTGCTGAATCAGCAATACATGATTGATTCGCAAAACGGGATCACCTATCGGAGCACGGAACAAGGAAAACGCGTCTATGAGATGGTTTATGGCGATTTAGGTGGGGAGAACGGCGGGGAAATGCTCAATCCCGACGAAGTTTCTTCCGGCCATACGGACAATCGCAGCGGCTATAACAAAAGCTATGCGATTAAGCTTGTCGGTGAGGCCTTGAAGGAAGAGAAAGAGAAAGAAGACGGCTATCGAGATGGCCAGACTTTGACTCTTGAATTCCTAGTCTCGCAGACTCCGGAAGAAAGCGAAACGATCCGTGATGCCCGCTCTTTCTTGACGTCTGCGTTCAACGCCATCACTGAGCCCAATGGCTTCCACACCGAAATCGTTTGCAAGAAGGACGAGGATTATTACAACACCGCCGCAAGCGGAGCCTTCGACATGATTTATTCGATTTGGGGCGGCGTCGCCAACAATCCTTATGGCCTTATGCAGGTTTATTGCGATGCGAATTTCGCCAAGAACTGCGAATACGGTTTTAAAGGGCATCAAGATGAGGTGAGCCTTGAAATCACTTTCTCTGACGGCAGCAAAGCGACGAAGACTTTCTACGCTTGGTTTGACGATATCATCAAAAACCTTGTGGAACCTTCTCGCGACGAATCCTCCTGGAGCGAGGCCCAAGAGGCGGAGTATCAACGCATTCACACGAAGCGCCTGGATGTTTTGGCAGGATTAGAGGCCGGTGTATTGAAACGTTTTGAAGCGGTTCCTCTTGTCGCCAGAAGCGAGGCGAGCATGAACTCCTTCAAAATCGAAGACGGGGCGAAAAACTACGTCACCTATGTCGGTTATGGCGGCATCCGCAACATAACCTTCCATTACAATGACGCCCAATGGGAGAATTTTTTGGAGAGCAATAATTACAATCTCTCGGAGAAATACAAGGAGTGATGAAGCGCGCCAAGTCCTTTTTGCCATATGTTTTGAAGCGATTAGGACTTATGCTCCTGACTTTTTTCATCATCTTCACTCTTTGCTTTTTCTTGATTCGCCTGCTTCCCACCTCTTATTCTCCTGAGCCTGGGAAAGACGAAGAAGTATATTTGAGAATTCGCGAACTCTATGGCTATGACAAGCCGATTCTGGAGCAATATTTTTTATTCATAAAAAACCTTTTCGTTCCGGCGAGTTACGTGGATGGCAGTGGGAAGACGGTGACCCTGTCTCGCTTTGGCTACTCATGGATCATCGAAAGCAGGGGCCTTCCGGATCAAATGCTTTTCTCTAGGCTCCCCGCGACTCTGTTCATCAACGTCTATTCCTTGGTCATCTCGATCCCTTTGGGGCTGCTTCTTGGAGCCCATATGGCGCTTCACCGCAACAAAAGCAGCGACGTGATTTGGAATGTGGTGGTGATCGTCTCGATGTCCGTGCCCGCCTTTGTTTTGGCTTTCTTCCTTCAATATCTTTTTGGATCCAAGTGGCATCTTCTTCCGATTTCGATGCCGGCTTTGTCGTATGGAGGAAGCATCAATTGGTTCGCTCCGAAGATTCAACGCGCCTTTATTTTGCCTGTGCTTTCTTCTAGCATCGGCACAATCTGCTCGTTTGCCCGTTTCACCCGCGGGGAATTCGCCGAAACGCTGTCTCAACCCTTCATCCTTTCTTGCCGAAGCAATGGGCTCAGCAAAAAAGAAATCATGTTCAAACACGTTTTCCGGAACTCTCTCGTTCCGATATTCCCCGTGATTCTTGGGCAAATCGTCTCCTTGTTTTCCGGCTCGATCGTCATTGAGCAGGTTTTTGGTATCCCGGGGGTTGGGCATCTGTTCTTGGAGTCTATTACCCAAAAGGATTATGACCTCTTCTTGTTCGTTAGCAGCTTCTATGTTTTGCTTGGCTTGCTTGCCTCTTTGGTGGTCGATGTTTCCTATTCAATCATCGATCCGCGCGTGAGAATGGGAGGGAGGAAACTCGATGCGTAGTTACGACCTTTCTTCATACCCTTCCACGTCTTCATCCCCTTTGAACCTAAAGAAAGCAAAAGGGAGAGAAAGGAAGAAAAACCTCGTAAAAGCAAAAGGAAATGGGGTTTTTGCAAGGATTTTTAAGAATAAATCCTCGTTGTTCGGCTTGTGCCTTTTGGGTTTTGTGCTGCTTTTCTGCGCGGTGGGGGCAATCGCTTCTCCTTATTCCTACGTCGAGCTTGACTCAACGACCGGAAGCGTCTATTCCCGTTGCGCCCCGAAATCCCCTTGGTTCGCCTCGACCTCCTTTTGGAATGGCAGACAAGAGAAAAGCGTGAACGAAAGCGATTTCTCGTATTACAGTCTTTTCGACACGGAAAGAAAGCCCATTGTCTCTTCTTCGAAGCAAGGCTCGCTCTATGTCGTTGATTTCGACACGTATGCCGTCGGCTCTCGTCTGCTCGATTTCTCAAAAGACGAACTTCTCTCTTATCTTGATTACGAAAACAAAACGGGGAGGTCTCTTTTCCTCCCACTCGTTGACTCGTCCTCTTATCTAGCCGCCTACCGCGTCGAACTCTCCTCCTCTGGCTTTGGCTACACCCCCAGCGCGATCGATGAGACCATAACCCGCATGGGGAATTACTATTTGCAAAACCCCAACGTAACCTACGAGGTTTTGCCTTTGCTCGAAAGCGATGGATCCATCAAAAACAACAACGTTTTCCTCCCGCGCCTTGATGAAAGCGGGAACGTGAAGAGGCTTTATCTTCCTTCGATTTCCTTAGATGGCCATGAAATTTGCGCGAAGCTTTTGAATGGACGTTACCAAGTGCGCGTGGATTACGAGGTCTATTTCGAGGCGAAGTTCGGCTTTACGCCTCATTACCTTTTTGGCAGCAACGGGGCGGGTCTCGATTTGTTTTCTCGTCTGTGCAAAGGCATTCTTTTCTCTTTGATGCTCGGCGTTCTTGTAAGCGCGGTCAATTTTGTCGTTGGCATAGCTTACGGCTCGGTAGAAGGTTTTTATGGCGGCAAGGTAGACCTTGTTTTGGAAAGGGTGAGCGAAGTGGCGGGGGCTTTGCCAAGCGTTATCTTGCTTTCGATTTTCAACATTCTTTTCAATTCCATCCCCGGCTTACCAAGCTCTTTGCGCACAGTGCTTGGCGTCTTCTTGGCCTTTATCGTGACGGGGTGGCTTGGAACCGCATCGACGGCAAGAATGCAGTTTTATCGCTTCAAGAATCGCGATTACGTTCTGGCGTCGCGGAGCTTTGGGGCAAAAGATAGGCGCCTTATCTTTTCACACATCCTCCCTAATGCGATCGGGACGATCGTGACCTCTTCCATTTTGATGATACCGGGCGTTATTTATTCCGAATCCTCTTTGTCCTATCTTGGAATCATCGATTTCTCGGGTTCGGGAATCACTTCTTTGGGGACTCTTCTCAATGAAGGCAGCGGGTTCCTCGGGACTTTGTATGGCTACCTTCTTTTCTTCCCATCTTTGTTTATTTGCCTGCTTATGATTGGGTTCAATTTGTTCGGGAACGGCTTGCGCGATGCCTTCAATCCGCGTAACGGAGGAAGATGAGATGGCTTTGCTTAGCGTGAATTCTTTGCGGGTGAGCTTCCTTTCAAAACAGGGCCTCCTAAAAGCCGTGCGCGGCGTTTCCTTTGACATCGAGGAGAATGAGACCCTCGCGATTGTAGGGGAATCGGGCTCTGGGAAATCCGTCACGTCCAAGTCGATTCTCCGCCTTTTAGGGGAGGACGCCATTATCGAAGAGGGAAGCGTCATCTATGAAGGCAAGGACTTGCTTTCCTTGAGTGAAAACGAGATGAACCGGATCCGAGGGAGAGAGATTTCCATCGTTTTCCAAGACACCTCGAATACGATTAACCCCCTGATGAAAATCGGGCAGCAGTTCCTTACGGTTTTCTCCTCGCGAAACAAAAACGAGAAGAAAGAGGCAAAAAATCTTCTTAAAACCCTAAGGAAGATCGATTCTACTTATCAAAATGAAACGGACGCGGAATCGCTTAGCTTGCTCTTGACCAAAGATAAGGCGAATGCGCTCAGTAAGCTAAAGGAAAGCGAAAAAGAACTGCAAGCGTTGCAAGGGCTTTTCGCCTCGCTGAGCTTTACCCCATCCATCATTTATAAGCAAATAAAGAGAATAAGAAAAACTTTTTGCTTCGAAACCATCGTCGCATCTTCTTTGCTCACGAAAAGCCAAGGCTTCCTGGCTTCCTTCCTTGCGAAGACCAGGATGTTAGAAACCCATTTGAAGAAAAAGGAAAAAGAAGAGAGGCCCGAGTTCAAAAGCGAGGTCTATTTGAATCCGAAGGAATCTTATTGCGCCCTCAAAGAAAGCCTTTTCGATTTTGCAAAGGATTTCGAATCTGAATTAAGCAAACTTGAAAAGGAAGTTCCGGATGGTTTCTCTCTTTCTTCAAAGATAATCTCGGCGAGAAAAACGCTCGCCTCCAAGCAAAGCAAGGAAGAGCAAAAGAAAGAAGCGCTTGGGCTACTCGAGGAATGCGGAATCGAAGAGCCGGAACGAGTTTACTCTTCCTATCCCTTTGAGCTTTCGGGAGGCATGAGGCAACGCATCAGCATCGCTTTGGCGCTTAGTTATCACCCGAAGCTTTTGATTTGCGATGAGGCCACGACCGCGCTTGATGCGACCGTCCAAGAGGAAATCTTGATTCTGCTTGAGAGGCTCAAGAAGCAATATCATTGCGCGATTCTTTTCATCACCCACGACCTCTCCGTCGTCGCCCGGCTCGCAGACAAAATCGTCTTGATGTACGGTGGGAAGATTCTGGAAAGGGGGACGGTGTTCGATATTTTCTACGACCCGCGAAGCCCTTACGCCTGGGGTCTCCTTTCTTCTTCCTTCCTAAATGACCACAATTTGTCCGGAATCGCCGGCAACCCTCCCTCCCCTTATTTGCCTCCGGCGGGGGATCCTTTCGCGGAAAGAAACGCCTATGCCTTGGAGGAGGACTTCCTTTCGATGCCGAAAGAATACCGAATCTCGCCAACTCATTTTGTCTCGTCTTATCTTTATGAAGAGGGCGCAGAAGAGGTGAATCCGCCTGAGGCTTTGGTGGAGCACATCGGGGACAGCCTCAAAGCGAATCCGATCAATATTCCTAACTATGAGAATAAGAAGAACAGCGTTCTTGAGATTTTGAAAAAGAAGGGGGTTTTGCATGAATAAACACCTTTTCTCTTATCCAAATGCCCCTTTGCTGCAAGTCGATCACCTTTCCAAGGCTTTCCCTGGAATGGAACGCAAAGCCGTGTCAGACGTCTCTTTCTCAATTCAAAGCGGGGAGACGCTTGCTCTTGTCGGCGAGTCTGGCTCAGGGAAAACGACGTTGTCTCGTGCTGTTCTTGGACTTACTTCTTCCGATGAGGGCCGAGTGATATACGATGGCTCGCTCCTCTCCTTATCTTCGCTTTCGCCCAAGGAAAGAAAAAGGCTCAACGCCCCTCTCTATTTGGATGAGGTCTTCTCTTCCTATTATTCGGAAATCGGGGCGAAGCCTTATCAAAGCATCGAAAACAGAGGACGCGTGAGTTTGCCCACCATCGTCTTCCAAGACCCTTATTCCTCTTTTGATGAGCGGAAGACCATTTACCGATCTCTTGTTGAGCCTCTAGTCGTCAAAGGAATCAAGGACAAAAAGATTTTGATGGAAGAGGCGCTTAAAATCCTAAAAGAAGTAGGGCTAGATGAAGACGCTTTGTTCCGTTACCCCTTTGAGTTCTCAGGAGGGCAATGCCAAAGAATCGCGATCGCCCGTGCCCTCATAGCGAAAAGCAAGCTCGTGATTCTGGATGAACCGGTATCCTCCCTTGACCTCAGCGTGCAAAACGAAGTGATTTCTTTGTTGCTTCGCCTTAAAAGAGAAAGAGGGCTCTCTTATCTCTTCATCGCCCACAACCTACCTCTGGTCTCTTATTTCGCCGACAAAGTCGCAGTGATGAGCCTAGGCCATATCGTGGAGATGGGAGGGTGCAAAGAGGTCCTCGCCAAGCCCCTTCATCCCTATACGAAAATGTTGCTCTCTCACGTTCCTCTCCCTGATCCTAACGCCGAGAGAAAGCGTGCTTTGGAGGAGACAAGCTTCATCCGTCCTAAAATCTCGGATGGTGGTGAACTAAAAGAGGTTGAGCCAGGCCACTACGTTTATATAGAAAAGGAGAATCTATGAAAAAAGCCGCAAAAATCATTCCGTTTCTCATGATGCCGTTCTTTTTAATCTCTTGTCAAAGCGCGGGGAGAGACGAAAGCTCTGCTTTGGAATCTTTCTCCTTTGAAACGCGAAGAAAGCTATCCCTCAATAGCGAAGGCGCCAAAACCAGCTACGAGGTCGGCGATTCCTTCACGCTGCAAGGGCTCAAAGTCATTCTCATGCGTTATGAGGCCTCCGGATGGAAAGAAGAAAAGGAAGTCACCGGTTACTCCTCTTCTTTCGCGGAAGGTTCTTTGCTTGATCAAGAAGGCACCTTCGAGGTGAGCATCTCTTACGAAGACTACGCCCCGCTTTCTTACGTCATCCACGTCTATCAGACGAAAGGGTATAAGACAAACGATGATTTCTCTTTCGCCTCGATGACTTACTCGGATTCGGAAGGCGAGCACGAACTTAATGCCTCGACGATGGCGAAAAACCAGAATACGGCTTATTTGAATCCGAAAAGCAAGACGACGAAAGTGCTCGTCGTGCCTTACTATTTCCTTGATAGCAAAGAGGTGGCGAGCGAAGAAAACCGCGAGATGATTCAAAGCACTTTCTTTGGAACGCAGGAAGAGGCGGAAGCCCATAACATGCCCTATTCGGTTCAGTCCTATTATCAAAGAAGCAGCGATGGCCAAGTTAATTTCGACGGCTACGTTTTGCCTTGGATTGAGTCGAAATACGGGAGCAGCGAGAACATAACCCAAGGCGCACTTTCCGCTTCAGAAGACCTTTATTCGCGATACGTTAGCGAATATAGCAAAGACAATCATGGCATTTTAGGAGCGGATGCGCCGGAATGGAATGAGTTCGACGGCGACAAAGACGGGGTGATCGACCTTGTTTGGTTTGTCTACTCTCGACCAATGGAACACGTTGGGACCGATCAGTGGTGGGCTTATACGGTGCATGAGGCAACCTCCTATTCGCCTTCTTTAAGCAAACCCGTCATCAAAACCGCTTGTTGGGCCTCTTTCTCTTTCATGAATGATGCTTATGATCCCCATACCTTCGTTCATGAGACGGGGCACGCCTATGGCTTGACCGATTACTATTGCTACAACAAATCTTGGTCTCCGATGGGCGGAATCGCGATGATGGACAATAACATCGGCGACCATGATGCCTATTCGAAATTCGCCCTTGGCTGGAAGGCTCCTTTGGTGGTGAACGAGAACGCGGTGATCACCTTGAAGCCGTTTTCTAACGGAGGCAACGCGGTCTTGCTTCCTTCTCCTAATTACAACGGCACGGCCTTTGACGAATACTTCCTTCTTGAATTCGTCGGCCCGTACGGCCTTTCCAAAGACGACTATCTAAATGGCTATAGCGGGCTAGGCGGTTTCAAAAAGCCGGGGCTACGCATACTCCACGTGGATTCAAGACTTTATTCCTCAACCCGTTTTTCGCCTCTAGAAAAGGATATCGAAACCGGCAAAAACTATTGCTACGACAACTCCCAATTTGGAAGAAACAGCGCAAATCTCCCTTCTAAATGCACCACGGACTATTTCGAAGGCGCCAATAATCCATCTGGAAACGATCGCTCTTACTCTTTGGTTTCCGCCATCCCAGCCTTCTATGATCCTAGTCGAAACACCATGAACGCGAATGTGAAGCTCGATGATGCTTCCTTGTTCCGCGTCGGTTCTTCCTGGAGTTTGGATTCCTCTTACCATGAGTTTATGCCTTCCTATTCTTCTCTCTGGAATAAGGCTAGAAGCCACGAGGGGGATGGAGTCAAAATCGACGAGACCATGAAGGTCCCTTACACGGTTCGCGTCCTTTCGCTTGAAAAGGATGAGATGAAAATCATCGTCAGTGTCAAATGAGGTTTGAAATATGAAAAAGAAATTGTTTGTCTATTCCCTTCTCTTCCTGCTTTGCTCCTGCTCAGGCGGCGAGGCTTCCAAAAGCCACGATTATTCCTCCGGCAGGATCATCATCGCGAATTCGAATTACGAATTGTCTCTTTGCGAGCAAGACCAAATCGAGGTGACTAGCCTCAACCTTCCAAGCGAGGAATACGTTTATTCCTCCAGCGACCCGTCCGTCATTTCGATTGACGAGAACTCTGGCAAGATGAGCGCGCTTTCAGAAGGGCAGGCGACGATCCGCGTGGCCTATCAAAAGGCGCAAAGCGTCTACGGCGAAGCCAATTTCACCGTTAGCAAAGGAGAAGGCCAGGAATACACTTATCATGATTTCAACCAAAAGATTTACCGCTCGCACAGCACGCCCACGAAAGGGGAGGTGAACATCCTCGTCCTGCCCGTGATCATCGAAGGGTTTGAAGAAAGCGCGACGAAAGAGAATCTTGCGCGCATCGATGAGTGCTTCAACTCGAAAGAGCTCACGCGTTTCGAAAGCGTTTCTTCTTATTACGAGAAGAGTTCCTATGGCCAGCTTAAGCTCAATTTCAAAGTCCCCGATACCTGGTATGAATCCGGCCTGACTCCGGAGGAGCTTCAGGCGCAGGCCTGGCGCGATGACTTAGGCGTGTCCAGACTTTCGATTTCGGCTTTGGACTGGTACGAAAAAACCTATCCCGAGGACCCGATGACCAATTACGACGTCGACAAAGACGGCTGCGTGGACGGCATTTGGATGATCTACAGCGCCCCCGTCATGGGCGAGAACGCCGATTATTACAAAAAGCTTTATCCAAACATCGACCCCTCTGGCTTCTGGGCTTACACCCTTTCTAACTATGTCATCCGAGATGAGATGCATAACGTCTCCTCCCCGGTCGCGAAGATGATCTGCTGGGCGGGGATGGACTTCATGGACGGGTTCGGGGATGGCCTCGTGGACGCCCATACCTACATCCACGAAACCGGGCACATGCTTGGCCTCAAGGACTATTATTCCACCTATTCTCCTTACGATTGCCCAAGCGGATGCGTCGACATGATGGACAACAACATCGGCGACCACAGCGCCTTCAGCAAATACACGCTTGGCTGGGTGAAACCGATCGTCGTCAAAGAAGAGAAGACCTTCTATTTGCCCTCTTTCCAGGAAAGCGGTGAGTTCTTGCTCATCACCAATGACAATTGGAACAACACGCCCTTCGACGAATATTTCACCGTGGAGCTCCTCACCCCAACTGGCTTAAACAAAGAGGATTACACTTCGCCATATGAGGACAATGGGCTTCAAGGTTACAGCAAAGCCGGCGTTCGCATTTCCCACATCGATAACCGCCCGATCGACCGCCTCGCCCATTTCACGTCCAACTCCGACGATTTCTACAACGATCCCATCTCTAACACTGCTTGCTCTGGGCTCACCATGTTCTTCGACGAGCAGGGGAAGAAGGGGCCGATGTATCTGAACCGCATCATGCAGAAGAACATCGCGACCGCGGAATACACCGTTTTGGATTCTTCTCGCGCTTATTACGGCGCGGTCCGTTACAAAGAAAGAGGGGATGGGGAGAAGACTCGTTTGGCAAACCCCGACGATGCCCTTTTTTACGCAGGCGATTCCTTCGATCTCACTGAGTCGAGCCCTTATTGCGAACTCATGACAAGCAAGAGCAATACCCTCGACAAATACCATGACTCCAATGATTCTCAAGATGTCTTCCCGTATCAAATCAAAGTAGAGAGCATCGACGAAGGCGGGGCATATATATCCATCTCTTCCGTTGAGTAAGCCCTTTCTCTTTAAAAATGGTGGCAAATAACGCACGCGCGTGTATAGTACTTAAGACTTATTAACTTTGTTCATAAGAGAGAATAAAAATGACGAAAAACAAGCTAAAAACCTTTGGTCTCCTAGTCCTGTCAACCAGCTTCCTTTTTGGCTGCGGGGGCAACGTAAACAGCACCCCATCCTCAATCAGTTTGTCCCTTGCAGACGACATCTCTGGCGTCATGTACAAAGACAAACTCGATTTCTCGAAATTCGTTAAGGTCACCTCGAATGCTGCCGGACAGGTTTATACCGTTTCGGCGGAAAGCCTCACCCCCGACACCATCACGATCGATGAGAACAACCTTTCTAGCGGTTTAGTCACGGGAGTGGGGGAATGCAGGGTCAAAATCACGGTCCTTGATAAGAGCGTTGAGGCGAGTTTCACCTCCTACGCTTATGTTTCTAGCTTCAAGACCACTAGCCCGGGCGAGCTGCTTGTGGGCGACACGTTTAACCTTGATAACTATGTGACCGTCTCCGTGAATAACCCAAGCAACGCCCAAGGCGTCTATTTCGCCTCTTCTCTTAACGAGAAAACGGCGGTGATCGACGAAGATGGCAAAACGGTCAAAGTGGTGGGCTCAGGCAAAATCAGCATCAAGGTCACCGACTTCACCGGCAAGAAGATGGGCTATCTCTCCGCGACGGCGGTGAGCTCCTTCGAAAAGGAAATTGATTCTTTCCTCTCGAAAATCGGCAACAACTACACGGTTTTCTCTACCATCGACGACGAATTCGTGGATGCCTATAAGCTCATCCGTACCTCCGATTACGCCTTCTATCCCTACCAGTTCTATCTTGGGACTACTTCCTGGGGAAATCGCCCGGCTTATCAAGGGCTCGTGAACTTCCCTTCGAACAAGGTCTACGTCGTCTCCGCGGAATATTCTTCCGAGAATGAGGGGCAAGTCGACGTTTCCACTCTTAAGACCGTTGAAAAATGCGCCTATGGGAAAGACGGCTATTACGCTTTCGATTCCTTCCCGTCCTCCACGATTTCGGGCATGAACTATGCTTCCGATGGCGATGAGGAATATCTCTCCTGCAGCTTCACTAGCGCGGTCAATGATGCGCTGCTAGGCAACGTGATGGGCCTAAGCTATTCTAGCGGCGCCTTCGCGACTGTGCAGGCGAGGCTAAAGAACATCTTCGAAGGGACTTCAAGATCCCAAATCGCCTTGGTCATCAGCTTCATCACGAAAGACGGCTCGAATATCGACATCGCGATTGGCGACATCGGAACCACCAAAGTCGAAGGCATGGATGAGTATCTTGGAGATGCCAGCAACGAGCCGGAAGACATTTCCCTCACCCCGATGAAGGAAAGAATCCAAAGCGTCGCTAATGCGAAAAACTACACCCTCAAAGGCCGCACATATGTCCGTGACGACAATGGCAAAGAGCTCTCTGTCGCCGAAGCTGCCTCGATGGCGGAGATCCTTCACCTCCTTTATTACACTGGAACCGCGAAATACACCGAGGATGCCGTCTATATCAAAAACATCCAATCCTATGGCGGCGTTGCTGGCGGCACCCTTAGCGACCATCAGTTTACCTCTGGCTATCTCAACAAAGACGGGAAGGTCTATGAGATAACCTGTGAGAAGGACGAGAAGGGCAACGAGGTTCTCGGCGGGACTTTGTCCACTTCGAGCGACCCCATCAGCGTCGATGGGGAAACCGTTTCCTCTTACCTCGACTATCCTAGCTTCATCAATCTGAATTCCATTCCTTCGAATGGCTACGATGACCTAAACGGGCTTAGCTACGACGAAGAGAGCAAGACCTACACCTTCAACGTCGCCCCCAAAGGCAAAAACGGAACCACCTTGCTCCGTTACCTTGGGATGAGCTGCATCTACGAGACCTATCCGAGTCAGATGTTCCCCTCTTCCACGGGAACCAACGATTACGAATCCGGCTATTTCGGGGAAGGCAAGTTCACTTTGAAAGAAGACGGGGGTTTCTCCTTCTTCTACTACGTATCCGTCATCAGCCAGGTTTCTAGCTCAGGCAACGTCTCTTACCAGATGGCCATCGAGATCGAGACTAGCGACATCGGGACCACGACCATTGAGGAGTACGAATCTCTATGAGAAAAACGCCATTCTTATTAAGCCTTCTCCTTCTTGCCTCCTGTTCTTCTGGGCAAGCGCAGGAAAGCGAAAGCAAAACTGTTGAACTGCCTGAAAGCGAAGTTACTTCCGTCCAAGAAGAAAAGATCTATTGGGACAAGCGGACCGATGCCCTCTTGCAAGAGACCATCGGGGAGGCGATCGCCTCTCTCCCGGTATACGATTCCCCTTCTTATGAAGCGGTCAACATTGACGATGAGGATACCGGACTCACTTATACCGCCATCTATTGCCTTAGCGATAACGTGGTCGGGAATGAGGCGAAGCTCTATAGCCTCGCCCTTATCGCCCAAGGGTTCGCGAAAGCGGGGGATGGAGAAAGCATCACCCTCTATAAGGCGGCCACGGACACCGACTACCTAGTGGTAACCCTCTACCAAGGCGAAAGCGGAGGCAATACATCGGTAGTCCTCTATACTTACCTCAGCACCTTCCGCTACAAGGAATGGCCTAGCGAAGTTATCGAAGGCTATCTTGGCTTCGATGTCCCTTCTTACCCAGGTGACTATTATTACCTCGCGACTTCTGCCGGCGCGCTTCAGATTAAAGTTGAAGGAGCCACCGAAAGCTCGCCTAGCGAATATTCCTCCATGCTTGAGTTCAACGATTACAAGATTCAATCCACCGAATATTCCGGCTACACCGTCTATTATGCGACTCCTACCGACGGGAGTCACACCATCACCTACGCTTATGATTCGGATACTTCCATCCTTCTCATACAGGTTTCATTAGCAAGTTATTAACAATAAAGGAGATAAACACATGCAAAAGAAACAATTACCCCTCGTCCTCGCAGGCGCCTTCCTCTTGGCTCTTTCTTCCTGCGGGTCACCTTCCGCCGAAGCTTCCTCTAGCAGCGACGCCGTCACAAGCGGAGGCACCGTCACGAGCAGCGACACCGTGGATTCATCTGAACCCGTCAAAACCTCCGCGATTGAGCGCGCTTTGAAGAAAAACTACAGCAACTGCACGATCTCTGCTGGTTCAATCGCTGGCGGCGATGAATCGAGCGGGCTGAACTTCACCGATTATCATAGAGATGGATATGACGCCGTCTACGATCTCGATATCAGCGAGATCTATAGTGAGACCACCGTCTACTACTTCCATGATTATAACGGCGAGAGCTATCGCTATTTCGACGATGACGACGAACCGGGCGCGCCCGCTTGGCTTGCTTCAACCTATGATGGCGCCTCCCAAGCTCTTAAGGACCAATATTGGTCGCTTGATTATTTCCTTTCCAGCGTCGAAGTCGCTGACTTCACCTATCAAAGCGGCGTCTACGTTTTCACCAATACGAACAAATTCGAGTCAATCATCCAAAGTGCCTTCCGCGCTTTCTATGAGACCGATATGCTCTATCTTACCGTCGAGCTGAACGGGGATTACATCAGCAGCATCAAGGCGTTCGGCGATGATGCGGAAAAAGACCTCGTCGATATCGAAATCACGAACGTTGCCACGACCACTTTCCCCGAATATTTCAGCCTTCCGACCGCTCCAAACGAAAATAACGTCAAGGAATATTGGCAGTACAAAGGCTGGGAGGGCCCTCAGATCCACGTCTATCCCAAGACCATCACGATGGAAGTGACCGACGGGACTGCGAACGATGAAGGCGTCTACACCATCGAAATCGAAAAAGCGCTTAGCTATAAGGTCTCCGTGGTTTATGACATCCCGGAAGGCATTGATGAGAATAGCCCTCGCATCATCAAAGAAAGCGAAATCACCTTCCATTCGAGCGATGAATCCATCGCCAAAGTCGATTATCTTCTAGGCGCCTATAGCCGTCAGATCGTCGGCGTCGCCGCGGGCGATGCGGAAATCTGGGCGGAAGGAGAAGCCGCGGAAGGAACTACGCCGACCGCTTCAAACCACGTCAAAGTCCACGTCAACGCCCTTGCTGAGATGGATATGACTGACGCCGCTTACTCCATCACCTTCGATAGCACCTCTAGCGCTGGCGTGAGCCCCTCTTGCTCCAATTCGCTCAACCCGATTCTTCCTTTTGACGTTGAAGTGAGCAAAGGCGTCCAGGTTTTGGATGGCCCGACCAGCTCGATCTTCAATGGCAAAAAAGTCATGCAGCTTGCCACGGGCACCCAGCAATCGATGAACGAAGAGTTCCAAGGCGAAAGCGTGGGTGGAGACGCCGTTGCGGTCTTTGACTTCGATGACCAGCAGGTCTCTGGCATCGCTTTCTACTACGCTTCCATTTACGGCAATTCTTATAACGCGAACTACGTGACCAAGATTGCCATCGAAGCCAAAAACCCGAGCCAGACTTGGGAAGAGGCGGAAGTCATCGACATCACCGACGAAGTCAAAACCGAGCTTTCCTCCAAGAATCTCCACCTCATGCAGAAGAACTTCTCTCCTGCTTCGCAGGTCCGCATCGTCATGTGTTCCGATTGGATTGGGGACACCATGGAAATGGGCATCGACAATTTTGTCTTCGCTTCCAATTCCTCTTGCACGAAACACTTCGTCGCCGATGCGACTCCGGTCACCTCGGTGAGCATTTCAGCGGCCAACGACGCGACTAGCGTCCGTCTTGGGAAGACCTTGCAATTCTCGGCTGGAGTGAAGCCCAACAACGCGACCGACAAGAGCGTTACTTGGAGCGTGAGCGATCCCTCGATCGCGACGATCTCTGACTCGGGGCTCCTCACCCCGGTGAGCACTGGCACCGTCACGGTCTCAGCCACTTCCTATCACGGAGCGACCGCGGAAGGAGTCAAATCCAATGAGATCGAGATCACGGTCAAAGAAGCTGCCGCTGTTGCCTCTGGCCTCATCGGCACCTGGATCGAAGAAGAATATCCTTCCAACAACAAGATTGCCATCACAAGCGAGAAAGCCACATTGACCTTCAATAACGGCGATGTGGTGGAGCTTCCTTTCACCGATATTGACGAGGATGGCTACTGCCTCTTCGGGACTTTCGTGGATAAAAAGACCGCTGGGTATCTCAAAGCCAAGCTTTCTACTGGCTATGAGAACAAAATGGAATATTCCTACAACGTCAGCGGAACTTCCGCTACGCATACGAAAAATATCTATAGCGCTGGCGCCGCCATCTCCAAACAGGCGACCGGCATGTCGCTAAGAGCCAATAGGACAACCCTCAAAGTTGGCGACAAGACGACCGGCAAAGCCGTCATCTCCGCCGATTTCACCCCTTCTGGCTCTTATGGCGAAGCTTGGACGCTCACTTCTCCTGACACCAATGTCGTCAAGGTCGTGACAAGCGATGACGATGGCAATGAGACCCAAGGGGCGAGCTCCGATATGTCTAGCGGCGCGAAGAGCATCGTCGCCGTTGGGGCTGGCACCGTCACTTTGACCGCAACAAGCGATAGCGGCTTCACCGCCTCAATCGAAGTTACCGTCACCGAGCCTAAGAAAGTCACTTCGATCTCCGTTTCTCTCTCTTCGGACACCGTCGAAGAGAACAAGACCGTGAATGCGACGGCCGTGGTGAATCCGAGTGATGCCGACAATGCCTCTGTCACTTGGAGCGTCGTGAACGGAACCGGCAAAGCCACCGTCGATAAGAATGGCCTTGTCACCGCGAAATCCGCGGGTACCGTGACAATCGTGGCAACTGCAAATGATGGCAGCGGAGTGACTGGACAAGCCACCTTGACCATTACTGCTGCAAGCGGACCCGCTGTTTCGTATGAAGGAACATACACGTGCAGCGACACTAGTGGCAACGGCAGCACTCTGACCATTGTTATCGGCACTGACACATGCGAACTTTCGTATGAAGATTATGCCGTCAATGAGAGCGAAACCTTGACTTTGGACTCCGATGCGTCTTCAGGAACGATCTATGTCTTTACTGGTTATTTCGATGGTTCTGGTGGAGGAATGAATCTTACGGTGACCATCGATTTTGATAAAATGACAATTACGATTTTGAACGGCAGCGATAATGCGGGTTTTGGATATGACAGCAATGAATTCATCGATGCTGCCATCACGAAAGCCTAATCAAAACTCCTTCGTTTTCTGAGCCCCTTAACCGGGGCTCTTTTTGCTAGGCTTTTCAAGACCTCTCTAAATGTGATTATTCCGATAGAAAAGGTTATAAAAAAGTCTCGAAAAGAGACTTTCGATGGCTCAAACTTATGAGGCGAGAAACATGGCGAGGAATTGCCTTATGAACAACGAGAAATTATTGGTCCTTCTTAATAAAGCCGCGTGGATTTACGAGAACGGAAACCCTCAGGAGGATGAACACACCTCTTATTTCGCTTCCTTTGAATCGAAAGGTGAGGAGCTGACCCTTTTAATCACCGGGGACAGCGATCTCGCCTTTTATCTAAACGGGGAGCTTGTTTATTTTGGAATCTCCCCGGCTTACCCCTCCCATCCAATCGCGGACGCCATCAACATCAAATCGAAAATAGGCCATAACGAAATCAAAGTCGACCTCTATTATTTCGGGGAGACGTCTTTTTCAAGCTACTGCAAAGGACCCGCGGGTTTGAAATTCGCCCTTGTGAATCAACAAGGGGAAATCGTGCTTGCTAGCTCAAAAGATATCCTCTCTTGCCCCAATCCGAATTATGCGAGCCATCAAAAGAAAAAGATCACGAGCCAAATGGGCTACTCCTATTCTTTTGACGCGAATGGGGAAACTGGGGAACTTCATCCCTCCTTGGAGTTCGCTCATCCGGGTGAAATCGAAATGCGCATCAACAAAAGATGCAGTCTTGCTGGACGCGCGGATTACGAGATAAGCCATCTAGGCAAAGGCCATTATCTTTTGGATTTCAAAAAGGAAACAATCGGCTACCTTGACCTTGATTTTGTTTCTTCCAAAAAGCAGAAAATCAAATTCACCTACGCGGAGCATAAAGAAGGGGGAAGTCTTACTTATCTCATCGGAGACCGCGATTTTTCCTTGGAATTCGTTGCAAAACCGGGCTCAAATCAATTTTTAGGTACCTTCCGCAGGCTTGGATTACGTTATCTTGAAGTCTTCGCCGAAGAAGATTTGGACATCCATTACATCGGTATCCAAAAGGTCGTTTATCCTTTCGTCAAGATCCCTCGTAAATTGGATAATCCCTTACTCCAAACGATTTACGACACCTGCGTCTACACCCTTGAATGCTGTTACCACGAGCATTACGAGGATTGCCCTTGGAGAGAGCAATGCCTCTATGCGATGGATAGCTTCAACCAGGCTCTCGCGGGATTCGTGTGCTTCGAGAACACCGAGCAAATCAAATCGAGCCTGCAGCTCATCGCTTATGACGATAGGCCAGATGGACTTTTGTCAATCTGCTCGCCCAGCGCGTCGAGTTTGACGATTCCTTCTTTCTCCTTGTTCTATGTTCGCGCGGTGGATCTTTATTTATCCAAGACGGGCGACATCGATTTCGTTAAGAAGATATATCCGAAAGTGAAATCCATCATGGACGTGTTTTTCTCCAAAGAGGAAAACGGACTGCTCTATACCTTTGTCCAAGACGGCACATGGAATTTCTATGAATGGGCCAACACCCTCGATGGCGGGCTTGGCCAAAAACAAGAAAAGATAGCCGACCTCATTCTCAATGGGCTTTTTGCCTTGGTCTTGCCTTGCTTTGAGAACATTGAAGACAAACTAGGGATTGAGCACGACTATTCTGCCTTCAAAGAACGGAACAAAGAAGCGGCCAGGAAAACTTTCTTGAAGGGTGATTTCTTCCAGATGAGCGAAGACTCCGATATTTGCTCCCAATACGGGAACGCGCTTGCCGTTCTTTGCGGCTACGCCTCCAAAGAGGAAAACGAGATCATCGCCGAGGAGCTTATGAATCCCTGCTCGGACTTCGTGAAATCCACCTTAGCCAGCAGACCTTTTGTCTACGACGCTCTCTTGAAAGTGGAGAAGGGCAATGCTTCCTATGTTTTGGAAGACATCAAAAGAACCTACGGGAGGATGCTCGCCGATGGGGCCACGACCTTCTATGAGACGGAGCTAGGCTGGAAGGATTTCGATAACGCGGGTAGCCTCTGCCATGGCTGGTCCGCTTGTCCGATTTACTATTTCGAAAAGATGGAACTGTATAAATAAGAAAAGGAACCGCTTATGAAAAACTACGACATGTTCACTTTGATGCTCGATTGCTCAAGGAACGGGGTCATGAATATCCCTTCTCTCCACAGGATGATCCTTCTGCTTGAGAAGATGGGTTACGATTCCTTGATGCTTTACACCGAAGATACCTACGAGGTGCAGAACGAGCCTTATTTCGGCTACCTCCGCGGTCGCTACAGCGAGGCTGAGCTCAAGGAGCTGTGCGCGTTCGGACAGGAGCATCACGTTGAGATCATCCCTTGCATTCAAACCCTTGCCCATCTTAACTGCATCTTCAAACATGAGCCGTATTCGAAAGCCTGGGACGTGGATGACATTTTGCTTGTCGATGAGCCTAGGACCTATGAGCTCATCGAGAATATGTTTGCCTCACTAGAAAGATCTTTCCTCACCAGAAAAGTTCATATTGGAATGGATGAGGCCCATATGCTTGGATTAGGCAAATTCAAGGATTTGCATGGTTTCGAAAATCGCGTGGACATCTTCGTCCGCCATCTGAAGAAGGTTTATGAGATCGCAAAGAAGCATGGCTTTGAACCGATGATGTGGTCAGACATGTTCTTCAGACTCGCTAGTGGCGGCGAATACTATGACCTGAACGCCAAACTAGATTTAGAGAAGCTCAAAGGCCTCCCTCCGGTGAAGCAGGTCTATTGGGATTACTATCATCAAGAAGAATCTTTCTATGAAGGGATGATCGATCTCCATCGCGAGCTGAGCGACGACGTTATTTTCGCCGGTGGCATTTGGACTTGGACGGGTTTTGCGCCTCTTTTGACCTATGGCGAACAGGTTAGCGCGCCGGCTTTGGAAGCCTGCAGAAAGAAAGGCGTGAAGAAAGTCATCCTCACCGCCTGGGGAGATGATGGCGCGGATTGTTCTTCTTTCTCTACGCTCACCACTTTGTTCTTTATCCGCGAGAAAGCGCTTGGAGTTGACGATATGAGCCAAATCAAAAAGGACTTCGAGGAGATGTTCGGCTGCGCTTACGATGATTTCAAATTGCTTGAGACCCCGAATTTCCTGACTCATGAGAGAAAAGACGGTTGGTTATGTTTAAATACGTGCCGTTACTTCCTCTATAACGATCCTCTCCTTGGCCTTTTTGATACCCGCGTTGAACTGAAAGATGAAGCGCTTTACGCTCTTCACGCCAGGAAACTAAAAGAAGCGGGAAAGCGCGTGGGGGAGTGGGGGTATCTTTTCGATTATCTTTCATCTCTTTGCGAGGCCATCGCTTCCAAACTAACCCTTGGCGTCAAAATGAGAGAAGCCTACCAAAAAGGCGACAAAGCCGCTTTGAAATCCTTGCTTCCTGCTTTGGAAATCGCCGCGAAGAAAATCGAGGAATTCGCGAAAGAATATCGTGCCCGCTGGCTGAAAGACAACAAGCCCCAGGGCTTAGAGATTGGCCAAATTAGACTCGCTGGAGTCAAAGCAAGACTGGAAGAGGCAAAACTCCGCATTGAGGAACATCTAACTGACGGCACGCCCATCCCTGAGCTTGAAGAAACGATTCTCCCCATTCAACAAGGCGAAGAGGACCCCAAAGAGCCTACGATCTGCCATAACACCTATTTATATATGATTAGCAACAGTCGCATGGTCTGATTGCTATTAATTAATTAAGGCATTTAATAAATATCATATATTGATAGTTGCTTTGCATACTTTCACTTGTAGGTAAGCGCTTACCGCCTATAATTGTTTTAACTTTTTAGGAGTGGAAACATGAAATTGAAAAGTGGTGGCCTATTTAGCAATAGGACCTTCGAAGGGGACAACGTCCCCAAATTGACCAGGATCCTCTATCCTTGGTCTGGCATCTTCCGCGATGCCTGCTACACGATGATCGGTACATTCCTTATGCAGTACGCGATCACCGCCGGCGTCCTTTCTAGCGACCCGACGACTTTCAAAGCACAGTACGGCATCATCACCGCGGCGATGATCATCGCCCTCCTTTGGGATGGCCTTAACGACCCAATCATGGGTTTCGTCATCGAGAAGGTGCATCTGAAATCTGGCAAATACCGGCCCTGGATCGCAATCGGGGCTATCGGCAATGCTTTAATGGTCGCTTTGATGTTCCTCGTCCCTCTAGCCATGGTAGGCGGGGATGGCTGGGGCTATGTCGTCTTCATGATCATCGGCTATCTCCTTTGGGATCTTTGCTTCACGATGAACGACATCGGTTATTGGTCGATGCTTCCTTCGCTTACCAATGACCCCAAACAAAGGGCGAGAATCACCACCAACGTTACCGTCGCCGCCTCAATCGGCACCGCCGTCATGACCCTTTGCATGTATTTGCTCCCGGGTCTCATCCCTCTTTCTACCGCTTCGCTCTACGCCCTCATCGGCACGCTCATCGCCGTGCTTTTCTTAGCATCGCAGCTTCTTGTCTATTTCCTTTGCAAGGAAAAGCAGCGCGATACGGTTCAGGAACAAATCTCCGAATCCTCCAGCATCCTTGACCTCTTCCGCGTCGTCATCAAAAATCATCAGCTCCTCTATGTTGTCTTGGCGCTTCTCTTCTTCCAGTTTGCCGAATTCATTCTGACTGGCATCGGCCAAAATTACTTCTATATGGTCTTTGGATACGGCGGAAACAAAGGCGGCCTTGTGGCGACGGGAATCCTCGCGATTTATATTGTCGCGACCGTCTTATCGCAGCTCCTTTATCCCGCTTTGTCAAAGAAGATGAAGCAAAAGACAATCCTTACCACGATGGGCATCATCGTGGTGGTGGGTTACCTCATCTTCTACTTCGTCGCCTTCCCTCTCTTCGGAGACAAGCCAATCGCTTACAACACGCCTGACGCGAACAACATGTTCTGGATCTTGGGCGGCACGATGTGGATGTATTACGTGACCTCGTTCTTCTTCTTTGGGGCCAGCGGCATCTTCTACCTTGCCTTGCTCGTCCTCATGCAGAACGCGATTGACTACAACGAATGGAAATTCGGCGAAAGAAAAGAATCCATTTGCTTCGCCTGGCGCCCGCTTGACGTGAAACTGTGCTCCGGCATGAACCGCGGCTTGCAGTACATCGTTTACTTGGCTACCGGGACGAGCGCCTTCATCAACGCGATCTCTAACGCTGAGGCCGATTACAACAGCGTCGCCTATAACGGCGGGGATAAAGCGGCGGCGGAAGCCACGCGAAACGCCGCTATCGCGGAAGCTGGCGCAAACATCACCCAGCAATCTCTGATCACCTTCGGAACGATCGTGGTTGGCACCATCCTCGTCTCGGTCGTCATCGCCTATGTCTTGCTCCGCTTCGGTTTCAAAGTTTACGAAGACGAAGAGGCGAAAATCGTTAAGGATCTCGCCGAACGTCATAAGCAAGACGAGCTCAAAACGGAAGAAGCGAAAGCGGAAGCCTAATTCAAGCCTATCAAAAAATCCCAGCAAAACGCTGGGATTTTTAAGTTTTGCAGGGTTATTTGACGCTTAGAGGCAAAGTCAGAACTTCATCGCCGAAGACCTTAAGCTCGGCTTTCGTCGGCTTGTCGACCTTTTTGCTGCGGATGTAGACGGAGATCCCTCCGCCGACAAGGCAGACGTTCTTCGGACCCATGATTTCGATGGGGCCGCTAGTTTCTAAAAGCAAGCAGTCATTCGCATACGGCATCAAGGTACCGTTTTGATCGAGTTTGCGGATGCTCACGCGAATCGCATCGTAGGTATCCTTATTTTCAAGCTCGTCTTTAGAATAGCTGAGCTCGTAATGCCAAGAGGCGGACATCGAAACAGTTTTCTCCGCAAAAACGGCGTTGTTCTTGAATCCGACAAAACGATAGGGTTTCGCCTTCTCTCCTCTTCCGATTAAGAGGTCTTGGATTTCCATGACCGCTTTGCCTAGGTCGGAGCTATGCTTCTTCAAGATGCGGAAGAGAGTGACTTTTTCTTTTGAGGACAGGCTATCGATTCCTTGAGCGGCGTATTGTGAAATCGGGCCGCTTAAGGCCTGACATTCCTTTTCGCTGTATCCAAGGCTCTGCAGTGAGGCGCCCAAAAGGTCCTTCACGTGGACGGGCGGATGGGGGAGATGGGGGAATTCGTCTTTCGCTGGATAATAACGCCCGACGAAAAGATCGCCATGATAGACGTCGACCCATTCGGCGTCGGTGAAGATATAAGGCCCTCTCAAACGGCAGCCGTTCTCTTCGCCTGGGTCAAGGTTCCCCATGACGTAGAAGGTATTCTCTAGCCCTTGGGAGGCGTAGAAATAGGCGGCTGGCTTAGGAAGGCGGAAGATATCGCTTAAACCATGGTAGCAAATGCGGTCTCCTGCGCCGAAATCGCGGTGGGTGTTGTAATCGAATGCGCACCAAGCGATGGATCCGGAAAGCTCATCGTAAGCGAAGGAGTCGTCCATGACCCTAGCGTGGCGAAGAGCGTGTTCCAAGCGCTTGCTTTCGACGTCGAAGGATTTCGTGGGGAACATGTGCCCGTTATTTTCCGTGACGAGGACGGGATGCTTCCCTTTCACGTCCGTCAAGGGATCGTCGAGGCCATGCTCCAAAGAACAGCAAGAGAAATCGTTATAGCCATAGACATCTTCAAGAAGCTCGCTCTTCTTGAAATTCCTCACGCCGATCGACTGGCGTTTCGGATCGAGCTCCTTTTTAACTTGCTGCAAGCCTGCATAAAGATCGTGGTCGTCTTGGCTTTCATCAATTCTTAAGCCATAGGCGACAAGGCAGGGGTGGTTCCTTTCTTTTTTGATCATGCGGTAGGTGAAATCGCGAAGCTGGGCCCGCCATTTCTTATCGCTAGAGATATGCTGCCAGCCAGGAATCTCGTCGATCAAAAGCAATCCGATGCGGTCACAATGGTCGAGAAAGGATTCGTCATCGCTATAATGGGAGGTTCTCACCAGATTCGCCCCAAGACCGAACTTCAGGATGTTCGCATCATCTTCTTGCAGCGACACGGGCGCGGCCGCTCCGAAATAGGGGTAGGTCTGATGGCGGTTAAGACCGCGAATCTTCACGTTCTTGCCGTTCAGGAAGAAACCGTTTGAGGTAAATCTAGCCGTGCGGAAGCCGATGAGGTCATCCCTTTCGTCGTCCCCGTAGATTGTCTTAAGCGTATAAAGGTAGGGGTCGTCGAGTGACCAAAGGTGTGGGGAAGAAAGGTCATAGACCTCGCCTAGGAACTCCGCTATCGGTTTGCCTTCACGGTAAAGGATATGGCTCACTTTTAGCTCTGGGACTGGGTTAGCCAATTTGGTTTTGACTTCCAAATGGCCTTCCATGTCCGCGGTTATGAAAAGGGAATCGATATAAGAGGAAGGGTGAGAAACAATCGAGACGGCGCGATAAATGCCTCCGAAGGTCATGTAATCCACGATGTCGCCGAACGGAGGAATGGTCTTGTCCTCACGGCTATCGACGATCACGATGAGCTGATTGTCTTTCGGTTTGATGAGCTTGCTGATATCGATGTCCACCGGCAGATACCCAGAGATGAAATGACCAAGGCAGATGCCGTTGAAATAAACCTGCATCTGAAGCATCACCCCATCGAAATGGAGAATCTTTACCGGCAATGAGGGGTTCTCGTCGTCGAAGTGCTTTTCATATGTGAATAGCCCCTGGTACTCGTTCTCATCAAAATGGTGGTAGGGGAGCATCTTCACGGTGTGGGGGACGTCGATTTTCTCCGCGCCTTCAGGCAGCCCTTCTAGATAGCTTGGCTCGTATCCCGGGAGGAAGCTCCAGTCGAATGAAATTGATTGCGTTTTTGCCATAACGGTATTCTAAAACAAAATTGGGCTAAGACGAATGAAATCGTTTCTTTTTAGAAACGAGTTGTGTGATAAACTTTCTTCAAATGATTTACCAGCAAAATAACGCTTTCCATTTGAGAAGCAACCACTCTTCCTATGTGGTGAGAATCAACAAGGTCGGGAAACCGGTCTTGGACTACTTTGGCCTTGCCCTAAACGAAGGGGATGACCTTTCTTCTCTCCTCTTTGACCCTGCGCTCATCCCTGGAAGGTCGGTCTCTTACGATCCCTCTCATCCAGAAATCTGCTTGAGCTCCTTGCCTTTGGAGCTCTCTACTCGGGGCAAAGGGGATTTCCTCTCCCCCTCTTTGAAACTAGAAAACGAAGACACGTCCCTCTTCGATTTCGTTTTTGACTCTTCAAATATCAAGGAGCCTAGCGAGATGGAAGGCTATCCTACGCCTAGAGGGGCGGATCAGGAATTGGTTTTGCGCTTCCTAGATAAGGTCACTCAGGTTGAACTTGAACTTCATTACCTCGTCTATCCTTCTAGCGACGTGTTTGGGAGGTACGTCGTTTTGAAAAACAACTCGTCTAAGGCTTTGACGGTTCATAAAATCTCCTCCCTTTGCCTTTCTTTAGAAGATAAGGGATACAAACTTCATACCTTCCGCGGCGGCTGGATTGACGAATTCCACGAGGAAATCAATTATCCTAATTCCAATCTCATTCGCATTGAAAGCTCCACGGGGTCTTCGAATGACCTCCATAACCCTTTCTTCTATCTCGAAAGGAAGAACGCCTCTTATTCTCATGGGGACTGCATTGGCTTTAACCTCGTTTATAGTGGCAACCATCAAGAGGAAATCCAAAAGAGCAATGGCTACCTTCGTATTCTTAGTGGCCTAAGCGAAGAGGACTTTGCCTATCCTTTGCGGGAGGGGGAAACCTTTGTTTCGCCTCTTAGCGTGCTCACTTATTCGCCAAATGGAAGAAACGGCATGGCGAAGAATTTCCATTCCTTTGTGAACGATTCAATTTTGCCCTCTTCCCATCATAACGTCCCTAGGCCCATCGTCTATAACAATTGGGAAGGCACGTATTTCAAGTTCGATGAAAGCAAGCTCCATAGCTTAGCCAAGCAAGCGCAGAAGCTAGGCGCGGAGCTATTCGTCTTGGATGATGGCTGGTTTGGGAAACGGAACGACGATAAAAGCTCGTTGGGCGATTGGGTGGTGAACGAAAGCAAATTGCCGCATGGCATAAAAGGATTGGGAGAGTATCTCCATAAGAAAGGGATGCTTTTCGGGCTTTGGTTTGAGCCTGAGGCAGTCTCTCCTGATAGCGATCTTTACCGCGCTCACCCTGATTGGGCGATTACTTGCGAGGGGAGAGAGCCTTCCTTAGGAAGAAACGAGCTTCTCTTGGATCTAACCAAAAACGAAGTGAGAGATTACCTTTATGAGCGGATTTCCTTTTTCGTGAACGAGGGGAAGCTTGATTTCATCAAATGGGACTATAACCGCGTGTTCTCCGATGTTAGGAAAAACTCGGGAGTCTTCGCTCATCGCTATATTCTTTCTTTGTACGATCTGCTTAAAAAACTCCGCAAAACCTTCCCCAATCTATGGATGGAAAACTGCGCTTCTGGGGGTGGCAGGAACGATTTGGGCATGTTTTCCTTCTTTGATACGGGATGGGTCAGCGATGACACGGATTCCTTCCAACGCTCGAAAATCCAGAAAGCGATGGTGCTTGGTTACCCCCTTTCTCTCATGTCGAATCACGTCTCAGCGAAGACGAACCACCAGACCCTTCGCAAAACGAGTCTTGACACGAAATTCGACGTTGCATCCTTTGGGGTGCTCGGTTATGAGCTCAATCCGAACGATTTGAATCCTATCGACGAGAAGGAGATCGCGGCTCAAATTGCCTATTACAAAGAGAACCGTGAGGTTTTCCAATTTGGCGAATATCGCTTGCTTGAAGATTTCGAAGACCGTGGGGCCCTCATTCAAGAGGCGCACAAAGACGGCGTCGCCCTCGTGAATCTCGTGCGCTCCATTCAAAATCCAAGCCCTGAGCCCATCAAGCTTCGCCTGGAGATGCTTGAATCTGCTTCTAACTACGATTATTCCGTGCGCAAAGAGGACGTCTCTTTCCTACGCTTCGGGGGCCTTGTGAATATGGTTGCCCCAATTCATATCAAAGAAGAGGGCTTCTTGGTGAATGAACTAAGCCGTTATAAATCCATGGAAAACGAAAAGTTTGAGGGGACGATCAGCGGTGCGGCTTTGCTTGGCGATGGTCTCCGTCTCAAACAGGAGTGGAGCGGCACGGGCTTAGGGGAAGAAATCGCCGTGATCCTTGATTTCGGCGCGAGACTCTACCGCTTTTCGAAAAAGGTTTGACAAAGCCAGCCGGCCTCTCTATCATACTCCTTGCCGCAAAACGGCAGACATCGCGGGGTAGAGCAGCCCGGTAGCTCGCCAGGCCCATAACCTGGA
>CAVEPD010000010.1:0-1083 GCA_963617535.1 bacterium
TGTCCCAAAAATCGTTTTCGCGTTTATCGTCGAGAAATTTTTTTAGTCCTTCGTCATTTCCTTTACACGCGAACAAAATTTCTTCCCAGGTCTTCTTTTTATCCCGCGCGTTATTCACCCAAGACCGATATGGTTCACAAGCGGCCGTGTAAAGCAGTTCATTGATACTTTTCATAGTTTCACCTCATTCATCAACAACGAGTCCCGTGTCCTCGGCGTTTTTGGAATTTTCTAATAGTTTACCAGTAAAAACAGGATAAATCGAAATCGCCTTGCCTTTTTTGGAAAGCTCTATGCTAGACACATCCTCATAAAGCAAGTTTCTAAAAGCCTTCACAACATTGTCGGCATTATCTTCAAAACGCATAAACACGCGGCTATCGTTTATCCTCAAAGTCACTTTAACGGTTGGGTATTTTTCTAGCGAGGTTAGATAAGCGCTGTATTGGCTGAATTTTTCCGTTTTTCCACCGTATTCGTTTTTTGCTTGTTCGGGCAAAGCTGCAAATAAAAGGGAGTACTGACGAACTTTCTCTAGATCAACGATATACACGTTTTCATCATTAAAGTATTCTTTAAAGCCCTCGAAGTCCTTGCTGGAGCAAACGAAATAAGTACCGGTGTTGCTTTTTCCCTTTTTTCGATTTGCTTCAAGGCAGTCGCCCCGAGTTACGTCGATGATTACCGTTTCACTTTTCGTTGCGCTCATCTTCAATCCTCCAACGCTCGACTAGACAGTATGCTCTTCACAATAGCCATCATGACATCCACCACAATCGAATTCCCCGCTTGCTTATACGCCTGGGCGCGGGAGACAACGATTTTGTAATCGTCCGTGAACCCCATCAAGCGATGGGCTTCTCTTTCAGAGAGCATTCGCACCGAACCCAAATTTTCCGTCCCATCAAAGGAGACATAGTTGTCGACTCCGGCGCGGTGCCTATTCCCCATGGTCTTTAAAAGGGTTCTAGCAATGTCCTTATTAATCACAGGCTTTGTAAAGAACGTTTTGGTCCCGCCGCTCATGACGTAGGCATATAGCTTCGGGCTAAGAATATATTTCGGATCGCATGAGTCAGGAAT
>CAVEPD010000010.1:1093-44072 GCA_963617535.1 bacterium
GACGTAAGGAGTCGTTTTCTTCTCCGGCGGGAACTCGAAAGGAACTTCCTCTTTGAAACCGACGACGAATAAGCGGCGGCGGGTCTGAGGAATGCCATAATCGTTCGAGTTCAGCACCTCGAATTTGTATTTATATCCCAGCTCGTCAAAGATCCCTTTGATGATTTCCCAAGTTTTCCCAGAGTCATGCTTCAAAAGATTTCTAACGTTCTCATAGATAAAGACCTTCGGTTGAATCTCTTTGACGAGTCTTGCATATTCATAGAAAAGCGTGCCTCTCGCGTCTTCTAACCCCCCTTGGAAGCCCACGGAGGAAAAACTCTGGCAAGGGCTGCCGCCCACAAGAATATCGACTTTGCCTTTATAATCTCTTCCATCTAGCAAAGCGACGTCTTGAAAGAAAGGGCCTTTCAATTTATCCGAGTAATTCGCAAGATAGCTTTGCTCCACATAGTTTTTGGAACGGGTGCACCGGGCATATAGCTCTTCCACGTACTTTGCTTTTTCTTCAGGGCCACCAAGGCCAAAAACGATCTTCCGTTCTTTCTCCAGATCGTAAGAGACCTCCCTTTCGCCATTGTCGCAGGCGAAAAGGATCTCATGTTCGATCCCCATGCGATGCAAAGCCCATTCAAAAGCACCGATGCCGCTAAAAAGAGTCGCCACCTTAAGCATTGTCGAATACCCCCGTCTTAAGGATGGCCCTTACCACAGATTCGATCACGTTTACCACGATGGAATTCCCAGCCTGGCGATACGCCGGCACATTGGGAACAACGATTTTAAATGAATCCGGGTATCCCATTAGGCGGAAACACTCCCGATGGGTCAATTGTCTGCATACGCCCGTCTTGCCATGCCACTGCCCAACATAGGCTCTTGTCATAACGTCTTTCCTGTCTTTCACTTTGTCTAACGTTTCAAAAACGAAGTCCCCGTTCCAATTGAACTGTTGGTTCGCCTTCTCCGTTCTAATAATCTCTTGGTTGACGCGTGCCCTTCCAATGTATTTTGGGTTCGTGACAAACTCAAAGCCCTTTTGGCCCAAGTAGAATTTGGCGTCCACCTTCTCCTCCAAAAAGTCGAACATGGTCCGTTCTAAGGCTTGGGCTGGCTCAAAGGCGAACTTAAGATCTTTGTCTTTGAATCCGACCACAAATAAGCGTTTCCTATTTTGTGGGATCCCGTAATTCACGGAATTGAGAATATCGACATTCAACTTATAGCCTAAGCCCTTGAAGATTTTGTAAATGGTATCCCAAGTCCTTCCGCCGTCATGATGGAGCATCCCCGGGACGTTTTCGTAAATAAAGACCTCAGGCTCCATCTCTTTTATCAAGCGGGCGTAATCATAAAACAAAGTGCCGCGGGCATCCTCTAAGCCCCCTCGCTTCCCCATGTCAGAAAAGCTTTGGCAAGGGCTTCCGCCAACAAAGATATCGACCTTGCCCTTGAACTGGTTGCCATCGATAAACCGTATGTCTTCAAACCATTGGTTCTCCGAGATGGGATAGTTCGCCACGTAGGTTTGCTTTACATAATTAGGCCTCTTGGTTTTCGCGTAAAGTCCTTTAACGTAGGCGTTTGCCTCTTCGTTAGATAGTCTAGCGATCGCGGATTTGATTTCTTCCGCGGACTCCCCAATCTCTCTTTCCCCGTTGTCGCAAGCGAAAACGATCTCATGTTCAAGATTCAATTTCTTAAGTGCCTGCTCGAAGGCGCCTATCCCGCTGAACACCGTTGCAACTCTTAGCTTTTTCATAGTCAACTGCTTGCTTAACTTCGTCTAACGGAGACCTATGTTTTATACAGGGTGAGTTTAGATCCTCGCCAAAGCCTCAGCGTTAGATTCAAGATAAAGCAATTATTGCACCACTAAAGCATTCTTTCCATAAAAAGTTTAGTCTTCATCGAAAGAAACTGACCAGTAATCTATGCTCAAAAAAACTAGTTTTTCTTGTAAATTCAAGGTGCGTCAAGACTATCTTGGGCTTCAGTGTCCCATCTCCGTGGCCCGGACGTTTGTGCGTTCGGCCAAGCGCCGTTCAAAACCAAGAGGCGCCCTTTCCAATCAGCCTTTCAAAACCATCCCCAAATAATCAATCACGTACTTCCTCTTCAGCTCATCATGATGCTTCTGGTTCTCATAAGTCCTAAGGCAGGAATAACAAGAAGAATCCTCATCGCAGGTGCACTTGCTTACATGGCTAAAAGCATTGGAAAGCAAATGATAGATTGCTTTCTCATTGTCTAATCTTTTCACGTGGCCCGCTCCACCAGGGGTGGTGTCATATAAGATGTAGGCGTAATTGCCCCCACCATTTCCTTTATAGTAATCCAAGGTGCCTTGGATCTCCCCTTGGTCGATATCCAAGGTGGAGCAAGCGGAGAGAATAAGGGATTGAAGGATCGAATAGGCTTCTTCGTGCATATGCTCTTGGCAAAGCAAAGGAGCCTCGATTTTGATGCGAATGATGTCGGTTTTGAAACGGTAGCCAAGGGAGTAACGCTTTAGTTCCTTGGAGGAGCACCAATAACCGTTCTTGTCTTTGTGGCTCCGCTCCCTGATCGTCAACGAGTTTAAGAACGGAGGGGTATCATCGTCGATTTCTTTCGCGTATCCGCAGCTAGGGCAAACCCAGAAATCCTGGTTGTTTTTCACCACCATGTCGCCATCATTCCCCACCAAGGCAACTTTGATTTTGGTCGAGCCTATGGAATAGGTATTCTCCAAAGCATCGTCTTTCTCACTAGAGAAGGAAGCCTCGGTTCGATAGGTTCTTTCCGGCTTGATAAGCGTTGGCCTCTTCACCTCTTCTTCGGCGACGAAGCCGAATTCCGGCACCAAGAAGGTGCGGATCGCTTTCTTGGAGAGATCCGCCCCGCAATGCTTGCAGGTGTGCAAAGGATGCTTCTCCTTATGGCTTACGGGCAGATGCTGGCCCACATTCAAAGTCTGGCAGGAATCGCACTTCACGTAGTCGAATTCCTTCCAAGCCCTTCCAGGAACCAATTTGACGTAACGTGAGGTAAGGAGGTTATTGTTCGCGACCACCTGGCATCCAGGCGCGTATTCAGCGATTGCCATGGAAAGATCGCGGCTAAGCTCCAAATGGCCGAGCTGTTCATCGGTTTTGAGGTTTGGCTCAAGGCTCACCGTATCCACGGGGAAGCCGTATTTAGGAAGGATGTTGTTTCTAGAAAGGAAAGTGAGAATTTTTTCATCCTCGTAGTTTCTGATTCGCCTGCTAACCCAGCCAGGGGACCCGCCTGCTTCCGCGGCCTTTTTAAGTTCGTCCCTAAGCTGGCCGACGTCTTCTAAATACGCCTCCCTTACTTCGTATAGGCTAGGGAAATCGGGGTTTTTCTCTCCAAACAGCCAGTTCGTCCAGCCAAACGTCTCGACCTGGAACGCCTCATATAGAGAAGAAGGCAAGGAACGGCTTAAGAATTTCTTAAGCTCCTTCCTGCTTTCTTCTTCCTTCAGGAGGAAATCCTTGAAGACCTCGTATCCGCATAAGCCAGTCTTCTCGTCTTTCTCCAAGAAAATCTTCGCCGTCTTGAAGTATTGGGGGTACTTCTTAAAGAAGAAAGAGAACGCCGAGGAATAAACGTGTCTGATGGCTATTTTAGGATTATCGATTTTGAAACGAGGCGGATTGATGAAGCCTCCGATCATCGCGAGAGGATCACTGAAATAGGCAAAATCATGATTCGCCCTATTACAGAAAGTGAGGGCGAAAGCCGCGGCTGTTTTGCTACGGCCCGCGCGGCCAGCGCGCTGCGCGTAATTAGAAGGCGAGGGAGGCATGTTGCGCATGAACACGGTCTCCAAGTCGCCGACGTCAACGCCCATTTCAAAGGTCGTCGAGCAGCTGAGCACATCGATTTTCTGATCCTTGAAATAATTCTGGTAATGATAGGCCTGCTCTTTGTCTAGCTGAGCGGTATGCTCGACGATGCGGAGAGGGGCAAGGGGCATATCGTGGTACATGCGGTAGTAATGGTTTCCCTTCTCTAGTTCATCGACGTCAACCTCTTCTAAATGGCCGGTGCAGCGATAAGTCGGGCACACGCCTTTCACGTTGATGGTGGTGAGCTTATGGCACTTTGAGCAGCGATACCACTTCGCTTTCTTTTTGAAAACAAGGCGCGAGGCGTTCACTTTGTAATGGCCTAGATTGTCTTTGCTAAGGATCGGGGATCCTTTTTTGTTCGCGGCGAAGAAGCTATCCCAGAAGCCTCCTAGCAAGGCCTTGACCTCTTGCCAGGTCACCTCGGGATTGACGGTCTTAAGCACCTTTTCCAGGTAATCAAGACGCTTGTTCCTGCCATTATCTTTCTTCGGAAGGAAGGCGCGGACGTATCTGTCCCCGCCGTCCCTTACGTAGCTATACTCAACCCCGTTGTTTGTGAAGAATTCCTTGTCCTTCTCATTGAGCGGGCAGCTATAGGCGATCGCGCAATCGCAAAGCATCCTGTCCACGAAAGCAAGACAAATGTCCTTCACTTCTTCTTTAGTCAAAGAATACTTTGAGTTGCCGCCGAAATGGACTTCCTCATCAAAATCGACAGAGAGAAGCCCCAGTCCATAAAGCGAGGTCCTCGAATCGAAGTTCACCAGTTCTCTAAGGATTCCCTTCCAAGCAGTCGCGGCATATATCTTCTTGCTGGGTTTTTCTTTCTTCGCCAAGGAGCTTAGATAATCCTCAAAAGGAATGATCTGATTATCCTTCAGCTTGTTGGAGAGACGGGTGGCGAGCTCATCGATGCCAACTTCATCATCAGGCGCCTCATTAAGCGCCTCTAGAAGGGCTCTTCCATAGAGCAGGCCACTATAGGTCATATCCATATAGCTAGCGAAATAGGCCGCGGCTTGCCTATTGTCGGAGAAAGCGATGAATTGCTTCGCTTTCGCCTTCTCTTCGGAGGTCTCTTGCTCTTCGCCATCATCATCGAAGTCAAAACCGCCAGAAGGGTCGGGCTTCTTGACGATCGCGATTTTCTCATGGCTAGGCAGTTCCTCGAATAAAGAAGTTCCGATGACGGAAGTAGACGCCTCTTGCCCAGAGAAGAACCCCCTAAGGATGCCGAGGCGATTCGTGTTCTCGCAATGAACGCACTTGGTGAGCCTTCCGTTTTTCTTGTCCGTCGTATCAATGTGAACGACTTTGACGAAATCCTCCTCGGGGTGGCCGCAGCTCAGTTTATGGACGGCGTTCGAAGAACGGATGAACCCGCAATGGGGGCAAAGCTCATATTCCTTCGTTTCCAGCCCAGAGGCCTCAAAGTTTTCCTCTTCATCCGTATCGTGCTGGTCGCACCCCAAATAGAAGGCTTCTTTGATCTGGCTCGTATCTCCAAGCGACTTTTGCTCCAAATAGTTGTCTTTGATATAGCCAAGAAGATACAAGGAATGGCACTGCGAGCAAGTGACCGCTTCAAAGACTTTGTATCCAGGCTTATCAGGATCTGGGGATTGGATGAAACTCTTCCTCGTGAGGAACAGTTCCTTATGCGGCGGCAAAGTGATGAACACCCCTTCCGTCGCCTTTAGGAACATATGGTAACGGGCGTCGAAAAGCTTTGAGCCGTTCTTGCAGGCTCTTGAAGCGACATCAACGAAAGCCGATATTTCATCCTCGCTATAACCCGTCGACTGTTTGATCTCGGCAATGGACCTCGGTTTTTTGAACGAGAGCTTGATTCCCCAGAACCCCTCATCCAAAGAGAGCAAATCGAAGAGATACTCCTCGAGGTTCTTCGCGGACAAACCGAAATGATAGTTCTTTTCGATCAGCTCGATGATGTGGCTATCCTCATAGCCATGATCCATCCATTCGTTGACCTGCAGGTAGAAAGAAGGATTGAGATTATATTTGGTTTCTCCGGGCGCGAGACCCACTCTTTCCGCGCGAATGATTGAGCTTTCCTCAAAAGGGACCGCGCATAAGCTAGAGGCGAAATCGACGGCCTCTTTGTTCGTGCTTTCATCGCCCAAGGTTGCGCTGGTGAGGATGTATTGAAGATCATCCTTCTCTAAGGTCGAGGCAAGTCGCCTAAGAAGCATCGACACCTCAATCCCCGTGGAGCCGACGTAAGTATGGGCTTCGTCCAAAACCACGTACCGCCACTTCTTCGCCATCGCCCCGTTGAAGAAGACGTTGTCCTCAGGACGAAGCATCAAGTATTCGAGCATCGCGTAGTTCGTGATGAGAATATGGGGAGGCCTCTGCTTCATCGCTTCCCTAGAAAGCCGCTCATTCGGGAGGGGATTCTGCAGGCGCACATCGTCAAGGCGGTCGCCGTTCAAGGTCTTGTAATTTTCGATGCCGCCGGGAAAGCCGCCTTTGCCTTTGTCTTTATACGGGGTCTGGCCGGTATAGGCTCCGAAAGTGATGTCAGGATATTCGACGAAGAGTTTTCTCAAACGGTCGATCTGGTCATTGGCAAGCGCGTTCATCGGATAGATGATGAGGGCTCTAACGCCATCGTCGAGAGTCCCCTGCTCCTTCTCTTTCATGAGGGCGTCGATGATTGGGATAAGGAAGCACTCCGTCTTGCCTGAGCCGGTACCCGTGGTCACAATGAGGTTTTTGCCTTCATTGGCCTTAAGGATCGCCTTCTCCTGATGGGCGTATAGCCCTGGGATCTTGTACAAGGAAGCGATGTGCTCGAAATCTTTAGAAAGGATCCCGTCTTCGATTAGTTGCTTGACGCTCCTTCCTTTCCGAAAGGAATTCGTCACATCCAGATAGGGCCCTTTCGCCAAGGAAAGAGAGCTTTCTAACTGTTCGCGAAACTGCTTTCGGTAATCGGGATCAGCGATGTCGAACATCGTGCGAAGGTAACGCTTGTATTGCGCCGTGATGTTTTTGGCGGCATCGATCACTTTAAAGCCCATATCGGTATCCCCTTTCACTTCTTGAGGCTCACGATGAAGGAATTCTCATCGTAAAGCATGAGCGTCGGATAGAAAGCGGCTGGATTCATTTTTGTCTCTTCCGCCACTTCTTTATGGAAGGTCATCCTCTCTTCGGTGAAATCGACGAAGACACTCTCGTATCCGCCTTCATCGGTTTTCGTCTGCAGCATAATTGAGTTCGGATCGAACGGATCAGAGAAAGCAAAGAGGACATCGTGTTTGAAATTCACGATTTTGCCATTGCGGTCCGCCTTCCCGAAAAGCCCATAGTAATAAAGGAAAGAAGATTCGTCCGCAGCGCAGTCCTCATGCTCCCAGAGTTCAAGCTCAAATTCAGGATTTCTTTGAAGCGCCTCATAGGAAACAGGCCGGATGTCCTCTATGAGGTAACGGTCTTCGAATTTGATTCTCCCCATCGTCTTTTGCTTGTCTTGGCAGCCAACGATTCCGATGGCCGCCCCGGCAAGATTCCTCAAATCGAAGATGCGGCAAACAAGTGCTTTTTTGGTTAGAAGCACCGTGTCAGAGCCCAAATCAAATCCATCGGTTTCCTCTTGAATCTCGTAGATATAAACCTCGTAATCCCCTTCTTCCGGCACCGCGTCTATCGTGAATTTCCCATTCTTTATCGACTCATCCTCGCAGAGGGTGACCCCGTTATGCGAAACGGTGACGGTATAGGATTCATCGCCGAGGATATCGACGACACCATGGATCGTCCCGTTTGCATAATCGGCAAGCAAATCGACATCCCTCACAATGGAACGGCAAGCGACCTTCGCTAGCGTACGTGACCGCCCCTCAAGGCATAGATAAACATCCTCATAATCTGCTCCTTCAAGGTTGCAGAACCATCCATACACCTTGCTGAGGTCAAAGAAGCGGATCTTTCCTTTTTCGCAGCCGATGCGGCTCTCTTCATCTGCAAGTGTGGCAGCGCCAGGCGCGCTAAGGAAGGCGGAATCGAAATCGAACGGGCCTTTCACGTAAAGTTTGGAATACTTGCCCTTAAGATCTTTCAGGCATAAGTCCGGAAGCGGGCCCGTCTTCCACCCCTCTTTCAAATCAAAGCTCCAATAAAGGGCGGGGATTTTCAGATTCAGCCGATGGTATTGACCAAGGAAAGCATATTTCAAATTGATGGAATCGTCTTCCACCAGCAAGCAATACTGTTCTTGAATATCGGACCTTTGGGCGAAGTTGAACACGCACAAAGAATCGCTAGACGCTTTCGGAGACCACTTTGCGCCCGTGCTTTTTTCTTCCAACACATACCCTTTTTTGTAAAGGATTGTGGCCTTATCCACAAAGATGTAAGGAGGGTTCTGAAAACAGGCCCGCACCCCCTCTTTGCAGTAAGCGAGATAATACGGTTCTTGCACGGTTCTATTAGGAAGAGTCACTCGGATTTCATAGAAGCCATCGTCTTTGATGTAATCATTCAGATCAGCCAAATATCCATTGGTCTTCACATCGTCCTGAAGGCGAAATTCTTCATATGGTCCCGCGGAAATATTGTTTTGTTTCCCGTTTATTACTAAGCTCGCCCCCTTGAAGGAAGACTCTTCGGCTTTAACAAGAAATTTCGGAAGTTCCTTATAAATCGAGTAGGATTTCTCATTTTCAACGAAGACGCAATCGCTTAGTGGCTGCGCCCTGCAGAAACCCTCGTTTAACGCCTGCCCGATTTGTAGTCCAAAGCCTTCGTTCAAGACAAGCACATCGCCTTTCTCGACATTGAATTCCCTTACCCACAAGGGGTCTTCGAAACGCGCATTAGACTTCATTCCAAGCACTTCGGGATAACCCTCAGAATCGGAAAAGGCAGAAATGATTCCTTCGGGGACAATCGCGTTTCTATGATCGATGTGTCTCCCTTTTTGATCGAAGAAACGGATGGAAGAAGCGTTTATAACGTAGCTTTTCAGCTTCTTGGAGGAGGTTTCTAGGCGCAAAACGAATTCGGAAAGAAGGCAATCAGAAGGGAGGGCCACTTCTTCTTTTTCTACGTAGAAACCAATTTTGTCATGGCCAAATTCAGGGACGATGTCATTTTTATAACGACCATCTTTCGTTTCAACGCGCCAAACCGGTTGATCGGCGTTGTCGCAATCGATAAGTCTTTGGAAAGGGAGAACAAGTGAAAAGGCTCCGTCTTTTGCCTCGTAACGCAAGACGGGCTTATGGAAGAGAATCTCTCCTTTGGCGAACGTGCCTTTTGAACGGACAAAGTTCTTTTCCCTTGCAAAAGCGCCTTCGGGCAATGCGGTCCACATTTCCAAAAGAGCATTGACGCGATTGCCGGTAGTAGGAACCTTTTGGCCGTCCCAGAACGCAGAATGCATAAGACGCAATATCCTTTTGACCCTGTTTTTGAAAACGGCCTGCACGCTTTTGGGCTTATTGATTTTAAGAAGCAAAGCCGTGTGGGAACGGATGGCTTGATTCCCTTTTCGCATTTCAGAGATTAAATCATCGAAAGCCTCCTCCCCTTCTGGGGTGTCTAGATTTTCGACGTTTCTCTGAAGATCGAGTCTCCAAAAAGCGAAAAGATAATCAAAAAGATCGTTCGCGGAGGAATCGCTTACGAAGCAGTGCATCGTGACATTATCAATCTTGGATGAAGCCGAATTAGAATATGCTTTGTTGTGGGTGGAAGCGATTCTATCAAAGAAATTGTTGACTATTTCCTGCATCTTTGGAGGGAACGTCCTGTATCCGAATACCTTAGCGAAAGGCAGCCAGAATTCGCCGTTCCCCTTTGCGTTGTAATGTTTCATCGCAAAGCGGACGAGACCAAGAGCGAAAACAAGGTCGTAATAAGGGAACCACTTACTTTGGAGCACCATCAAGCTTTCGACGTTCCTCGCCGTGATCTCCTTGACGATTTTTTCCTGGTTCTCATCAAGCACGATGTCCCCGATAAGGATCTTCTTGTCGAACTCTTTTCTCACGTAGCGGACAAGTTTTTCTTTGTCGGAAAGAATGAGTCCGTTGATATGTGCGCAGACGAGTTTTCCTTTTTTGAATCTTATTTTCTTTGACGCGCTTTTTTCTAGCTTCGCTTTCAAGGAAGCAAGTTCCTTTTTAAAGGTGGAGGCCTCAATGGAAGCTTTCTCACAAACAAAAATCCGGACGGAGACGCCTTCAAGCGAGGCGCAAACTGCTTGAGCTACATCAAGCTGTTTTTCCGAGGAGTCGAACGTCTTCATATAAAGGGCGTCCGCCACTTTGACCGCCTTCCCGTCGTTCCGAGCATATTGCAAGTCAAAACCTTCGAGCTTAGTGGAAAAAAGTTTCTCTCCGCTATGCCGATAAATCCCGTCCGCGCAGACTCTATCAAGAAGCGTTTGACGGTCGATCCCATTCAAATAGAAATAGAGAAGTTTGTCGAAAATCTGCCAAGAACCAGCAACTTCTTTGTTACCAGTAGCGATTTCGAAGTAATTCTCACCGATTTGAGCGAGCACGGGCACAAGGGTGTCCTGACCTTTCCAATTCGGAGAGTTTGAGAGTTTCGCTTCAAAGATAACCATATCGTTTTGCCCACCAAGTAAATGGAATGCTTGGTTTTGCCTTTGAGTGATATTTTACGCCACTCTGCGATGTTTTTTATAAAAGAAGCGGGCTTCTCTTCAAAATTAGTGAAGTCAGACTACGCAAAAACCCCTTGTTCTTCTCGATATAAAAAAGAAAAGTGATGGTTAAGGCGATCCAAGGGATGTTCTTGCCTCTATATAAGAAGCAGGCTGGCGGAGGATCATAGAGTTTGTCCCTAGCCTCGCCCTCTACGGACGTCCTTAATTATGTAGGGGGTGAAAATACTTAATTCAACTCTTGATGGGCGTTGACTACGTTAAGCTTTTTTGTCGCCTCCAAAAACCACGTTAAACGGTTCTTTGCAACGAGGTTCATGACAAGGCGAAATAACGAGCCAGGGTGAGATAGAGATCAGAAAAAAGAAAGATTTTTAAGGAAGCTCCTTCTAAGGCGCATTAAAAGAACAGCCTTGCTAAAAATATCGATGATTTCTTAACAATTTGTTTTATTTAGAAGAGTTTTTGGCCTTAAAAAATCAAGAGACACTAAACAAACGGTCCCAAAACACATAAAAAGAAGCTAGATTCAGAGCGATGATTCGAAAATGCTGTTGCCTTAAATCGAACCAAGCCGGGTTACAAAGGACGGTAGCAAAGTCCCCTGCTTCATGATTTCAACCTCCCCTACCGTTTTTCCAGGAGACGAGTGCAAGGAGGAGGCCTACGACGTTTTCCATAACTGGCTTCTTCCTGAAAGCGACACGCGGAAAGCTCTTCCGAAAACATAAGTCCTTGATGATTGAATGGCTCATCAAATCAAAGTCATTGGGGAAGAGTTGCAGTTTCTCCTTTATTAATAAGGTGAGGAGGACGCAAATAAGCATGGCTTCCCAAGACAAAATAAAAACGCATGAAAAGGACGATGGACTTTTAGGAGTCGCTTCTAGAACAAGCATAAAGACAGGCGATGTCTTTTCCGATGTGTCTTCGCTTATCGAAAAGGCAAGGCATGCCGCTTATAAATCCGTCAACGTGCTTCTCATCCAAAGAAACTGGCTGATCGGCAAAAGAATTCATGAAGAGGAATTGAAGGATACCAGGAAAGAAAACTACGGCTTAGAAATCATCAAAAGCCTGTCAAAAAGACTTACGGAAAAATACGGGAAGGGATTCGGAAGAATGTCGTTATACAACTTCTTCACCTTCTACAAAGAGTATCCAAACATTTTCCAAACACCGTTTGGACAATCTTTTCTCTCCTGGTCCCATTATCTGATTCTCTTGCAGGTTGACGACAAAAAAGCCAGGGAATGGTACGAGAAAGAGGCCTCTTCCGAGTCTTGGAGCGTCAGGACTCTTCAAAGGAATGTCTCCACCTAGTATTACTACCGAATCCTGAAATCGCAAAAGAAGGAACTAGTCGCGAAAAGGATGCTCAAAAAAGCAGACGATACCCCAGAATACAATCAGTTGGAATTCATTAAAAACCCAACGATTCTGGAGTTTCTAAACTTGCCAGAAAACAATGAGTACATAGAAAAGGATCTGGAGGAGTGTCTTATCCAGAACATAAAGAAATTCTTGATGGAACTAGGCAAAGGATACGCCTTCGTCACCAGCCAAAAACGGATCCACACCCGAGAAAAAAGACTACTTCATCGACCTTGTTTTCTATAACTACATCCTCAAATGCTTCGTGCTGATCGATTTGAAGACGGGCGAGCTCTCTCACCAGGACGTTGGCCAAATGGACATGTACGTTCAGATGTACGACGAAAGGGAAAGGCAGCCCGACGACAACCCCACGATAGGGATCTTGCTTTGCCCCGACATGGACAATGACATCGCAAGATACTCGAGCCTCCATGTCAGCAACCAGCTTTACGCGGCCAAATATAAGACCTACTTGCCAAGCGAAGAGGAGCTCAAAAGGGAAATCGAAAGGCAGAAATCCTTTTTCTATCTTCAGCAAGGAAACGAAAAAGCAAAGGGGTTCCAAGATTAGAACTTGCAGAGATCCTCCAGAGTCACCACGTTTTGATAGGTGGAGGCATACTCGTTATAGACAAGGCCCATCGTGGTGATCAAGGTGCTATAAACGGAGAAGCGCTTCGGAAGAAGGGCGTAGGCGTTTTCTCTCCTGCGACTAGCTTTCTTGAAGTCCTCGATCCCGGCGGAATAATCCCCGCCATAGAATTTGATCTCGCAGAGGTTGACCGCGTTGTCGCCTCTTTTTAGAAGCATATCGACTTGGCCTTTTCCCTCCTCGTCCTGGTAATACCAAGGCATGACCTCGGCGGACACGCCTCGGATGCCGAGCTTCTCCTTGATTTGGCTCACATGGTTGAAGCAAAGGTTCTCATAGGCAAGGCCGCTCCAGGCAAGGGTCTCGCTTTTGCCGTAATGGGAATTCCAATAATCCTCATCCCCCGTTTTCTTCTCGGCGAAGGAAAGATAGAAAAGGCAGAAGGGATCAATCAGTTTGTAATAGGTCGTCTTCCTTTCCAAGCCGAAAGGCCTATAGGTGATGACGAAATCGGAAGCGAGCAAAGAATTCAAAGCCTTCGATAGATTCCCGTTGTCGGACAAGCCGAGCTTTTTGATGATGTCCTCCCTGCTATAGCCAAGCTTCCTCTTGAAAAGGAGCTCGACGATCTTCTTCGTGAGTTTGCAATTGGTGAAGGTGACGCTGAAAAGGCGGTCGTACTCATAACGGAGGGGCGTGGAGTTTTTGAAGAATATGTCGTTGACGTTCTGGACGACGGTTTTCCCTGGCTCGAAGTAATTGAGGTAAAAAGGGATCCCACCCACGCTCATATAGGCAAGCGCGGCTTCGTAGTCATTGACGGGGATGCGCTTTTGAAGGAGGAGGAACTCTTTGGTTTCCTTGAGGCTGAAAGGGCTCAGCTTTATCTCGTAAGTCACTCTCCCGTACAATCCGCCCTGCGCATTGATGAGCTTATTCTCCATCCAGGAAGCCGCGCTCCCGCAAACGATGATGAGCAGGTTTTTCCTTCGACAGGCAAATGAGTTCCAGAAGCCCTCAAACGCCGAGAGGAAATGCGAGGACGGGGTGTCAAGCCAAGGAAGTTCATCCAGGAATATAACTTGCTTTGAGCCATTCCCCTTCTCAAGGATCAACTTTTCCAAGTAGAAGAACGCGTCATACCAGGTAAGGGGCGCCTTTTTCTCTTTGCAGCCATAAATCTGGAGGGAAGTGTAAAACTCGTTAAGCTGAGCATGGAACATCTCTTTGGTGCTCATATTCTCCTTCTCCAGGAAAAGCCCCGAGTGCATGAAGAGATATTCGCCATGGAAAGTCTCATCCACCAAAAAGGTCTTCCCCACCCTTCTCCTGCCGTAGATCGCGACAAGATCGGCTTGGTCGTGATGGTAGAGCTCCAGAAGTTTTTTCGTTTCGTTTTCGCGGCCGATCATAAGTTTCATTGGCGGAAATTTAAGTTTTTTCGAATTTCCGCCATTCCTTTCGTTCATATTTTAAGACCCAATCGAACTTCTTCCTATATCTTTTTGGCGGAAATCTCAAAAAAATCGAATTTCCGCCAAAGCACTGCTTTTGCTTAGTTTCTTCTATAGGCAAGAGAAACGAGCTTGAAAGCAGCTTGGATGGGCCTTCAAATCAAGATGGTCGCCCCACTGTTTCCCTGTCGAGTTTTCCCTAAATAATCCGCTAATGACGGGATTTTTTCACAATAGGCAATTGAATGGCAAACAAAGAACCGCTACCCGCTTTTTTGCTTTGCCTAAGAATTTTCCCTGGCAGATCTTCGCTCCCTCCCTTCCAGTGCCCTTTGGCGGAAATCTCAAAAAAATCGAATTTCCGCCAAAGCACTGCTTTTTGAAACCGGGTAACCAACAAGGCTAGAGCAAGGCAAAGAAAGCCTTTCAAAGTCATCATGAGGCAACGAAAAAAAGAGAAGGCCATTCACCTTCTCTCTATGCTGAGGATGATGCTCCCCTCCTCGTCTTTCGATATCTTGCAACAGGCGTTTTTTCCTTTGACGCCACTCTCCCAAGGGACGTAGACCCTCTCCTTGAGGAACTTGTCCGCGGTTAGATAAGCGATGTCATCAACGTTTGGGTTAAGGCTCAGTCTCTCATAGATATCCTCTCGCCTTTTGTCTAGCTTCAGGAAGAGGCTCCGGCAAAGCTTCCTTTTTTCCATGAAGTTGCTCCCTAGCTCGATAAGGCGCGATTCCACTATCTCGTCCATCCTCATCTCGAGGATGTCCTTCAAAGGAACGAGGAGGGTCTCGAAGTTCCTTAGTTCTATCTCTAGATAAGAAGGAGCCTCCTCCCCGTCCACGCAATAGCCCACTTCGACTTCTAATCCGTTAAGCGCTTCTTCCATCTGATTCTCCTTTCTTCAAGGCTTATAGCCTCTTTGCCAAATAGGCGTAGATGAGCTCCATCCCCGAGGGATCAAGACTAGAAACGGTGTCGCTAGGTTGATGCATGCTCTTCGCCCAGTCCGGAATGATGGTTCTCTCCTGGTAAGAATGGCAGGCGAAGGCCTCATACCAAGCAAGGTCGTGGTCCGTGGAATTCACGAGGAAGATGTAAGGGATGCGAGATTCCTCGAAGCTCACCGTGTCTCCAGAAGGGAGGGAACTCATGACGTGAGGGCAATCCCCGATGATGGAACGATAAGGCTCTTTCTCGAAAATAGACTTGTCCATATCGTCGTAACTAAGCACGACATTGTGGCCAAGGCCGCACATATCGAGGTTGAGGCAGGCTTCGATGTTCTCTTCCCCGGTGATTCTGATGTACTCACTGCTCCCTACGAAGCCCTGCTCCTCCTTGTCGAAGAAGACGAAGTCGATGCTCTTGGAAGTGCCTTTCAGATCGGCGATGAGGTTCAAAAGGATGACGCAGGCGGAGGCGTTGTCGTTAGCCGCTTCGATATCTTCTCTAGCCGCGTCATAATGCGCCCCGATGACGAGGCGAGAGGAAGAGGGATTGAGGGATACCACGATGTTCTCCGTGGTGTCCCCCACAATCTGATGCTTCACCCCGAGACTATCGAGGATCCTTAGAATCGCCTCCTTTCTGTTCTTATTGCCTTTCACGGCGACTTGGCTCAAATAATTGACCATGCTTCTCTCCTTTCTTAGAGCACCTTGATGTTACTCCGGTTGAACCTCGTAATCGCGTCTTCGCCTTGGTAATGCGCCAAGACGTAGGACTTCATCTCCAAAGGCTCCTTGTCGATGCATTCCCCTAGCGACTTCGAAAGAAGCACCATGTTGTCGTAAAGCTCTTCGTCGCTTAAAGGGCAATCCTGAAGCATAAGCTCCGCCTCCGCCCTCTCGGAGATTATCATCCCCGTATGGAAGCCCTTGATGTGGTTCCTTTCGAAGTAACGGTCGCTGAAGCACCACATCGAGATGGTCTTCTTCTCGCGCAGAAGCGAGGCAAAGCTGTCGTCTATCATGAAGAGGCTCCCTTCTGGCCCTGGCTTTAAGCCATGGATAGCGGAAGGATAGGCAAGCCCTGTCCCGGTGCCATGGCCAAGCATGATGATGGTATCGTGCAGCTTGATGAGGCTCGCGAGGTCGCTTTTAGTGATGTTTGGGTCTTCGCAGACGTCGAAACAATGGCCCTCATAAACGTATCTGAGCATCTCCGTGCTCTCGTCGTGGGGATGGATTACCAAGGTATCGCTCATAAAATTCTCCTTATTATTTCTTTTTTGATCGCCCTTAGGGGTAGCCCTCCCCCATCGAAGGGAGGCCCTAAGGGCGGGTTTGAAGGCTTTGCCTTGCCTTTTGGGCTTTTGCTCTAGCCCTAAGAGTGGCTCGCGCTTTGTTTAGACGTGGAAGGCCTACAACTCTCATAAATCAATGCGTGGGGTCAGTCGGATATCTCGCGTTCCTCCCCTAGACCTTTAGGTAGTATTTGTCTCCCTAGGCCATCCATTGTTCACATAAGCTCCTCACGGAGGGTCAAATAATCATGTCGGGCGTAATCTGGCGTAATCTAACTACCCCAAGATTTTAACCCGTTTTCCGCAACCCCTGCTGCCCGCTCTCGGTTAGCGAGCCCGTCTAAATGGCTAATGGGTGTCAAAGCGCGACCCCTTCGCCGCTAGCCAACGGCATATATCCCTCTAGCAATCGATGTCGCTAGTGAGATTCAACCGGTCAATCGCCACCTGGAGAGCGGTGCGCTCCTCCCTTAGCACGGCCAAGTCCTCTTTGGCCTTCGCCACGTCGTAGCAGCACTTCTCGTAGCGGAAATCGTAGTTGTTCACCTTGCGGACCTGGTGGCGGGAGGCGAGGGTGCTGAGGACGTCAACCTCGCTGCGGAGCTGCCCAAGGCGGAGCAAGCCCTCGCTCACCGTGAGGTCGAAGCCCGGGACCTTCGTCGTGAGGTTGAAGATGGAGAGGGCGCGGTGAATCGTCTCCTCCCTCTCACGGAGCTCCTTGATGGCGTTGCGGTTCTCCTCGTAGGAGTAAGTGGAGAGTTGGGGCTCGTCTTTTAGGCTAGACACCCCCTCCACGGAATCCTGGAGGTCCGCCTTGTGGAGCTCGGCGATTTTCTCCTTTATGTACTTGAGCTCCTTCATAAGCATGGTTGGTGATTTTTTCATATCGTTTTGTTCTCCTTTTTTCCTTGCCCCCATAGTCTAAGGGTCAAGAAAAAGGGGCATGTGTAATTTGCTTACACATCGTAAAAGAGATCAAAAAAGGCCGAGGGTTTGCCTCAGCCTTAGATTTAAATAAGAATCAGGATCCGTAATAGTCGTTATAGGAGCTGACGACCACGTAGACCTTCCCAGCTTCCGGGGTGAAGGGGCCGTCATCGTAATCCCGCGCGACCCCGTTGACGGTGATGGTTTGCCCTGCCTCAGAATGGCTGCTCGTCCAAGGAAGATGGTAAGGGGTCCCGCTTTCAGCCATAGTGATATCGGCGTCTTTATCATGGATGGGGGAGAGATATCGTCCGCGGTTATAGGCAACGTCCTCCAGCAAGACAATGAACGCTTCAGTGTCGGAAGGGGCGGTTTCCACTGGTTTCAAATAGAGCACGGTGCCATAACTAGTGATCGGCGTGCCAACATATTCTTTCGTGCATTCCTTATCGAAATAGAGTTTGCCACGGGACGGGTCGACGTCCTCGAAGGCGGTGCCGTAAAGAGGGGCGCCGCTAGCGAAAAGATAGTCCCCGATATAGACCTCGACTTGCATCCTCATCGCCGTGTCTTCCGTGGCGCCTTCGGTCACATAGGAATCAAACAGCTCTTGATCGAAGCTCTTCTCCACGGTGCCCTTAATCTGAAAATCCTGAGATCCTTCGTTTCCGCCTGCGCGTTTGTACTCGACCGCGTTATCGAGGAGGAAGCCGCTTAAGAAGTCATTCTCGACGGTGAAAGAGATGGAGGCAACGTTTTTCGTGTAAGTGAAGTCTTTCAACGTGTTCAGCGTCCCGCTGATTGAAAGGGTGATGGCGCCTTCCTGACTTTCGGAGATGTCGGTAGAGAACTCCCCTACCATGCCGTTGCAAAACCAGAATGTCTCCGCAACGCCATAATAAGAAGGGGATTCAACAAGGATTTCCAAATAATCCAGAGAGAACATCTCACCTATGAATCCCTTATAAACGTAATCGACGAAGTTGTCGCTCGTCTTCTGGGCGATCTTCGAGCTGGTCCCGTTGTAATAATAATATTGCTCACCACTCTTGCCGAGATGGGTTTCCGAGGCGACAACCTTCTTATCGTCAGCCCCGAGATAACAGGACTGTTGATGGGCGTATCCGTTCTTGAAATCGAAGGTGGCCATGGCAGACATTGTCGCAGAATTGCCCCCTTCCACGGAAACGACATCGCAGTTCAAGGTGACCGCATCCTTGTTATTTAAATAAGCCTCCACGCCTTTCTTGAATTTCGCGAAGAGCTCTTCGATCTTCTTGTCGGGCGAATAGGAGCAAGCCTTGCAGACGCGCAACCCGTCTTTGGTCTCGTAATCATGGACTTCGTAGTTGAAACGGATGGTTTTGTCTGGGCAGCCAGAGCAAGCGTGCCAGTGGCCATGCTCATCATAAGAGTAATCTGTCCCAGGCTCATGGGTATGGACATCGGGGCAAGTGATGCAGGATTCGCTTGGGCAAGAGGCTTCAGGGCAAGTCGGGCAAGAGGCTTCAGGGCAAGTCGGGCAAGAGGCTTCAGGGCAAGTCGGGCAAGAGGAAGATGCGTTATTGCTTCCGCTTGAGCAGCTAGCTAAGGCTAGCAAAGTGAAGGAAGAGAGGGCTAATAAGGTTTTGATGTGTTTCATGTTTTTCTCCTTGTGAGCATATCATAAAGGAAAAAGCGACCTCAAAAATGGTTTTTTCGCACTATTTGGGAAGTTAAGTCAGGAAAAGATAATCAAAGATCCGGGGATTCGCCGAAGATGTCGAACGTCACTTCCACCAAATCCTCGCCTTCGCGGATCGCATCTCTTGTCTCGGAATCCTTTTTGCTTAAGGTAAGGTCAACTTGCCCGTTGAGGCGGAGGAGCCTATTGAGCTTTGCATCGTCTAAGCCAAGCAAGATGCCTAACTTCAGGCATTCGTCGCGGGTGAAGCTTCCTTTGGTCCTTTTGTTGTAGAAGGTCTTCCGGCAGATATGGAGGGAATCGCAGATGTCGCTGATCTTCAAAGATTCCTTTTTCTCCCTAGCCTCGTCAAGGAAGTTATAGAGATAGCTCGCATCCCCCACATCCATGAAGGCATCCTGCTCGATTTTAGGGGCGTCTTCCCCCAGAAGTTTTTTACTGAGGCAAGAGAAATCCTCCTCGCAGTTCGCGTTGACGATATTTATGATGGTCTCGAAGAAGCCATACATCGAGGAGGGAGAGGCTTTCTTGAAGGGGATCAAGATGGATTTATCCCCCTCTTCTTCTTTCTTCACGAGGACCAAGGAAGGCAAGGAGGATATCTTGAAACGGGCTTCCAAATCGCTTAACGTCGAGGCGGTTTTCAAAGAATCGGTCGCCTCTCCGCAGACGATCTTGGAACGGTGCTGGACGTTCTTCCAGGCCTTCACCATGCTTTTCTCGAAGAACGTGAGGATCGTCACGTTGCTGGAAGAAAGGTTATTGAGCAGTCCCCCGTAATTGGCGATGAAGTCAAAGCTCTCTTTGTCGCATAGGTCATAAAGAAAGAAAAGGAAATAAGGGGTATCGAAGTCGTAGCAGCCCTCGTTCCAAAGCGAGGTGACGTCCTTTCTATCCTCCCCCGCTTTCCGTTTGTTGAATTCGATGAAAGTCAAATCGTACATGCTTGTCTCTCTTTCTTTAGCCATAAGTATAGCCTTAAAAAGCAAGGAAAGAGACCCAGGATGGGTTTGGTTTTTCTTGCCTTTTTATCGTTAAAAGGCGGGCCTCTTCGGTGAGGCCCGTTTTTGAATCAAGCATATTTTTAGAAGCGAAGACGCTTGAACCAACAGCTCCAAAAATCACCCAGTTCTATGGTTCTTATCGGTTCGTGTTGTAGGTGATCAGCCAATCGAAGTTGTTATCGAGGTAGCAATCCTCCGTGGGATCAGGGTGGTAATCGCTCTTCAAGGTGGGCTCTTCGAATTCACCGATCTCCACGTCTTGCTCAAGGTAATCGGTCAAGGCTTTCTTAAGGTATTTGGCTCTGCCTAGCATATGGGAATGATGAAGCTGGGAGACCTCTAGCCCAAAGGCCTGATATTCATGGAGATAGTACCTGTCGAAGGATTCCATGAAGGCAGGGAACAAGCGGATGTACTTGCTTAGCGCCCCATCCCTAAGGCTTTTCAAAGTCTCTTTGTCCTTGTTGACGTAGGCTTCCTTGATCGCCTTAGACAAGTGCAGCTTAAGGCTTAAAAGCTTCGCGTAATCGCTTAGCATTGCAAAATACAAGGAGAAATAAGGATCCTCATTCGCCTTGGCGAGCCCTTTGTATTTCCTGCTTAAGGAAGCGTATCTCTTATTCGTCTCTTTTGAGGCATAGAGGTCGTAATTGCCTAAAAGGAGATCGTTAAAGAAAGCGATGTAAGAGGTGTTGTTATGGTATTTGGTCCTATCATGCCCATAAGGGTTGTTCAAGAGATCGAGGCTAAGAAGGTCATCGTAAGAAATCCCCACGATGTCCTTGAATCTTTGCTTGTCTAGCTTCTTGCCCAAGGGATGATTTTGGTTTGCCTCCGCGGTGACGAAAAGGCTAGGAAGGACGCTATAGATCGAGGAAAGGACGGAATTAAGTCAAAAGCACCGCACTTTTGTGGCCTTTTCCTTAGCCTAAGCTCATTTTTCAAAAGTTCTCATTCATCGCTTCACTCATTAAAAATATGAATGGTTTCGTTACATTGGGTTTGGTGAAAACAAAGTCCATCCAGCAAAAAAGGCCCCGGAGGGCCTAGAAGAGAAGGATCGGACTAGAGGCTCTCGTCAGGGAGAGGATGACAATCAAATGTCATCGTCCCCCATGCCGTCGTAGTCCTCATCGTCGTAGCCATAAGGAACCGCCCTGCCTCTTTCGCTGCGTTCAGGCTCGCCCATATCGGTGATGGGGGCGTCGTCTTTCTCCGAGTACTCGCAAGAAGTCACCTCGAAGGAAGAGCGGATGCGCTGGATGTCGCTATGGAGAAGGGTGCCCTTCTCGACGAGCTCATCCCTTAGCGCGAAGAGGAAATCCTTGTTCTTGATGAGGATGTCCTTGCAGAGGAAGAGATAACGCTCCAGCTCCGTGTTGATAGCCCCGATGACGCGGTCTTTGTAGGCGTCAGAGAGGCTATGGACCGAGGAATCGCCAGGATAGAGCAAGGTGGTTCCGTTGGTCCCGCTATTGATGAGGCCCTCGCGAATGAGCTCAGTCGCGTTCTTGAGGTCGTAATAGCATCCGCTAGCGACTCTCCCCTTGTCGTAGAGCTCGCAGGCCACTTTTCCCGCTAGGGAGATGAGAATCTGCTGAGGGCGGCGAGTCAAAGCGAGGCAGCGCTTGGTGAAGCCATCCCTAGTTCTCACCGAGACCAATCCAACCGAACCTTTCTTGATGATTTCGCTCACCACGCAGTGACCGGCCTCATGAAGCGAGGTTGAGCGCCTCTCCTCAAGGCTCTTCTCTTCCCAGTCATCAAGGCTATAGGTATCGCCTAGATACGCTTCGACGATATCCTCGGTCTGGACGCAGGGTTTGCGTTTATAGGCCGCGATGATGGCGCCTTTGTTGACGACTTTGTCTAAGTCGGCGCAAGAAGAGTAGTTAATCATCTTGGCGATGTCGTCGTAATTGGCGTTGGGGTCGACCTTCCTTTTGCGGAGATAGTACTCGACGATTTTGGCCGCGTCGCTTCTTCCGGGCGTGCCGATATGGAGCTTGCAGTCGAATCTCCCGTTCCTTCTTAAGGAAGAAGGGAGCTTCTCGACGTTATTGACGGTCGCGACGACCAAGATGTCCTTGTCCTTGACCGAGTCGATGCCAGACTGAATGGCGACGAAGGCCGGGTCATCGACGTCCCTGCTCTGCGAGGAGCTGAACTTGTCCATGTCGTCGAAGAAGATGATGGCCTTGCCTTCTTCCTTGGCTTTCTCAAAGGCATCCGCGATGTCTTTGAGGATAGCCCCCTTCCCTTTCGTGCCCTTGACGGAGAAGGTCTTGACGTCGGCTTCCTCGATGAAGGAAGTGGCAAGAAGGGTCTTGCCCATGCCAGGCGCCCCATAGAGCAAGACGCCATGCGGAAGCTTCGCGCCAATCTCTTTATAAACCTCGCTGTGTTTGAACATGTCGAGGATTTGCGAGAGCTCCTCTTTGGCTGAACGATAGCCGATTACTTTGTCGAATGCAGACATAATGTTGTTTTTCCTCCTGTGTTTACGCATTTAGTTTAAGGATGCGAGGATCCTTACGTGGGTAATCGCCTTACCCAAATGAAGAAGAAGCTTCTAGAAGGGGCTAGCCTTTCTTAGTTAAGGCCGCCCCCTCTAGAAACAAACCAGTCGGCCCTCCCCTTATCTCTCCTCCTCAGGGGAGCAAGAAGAAGGGAAATCCGTTTCGTTAGAAGGCCCATCCTCTGGGTCTATTTCCCCTGGGAGCTCAGTGTAGCCCGGGCAAGGGAAGAGCTCGAAACGGTCCCTGATCCTAGCGATGTCGCTATGGAGGAGGGTGCCCTTAGCAAGGAGCTCGTCGCGCAGAGCGAAGAGGAAGTCCTTGTTCTTGATGAGGATGTCCCTAGCGAGGAAGAGGTAACGCTCCAGCTCGTCATGGATCGCGCTCTCTAATTTCATCCTGTAAGAATCGGAAGAGTAGTTTGGGCCGTTCGTGCCGCAGAGATGGCTAACCCCCAAAGCGCCGCTTCCGCTAAGCCCTTCCTCGATGTACGAGACCGCGCCTTCTAAGTCCGACCGGCAGCCGCTAGCGACCCTGCCCTTGTCGTAAAGCTCGCAGGCCACCTTGCCGCCAAGAGAGAACAGGACGCATTGCGGGCGGCGGCGAAGATAGGACCAGAGCTTCGTGAAGCCAGAGGACGTGCGCGTCGAGATGAGTCCCACGCACCCCTTCTTGAGGGCTTCGGCGACCACCGCGTGCCCAGCCTCGTGGAGGGCGATGGATTTCTCATCGTCTTCGGCGCGAATAACCGCATCGCTCACCCCGTAATACTCTTCGAGATAAGCGTCGACGATGTCAGAGGTCTCCACGCACTTCTTCCTTTTATAGGTGGCGAGGATCGCGCCTTCGTTCACGATTTTGTCCAAATCCGCGCAGGAGGTGTAGCTGATCATCTTGGCGATGTCATCGTAATTGGCATTGGGGTCGACCTTCCTTTTGCGGAGATAGTACTCGACGATTTTCTCCGCGTCCTTTTGCCCGGGATCGGAGATGATGAGCTTCCGATCGAAGCGCCCGTTGCGTTTCAAGGAGCTGGGAAGCTTCTCGATGTGGTTGGCCGTCGCGATGACGAGGACATCCTTGTCCTTCACCTTATCGATAGAGCTTTGGATGGTCACGAAGAGGGGGTCGTCGACTTCTTCCTCCGACCTGCTGCTGAATTTGTCTAAGTCGTCGAAGAAGACGATGGCGGGAGCCTCTTTGGCGGCGTTATCGAAGGCTTCTTTGATATCCGTTTTGACCGCGTCGACGTCCTTGTTGTTGATGACTTCGAAGGTCTTGACGCCGATCTCCTCGATGAGCGAGGTGGCAAGAAGGGTCTTCCCCATGCCGGGTTCCCCGTAAAGAAGAACCCCGTGCGGCAGTTTCGCCCCCATCTCCTTATAGAGATCCGGATTCTTGAAGATGTCGATGATTTGGCGAAGGTCTTCCTTCACCCTTTTGTAGCCGATGACGTTGTCGAGTGCAGACATAATGTTGATTTTTTCCTCCTGTGTTCGCGTATTTAATGTAAGGACGTGAGGATCCTTACGCGGGTAATCGCCTTACCCAAATGAAGAGTTGACGAAAAAGACTTCCGTCAAATTGGGCGAAACAAAAGCAAGGGCCCAAAAAAGGCCGTTTTCGTTTCGCCTGCCTATATTCTAGTTAGGGCGATGTCCCAAAAATGTCACTCGAAAAGTTCGTCCCGGACTTCTTCTAGGCTCTTGCCTTCTCGTAAGGCCTCTTTCACCTTGCAGTCAAGGACGCTATAGGAGAGCTCTCTTTGCTCGTTGTAGCGGAGGAGTCTGTTCAAAGAGTTCTCGTTTAGCCCGAATAAGAACCCTAGCTTCAGGCATTCGGTTCTGCTGAAGCTTTGATTCACCCTCTTGTTGTATACCGTTTTGCGGGTTATGTCCAAAGCTTCGGCGATCTCCATCAAATCAAGGTCTTTCTCCTCGCGCGTGTCGTCGAAGAAATCAAGGAAGTTCAGGTTTTGGGCTCTATTGAAGGCATCGTCTTCTATCTGGCCATCCTCGCCGAGGATCTTTTTGGCGAGGTAGTCAAATTCCTCCTCGCAGTTGTCGTTGATGAGCTCGATGACCCCTTTGAAGGAGGCGTAAATCGAAGAAGGATCCTTGCTAAGAAGGGGGATAAGGACGGAACGATCGCCCTCCTTTTCTTTCTTCACCAAGATGAGCGAAGGGAAAGAGGTGACCCCGAAGCGTTCCCTTAAGACATTCAGGGAGTGATTCACCTTAAAGGAATCCAAATGCTCGTCGGCCTTGATTCTCTCGCGGTGTTGGACGTTACGCCAACCGTCCACCATCGACTTCTCGAAGAAGGTGAGGATGGTGACGTTCGAGGAAGAGAGGTTATTGAGCTTGCCCCCGTATTCCTTTAGGAAAGAGAGGCTAGCCTCATCCCCAGGCTCATAAAGGAAGAAGAGGAAATAAGGCGATTCGAACTCGTAGGCCCCTTCGCTCCAAAGCGAGGTGACGTCTTGAACGAGGCTCTCCTCTTGGCTTGAAGCAACGGTCATGAAGCCCATCCTAATGGGCTCGAAGGAAGTCAAATAGGAATCGTGATAAGAGGAATTCCTCACTTTCCTCTTGCTGAATTCGATGAAGGTCAAATCGTACATCGCTTTTCTCCTCTCTTCTTTTGCGTTAAGTATAGCGTCATTGGCTGCGCTTGCTTTGACTCTTTAATGCTTCGCCTCTTTTTCTTAGTTCCTCGTTCTCTAAAGCAAGGTAGCTCCGAGTGAGGTCGACGTAGCTTCCTAAGGAGGTCTCATCAAAGCTCAGCGTGACTTCCGCTTCTTCGTAAGCAAGGAAGTCTTTCACGTCCCTTCCTAGATAAGAAAGAAGAGCGAGCAAGGAAGCGAGGTGCTCCTCTCTTTTTCTTATGATGTCCTCTTCGCCTAGCTTCTCTAGAAGCTCGGAATAGACGGAGGGCTTTATCCTCGTCTCTTTTTCCCCTTCTTTCTTGCAGCCGACGAAGTCCTGGTAGAAACTAGCAAGCTTCTCCAAGACGGGGGTCTTCTCTTCGCCGTTTTCCAAAAGCCATTTGAGCTTCGGGCATTCTTCTTCGCTAAATTCGATGGTCATGATTTCCTTTTTATCTTCCTATGAGGAGGGGGCAAAGCCCCTCCTTTATTGACGCTTTTCTTTCTTCTCGGGCGCGTCTTCAACCTCTTTTGCGCTAAGCCTATCAAGGACCTTGCCGCTAGCTTCATCATAAGCAAGGTCCCCGTCCAGCATCGCCTTCAAGATGGCGACGTGGGAGAAAGGCAAATTGAGCTCCAGCAGGTCCTTGACCGAGTTGATTTCCTTAAGCCTTTCATAAGTTGGCACATACATGCTTGTGCTGCCCTTATATTTATTGAGGCAGGAATTCCAATAGATTTTCCTAGCCGCCTCGGAGTAGAAGTTGAACGCATTCGGAGCAATAAGAGCGAGCTTCTTGCCCTGCTCAACTTCCTCTTTGAGTTTGAGGTAAGCCTCGTTTTTGCTCACCAAGCGGACGTAATTCTCTAAGAGGATCACCCTTCTGGCCTCGTTTTCTTGAAGCGCCTTCCAAGTTTTGGTTTGCTTGTCGTAATAAGCGTGATACAAACATTCCTCGTCCTTGTATTTTTTCACTTCGCCTCTTACCTCATATTTCAAGGTTGACCAAGGATGCTTGGTGTTGTTTTGAGCCTTAAGGGACTTCTTGAGCATCTTCTGCCGATAAGCGAAGTATTCTTTGTTAGGCACGCCACCGTCAGAGTGGCAGCGGAACACTTTGCTAAGCTCCCAGTAGAAGCCAAGATTCGCGCAAACCTGGCCGTCCTCAGTCTCCACAGGCCCAAGATCATAAAGGTTTATTTTGCCTTTGACCTTGTCGCCGTCTTCTTTGTCGACGTAACCTTTTTCAATATCAATGACGCGATAATCATCCAAGCAATTGCATTGTCTTTGATATGCGTCAGAGCCAAGATCCGACCAAGCCGGCTGTTTGCGAAGCAAGATGACGTTATGCTCATTTGAAACATCCTCGCCCACATTGAGCTTTTTATTTGCGGCCTCTTTAGCCTGCTGCGCCATGCGCTTCGCGCGTTCAATCGCCGCAGATTCGGCTTCTTTCACCGCTTGAGCGTGCTCAGCTTCTTTCATTTGAAGCGCCGCCTTTTCTTCTTCCACTTCTTTCTGAGAAGAAGAGTCAACGTAAGAGAGATAACCTTTCAAGAAAGCATCCTCTTGAAACTTCATCTCCTTGCCGGAGAAAGAAACAATAATCTTCCCTTCCACGATAGAAGTGATAACACCGATCTGACCACGATTATTTTTTACTTGATTCTGAATTCCAATTTCCATAATTAAAACATATTCCTTTCATAAGAGAACAACGACCAACCACTGTATGAACGCGACTTAAGATCCCCAAGAGGGGGTTATAAAATGTGTATTATTTGATGAATACCTCTATGTTATAGTTTTTGTGTGCGTGGAATATTATAGGGATTTTGACGGCTCTGTCAAGGGAGAGGAAGCCATTTTCGGCGGCTTTCTGCAGGGAATTGAGGTTAGCCCCATCACTCCTCGACGCGATCGACGAGGATCTAGAAGAATTAGGTCTTTGTCTTACTTTCTCCATAGAGAATAAAAAAACGACGTCTATAACCCCATGCTTCGACGCCAGACCCCAAAGGGATCTAAGCTTTTGCTCTTTCTTCAATGGGTGTAGCCGTTTCCCGTTTCAAGTCTAGACAGGCAAGCCTGCCTTCCTTGGGCAAAAGATGTAGGTGGATCTGTGTAAAATCTGACCTTGAACCTAAAACAGAGGACAAACAATAAACTACAGAAAACCTTAACGATGAACTTTAACAATACTCTTGAAAAATTTTATGAAGAAAGAGCGGGGAAGGGGGCGGTTAAGCCCCCTTATTCTCAATAATCAACTTCAAACTCAAAGGTTTGATTATGCTTATCAAGAGCAAGCTGAAGCGCCATGATTTCGCGCTCAGCCTTCTCAAAGGCCGCTTGCGCCTTGGCGATGTCATAGTTCGCATAAGTGAACTCCACCGCATCGCGTCTAGTGCCAAAGCGCACCGTCGCGGAGGAACGCTCCTTAGGGAGACGTTTGCGGAAGGTGTCATAAATGCCCTTCCTGACATTAAGTTGCGCCATGCGGATTAGAATCTCATCCACGGAGTAAACCTTGTCCCCCACTTCAATGCTGGAAGTGGCATTGGAAAGGTTGAGAGCGTGTTTGATACGCATAACCTTTTCATCAATGGCGGCAATGAGGGCGGCGTTGCCCTCGAAATCAAAAACGGGAACAAAAGGTTCCTCACCAGCCGCCACCGTGTAGGTGGAGGAATCCCTTTCCCTCTCAAGGTAGGTTTCCTTTTCCGATTTGAGCTGTGTGATAAGTTTGCAAGCTAAAGCCGAGGTCATTTTCATAATCTTTTTTCTCCTTTTCCCAATTTTTGTTTGGGCGTTATTTTGATGACCTTATCATAACGGTTAGCAAAAAGAGAGTCAAAAAAATCGTTATATTTTTTGTGAACTTTTATTATTACACCTACCCCTGCTTCTAGAAGGCAAGCCTAGACGGCCCTTTATCCTTATATATAAAAGGAGTCGATTCCGAAGAGGCGATAGAAGGGTCCGAACTTCCCATCTCTTCCATGAGGGAATCTAGGGTTCGGGCTTTCGAGGATCGCGAACACGACCTTTTTGAATTGGCCTTTGAACTCTTCTTGATTCAAGACGCTTTCGAACAAAGAAGCGATCTGCTCCGAGTCGAGGTGGTAAGCACCGCAGCCAAAGGCGCCTAAGACGATTGAGTCATGGCCGTTTGAAAGAGCGATCCTAAAGATGGTCGCGATCTTGTTCTTTTGAATCTTCACCCCTTCCGCATTCAGCAAACCATTCTCATCAACATATTGCGCGTCTTCGTCCACGTATTCGTTTCTCGCGCGGTTTGCCACCGAAGCGACGCTGACGATCCCGCAAGAGAAAGGATGTTCAGAAAAGCCGTAGTTCTCTTTGGCGTTTTTCCGGAAAAAGGTGACGCCTGGGGAATAGATGCCCCCGAAGTTTATGTCGAGGGGGTATTCCCTCTTCTTGAAGAAGCCTGACTCGCGGATCCACTTCTTGCCGTTATCGCCGAACTGATAAAGGGAGCAAGACAAGGTGGAACGTTGGCAAAGCGATTCCTCTTGGGCGTTCGTGCCTTTGTGGTAGCCTCCGCCGGGGCTCACATTGGAGGCGAGACTCAGAATCGCTGGATTATAGCCTTCTGCAATGAGTTTTCTAGCAACGTCAACGCAGTCTGCATTCACGCAGGAAAACGAGGTTTTGCAGGGATTTTTGGGCTCAATATGGAATTCTTCGCGATAAACTTTGGTTCCATTTAGCAACGCGTCTTTGTCGCCAAGCAAGTCCTTATCCCAACGTTTGAAGAGCTCTTGATTGGTTTTGAAGAGGAATGCCCTAGCTTTCCCAGGTCCCCACCTCCCTTCGTTCGTATAAGCTTTTATCTTCTCCTCGAAAGAGAGGGAAGATTCTTTCGAAACGAAATCGGTCTGTGTTTTTTCCATGGTGTCCTTTCCAATCGGCAAGTCGATTGATCTATGGGAGCAATATAACGTTAGTTTCGACAAAATCCAAGGCTAACCTGGACCATCTTTCCCTTTCGCTTAAAGAAGGTATAGTTTTGCATATGGAAAATAGCGACCCGCAAACAACTAATCCGGCCAAATGGCCGTGGATCATCAGTTTGATCCTCTTGCTTCTAGGAGGGGTAAGCCTCATCCCTGCCTTCATCCTTTGCATCTACAACGGGGCGAAGATGAATGGCTTCACCTGGCTCTTGGCCTTCTTGCCCTTCCTTCTGCTTACGGGAGGTCTGGTCTTTGGAATCATCTCCTTCAGCAAAAAGAAAGCCGGGTCTCTCCCTCTTATCATCCTTAGCGGCCTCTTGGGGATCGCCTCTCTTGGGTTCAATTGCTTTGGGCTATTCATCGGAGGGATAGCCGGAGCCTTTCAGAACTGGAACGATTCCATGAACGAGGAAGCTAGGCGCGGCGTCACTCTTGAAGCTTTTCTTGAGGGGGCGGAAGGCAAGACCCTTTCTTGCTCCTACCGCGATGGGGAAGAATACAAAAGCTTCGAGGATTCTAGTGGCCACGCGAAAGAATATCTCAAAACGGATTTCGTTTTGAAAGAAATCGAGAAGCCCGCCTCCTTCTATTATTCCGCCTACCTTTCTTTCGACCGCGAAAATGGGGAAAGCACCTATCTTTACCTAGGGGAGAGCTATACCACGGTGAGGATCCTCCAAAATTACGCGCGATACGCAGAACTCTATTACTCCGTCTCCGAAACGCAGGGCAAGGGGCTTTATAACGTCCTCAAGTCGACCTATGAGACGATGCAAAACGAAATAAGCGAAGACGTGGAAAAAGGGAAAGAGAACGCGACTTACCAAAAGTTTTTATCCGAGATGGATGAGAACGTCTCGAATCTTTGCTATTACGTCTCTAGCAACGAGGCTCTTACAGACGCCGACAAGCAGGCGCTTGCCTTGCTAAAGAGTCTTAACCCCACTCTTTCCGTCCAAAAGGATTTAGAGATTGGATACGACTTTTTCACCATCGGAAACGCGGATTTCGTATATGGCCTAGAGCCATACAAAGACGTTTCTTTGAACCGCCATTATGCCGCCTTTAAATTCGAAACGGGCGAGATCCATGTCGGATATTCGTTTCTTGATCGTTATAGAAGCGAGCATTTCATCTGCTCGGAATACACGATAGACACGGATGCAAGCGTGGCCTTAAAAACCGCCCTTGGGAACATTTTCCTAGCCTAGTATCGCCAAAGGGGAAAGAAGCCGTCATTAGAGCAAACGCCAAGCGGAGTTTTAAAGCCTTTATTCTGTTATCGATTCATTATTTGTTTTTTATACCGATAGTATTTATCAATGCTAATTCCGAGCTTGCGGGCACCTTCTCTCGGGGAGATTTCTTTTCTTTCGACGCTGGAAAGGACATCGAGGAACATCATTTTGTCGACATGAATAGGCTTTCTGCCTTTGTATTTGCCTTCTTCCACCGCTTTCGCGATTCCCTCTTTTTTGGCCCCTTCGTTTTGAGCGTGGGCCCTTGCATACATCGAAAGCAAAACCTTATGGAATGCGCAACGGTTCGAATCGTCGATCCGCCCACCGAAAAAAAGCACATCGTCGCCTTCGCAGATATGGGTCAAAGCTTCCCTCATCAAAGTTGCGTTGGTCTTATGGCTCGCCTCTTCATTCACAGCAAAGGCGCTCTTCTCACGGCAAGGCAAGACAAACAAAGGATCGCCGAAATATTGCTCGTCGGCTCGAATGAGATACTCAATCGGATCCATATAATCAAGCCCGACTTTCTTCAGAAGCTCCTGCAAATCCTCCCTGTTTTCACCGGGCACCCTTTCGGAAATGAAAGTCGGAATCTTATCCGCGCGAACGTACTCTTTCTTTTTCAAATCCAAATTAAGGCCCGGAATACCTTGGAAAGAAGTCCCTTCAAGAAGCTCAATCACCGAATAATTGGGAGTGAAAACATAATGGAACGTTTCGTTGTCGTTCAGGTAATAGGCAAGGTCGCAAATGCGGTAAGTGAGGCCATAGGGCCCAGGGAAACAAATCGTTCCCCTCGAAATATAGGTTTTCATGTTTTTTGTTTAGTCAACTTATCATAAGAGCATTTAAGAATCTTCTCGTAACGGTTCTTCAGCATAGTCTTGTAGAAGACCTTATGAACGTCGCTTAGGATTTCAATTTCATCGATCAAGGCATTGATACGATCAAGATTGATTTTCGGGCAGATCTTAAGCAGAGCCTCGTTCATTCTGCCGAATCCCAAAGAAGAGATGACTTCGAAATAGGAGCTCTTTTGTCCGCGGAGCTTAATTTGTGAGGCGGGGAATCTGTAGACGCGCATATTGATCAGTTCCTCATCACCGATAATCGCTTTCATTTCGTCTTCATCCGTCATATTCAGAAACAGGAGAAGCCGTTATCGAAAATGGGCGTCATGATGTATTTGTTGTCTTTTTTCAAGAATCCCCAGTTGCCGCCGTGGCGGTAAAAATTCCCCGTCAAAGCGTCCACGATATAGACTTCAAAGAAAGAGGAAACGGCTTCATCCACATTCGTCAGCTTTTTGTTGCACGCCAAGAGGCGAACGCTGAGCCGGCAGTTCGAATAGTCATAAATCTTTATGCAGCTAACCTCCTTTGTTGAACAAAATATTCACGATAAATTTATTTGCAATAGGGTGTGTTCCCGTTTTTGCAATTCTTATTTAGATCCATCGTTCCGTCCTCACCCCCTTTTCGACGTTGCATCGATGACAAAGAGTCTGAAGGTTATCGACAGTAGACTTCCCTCCTTTTGCAATAGGGACAATATGATCGATTTCCAGATCGTAGGATTTCGCATGGCATTTTTGGCAGCGATAATCATCCCTCTCATAGATGGCAAAACGGATTTTGTTGGTTACTTTGCCCCTTTCCACGCGGCAGAGCGCTTCCCAAATCTCGGGATTCCTGTAATGATCGCCATCCTTGTCACTCAGTTCCTCCTGAATTTGCCTGATTGTCTCAGCGTTGAACCTCTCCTCTTTGGATTCTCTTTTAACTCCGCGTGAATCCAAAAGATGAAGTTTCACGTTTATGTAGAATTCTCTTGGGGAGGATAAGGAATAGGAACTCGGCAGCTTTCCATTCTCTGCCGGGTCGTTTAATCTCTTTTCAGCCTCTATTCGCTGTTCTTTTATCCAGTTCTGTTCCTCTTCGAAATCATTGATCGCCTGGTTAATTTCGGCTTTAAGAGATAAAAGCTTATATGTCAAATAGTCCCGGCAGGAGATTTTCTCGTAAAAAATTTCATTGTCGTAATACCCCGCGAAGTCATAACCGGAAGATCTCTTGTGAACCACTGGAAGAGGATGGTGGACGGGGCGGAGGAATCTAACCTTCTTATTGCTATTATTTGCAGTAGGCTTATTCCTCGGACCGGTTTTTTTCTTTCTACGTCGTTTGCACGCCAAAACAACAAACAGGGTAATCGCAGGGGCGATAAAGAAGAAGAATAAGACGAAAAAGGTTTCCACACCCTTAAATAAAGAAGAAACAAAGAAAATGCCCCAAAAACTTTTAAGAAATTAAAAAGAGAAGGGACGTGTATGCATTTTCGAATTCAAAGAGCAACCAAATCACAACGTGTCGAGGCAAAGAGTTGCACATCCCGTTCGCCTCATTGGCCCCATGGACGCAGATGGGCCCGCTGGAGCCCGGGGGAGTCTCTACCCCGGTCTTTCAAAAAATGGGCGTTCGCCTCCGACTAGAAAAGATAAAGTGCAAGGCTCAAAATTCGTTTTAACGATTCGTCACATTCCAGAATGCGCATGATTTTATTGATTAAACACCAAGGTTATTAACAATCTTCTCTCGCCGCTGCTTTTGGTGAACAACCCTGAGAACATAGATCAATTTTTCTTCAGGCTTCGGCATGTAATAAAGAAGATAGGCCCCAAATGGCTTTTTGCGGACGTTTTTAGAGGCAAGAGATTTTTCTCTAACCAATTCCCCGCTCTCTGAAAAAAGCATCAAAGTCCCAAGCGCTTCCTCCAAACCCTTTAAAAACTTGGAAGCCGCAGCGGGGTCATGAAATTCAAAAGTCAGATGAAAAACCGTTTCATCAACATCATGATTGGCACTTTCACTAAGTCGGTAAGAGAATTCAGATCCCATATTTTTCCTTTATTTTAGCGATGGCAGTTGGTCCATCTAGGGTTCTCCCCTGCTCAACGTCGGCAAGACCTTTCTTAATCAATGTGGCTTCTTCGATGGGCTCTATCACCTCGTTGTAATATTCAATATTCATGACGACCAAGCATCCATACCCATTTTTCGTAACGAATACAGGACCTTTTTCTTCTTTGCAGCGGCGTTCAACCTCCACGGTGTTCTTCAATTCGCGCATAGGAATGATTTGCATAAAATTAGCTCCTTTATTGTCACTATATTTTATACTGAATTTAGCCACGTTTGGATGCGATAACTTGTGATCACAGCCAATTAAACTCGATTCGTGATCGTTCATTTAAGCCTCCTTTGCTCTTTTTGCTATCCACTCTTAAATAAAGAAGAAACAAAGAAAATGCCCCAAAAACTTTTAAGAAATTAAAAAGAGAAGGGACGTGTATGCATTTTCGAATTCAAAGAGCAACCAAATCACAACGCGTCGAGGCAAAGAGTTGTACATCCCGTCCGTCTCGCTGAACTTATAGGTGAAAATGAATCTCCCGGAATGGGAGAGCAAGGCACCCCACTTTAGTTTCCCAAAGGAACGGTCACCAACGTAATGCTCTTATTCAGAAATAACAGGAGCATGTATTACTAAATGGCGAACAGTCCCGTTAAAGAAAGACTTCCAATCGGCCTCCTCGGCTTCGTTCTTGTAGATCCGCTCAGCAATCGTAAAGCCGCCGATAGCCACAATACTCTCGCTTAGGGCCAGGCAAGCGTCTTGCAGGATGCTGTGCAGAGCTTCATAAGTATAGAGGGTTTGATCCCCTCTTGCTTCGCCATATAGCCTTCACCGATTCCAAAGTTCTTTTCTTGCCCCCTTCCCAAAAAAGCCCGTTCTAGTATCATTTTCTGGTAGTTAGATTTGTTAAGGCAACGCGCCTAATTGTGACGTTAAGCCTAGAAAGGAGAAAGAATGTCAAACAAGAGAATTCTTTTAAACGGCAAAGTCTACACAGTCGACAAGAAAAACCCCTGGGCGGAAGCCATCGTAATCGACGGCAACAAAATCGTTTACGTCGGAGATAACGAAGGGGCGAAAGCTTTTATAACGCCAGACGCTTCCGTCGAAGACTTAGGCGGAAGGCTAGTCACCCCTGGCTTAATCGACGGCCACATCCACGCGATCAGCGCGGTCGTCTTTCATTGCGTCATCATGCTGAGCGCTTCCATGAACCTCGATGAGATCAAAGCGACCATCAAGGCTTACATGGATGCTCACCCGAATCTCCCTGCCTACATGGGCATGGGCTGGGCGGATGCCTATTTTGGCGAAGTCGGACCCAACAAAGCGGTCCTTGACGAAATTTGTCCCGACAAGCCGATGGCCATTCTTTCCGCGAGCGGCCACTGCGGCTGGGTCAATAGCAAAGCCCTAGAAGCCGCGGGTGTCGACAAAAACCATCCCGATCCAAACCCTGCCGCGGGCCATATTTATATGAGAGATGCGGATGGCAACCCCACAGGCTATTTCAAAGAGAGCTCCTGCCTCAATGAGATCTTCGCTGGAGCCAAATACATCGACGACACCGCTTTGGAAGAAGCGGCCATCATGCTTGGCAAGAAATGCGCGGAAACCGGCATCACCGCCGTCCTCGACTGCGGCAACTACGATTTCTGCGAATATCTCATGGGCGATGGGCTTATGGAAGACCTCGAGCATGTCGATAACCCCGTCCGCGTGGATGCCTGCGGACTCATCGGCAACAAAGCCAATATCGATGCGGCCCTTAAGGAATCCATCAAACTCAAGAAGAACTATCATACGGACAAATTCCGCTGCACCTTCCTCAAGATTTTAAATGATGGCACCCTTGAGAACTTCTCCGCCGCCATGCCTAACGCTTATCCTGACGCCCCAGTCGTTCAGCCGATGATGAGCGTCGACGAACTCGTCCATTGGGGCGAAGAAGCCGCCAAAGCAGGTTTGGACCTCAACGTCCATTCCATTGGCTCCGTGACAGTTCATTATCTTTTAGAGGCCGCGAAGATCCTTCGCGAAAAAGGTTATGACGATCTCCGCATCATCTGCTCTCACAGTGCTTATGTCTTCGACGAGGACCTCGACAAGTTCGCTAAGTACAACGTCGTCGCCAATAGCACCGGCAAATGGTTCGCTGACCTCCCCGAGGAATTGAACCCCTTGGTGAACGGCATCAGCAAAGCCAACGCCTACCCCATGGGCAGCATTAAGAAATTCGGCGCGAAGCTCTCTCTTAGCTCGGACTACCCCACCGACGCGTTGACCTTCTATCCCATGCCGAACATGGAAGTCGCCATCACAAGGCAGAAGATTGGCGATAAGAATGGCTACGTCCATGAGCCGCAGGACAAGTTAACCCTAGAGGAAGTCCTCGAGGCTTACACCATCAACAACGCTTACGAGATGAGGATGGAAGACCGTATTGGCTCCCTCGAAGTCGGCAAGCTCGCCGACATCGTAGTCTTTGAGGATAACCTCTTCGAAATTGACCCCTATTCAATCCACGACGCGAAGATCCATGAGACCATCATGGACGGCGTCACAAGGTACAAGGCCTAATTTCATCCACGCTCAAAATGCCCGCAAAACGCGGGCATTTTTCATTTTAAATCAATTGAAAACGGCGCAAAATCCCCTTATTTCGTTACTTTTGATGTGCGGTTCCTCGACCTTTTTGGAAGCCTTATCGGCTTAAAAAGACGACGGCGCAAAAATGACAAAAGAAGCAACGGGCCATATGAGAGGAAGAAGGCATCCGTTTGAAAAATAAGACCCAAAAAGCAATGGGTTTTCGAAAAGTATTATTGCATTAAGCAAATTGAATTTGGATGTCTTCAAAAAAGCGACGGGATTTTGACGCCATCTTTTTTGATGCCGTTAAAGGCAAAAGTTGAAATCAAGGCATAACCTTTATTCCGTCAGGAATATCTATTTTGGTTACGACTTCCCCATTCGCCTTTTCATGTTTTACCTTGATTAAGCCATAAGGCGTCGGGATTTGTCCTTCCGCGAAAGTCAAAGAGCAAAGATGAGGATCTACCTTGATTGTTTTGTATCCTTCTTCCAAAGGCACAACTCCAAGCAAATAAGAAGAATAGAAGTTCAAGAAACCCGTCGACCAGCCGTGGCACAGGCTATGGCGGTAGCCGGAATAGCAGAACTTGCCATAATCCCCGTGGATGTTGTTCTTGTTTTCGCCGGGAATCGCGGCCAAGCCATCTGGGTGGTCTTTAAGCCAATCAACGTCGAAGTCTTCCCAGAAGCTCGTGGCCCCAAGATCAAGCATCGCCCCATAGTATTCCTTGATGAGAGAAAGGGCGAATTCGCCTTCTTCAGCCATGCAAAGAGCTTCGACGATGGCGAAGCTAAGGAAGGCGCCGACTCCTTCCGCGCCACCTTCTTTTAGACGGGGCGCGGCTACTTTTGGATCGATTACCCCCGCAAGCACTCCAAGAGCAGTCACTTGTTTAAAAGAAGAGGGGCCGTACTTGTATTCTTGAAGCCTAGACAAAACCTCTTTGGCTTCCGCGTAAGGGAAGCCAAGCTTTTCGCACAGGAAAATCGCTTTCTTCATGGCGAGCATCACGAGGTAGCGCCAGCCAGTCTCGGCGTCCTTCGTTAAATTCGTCGGCCAATCCAAGAAGAACTCGTTGCCCGGAAAATAGGCGAGTTTATTGTTTTCGTAAGAAACCTTCCCGCCAGGGTAGACGATGGAAAGGAAGTCTTTTTGGATTTTATCGATGTACCCCTTCATCGAATTCACATAGGAAGAGTCACCGCTGAGTTCAAAATACTTGGCAAGACAAATCAGCCACCAAGCAGAATAAGCGGGGATGCTATTCACCCATTTCCCGTCAAAAGAAGAAATAGAGTCCAAGACGTTCTTGAACTGGGGGATGTCCCCGTAAAGCAGGGCGGCGCTGCAAAGCTCGGGATAAAAATCCCCCACCCAAGCAACGCGGTCGCGCTTGACGCCGTCCCAAATTGTGTCGGGGCGCACGCAAAGAGAAATCGTATGGCAGGCCACATCGAAAATCTTGTCAAGGCGAGAATCGCTGGAATGGAAACTCCCCTTCTTTTCTAACCCGTTCTCGCTAATTTCCGCATAAAAAGAGACTAGGTTAACCCCTTCTCCTTCCGTTACGTCAATTCGTGCGAAGCGGAAGCCGGTCTCACTGCTAGAGAAGTCGTTCCAAGGGACGACAGGATAAACGGCGTCTCTCAAGGAGTGATGGTTCCCCGCTCCTTTTTCGCCGATTTCCGCATACACCTCCCCCACGGATTCTCCGGTTCGCAGTCTGATTTTGCCTTCGCCTGAAAACCCGAAAACAATATGGACCTTGCCCACGATTTCCTTACCAAAATCAAAAACGATGTACCCTCCTTTTACGAGGAAGCAAGTAGGCGAAACGAAAATATGCTTTGGAGAAAGACGATTCTCGAGCAATGCATTTTCGTTTGTCGCCCCTTCTAGAGCGATGATTTTGGTGTAATTGATGGAATTCATGGGCTTATTCGGATGGATGAAATTAGATTTTTTCGACTTTGTCGCTTTTCCTCGCGCTTTCGGCGGCGAAGACGACGAGGTGGCTGTTGATGGAGTCGTTCAAGGAGGTGATGGAAATGGAGGATTTGTCCCCATTCAAATAGTTGACGACGGATTCCATGATCGCGTAGTCGCCTCCCATATGGCCGCTGAAGCCGAAGTCGGTGTTGATCTGCTTGTTGACGTCAATCTCAATTTTCTCGCAGATCAAGGAGTCGCGGCTCGCGGGCATATAGGTAATTATGCCGCTTTCCGCGTTCCCGGTTATTTCCCCTAGGCTTCCAACGATATGGATGTATCTTCCAGCTTGCGGGGCGCCGCCGATCTGATTGAAGTTTCCGACCGACCCATCCGCGAAATTCACGATGAGAGCCTCTCTGTCAGTGATGTCAGCCTCATCGACCTTGAAGATGCATTTGCCGTATAGGGAGCTCTTCAGAAAATTAATCTTGTCCCCCATTGTAATGTCTTCTGGTTTTTTGTCGATCTGAGGCCAGGTAAGATTGCTCGACCAATTACATTCGATGTAGTGTTTGAGGGCGCTATAGAGGCACTTCTTCTCAAGAGGGCAATCAAAGCAAGACTCCGTCGACCCTTCCGGGGCGTTTTCCCTCGTGAAGAAATATCGTCCTCCGAAAGCGGCGACTTCTTTTGGGGAGGTGGAGTTATTAAGCCAGCACATGATGTCGATATCGTGGCAGCTTTTGGCGAGCAGGAAAGAGGAATTGCACTTTTCCTCGCTGTTCCATTTCCCCCTCACGTAGCTTCCACCATAATGGGCAATCCCCACGTGCTCATCCATTTGAATTGAGAAAATCTTCCCAAGCTTCCCTTCGAGGATCATCTTCTTGATGGTCGCGTAGAAAGGGGTGTAGCGCAGAACGTGGCAAACGAAGACCTGGCATGAGTTTTTCTCCGCGAGCGACTTGATCTCAAGCAGCTGCTCTTTGTTTCCGACAATCGGTTTCTCCGTGAGCATGTCGTATCCCGCGCCCAAGATTGCTTTCATGACCTCGTAATGGTATTGGTCCATGGTCGCGTTGATGAAAAGGTCGCAGCTAGGCTTGCTTGCCAAGCATTCGTCAATGTTAGAGAAAAGCTCGCTGTCTTTTAGGCCAAACTTCTCTTGGCAAAGGGAGCGTTTGAAAGGATTAGGGTCCACCACCCCGACGATTTGGAATTTCTCGGGGTTCGTGATGGCGTAATTGCTATACACCCCACCCCTATCGCCATATCCGACGACAATCGCTTTGATTTTCATTTGTGTTCTCCAATCCATCTGATCTCATTCGGGAGCAGTCTCAATTTGCTTTGTCTCCCATCCATATCATAGAAATTCGTCTCGATGGGACGGTCGACGTTATTGATGATCGCGTACCTCTTCGTCTCGGGGTAATAGAAGCAATCGGTCTCAAAGGCCTCGCTATAGGCTTTACGGAGGTTCGCCTCTTTCTTGCCCGCCCAAAGGATAGCTTTATAGATGGTTCTGCGGTTCTCATAGCCATCTCCGAGCCCGGCGAAATAAACGCTTCTGCCTTTGCCGTAATCGTTCACGGCCAAGGACAAATGCCCGGTATGAGGCGCACCCTTTGGAAAGTTCGCGTCATATCTAACGTCGATAGCTTTCGCCCCGATGGAGTAGACGCCTCTAGAGGCGGAGGGGCTATAGTAAATCGCGTCTAGGCTAGGCAGCCCATCGGTGATGAAGTGATGGTCCAAATCAACCTTGAGGTCGCGATAAAGCATATACGTATAGCCTATTTCCTTCTCGACGCCGAGAACGTCCGAGAGCTGGAAGTACCTTCCTTGGTAGGCATATCCGCTCGCGTCGCCGATTCCGATGAAGCCACCTCCCGCATAGACGAATTCCCTGATCTTGGTCAAAAGAGCATCGTTTTTCCAGCACTCCCCGCCAGAGAAGGAAGTCCCCGGAAGTCCGTTTGTGATCAAGACGTCCACGTCTATCTTTTCTTGAGACATTACTTCGTCGAAAGAAAGGAACTTCACCTCGACCGGCTGACCAGCCAAAGCTAGGAGAAGGCCGCTATAGGCTTCGTTATCCTGCCAAACGTCGTCGATGCCGATGCCATTCATCATCCACGTGTTGAGTTTTCCATAATAAGAAAGGATGCCAACGCTCACGTGGTCCAAAGAGCCTTTCTTTCCCGCGTTTTCCTTGATGAGGCGGAACTCATCGCAGACTTCCTTTATCTTTTCGCAGAAATTCGGGTATTTCGCGGCTAAGGAGAGGTATCCCCCAAAGCCAATGCGATCAAGCGGCTTTTTGAGCATCGCCCTTCTCTCGTTTCCCCAGAAAAGACCGAGGTCATGCGTGGCTTGCTGATCATTAGGGATTGTGTCAGGGAAAAAATAGGGATTGAGCCTCCCCTCCACGTATTTGATTCCCGTCATGGAGGAAAGCTGTCGGATGTAGATGCCACTGTGGGGAGCGCCCACCACCGCGTCTAAGCCAATCGAGGCGAAATAAGGGTTATAGGGCTCGGTGCCGATGCGGTTGTCCCCATCGAACATCATGGCTTTCTTGCCGTATTTATGGCAAAGATCAACGAACATCTTCGCCCAAGAGCAGCAAAGTTTTTGGACCATGTCGATGTATTTCTTGGTTCTAGGATTCGGCACCAAGAAGCGGTTCGCATAGCTCCCTTCGGTGACGAGGTCCTCAAGGGTGATTTCCTCTCCGTAGGTCTCCTTGTACTTCTCGAACATTTTCGGGGAGGCCGTAGAGGCGTAGTTATGCCAGTCGAAGAGTTTCTGCTTCTTGCCATCGATCCACAGGAAGAAGAAATTGTAGAAGAAAGTCGTGAAACGCACGACCGTGACGTCTTTATTCTCCTTGAGCCAGTTTTCCATGTTGGAGAGCATATGCTCAAGGGCTTCGGGGTAAATCGGATCCAAATCAAGGTCTTTCTGACACGTCCAGTTGTTCGTCACGTAGTTATAGATCTGCACCGGATCCCAGGTGTTCAGGGCAAAATAGCTCACCGTATACTCATGGAAAGGAGCGGCGTTTCGAATAAGGACCTTGTTGCCGCCAAGATATTCGAAATCGAGATGGAGCTTGCCGGAAGTGCGGTCGATCACCTGCCAATACTTTTTGTATTCGGTGAGGTTCACCTCGCATTGGCCCTCGATGATGTCTTCGAGCAAAGGAATAATCAAAGAACTCTCAAAGGCGGTATAGCGCTTCGAGATCAAAGCGAAGTTCTGCAGGTATTCCTTGTGCTTCAAAGCATAGGCGTTGTCGCCTCTAGCGATGAAGTAGGTCTTATAGACTTCGCACCCGAAATCCTTGACGTTACCGGGAAGACTAGTCCCATCGCAGTCTCTGACGGCGTCCGCCCCAACGTAGTCGATGAACTTCTTCGTTCCTTCAACGAAACTAGAGTCGGTTGGTATGGTGATGAATCCTTTTTTCATAGGTTTACTCTAAAACGGTTAGGTTGATGATGATTTGGATGGCGTTTCCGCTATAGTCTTTGGCAAGGCATTTGACTTGGCCGTTTCCTTTCTTGAAGCGTCCAAGCTCGTCGACGAGGTCTCCGAAGTCATAGCTCACCTCGACGATGCCGTCGATCTCGTCTAGGGCTTCAAGGTTCAACTGGGCGATCCAGCCTTCGTGCACGGTGATATTGAGCTCATTAGGATAGACGTAGGTTTCCCCGTCCCTAACCCAATTCGGCTTGACCGTATCTCTTTCTAAGACGTCGACGCTTAGTTTGACCTCATTAAGCGAGAAGGAACCTTTCGCGTCTTTCGCTTTAACTTTCAGGAAGTATTTACCTGGCTCATTAAGCTCGCTCATCGGGTTCCCGTCTTTATCTTCCCAGGCATAGTCATAAGAGACTCCGCCTTCGTAGAAGCTATTCGCGGAAAGCCCTTTGACTTTTAGTTCAGTCCCAAGGCGATAAGAGATTTCCTCTTCTCCTTCGTAAGAAATCGTCGGGGCGAGATAGGCGGTTTGATCGGCGCCGAAGTCGTACTTGGTCTCCTCGCCGAGGGGCACGTTATCGATGACCCATCCGCTGCCCTCGGGGACGTTAGGAAGCGCATCGAGGCTGGATCCGGCGAGATAATTGCTCTTCGTGATGTGGGTGATGTAGAAGTCTTTAAGCGAGAACTGCTTTTCCCCTCCTGCGACGGAGATTTGGAAATCTAGGAACGATTTCTCTCCCTGATTCTCCGGGGCTTTGAATTCAAGGCTCAAGTCTTGGTAGTCTTGCGCCTGATAATGAGTGAGCAATAGCCCGTTCACCCAGTCGTTGTTGACGACGAGATGGACTTTGCTGTCTCCTGTCTTGATTTTCGCTTTAAGGAGGTAAGTCTCCCCTGCCACCAGTTTGAAGGAGTTCGGGTCGCAGAATCTTCCCATCGCGCCCGCCTCTCCCTTGAAGACGAGAGCATCATCTTCGCGGGCGATGGAAGAGAGGGTGCTAGACCCAGCAATCTTCGTCCAAAGGGAAGAGTCCTTAGAAAGGTCTTTCGTGTAGATGTCTTCCGCGCCGAAATAAGTGAGCGTGTATTTCTCGATGTATTGGACGTAGGCGTCTTTATTGAGCGTGTCGTAATCAAAGATGGTCTCGCTGGAGATCGCATTCCCATCGATTTGCCAAGTTCCTTCCGTGTATTTCCCTTGGGCTTTTATCGCAGGCAATTCCCCCAAGGCTTTGTTTTCTTCGTATTCGACGGTCGAGATTTCATAGAGCCTGAGGTTCTTGATGTAGACGTTGCCAGTTGTATCAACCCTGAAGCGGAAGGTCGCGGTTAGGTCCGCGCTCGAATCGAAGGTATATTCAAGGGTCGTAAAAGAGGCATACTCCATCCATTTTTGGGCAAGGAGATTCCAGGGGTTATGCAGGAAAAGCACGAGATTGACCTTGTCGCATTTTATATCGAAGGAGATCTTGTATTTCTTGCCGTTTTGTATAGAAGTGTAATCAGCGCTGCTGACATCGTAATTGTGAATGGCTTGATCAACTTTATCATCCTCGTTTTTCATATGGAGAAGGCCATCTTCCAAAGCGAGGTTTGTCCCACTCCCCCAATAGGAAAGGCCGGAAGCAAGGTCGACCGCGCCGCCATTGTGATAAGTGATGGAACGCACATCCTCATAGACCAGCGAGGCATATTTGTCGGTTGAATAGGAATAAAGTGTCTCGGAGCTGATCTCCACCCCATCAATCTCGAAATGGCCTTTTTTGCCTTCGATTGCAGGGATTTCGGGCAGCGTTCCAATCGCGGAACCCTCCGTCACAGAAATCGAGGTGGTTGCAGAAATAT
>CAVEPD010000011.1:0-42773 GCA_963617535.1 bacterium
ATCTTCACGACTTTGACGACTTTCTTCATGTGTGAAATCCTCCTTATGGATTTTTAGCATGCAGTGGTGATGCGGGCCTCGTCGAGCCCTCCCACGTTTGTGCACGCGGGTGATATTATGCGCGTATGCACAAGCGAGTGCAATAGGCAATTTAAAAAAATTATAGCGCCCCGCGATTGCGAGCCTCCGCGCCAGAAAAGAGACCAAGGTTTTATCGTAAAGTTCGGTTTTTGAGATAAAATAGATTCATGGGAACAACCGCAAAAAGTCTCTATCTGAACCAAGCCGATTTGCTCAATGCGATCTATTTTGGGAAAAACGGTTTCCTTTGCCCATCTCCAGAGTTCCACGAATCGATTGAATTCATTTTCCTTCTAGAAGGAAAGATCAAAGCCCATGTAGGAGAAGAGGAATATGATCTTTCCCCAGGTGAAATGGTCTTCGTGAACAACTTCGAAACCCATTATTACGAGCCTATGGAAGAGAAGATCCTAGCCTATGTTTTGGTGCTAAGCAGGGAATACACGAACCACTTCTTCTCTTATTATCCTCGTCTTACTATCCCATCCCTTTTGTTAGACCAAGACAAAAACAAGGAATTGCTGAAGCTTTTGGAATCCTGGTATAGCGAAAAACAAAGAACCCACGTGATGAACGAAGGATATGCGAGCCTATTTCTATCGAAGATCGCCCTTTTGTATCCTCTTGTGAAAAGGAAGGATAGCAAAGACCACGAGATCGGGATGACCCTTTTGAAGTACATCAACGAACATTATTTGGAAGACCTTTCCTTAAAAGAAGTTGCCCAAAGTCTTGGCTATTCCGAAGAATATTGCTCCAAAAAGCTAAAGAAGATGACAGGCGGAAACTTCCGAGAATATTTGAACACCCTTCGTTTTCGCAAAGCCAGCGAGCTTCTCAACGAAAGAAGCAGCAAACGAAGCAAAGAGGAAATCATGGCTTTGTGCGGATTCTCTAGCCCCGCCACCTTTTATCGCACGCAAAAACGCTTTTTAGAGAAATCCGCTACATCAAAGAAATAAAATAGTTCAATTTTTGAGATATATTGACCGCTTCTAGCGACATCTTCTTTCTTTCGCTTGGCCAAAATAGAAATGGAGGCAAAGCCATGAGCAAAAAGATCATTGAAGTTTCCATCATCGGGGTGGGCGCAAGGGGAGGAGAAGCCTACGGGCGCTACATCAACAAAAGCAAAGACCGTTTCCGCATCGTCTCTCTTTGCGACACTAATCCCGTCCGTTTAAAGAAGTACGGGGACCTCTTCCACGTGGAAGAAGACAATCGCTTTTTAGATGAAGAGATTTTCTGGGAGAAAAAGCGCAGCGAGCTGCTTCTTATCTGCACGATGGATCAGCTACACGTCCGCATGGCTAAGCGCGCATTGTCCTTAGGCTATAACATCCTTCTCGAAAAACCGATCAGCGACGATCCCAAAGAGCTTCAGGAACTATACGAAGCTTACAAAACCAGCGGAAAAATCATGATGGTCTGCCACGTTCTTCGCTACACGACCATGATTAGGAAAATAAAGGAAATCCTCGATTCCGGGGCAATTGGCAAGCTTATCACAATCGACCAAACTGAGAATGTCGCCTATTGGCACGACGCGCATAGCTACGTAAGAGGGAACTGGCGCAGAGAAGAAGACTGCACCTCGATGATCATGGCCAAATGCTGCCACGATTTGGATTTGCTTCAGTATTTCGCGAAAAGCCCCTGCAAGAGCCTTTCCTCTATGGGGGATCTTCGTTATTTCAAGAAGGAAAACGCCCCAGAAGGATCCACGGAACGTTGCACGGATTGTCCATTCATCGACACCTGCCCCTATAGCGCCAAGCGCATCTATCTCGACACTTGGGAAGCGAAAGGAAGGCCAGCGGACATTTGGCCCCAGCACGCCATCACAAATGCCGACCCTTTGACTTACGAAGCGATTTGGGAAGCAATTGAAAAAGGGAATTACGGACGATGCGTCTATCATTGCGACAACGACGTCGTGGACAACGAGACGACAATCATGACCTTTGAAAACGGCATCACGGCGACCCTCAAGATGGAGGCATTCACCTCTAGAGGAGGCAGGGACATCCGTCTTTTGGGGTCTTTAGGAGAAATCGATCTCAACGAAGGCGATGGTTTCATCGAATTAAGGGTATTCGGAGGCAGAGTCGAGCATTACAACCTCAAAGACATGGCTTACGACAATGGAGGCCATGGAGGAGGAGACTACGCGATGCTCGACAAGCTCTATCTTTGCCTCGCGGAAGGCATTCAAGACACCGATACTTCCCTCGAGAAATCCCTCGAATCCCATTACATGGCCATAGCTGCGGAAAAGAGCAGGCTAAGTGGCGGTAAACTAATCGATTTGAAAGATTACAGAGACTAACTGTCAAATAGCCTTTCGTTTCTTAAGCGAGAGGCTGTTTTCGTTGTTTGGAGCGCAAGCCAATAAGTGATAAAAGGCGATGAGCGGATTCCCGCCCATCGCCTAATGTTTTTCTTTCGGCTCAATCCACTTTCGAATAGCTAAGCAGCAAGGAGGACAGCACGGCGAGCATCGCCACGCCAGAGTCTCCGAAGACCGTAACCCAAAGAGGAATTTCGAATAAACCAGTGCTGGTTCCGATTATGGAAGCGACCATGATTCCCACCTTAACGATAAGGGAGAAGGCAATATTGAAGATCGCTCGCTTCTTCGTTTTATCCGCGACTTTGATGAGAGTGAGGATTTTGGAAGGATCGTCATGCATCAAAACCACATCGGCATTCCTAACAGCGACGTCGCTGCCAAGGCCGCCCATCGCAATGCCGATGTCGGCCAAAACGATAGACGGGGCGTCATTAATTCCATCGCCGACGAAAGCGACCTTGCCTTCATTTTTGTCAATCTCGCCTTTAAGGATGTCCTGTTTCTCCGCAGGGAGAAGCTCGCCATGGCATTCATCTAATCCAAGGGTTGCAGCTACCGTTTGAACATTCTCTTTCTTGTCCCCGGAAAGCAGCATTGTCTTCACGCCGCATTTCTTAAGCCCATCAGCCATCTTTTTGCTGCTAGGTCTTAAGGAGTCGTTCAAGACGATATAGCCGGCATAAGCTCCATCCACGGCCAAATAAGTGATGGATCCAGAAGAGGAATTCGCATTCACGGGTACACTGTTTTTCTCTAAAAGCTCTTTTTTACCCGCTAATAAAGCGTGTCCTTGGTAAGTCGCAGTAACGCCATAACCAGAGGTTTCCTCGTACTCGGTGACTTCATTGGCTTTGTTTTCGAATCCGCCATAAGCAAGAATTGCCTTACCAATTGGATGGGTGGAACGCGACTCAGCGGCGGAGAGATATTCAAGGAAAGTCTTCTCGTCTAAGCCAACGGGGCAAACTTCCGTCACGGCGAATTTGCCTTCGGTCAAAGTGCCGGTCTTATCGAAACAAACGAGTTTGAGTTCATTGACCTTATCAAAGTATTCAGCCCCTTTGACGACAACGCCTTTCTTTGAGGCAAGGCCTAGGCCTGCGAAGTAAGCCAAAGGAACGGAGATGACAATCGCGCAAGGGCAAGAGACAATCAAGAATTCAAGGGCGGTGAAGATCCATCCGCTCCAAACGGATGGGTTATCAATGCCTAGGAATAAGGGAGGAACAACAGCAACCAGCAAGGCTAATCCGGTGACGATTGGCGTGTAAATCCGCGCAAATCTCGTAATAAATCTTGTAGCGCGGCTCTTTTTGGAAGCACTGTGCTCGACCAAATCAAGCAGCTTAGCAATCGTGGAATCCTTGTATTCTTTCTCGACAGAAATCACCAAGGATCCTTCTTTGAGAATCGTCCCAGAGACCACATGGTCTCCTTCCTTTTTCTCAACGGGCAGGAATTCACCGGTCAAGGAGCTTTCATCCGTCGACCCGGAACCCGAGATGACTAGAGCGTCGCAAAGCACTTTCTCTCCGGCCCCAATGACGACTTTGTCACCGATTTGGAGCTCTTCAGGTTTCTTTAGGATCGTGGATTCCCCATCAACAACCCTCGCGTCTTCTTCACGAAGATCCAAGGCAGAAGTGATGGCTTCCCTGGATTTATCCGCGGCCAGATCTTCAAAGACCTCACCGACTTGATAAAGAAGCATAACCAAAACCCCTTCAAAGAATTCATTATGCTCCGGGCCGAAGAAACGCAGGGCAAAGGCGCCCATTGAGGCTACGGTCATGAGCAAATGTTCATCAAAAGGTTGATGTTCTTTGACAATGGAAAGAATGCCTTCCCATAGGACGTCATAGGCAATGACCACATACGCTAGAGCCATGACCCCGAGGTTCACCCAGATATTGAAATTGCTTTCGGTGAACAGGAACTGTCCAAGCAAAGCCAAGGTCAAGCTCACCGTGATGCGAACGGCTAGGATAATAATCGTCTTCTTGGAACGCTCCTCTTCGTGTTCGTGCTCTTCAAAGACTTCTTCTTCGTCATGATGATGTTCGTGCGCCATAACTCTCTCCTTACTGCTCGTTCACGTGCTCATAGACAAGCGTGAGCAAGCGATTCACGTGGTCGTCATCCAAGGAATAAAAGACCCGTGTACCGGTTTTCCTTGTCGAAACAAGATGGGCGTTCCTCAACACCTGAAGCTGATGGGAAACCAAGGACTGGGACGCTCCAACAAGCTCCACGATTTCCGAGACGGATTTCTCGGCATCCGAAATGGCATAAAGAATCTTTAACCTCGTCGAATCACTTGCGATGTTGAGCAAGTTCTCCATCTTATCGATGGTCTCTTCGTTTGGGATTTTTGACATAAAGGTCTCCTTAATATGAATGTTGCTTCATATTTACAAGGCCGATTATACAGGTAGGCTTAGAGAAGACAACACAAATATGAAAAAATATTCATATTCGAAGCAAAAGGTTTCCTAAGCCTTCAAAAGAATATTTGCTTATCGAGTACGATTATTGCGGCGCTATCAAGATTTTTCCCTTTTGCGCCTTTCGCGGAAATCAAAACCAAATGAATCACAGAATCCGTCTTAGTTTCCTCTCGAAACACAGAAATCTTGTTTTGAAGATTTTCCGTATAACCTGCGTCCAACACAAACGGTTCATCCGTATATTTCATTTCGCACAGATCGATAACCCCATCGGCTCGGTCAATACAAAGATCAATTTGTGCCCCTGGCGTAGATTTTTTGCTACGGAAAGAATATTCTCTCGTTTCAACCCCTCCAATAGACAGGGCCTCCTTAATCTCCTTGATATGATTCAGGCAAAGGAGTTCAAAGGAATTTCCGACCCACGCAAAATAGGAAGGCTTTCCGATATATTTCATCCAAGAATCGGTTTTTTCTTGAATAAGGAATGTGATTGCAAAACGAACGAACGGATCAACTATTTGATAAAAAAGATTGGATTTTTGGGTTTTTTGATTCCGATATCTACGAATAAAGCCACACTGCTCAAGCTCTTCAAGAGCCTCGGTCAGCTGCCTGCCCCCCTTGACATCCTTTTCTTTGAGAAAGTCGTTGCGGAGCACTCCATATTTCTTTTTCGCAAGGGCTTCTATCACCGCCCGATGTTCCCCTTTCGAGGAGAAAAGAGAGTGGAAAAGGGCATTGTATTCATAACGAAGCTGCCCGGTCTCCTCAAAACATAAATTCTGAATGTTTTGATCGAGGCTTAAAGTCGCGTCAAGCAAGTCCCAATAGTAAGGAATACCACCAAAAACCATGTAACCACGCAGGATTTGTTCATCCTTGAGGTTCAGCCCTTTTTTAGAGCAAAAGGCTTTGCATTCTTTAAGATTGAACGGACGCAAATGAATTTGATTCGTTAAGCGATTATAAAAGCCTCCGGTGTCCTTCACGATGTTGTTGATTATCCAAGAGGTCGCGCTGCCGCAAACAAGCAACACAAGATCGTCCTGGCTGGAACCATAGGTGTTCCAAAAAAAATCAAAAGCGGCTTTGAAGTCGGAACGTCGAGAGTCCATCCAAGGTAGCTCATCTAGGAATACGATTCTCTTTTGATTTTTACCTTCGCGGTAACAATAAGGTTTCTCCAAAAGTTCGCGTAACCTCTCAAATGCCTCAAACCAGTTTTCTGGGGGTTCTTTCTCAGTGCAGCCATAGTGTTTCAGCGACATATGAAACGCAACAAGTTTGTCTTTGCGGGAGCCAGAGATTACGCCTGTTGAATAAAACGAAAAACGCTCATTGAAAAATTGCTTAACAAGAAAAGTTTTTCCTACCCTTCTCCTGCCGTAAAGCACGACGAACTCAGGCTTCTTGGATTCAACAAGAGAACTAAGGGTCTTCAATTCAGATTTTCTGCCTATCAATTTAGACTGCTCCATAAGTTGAAATCTCCTTTTTAACTGCCCAAAACCTACAAAAATAATAATGTTTTGGTCAGATATAATCAACAAAATAGACATCATTTGAGACCAAAACTCATCTTTTTTACACGGTTTTGGTCAGATATAAATCTACTTTGAAATTGTTTTTCTCGAGCTTATCGGCATTTTTGAGATTACGAGACCATTAATCGCATTCACTAAAGCAATGGAATTTTCATCCATGGTCGCATAGGAAGGCGAATCATCCCTAGGTAAAGCGATTGACCCAGGATTGCAATGGATCACGCCATCTTCTTCATAAAGGGTTTTTCGATGGGTATGCCCATTCAACAAAATGGAATTCCTTTCGAAGTTAGAGCAAAAGGGCCGATGCTGAAGATGAACCTTGTAGCCTTGGAAAGACAGTTCTCTGGCATCAGGCAATTCAATCCCTAAGGCCTCGCTGTCGCCATAAGGGTCGTCGCAGTTGCCGCAAACGGCAAGGACGCCGATCGATAACATTTTGAGAATGCCAATGATGAAAAAGGGATCCGGATCATAAGCGCCATGCAGCAGATCACCCAAAAGAATAAGGCAACCGGGCTTTTCTCTAGATATTGCTTCCTTCAAACGGATCCCTCCGATTTCGGACCCGTGGATGTCGCTGACGATAAGATACTTCACAAAAGGATTATAAGCCCGAGCCAAAAGTCATTAGAATAATTGACATGAAACAAGCCCTTGATTGTTACGAACAGCTGATTGATACCTTCGACTACGCCACCTCGTCGTGGCTACAAATGGAAATTCAAAAAAGAACGCGTGAAGAGGCGCTTAATATTCTTGGCGCCGCATCTTACCTGTTTGACAACCTCTTTGCTAAGGAGGATGCCGGTAGCGACATCACGCGCGCGGTATATGAGAATTTGTTAGCGGACTACGACGCGAAGACGCTCGCTCAAAAAGCCACATCTTTGAGACTCAATATGGATAAGGGAACCTATGAAAAAGGAGGGACCCCATTCCGTGATTATTACAATTGGATCCTTCCTAGCGAGCCTGATTTGGTCCACGCGCTTTCTGATCAAGCCGGCCTATTGGCTTTTGCGACGATCGACGCGATTGTCACTCTTCTTAGTGAGCAGAACAAAGAATGCGCCCCTTTAAGGACGGCGGAAATCGTCTTCCTCAATTTCACCCGCACATTTGAAAGAATCTTCAAAGCCCATTTCGGCGTGAATTTCACCGAGCTCGATTCCCGTTATTACTTCGCTTCCGTCGAAGAGGAATTCGAAAGAATTCGCGCGACGATTGGAGACTGATTCATTCCCCTACCGGGTTTTTGAAATGATGCTTCTCTAAGGAAATCACGCCTTCTCGGTTAATGAAGGACTCGCAGAATTCCTCTAGAGCAGCTTGCCCACTTTGAAGAGCGAACAAAACGTTGATGGCGAGGGCTTCCTCGCCATTTTCTAATTTCTTCGTATGAGTGCCAATGTTTTTGACGACGAGGCCATTAGCATCCGCTTGTTGGCGGATGTCTCTTACCATCGTGACGTTCTTTTGGACGGTGATAGTAACCTGAGGGCTACGCCTGCCCAAAGCTTTTTCGATGTAAAGAAGCCCAATAAGAAGAAGCATTGTGACCGCCGCGACAACAATCGCCTCAAGAACGAGACCACATCCGCAAGCCATGCCAACGCCCGCGCAAACCCACAAGGTAGCGGCAGTCGTTAAGCCTTTGACGGATAGACCGGTACGAATAATCGTGCCGGCGCAAACAAAGCCGATGCCGGCGATGATACCCGCCGCAATACGGGAGGTGTCGTAAGAAAGAAGATTGTGATCCAAGGAACCAGAAGACAAATCGATCTGACCGGAGGCGATGCCGATACCAAAAACGGAAATCACCATAAGCAGCGTGCAGCCAACAGACAGAAGGACATGCGTACGAAGCCCCGCGGCCTGACCTTTCATTTCGCGCTCGATCCCAATAACCCCCGCGAGGAATCCCGCGATGAGGGAAACGACAAGAATATAAAGGGCGAGACCCCAACCGTTGTATTTGTAAGCCAAAGAAACAATGAACTGGTCCATAAGATTACCTACCTTGACCAAATTATAACGGAATGAAGAACAGATTACTTATCAAGTTGAAAACAAAAGGAAAGCCTTTGAGGCATCAAAAAAGGACCCCTTTTTCAAGAGGCCCAAAGTGAATCGATAATCAGATTTTCTCGATTTCGGAGAACTCGACGTCGACCGGGGTAACACGGCCGAAGAAGGTGGTCTCGATACGGACGGCATGGGTGTCCTTGTCGATGAAGGTGATGGTTCCTTCCGTTCCTTCGAAGGCACCATGGATGATGCGGACCTGATCGCCAACCGCGTAGCGAGCGTACATATCCTCATCGATGATGTTCATTCTCTTAAGGACGGGTTCGATGGCTTCACGAGCAACCGGGGCAGGTTTCTGTCCGCCGCCGGAAGAGCCGACGATGCCGGTGACCCCTGGAGTGTTACGGACGATGTACCAAGACTCATCCGTCATGACCATTTCAATGAAGATGTAACCAGGATAAAGGTTCTTCATCTTGGTCTTCGGCTTGACCTCGCCAGTCGCTTTGTCTTTGACGGTCGCGGGAAGTCCGTTCTTATCGAGAACAGGAACCTCTTGTTCGGCGACGAGAACACGCATGATGTAATCCTGCATGTTCATGGTCTCGATACGTTTGCGAAGATTCTCAGCGGTCTTCGACTCGTGCATCGAGTAGGTGGTAACGATGTACCAATGTTTTTCACCAATGTTGCTTGCCATAAATTACTTGCCTCCAAAAGCGGCCTTAAGCTGGTTGATCATCGAGGCCGCGGTTAAATCCTCCAAAGAAAGGAAAATTGCGGCGAAAACCGAAATGGCGATCACGACGACAATCATCGGAACGAGCTGTTCCCTCTTGGGCCAGCGGACACGTTTGGCTTCTTTGCCAACCTCTTTGATGTACTTTCCAGGTGTGGTCATTTGACTTCCTCCTTATTTGCTTTCTTTGTGAAGCGTGTGCTTCCCGCAGTGCGGGCAGAACTTGTTGAAGCTGAGACGCTCGGACGAGTCTTTGCGCTTGGTGACAGTGTAGTTCCTAGCCAAGCACTCAGAGCAGATTAAAAAAACCTTTTCCCTTCCCATAAACCATCATTCAACTTTCAGCGTGCAAAATCATAAAGGCCAACTTCAAGTTCGTCAAGGCTTACCAATAAATTGGTAGAGTTATTTTAGACAGGGACAAAGCAAATTTCCCAAGACCGAGAAGCGCAAGAGCCAAACCTTGTTTATCCATTGTGGCACATTAACGCTAGCCAACCAGGAAATGCGTAGAAAACTTTCATCAAAAAACCTCGCAAAACCTAAATAAAAGTTATTTTTGCAGGCTTTTTGAATCAGCGGCTTCTATTTCTTAAGACCATCTTTTGCTAAGAAAGCACTTCCTAAAAGGAAAAAATCAATCGCGGGATGAGAAAAGGACTATGAGGGATGGTAAGATAAGCCCATGCACAAAGTCACTTTATTTAACTCCCTTGGAAACAAGATTGAAGAATTTAATCCCTTAATTCCCGGCAAAGTGTCCATATACGTCTGCGGACCAACCGTTTATAACTCCCCGCATATTGGAAACATGCGCCCCGTAATCGTCTTCGATACTTGGAGAAGGCTATTTCTTTCGCTCGGTTATCAAGTCACCTACGTTTCAAACTACACGGACGTCGACGATAAGATTATCAACCGCGCAAAAGAGCTCGGGATCAGCGAGAAAGAGCTGACCGAAGGAGTCATTCAAGAATTCCGCGCGGCCGTCGATCAAGTGAATGCTTTGCAACCCGATTTCACGCCTAAGCCGACCGTCTACATGGGCGAGATGATTTCTTATATTGATGATCTCGTAAAAAACGGCGAAGCCTATGAAAGCAACGGGGACGTTTATTTCAGAGTAAGCCACGACAAGGATTACGGCTGCCTTTCTGGAAATACGCCGGAATCCCTCGTCTCCGGCGCCCGTATCGAAGTGAACTCCCAGAAGGAATCCCCCTTGGATTTTGCCTTATGGAAGAAGACGGAAGAGGGCATCAAGTGGGAAACCCCATGGAGCGAAGGTAGGCCTGGCTGGCATACGGAATGCTGCGTCATGATTGCCTCGATTTTCAAAGACCAGCACGGATATATTGACATTCACGGCGGCGGATTTGACCTCAAATTCCCCCACCACGAAAACGAGATGGCGCAGAGTGAGGCCCATAACCACAACAAGCTTGCGCATTACTGGCTCCACAACGGTTTCATCAACATCGATAACGAGAAGATGTCCAAGTCATTGGGAAACGTCATCCTCGCTAAAGACGTCATCGCCCAATATGGCGGAATGCCTTTCCGCTTAATGGTGCTAAACACCCATTATAGAGCTCCTTTGTCCTTCACGAATGAAACCATCGCCGAAGCAACGAAGTCCTATCAAAAGATTTCTTCCGCTTTCCGTTCTTTATCGATAAAACTTCAGATGGCAGGCGTAGAATTAGACAAAATCAAAGGCGAAAACGAAGATGCTTTCTTCAACGAGCTATGTGCCGATCTCAACACGCCGAACGCTTTGAGTGTTCTTTATGCCGAAATCAAAGACGCCAACCAAAATCTAAGGAAACGTCCCTTGGATTTAGACGCGTTAAAGGCTAATTACGGACGTCTAAAGGACTACTTCTTCGCTCTCGGAATCAAAGTCGATGAACCTTTGATTGATGAAGAAACAAGAAAAATTTTTGAAGACTACAATAAGGCAAAAGATGCCCATGACTTCGAAAGAAGTGACCTGCTCAGAGCCAAGCTAATTGAGAAGGGCGTGTTTTGAATGACAAATTTGGGTCTTTTCATAGAGGTTAGATAATGAATACAATTGTTTTAGGTAGGAACACCGTTCGTGAGGCCGTCTCCTCGGGGTGCGCTGCAAAAGTTATTACGCTTGAGCGCTTCCAAGGAGATCCAATCGTGGTAATGGCCCAAGCGAAGAAGATCTCTGTCGAACTAGCCAAAGAAGCCGATTTGACGCGAATCGCGAAAAATCCCTCTCACCAGGGATTCGTAGCGGTTTGCAAGGAGTGGCGAAACTATTCTATCGGGGAGCTGATCGAAGGCTCTAAGAATAGCAAGTATCCTCTTCTTCTGATCCTTGACGGTATTGAAGATCCCCATAATTTAGGAGCCATCCTTAGATCGTGCGATGCCTTTGGTGTCGATGGGATCATCATGAAAAAGAAAAATGAAGTGCCTTTAAACAGCACCGTTGCAAAGGTTTCAACCGGCGCAATTTGCTATGCGAAGGTCGCTACCGTTTCTAACCTCTCCCAAGCCATTAGAACCTTAAAGGAAAATGGCTTCTGGATCGTTTCCAGCGATGGCAGTGCAAATACCTCCTACGACACAATCGATTACAAATGTCCCATTGCCCTAATCGTTGGAAGCGAAGGATTCGGGGTCTCTCGTCTTCTCTTGCGCGACAGCGACTTTGTTACAAAAATTCCGATGGTCGGCCATGTTAATTCATTAAACGCCTCCGTTGCCACCGGAATCTTTCTAGCCCAGATCTCTTCTCTTCGAAATCGCTAATGGTCTTCTTACCCTCAGGATATTGAGGAGTAAGTATGTCAAACATTCTTTCGACGACCTACGCATGCCTCTCCGACGAGGAACTACTGCTTAGGTATCGCATGGGTGAGCTCATTGCCCTCGACGTTTTGCTCGCGCGTAAAAATGCAATGCGGCATTCTTTATGCCACGCCGCATCGCAGAAGATGAAGTCTTTATTTGGTGACATAGACATCAATGAGATTTTCTTCCATGGGTTTACCGACGTCATATCAACCTACGAATTCAGCAAAGGGTCTTTCAACTCTTTCCTGATTCGTTGCCTTGGCTTCGTGATGGCCAATCGAATCGACAAACGTTTTTCTAAATCAAGCGTCTACGTCACGCATTCTTTGGATGACGAGCTGAACGTGAGGAGCGATTCTTCGCTTGTCCTCTCAGACGTAGTCTCCCAAGAAGGGACGCTGGATAATCCAAGGGACTATATGAACTACAAAGACTCCATCATGGAAGTCACCAATCTTCCGAAAAAAATCAGCCCTTTCGCAATCGACATCATGAGATATCGTCTGGAGGGCTACACCACCTTGGAAGCCGCGGAAAAAATAGGCATAACCTACAAACGCGCGGCCTACATCTTCGCCCGTTACGCAAAATGGGTCAAAAAGGTGCTGAAGCTTGGCGAATACGACACTGACGAAGATAACGACAAGGATTGACCCTATAATAACGGGGCCATGATTCGGAACCTTATTTTTGACTTAGACGGCACCTTGCTAAACACGCTGCCAGACATCACCAGGGCAATCAACGACGCTCTTCGCATTGAGGGGTATTCTTATTCTTTCACGTTAGATGAAGCAAAGACCCTGATCGGCGGAGGCGCAGATCGCCTTGTGAAGAAAGCCTTAAAGGATAAGGGCGATGACCCTGTTCGCTTCGCTTCGCTTAAGCGCACCTACATGCCTCTTTATAAAGCCTATCAAGAAGATAGCACAAAGCCTTTTCCTGGCTTGGTAGAAGTCTTGAAGTCTTTTCAAAGCCAAGACATCAGCATGTTCGTCGTCTCGAATAAGCCAGATGCCTTGGCTCAGATTGTCGTCCCCCATTATTTGCCGGGGCTATTTAAAGGCGTCTCAGGCCAAAAGGAAGGCGAAGCCCCGAAGCCGAATCCCGCCTCCACGTTGCGCGTGATGGATCGTTTCTCTTTGAGCAAAGAAGAAACCCTGTACGTAGGCGATTCCTCTTTCGACATTGAAACCGCTCATAACGCAGGGCTTAAAAGCGTTCTGGTCAAATGGGGCTATGGCTTCTACACAAAAGAGTTAGAGGGCAAAAGCGAGTATGTCGTCGACTCTCCAAACGATTTAGCTAATTTGATCGCCACGCTTTGATGTTTCAACCTTTTCTTTGAGACGTAAAGGGCAACCTAAAAGGCGCTCACTTTTCAGCAAGCGCCTTTCTAGACATTGTAGATTATTTCCCAGGGAATTTTTCTCTGTCCGCCCGGTAATGGGTGTGCAAGAGATTCTCTGAGATCCCGCCGCAAGGTTCACCGAGGAAGTTCTCGTAGAGAGCTTTGATGTCAGGGTTGTTATGAGATTGGCGAATGGTCGACTTCTCATCAATCGAATAAAGGATGTCGGCCCTCTTTTGGCAATAGGTTTCCAAAATGTCGGGAGCCTCTTTCCCCGCAAGAAGATTGGGCTTTACAAACGGCTGGCCACCGCCGTTGATGCAACCGCCAGGGCAACCCATGATTTCAATAAAAGCATAAGGCGATTTCCCAGTGCGGATTTCATCTAACAAAGGCTTCGCATTTTTCATGCCAGAAGCAATGGCGACCTTTAAGGTCATTCCGTTAATGGTGACTTCCGCTTCTTTCACCCCGGCAAGGCCACGAACAGAGCCGAAATCAATCGGCCCATATTCTTCACCCGTCAAAGAATGGTAGGCGGTGCGCAAAGCGGCTTCCATGACGCCACCGGTTACGCCGAAGATAACGCCTGCTCCAGAGTATTGACCAAGCAGATCTTGGTCGAAGTCTTCTTCAGGAAGCTCGTCCCAAAGCAAACCAGCCCTCTTGATAAGGACAGCCAGCTCGCGAGTCGTCAGAACGGCATCGACGTCAGGAAGACCTTCCACCGCCGCATTTTCTTTGCGTTGCGCCTCGCCTTTTTTCGCCGTGCACGGCATAACAGACACCACAAAGATATCTTCAGGTTTCAGATTATGGGTCTTAGCGAAATAGCTTTTGATGATCGCGCCTTCCATCTCGTGCGGAGATTTGCAGGTTGATACGTGCGGAATCAAATCGCCATAGAAGTATTCAAGATAATTGATCCAGCCAGGAGAGCAAGAGGTGATCTGAGGCAAAACCCCATTTGATTTAATGCGATTAATGAGTTCTTGCGACTCTTCCATGATGGTGAGATCGGCGGCAAAGTTCGTGTCGAAGACTCTCTTGAAGCCAAGGCGGTGAAGCGCGGCGACCATTTTCCCGGTTCCGTTTTCTTCGCCGATCTTATGCCCGAACTCCTCGGCAATCGCGGCGCGCACCGCGGGGGCGGTCTGAACAACGACATATTTCCCTTGCATCATGGCCTCATCGACTTTGCCGATTTCGCGATGCTCGCTCAAAGCACCCGTCGGGCAAACTTCGATGCATTGGCCGCATTGAATACATGGGGCATTAGCGAAAGAACGGTTCGAAGCGGGCCCAACAATCGTCGAGAATCCGCGTTTTTCAAAACCGAGGACCCCAATTCCCTGGGCTTTTTTGCAACGTTCGATACAACGCCCGCAGAGAATGCACTTGCTAGTATCGCGAATGATTCCAGGCGCGGCATCGTCATAGCAAGCAGGGGTTTTCTCCCCTTCGAACTGATGGTCTCTCGCCCCGACGAGATCGGCGACGTGAAGCAATTCACACCGTCCGTTTTTCACGCAGGTTTGGCAGTTTTGCGAATGGTTGCTGAGCAATAGCTCAACAGAGGTGCGTCTGGCGTTGATGGCCATCGGAGAAGAGATATGGATCTCAAATCCTTTCTCGGCTTGGCAATCCGTAACGGGATAAACGCAGCTGGCGACAAGTCTTGATCCTCTAGCAGAACGAACTTCCACCAAGCATACGCGGCAACTAGCGAGCGAATTTTCGCCGTTTTTCCAATAGCAAAGGGTCGGAATGTTGTAGCCGACTTTGCGAGCGGCTTCTAAGACGGTGAGGTTACTAGGGACACTATAAACGCGCCCTTCGATGTTGATGTTAACGTTTTCCATTTTCTTTCTCCTCAGCGTTTCTCGATGGCGTGGAAGGGGCATCCGCTCATGCAGGCGCCGCACTTCAAGCACTTGCTCTGATCGATGACATAAGGCACCTTTCCTGGAACACCGCTAATGCAGTTAGCCGGGCAATTGCGAGCGCATTTCGAGCACTTCTTGCATTTATCCGGGTCGATGTAATACTGCATGAGCTTTTTGCAGACATGAGCAGGGCATTTCTTATCTTTGACGTGGGCTTCGTATTCCTCCGGGAAGTTGACCATCGTGGACAAGATGGGGTTTGCGGAGGTTTGCCCAAGAGCGCACAAAGAACCGTCTTTGATGACAGTGGCCAAGTATTTCATATCCTTGAGGGTCTGCTCGGTCGCCGTGCCATTGGTGACTTTTTGAAGCATCTCATATAGTCTCTTCGTGCCGATGCGGCAAGGAGAGCATTTCCCACAGGACTCATTGCAAATAAAGTCCATGTAGAAGGAAGCGACGTCGACCATGCAGTTGTCTTCGTCCATGACGATTGCGCCACCGCTGCCCATCATGGAGCCTTTGGCGACGAGAGAGTCATAGTCGATTGGAGTATCCAGGTCTTTTTCGGTCAAGCATCCGCCGGAAGGACCGCCAGTTTGAATGGCTTTGAAACGTTTATTGCCGGGGATACCTCCGCCGATATCGAAAATCAATGTCCGAAGCGTGGTGCCCATCGGGACTTCGACAAGACCAACATTGTTGATTTTGCCGCCAAGAGCGAAGACTTTCGTGCCTTTGCTTCCTTCGGTGCCAATTTTCGCGTATTCTTTCGCGCCGACACGGATGATGTAAGGAATCTGGGCCAAGGTCTCGACGTTATTGACGCAGGTTGGCTTGCCCCAAAGTCCTTTGATGGCAGGGAACGGAGGGCGAGGGCGAGGCATGCCTCTTTTGCCCTCGATAGAATTAAGCAAAGCAGTTTCTTCGCCACAAACGAATGCCCCTGCGCCTAAACGGAGATGAGCGCGGAAACTGAAATTCGTCCCGAGGATGTTATCGCCGAGCAAGCCGACTTGTTCCATGTCTTTGATGGCTCTTTCGAGTCTTTCCACGGCAACAGGATATTCGGCACGCACATAGAAATAGCCTTCGCTAGCTCCGAAAGCGTAGCCAGCGATCATCATGCCTTCGATGACTTCGAAGGGGTTGCCTTCCAAGATGGAACGGTCCATGAACGCGCCAGGGTCGCCCTCGTCGCCGTTGCAGACGATGTATTTCTGATCCGCTTGGACGTTCGCGGCAAATTGCCATTTCTTGCCGGTAGGGAAGCCAGCGCCGCCCCTGCCGCGGAGGCCAGAGGCGAGAACTTCGTCGATGACCTGCTGAGGAGTCATCTCGGTGAGGACTTTCTTTAGGGCCTTGAAGCCATCATAGCCAAGGGCCTCCTCAAGGAAGTCAGGATTAATGAGTGAACAGCCGTGAAGGGAGACGCGAATTTGCTTTTTGTAGAAATTGATGTCGTCTTGCCTTTGTACCTTTTGATGAGTGGAAGGATCGACATAAAGAAGGCTCTCGCAAACCTTGCCTTGGAGCAGATCTTCTTCGACGATTTGCTTCACGTCGGCAAGTTTCACAGTGCGATAAAGCGTGTCTTCCGGATAGATTTTCACGAAAGGCCCTTGCGAGCAGAAGCCGAAGCAACCAACGTGGTTGATTTCAATTTTGTCTTCTAATCCGTGTTCTTTGATTTGCTTTTTGAGCTCGTCGAGGATGGATTCCGAATTATTGGCTAAGCAGCCGGTTCCTCCGCAGACCATGACGCTTCTTTTGCCGCCAAAGCCGCTGATTTTCTTCTTAAAGGCGTCTTCGCAAGAAGCAATGTTTTGCTCAAGCTGTTCCGGGGTTTTGATTGGGTCAAGCATCGAGGTTCTCCTTATTGCGGTATTCGTCAATGATTCTTCCGACTTGGTCCGGGGTGACCTTAGGATAGACCTTGCCGTTAATCGACATCGCCGGAGCAAGGGCGCAGGCGCCGATGCAGCGAATCGCTTCGATTGTGAAAAGGCCATCTTCCGTGGTTTCGCCGCTCTTGATGCCGAGCTTCTCGGTGAACTTGTCCAAGACGGCTTGCGAGTTCTTCACGTAGCAAGCGGTGCCTAAGCAAATGCCCACAACGTACTTTCCTTTTGGCTTGAGGGAAAAGAAAGAATAGAAGGTCACGACGCCATAAATCTCGGCGACGGGAATTCCCGTCTTTTGCGAGACCACTTCCTGAACTTCCAAAGGGATGTAGCCATACTTCTTCTGGATGGCCGACAGGATCATCATCAGCGGGGAAGGTTCATTTGCGTAGCCATCGCAAATTTCCTCAACCCCTTTGCGCACATCCGCGCGAATTGTCATAAAGGTTTCCTCCAAAAACTAGGGTCGACAATTAATTTAGACAACGAGTTAATTTTAAGTTCACAAAATAGAGGCGCAATAAAAAGAACGTTTTACCAATATCGTTTTACTGATATACCAATCTTTTTTCTTCTTCGCGGTAACAAAATACTGGATTTTTGCGGGAAATTGACTGTTTTTTGGTATTTCGGTAATTTTTATTCCGTTTCTTCGATTTCCAAAGGTTCTTCTTCGGATTCACTTTCCTCGGAGTCAGAAAAGTCGATATTTGCAACCTTCGTGAAGTCTTTCCCGATTTTATTGACGGTCGTACCGAACTCATCGCTCTTCTTGGTGAGACCTTGAATGGCTCTATTCAAGGTGACCCAACGAGGGACGAAACGCTTGAAATTGTCTGCGAGAGAATTGAGAGCGGCATTAATTTGAGCAAGCGATTCGCTTTTCGCCGCGTCGATTTGAATCACGCGGAAGGAGCCAAGCAATGGAGTCAAAATACAAGGGCAAACCATCACAACTCCCTTCTTTTTCGCAAATTCCACAAGGTCTTGATATTCCTTTTCCACGAAGGCAAAAACGCCATCACTAGGAATGAACATCAAAGCGTTGCTAATCGTTTTGCCGGTAATGATGTATTTGGAGGTTTCTTCAATCCTTTGCCTAAGGGCGGCTTTAAATTCGGACTTGGCCTTCAAGGTTTCTTCTTCGCTTAGTTTAACCGAGGGATCAAAAAGAGATTCATAGCCAACGAGAGAGAATTTGGAGTCAATGCAAGCCATTTGATGATGTGCTTCCCCGTCTAAAAAGATAACCGCGTCAGGCTTAAGACCATCGGCCAACTGGTATTGGAGGGCATAGAGCCTGTCTTTTCCATCCTGGAACATATTCTCAAGCAGAAGCTCAAGTTGCCATTCGCCGAACCTTCCTCTTTGTTGGTTGGAAGAAAGGATGCCGTTAAGTGAAGCGATGTCGCCTTTCAAATCGGCGATGTTCTTTTGGGCCTCCTCCACCGCTCCTAAGGACTTTTGCAGAGAGACCATCGATTCGCTTGTGGCTTTGAACCCTTCTTTCAAGGATACGTCAACTTTGTCATTGATCTCCTTAAGCGACCTTTCTAGCTTTTCGTTCATCGTTTTGATTTGCTCGCTGACGGTCTGGGTGAGCGAGGTTTGAAAGTTAGAAATGCGATTGTTGTCCTTCTCGGAGATTTCCCCAAGGGTGCGGGTGATGGTCTCCATTTGGTTCGTTTCTTTCTGGGCGATTTCGGCAAAGCGGGAAGAAACGGAGTTGGAGAGCTGCGTTTGGAAAGCCAAAAGACGGTCATTATTACCTTGGTTGTCATTTTTGAGTTGCTCTGAAAGTCGGGCGCTCAATTCGGCGATTTGCTTCTCCATTTGAAGCTCAAGGGTCTTTTGCATGTTGTCCACGCTGGATTTGACCTCTTGTTGGGAACGAATTTGCTCTCGTTCGAATTCGGGGCTTAAGGGGGATGAGCCTCCCTTGCTCCGCTTGCTGATCAGAATCAAAGCGCCCAAAGACACCCCAAGGCCAGCAAGCGAGAGAACAGCAACGACGACAAGAATTGTGATTTCCATAAGAAATACCTCCTACCCTATATATAAAGGAGAAAACGGGTTTAATCCAAATCGACTTGGGTTGCTTCTTCGCCAGTCAAAGGAAGAAGGAAGGCTTTCACCTTCGAAGGGGAGATTTTGAACAAAGAGCAAACATTGCGGCGATAAGTCCTCAATTGCTCGACGTAAGCCGGGTCATCAATGCGCTTCGTCTTATAATCAACGATGCGAATCTCCTCGTCACTTACCATCAAAAGGTCAATGGACCCCGTAGTCAGGAACTGGCTATCGAAGTAGCCGTACTCCTGATACAACTTAAAGTTTTCGGCGTCCTTGAAAATGGAAGTGCCGAGAACTTTGTCAATCAGCCTTCTTTCTTTCTCACTAGAGATAAAAGAAGTGTCTTTGCCATTTAAATCGACGAGCTCCATATACCGGTGAAGCCTGGTCCCATAATCCAAAATTTCCTTAACCGGATCATCCGGATCAAGAATCGCGCGTTTCTTGCTCGCCCGTTTTTTGAGGATCGGAGCAAAAAGAATCGGAGTGTCATTGATTTGCTCGTCTCTAGGCTTATCTAAAGTGATGGAATCCTGGTTGAAAGTGGCAAAAGGCTTGTACTGATAGACCTTAACCGGATCTTTGAAGAGATCCCCGTTCTCATAAGAATCCCTAAGCACGTAAGGAACGTTGTCAATCAAATAGGCATAAGCAGGCAATAACGCGTCAATATTCGTCGCAGCGGAATCGCCTGTGCTTTCATTGATAAAAGCATTTAAACGGGTTTCTGCGGTCTTTTCATCGACCCCGTACACTTCTTTTTGTAGTTTTACGAAGGATTGATAATCGGGAATGAAACCGAACTGAGGATGAACTTGGCCATAAAGGGCGGAGAAAAAGTCATAACGATTCGTCTCGAAACCTGCAAGTTCAAGATAATGTTCAAAGAGACTTCCCGTCATCCCTTTCAGACACTCATTGATGGTTTCTTCTATCTTCCCAAGCAAGAACTCCTTTCTCATCTCTTTATAGATGGGATAACGTTCTTCGAGCAGGTCTTTGCTGATGCCTTCGCCAAACTCTTTTTCGCTCAAGAAAGAGGCGTTGTTCTGCAATTTAACCGCGTTTTCGTAACTGGGGTAAAAGTCCGCAAACATATCGCGGTATTTAGTCAAAAGGCTTGGTTCAAAAACCTTTCGATGGGGCATTTGGTTGAGAAGATAGTAAAGGCTTCCCTTTTTATTCGTTTTATCCTCAATGTTTTCGCCCACGATGCAAAGAGAGTTCTGCGCGCGGGTCAAGGCAACGTAGATTAAGCGAATATGCTCATCGAAATCCGGATCGGACTTCTCCGCCCTGGCGTTATGCAAAAGATAGGGCAAGGAATAAAGGCATTGCTGAAGGGGCTTCTCCCCGTCCTTTTCTAGCCAAGGGGAAAGGATGTAACGAGGCAAGAGAATGCCTAGATCCTCATCAAAATCATAATCGGGCTTATCGCCTTGATAGCCGCGGGTGAACTTGCATTGTGAAACGGGCATATAAACGATTTGCCTTTCAAGCCCCTTGGAGGCATGAATGGTCATGAGGTCTACAGAGTTCTCTGCGCTTAGGGAGGTTTCCGAATCAAAGGGCAAGGCGTAGCGTTTGATCGAAGAGAACAAATCTACGAATTCCTGGATTCCCTCGCCCATTTGCTCTTGGGTAAGTGCAAGGGAGAAAAGGGAATCGAGTTTCTCGACGTTATCGCTAACGTTGCCGACGGTGGAAAGGTTTTTAATGACGCCGAAGGAGTCAATCAAGTCGAGAAAGATATCACGGAAGCAACTATCTTCATGGGCTTTCTTAAATTTCAGGACGAGCAAATAGATGTCGTCGTTTTTGATGGATTTATAAGGGTCTTCCTTATCCTGAAGCCCACCAAGGATCGAAAACACTTTCGCATCATCATAAGAGAAGAGATAGCTTCTCGCCAAAGAGGCGAAAAGATGAGGAAGGTCGCTATTGTCGTTACGGTTTATCGCATCGAGCATCCCCACAAGGGATTCAAAAGCAAGAACCGCGTTGACGTCTAAAAGGTTCGTATCAACTTTGACGTTTAAAGGCATTCCATTCTCTTGGAAGGCCTTTTGGAAAGAGAGGAAGCTATTTTTCGTTCGGCAAAGAATTGCGAAATCGCTATATTTGCAGGGTCGAATCGTGTCGCTGTTTCGTTCATAGACGGGGAACCCATTCTCAATCTTGTTTTTAATATCGTCCACGATAGCGTGAACTTCGAAATCCATCGGTTCAACGAACCTGCTTCTTCCACGCGCCGAGATGATTCTATTGATGCCAAAGTAAGGATATTCCTTTTTGTAGGTAGACCCGTCGTAAGCAAGCTGTTCCCCAGGGTCAAGATAATCGACATCACCTTGGTCTTTTCTCATGCAGCACTTGAAAAGATAGTTCACTTCTTCCAAGAAATGATGGCCGGAGCGATAGTTCTTGTTCATGTGGATGACTTTCGATTCCGGGTCTTTCTCTAATCTTTCCTGGCGGTTGATAAAAAGCTTCACGTTGGAATTGCGGAAGGCGTAAATGGCTTGCTTAGGATCGCCGACGCAGAACAGATGGGCTTTCTTCCCATCTTTATTTGGCTTAAGAAGGGAATCCAAGAAGGCTTCCTGGAAATCATTCGTGTCCTGATACTCGTCCACCATAATGTAGGAAAATCTGGAACGAACCGCTTCCGCGATATCTTCGAACTCAGGCTCCGTGAGAAGGCGTAAAGACATCGAGGAAACGTCCGCGAAGGTAAAACAGTTTGTTTCTTTCTTGTAAGATGAGAGCTTGCTTTCCAATTCTTGAACGATTCGAAGAATGATGTGGACATCGTTTTTGCTTTCAAGATACGCCCGGTAATCCTCATCCGCCGTCTTCAAAAGCTTGCACGCGTCAATAAGCGTTGCCTTTTGAGTATCAAAAACGTGACTAAGCAAAGCATGGAGGCCCTTAAGGTCTCTTTCGTCTTCGATTCCTTCCAATTCCTTCTTTTTGGGCAATGGGAACTTTTTCGCAAATTTCTCTTCGTGATATTGTTTGGCTTTGGCGATGAAAGAATCATCGTCTAAGCCAAGCATGGAATAAACTTCTTGGTAGGGCGCGTCCAAAAAGTCATAACCGGTAACCACATGGACCGGGCTTTGGAAGAAGGTGGGCCTAGCGAAAAACTCATTCACGTCTCCGATTTCCGGAAGATTCGGCTCGTAATTCCATTTATAGGAGAATCGAAGCAAAACACCGACAATCTTCTTTTTCCAAATCTCGACAAGTTCATGTCTCATTGAAATGAACTTCTCTTTGCTGAAATAGCGTTCGTCGTAATGCTCGTAGAAATCTTGCTTGGTTCTAGGCATGAGCTTTTGCATATTCCGATATACGTCTAAGACGACTTTTTTGGTGTTGCTGTCGCCATAAGAGTTATATTTCGTCAGCATTTCTACGAAAGAATCGCGTTCTGCAGGGTTTTCGTAATGGCTTTTGAATATTTCGTCCAGGAAAATGCTTATTTTGCTTTTTTCGATTGACTCATCAAGAATTGAGATGGATGAGCCGATGCCAAGTCTGCTGGCGTAGGTGGAAACCAAATATTGGGAAAAAGAATCGAACGTCTGAATGTGGGAGGAAAGCATTTTGACGCCAAGAGCGCGAATCTCTGGATCATCGCTTTTCGTAAACGAGTTCACAATCCTCTCTTCCATCTCGTGAGCGGCATTGTCGGTGAAAGTCAGCACAAGCAAGGCGCTAGGATCGACTTCTTTATCGACGATAAGCCGATTCACGCGCGTAGAAAGGGTTTTTGTCTTGCCAGATCCCGCCCCGGCGGAAATCAAAATATTCTCTTTGCTAGAGGCGACGATAGCCTCGTATTGCTCAGGGTTGAAATCTTTTTTCTCAATCTTCATTGCCGTCTTCCTCCTCAGTGCTAATCGAGGCGAAATGCTCGATTTTTAGGTCACGATAAGAAACTTTATCGCGCGCTTTGTTGCGGTAACAGATATCTCCAAATGCGCACCTCCCGCATGTAAGGGTACGATTATCGCCATTTAAGTCAGGAGAGGTTGGGCGAATGGGAAACTCATTATTTTTAATCATCCTGATCGCGCTTAATAAACCCAGACGAGCGTCTTCCAAAAGCTGGCCCATCGTATAAGGGATGTCGCTGTCCAACAGGTTGCAATCGTTTTCGTCGCTGAAAAGATTCTTTGAGGTGAAATAATCCCCAAGAGTGCTCTTGAGTTCCTTCCCGCCTTTCTTAAAAGCGGTCGGGTCAAAGCCTTCCCAGAAATCCACGCCATCATACAAAGGACCCTTGAACTTCAGCTCCTTGATGCAGACGTTTTCTCCAATCACGTCGTCTTTAATCAACTTTTTGATGTTCTTCTGATAAGAATGATGGATGCCAAAGCCTGCAAAAGTGGCATTTTTTATTAGATTTGCGTTCGTTTCGTCTTTTAATGCCAAGGCGTAAAGAGGTAGCTGGGTGGACCCGCCAAGGAAAACGTTCTTCAGCTCGAAGTTCTCGGCGCCCGATTTGTAATCGATGATCGTGTAGTAAGTTTTCTCCCCCGCTTTCGTGAATAAAATTTTGTCTACTCGACCCGAGAATAGGTATTGCTCGCCATTTTCTCCTTTTAAGGTATAAGAAATATTTTGCTCCGCCACTTCGTCCGCATTAAATCCGTCCTCTTTTTTCACAAGACGCAAGCCATCCATGCATTTCTTAAGCCAATATTTATATATGGATAAGAATCCTTCTTCTTCAGCGGTGAAGGGCTGGCGGTTCCTTTCGAAGGTTTTCCGGTATTCTTGCACCCCCTCTTCGAATCTAGCGTCAAAGTCAAAGTCGTCTTTGTAGAGCTGTTCCATCATGAAATGGTTAAGTTGCCCCGAAGCCGTGGTTCTACAAGAACTAGGATCAAACGGGAAATAAGCATTGAGCAGATATTGGAAAGGGCAAAAGATGAAACGCTCCAATCTGGAGGCGGACCATTTTTCATTCTTAATCAGCCGCTCACCATTCACTTGTTTATACGAATGGTCATAGCCAAGAAGATCTTCGTAGGGTTTGTGATAAAAGAGGGAATCAAGTTGATCGGTGCGGTATATCTTTTCGGAAAGAGAGGTGAACATCCCCTTCTCGTTCCACCGCTTTTTCTCAACCTGTTTGTCCCAACCTAGTTCTTTCAAAAAAGGCGAATCGTAAATTTTGTCAGTTAGATGTTTTGCAACACGGGAGAGGAAAACGATGTTGTTGTATTTCAGGAAGTTCTTTTTCTTACGCTTATCCAGTTCGGTTTTCACATAGCTTGGATTCGCCGAAACTTTCACTAGCTCATCATCGGAAAGGACATTCTTATCATCGGTAATCGAATAAAAATCGCCATATTGGAAGTTGGTCACATAGAAAATGAGATTTGGGTCTAGGACGCAGGAACTCGTGAACGCCACGCCTGGTTTAGGTTCCAGTCGAACTTCATTCGCGGAAAGAATATCAAGTAAAGTGGCGTAGGCAAAATCGCTTTCGAGTTCAGGAAGTCCATAATGGCTCACCAAATCAAAGAGGGCACTTATATCCTCGTCTTTCTTTTCTTCTTCGGTGAAAGAAAAGGATTTAGAAGAATGGATGGCAGTCACCTTCTTCTTGACCTTCACATTACTCAAAAGGGGTACCGCCACGTTAAACGATGCGGGGACCCCATATAACGACGCCCCTAGCTCCGCATAGAACTGGTCGCTCGCGTCATGGCTTAAAACAGCAATGCGGGCACTGTCCTCTGGACTATTAAGCAGCCTTTGCCTTAAGCAAGAGAAGAGATAGGAGAATTGATAAAACTTATCTTCGAAAAGATAAATGGGAGGATGGGATTCATTCGGCAAAGGAGGATTAATTCCTAAGTCATGGATAGAAAGATCGTTGAAGGGAATTTCTTTTCTTTTGAGAAAGGAATGAAGCTCGATATCCTCTTGCTTTTCAAAGAGGAAAACGCGTCCTAAAGAAACCTCCCTTTGACCCAACTCATCAAACTTCAGGTAACCTTTTTCATTAAGTTCTTTATATAACGAAGCCAGGGTTTCATTTTGGCTTATATCGGCAACGCGAATCAAATTGAGATATTTTTTCGCATTCGGATAAGTAATGCCTTTCTTTAATAAATAAGGAATGGGATCCATCTTTCCCTTGTCGAAGCTGCAGGAGAGGCGACGAAGCAAGTCCTCCTCATTCCAGATTTTCATCTGAAGTTCAGGATGAGAGTTTCGGAAAGAATAAAGTAAGGGAAAATAATCTTTATCGGAAACAACAATAGCCTTATCAAAATGTTTCAAATCCACGTTTCTTACCTCTTTCTACTTTTTATTCTAGCATCTCTTTTCCCAGGCAAAAGGGAAGACGGGGTCGAAAAACAGTTTCGAAAGGCAGATGTCCCAAAAAACGGACTTCGTATAGCGTCAGAAGGCTTACAAAGCCTTCCAGTAACCTCCTTGAAAACAGATTTTTCAGAAAGAGAAACGACGTTAATCTTTTTGAAGGATGACTCAAAAGCAAACGGTATCGTTACGGTAATGTGACTTTCTTCAATGTCGAAAATTTCAGTCCATAGATTTTGACGATTGTAGGTACGCCATGGCCTGTTTGTTCCACAAAATCCAGCTGGCCCATGATTTTTGCTAGCCTACATTCACCGGCCTAGAAACGCCTGCAAAGAAATCCTTCTTCGGAAAGCCGTAAAGCAACCCACCTATTGAAACAATCTCAATGCGACCAGCAAAAATGTAAATAGTCTGAAAACTTATTCTTACACATTGCAAAAAGGAGCACCCGTCACCAGGTGCTCCTTAGAAGGGAAAAATTAGAGAATCGTGACCGTCCCGTCGGCTTTGATTTCAATCTGATCGCCGTCTTTAACGGTCGCCAAGAACTCATCGCCGAGGTTGTCAATCGCGATTAGACCAGCATCATTCCAAACGTTTGAAAGGATGATGCCAGAAGAAGAAAGCGGATCGATAGGATGGGAGAAGAGCCAAGCCTTCGGGGCAAGATTCCTAACTGCGATGGTCTGAATGATCATGCCTCCTGTCGTGGAACCGATGGTCTCAGGCATGCAAAGAGCCTTGCCGGTGATGTTCTTCTTATAAAGATCCTTGTTGTTTTGATCGGAGACGACAATCTTCTTCGCCGTCGGCATCAAGGCACTGGTCTGGCAGGAAGCCAAGGTGTTGAACCCTTCATGGGACACCACCGCTTCGCCTTTCCAATCGCTAGCAGCAATCACTCTTCCTTTGAAGCTTTTCATATTAGGCAACCTCCTTGTTCCCGGAGATCAGAGCAAGGATCTCCTCGTCTTTCTCATAGCGCGCCTTGGTGTAGGTGCGAAGCTTGTTCGAATTGGTCAATAAAGGACGTTTGCCGCAAAGTGGGTTATCCGCATACATAAGCGGGCAGATATAAGAGAGATGCGCGCCGCGAGATAAGAGGGTTTTGCAACGATTTTCCTTTTTAAACTCCTCCAAAACCGCAGGAGAAGCCGTGAAGACCGTATCAATAACCAGTTTGGATTTCCCAGAAGCTTTTAAGGCTTCCTCGACTTTATCAGCCCAATCTTCAAGCTGTTTCAAAGTCAAATGGGGGCAGCCGATGAAGCAACGATAAGGCTTCTCGTTCGGAGACTTCCACATCAAAGGATAGGATTTGTAAACGCGCTCAAGCTCTTCGTCGTCGATGACATAGGTTTTCGCATCATCACAAACTAGAGCCTCGCCTAGGCGTTTCGCTTCAGGGGTGATCTTGTCGATATGGTAAAGGCCAACCGCTCCGTTGCTCGCCGTCGCCGCGCCGAAATCTTTGAGATAGGCAATCGTGTCTTCGTCAGGAAGATCCTTGAGATATTGGTCAAGCCCATAAACATAGGGGACTTCCGCCATGACTTTCATGCCGATTGCTGAGCCAAGGATTTGCGCTTCAGGCTTCTTTGTGGTCTTGAGGACGATTTTCCAAGTGGCCTTTCTGCCTTCATCGGTGATGAAGCCAAAGTTCGGCGTCTTGCCAAGAATCGCCCCGAACATATCAAGAATGCCGGAGTTACGGTTGCATCTAGCGCCTAAAACCGAGTTTGCATAAACGACCGCAGAGGATTCGCTCCAGGAAAGGATGTCCCCTTCTTTCGGGGTGTTCCCCATCTCTTTGAGATAGCAGGTGCAAGAGAAGGCTTTGTCAGCGTCTTCTAGGCCGATTTTCTTAAGCTGTTCTTCATAAAGAGCCTGCTTGTTATACATGAAGGACTTGAAGACGAGCTTTTCGATCGCGTTGCAATGGACGGAAGAGAAATCAAGCGGACGCGGGTCCATCGTGAACCCACCTTCGACTTTGCAACCATCCGCAATAAGTTCATCCATCAAAGGATAGACGGCTTTAAGAAGCCCAAGTCCAAAGCTCGTGACAAAGTGAGCTTTCTTATAAGTGACTTCTTTGAGGCAATCCGCGTTGAAGACATCGCCATAACGGACGAGGACCTCCATCATTTTCGCGCGGGTTTTGCCCTGCTTCCCCGCGAGGATATCGCTTTCCTCTTGGGTCAATTTCATTTTTGGCTGATACATGTATTCCTCCTTATTAAAGTTTCATAGCGACTTCGTAGGCTCTCCAAATGACGGAACGGAGGTTGCCCACGCTTAAGCAATCGCCCACGAGGTGAACGTTCTTGCTTTCGGTGAAAGCAGGAGTCGAAACGTAGCCCGCGGAAAGGATCACGGAATCGCAGGCAACTTCTTTTTCGCCTTCTGGAGTATCCATAAGGATGCTACCGTCTTTGACCTCCTTGAGTTTTGAAGAGAGGTAAACAGGGACTTTCTTCCAAGCGAAGAAATCACGTAGATATTGCGAATTCGCCATGCAGATTCCGGTTTGCTTTACCAAATCGTCTTTCATTTCGACGATGATGGGTTCTTTGCCGGAAAGGAAGAGCTCATAAGCGACTTCACACCCCGTGAGACCGCCGCCGATAACCGCGACTTTCTGTCCGACTTCTTTGCCCATGAGATAGTCAATCGCATCCATGGCTTTCTCGCCGCCCTTAAGCGGGAACCTTCTGGGCTTTGAGCCAGTCGCAACGATGTACTCGTCGGCCTTCAGAGAAGAAAGATCTTTGATCTCGGAATTCAAATGAACGTCAATGCCGAGTTCCTTCATCTGCAGTTCATACCAGGCGAGAAGATCGCGAAGCTTGCCTTTAAAGGAAGCCTGGCTTGCAGGAACGAACACGCCGCCAAGATGGTCGCTCTTTTCGTAAAGAGAGACTTTATGTCCGCGAAGTGCAGCAACACGAGCACTTTCCATGCCACCGATACCGCCGCCAATGACAACAATATTCTTGGGTTTTGCGGCTTTTTCGATATGATGAGCAACACTGTTCATCGTCTCGGCGTTCACCGCGCAACGGGCCATATGGAGAGAATCTTCTAAGCTCTGATCGTTGCTTGTGCCTTTGTAATGGCACATATTGAAGCAACCGTTATGGCAGCAAATGCAAGGACGGATCTCTTCGGGGTGGCCATCTTTTAGTTTGGTGACCCAAGACCCATCGGCCAAGAAGGGGCGGGCAAAGCCAACTGCATCGATTTTGCCTTCTTTCACAGCTTCCGCGCCGACGAAAGGATCCATTCTTCCCGCCGCAACGACAGGGATCGAAACAAAATTCTTGATATGCTCAACTTCCGCGAGGTTGCAGTTTTCGGGCATATATATTGGAGGATGTGCCCAATACCAAGCGTCGTAGGTGCCGTTGTCACAGTTAAGCATGTCATAGCCAGCATCTTGGAGATATTTAGCGGCTTTCTCGCTTTCCGCCATATCGCGTCCTGCTTCAACGTAATCTTCGCCAGGAAGAGCGCCCGAATTGAACCCTTTGGTTTTTGAAAGGACGGAATAACGCAAAGAAACAGGGAAGTCCTCGCCGCACTCTTTCTTAATGGCTTTTACGATTTCGACAGGGAAGCGATAACGATTCTCAAAAGAACCACCATATTCGTCCGTTCTCTTGTTCACATATTGAAGAGTGAACTGATCGAGGAGGTAGCCTTCGTGCACCGCGTGGATTTCCACGCCATCAACGCCGGCTTCCTTAAGCAATTTGCTGGTCTTGGCGAAGGCCTCAACAAAATGATGAATCTCTTTGATGGTCATTTCCCTTGAAGGGACTTTATCGGACCAACGATTGGGGCTAGCGGAAGACGAGGCGCAAATCTTGTCAAAGTTCATGACGGGCTTCGATAAAGCGCGAAGGAACTTGTTGGTATAAAGCTTCTCCATCGTCGGAGAAATCGTGAAGCTGCGGCCAAAGCCAGCGGTAAGCTGAACAAAGAGCTTAGCGCCGTGAGAATGGATCTCGTCCATGAAAGGTTTGACCTTCTTGTACATGCTCTTTTTCTTATAGAGCCATTGCCCGAGCATCGGGTTGTAGACGGGCTGGATACCAGGAAGGATAAGGCCGACGTCGTGTTCGGCTTTGTCGAGCAAGAATTTCGCGGCTTCCTTATCGAAATGGTTAATTTCCATCCATCCGAAAAGGGATGTTCCGCCCATGGAAGTCATGACAATGCGATTCTTGATCTCGCAATTTCCGATTTTCCATGGTTCAAATAACGGCTGAAGTTTTTCGTCCATAAATCAGTTCTCCTATGTTGAGGAAATTATATAGGATTCCTTCGTGCGCGCGTAGGCTTTTGCGAATTATCCCGCGCAAAGAGAGAAATGGAAAAAGCATTAGCGTCAGAAGAAAAAAGAAACCGAAATTATTGCTGAGTTGCTTTAGCAATCATCTGATCGCGGATTGTCGAAATAAGAAGCAAGGAAGCATAGAAAAGCACGACGAAAGAGCCAAGAAGAAGAGCGGTCCCATGGATTGGCATGCCCGGGAAGAAAAGTGATCCAACAATTAAGACGATGATACCCACCGCGCCCAGAAAGCCACTTACGATATACCCGTTTTTGATAATTTTTTTGGCTTGAATTGGGCAACGCAAAGAGTAATTTTCAGATGCTTTTCTCTCTTTTTTGAGGAGCACGAATCCGAAAGGAAGAAGCACAAGCGAGGACGCCACAAGAAATAGACCGATAAGCAAAAGAACAAGAAAGGCCGCTAGGCTTTCATACGCGCTTGAGATGCAGGAGAGGGTAAGTCCGAAGATGAGGCAAATGCCTGAGCAAGCGAAAAAGTAACAAGCGCGATAGACATCGCGAAGCCCTAAGTCAATAAGGTCCAGTTCTTTGTTTGATTTTTGTGTTTTCATAATAGATAAGGGCTAAAGGAAACGGAGTTTAAATATAGCGCGTTTCCGGTTTTGGTGGTGAACATAAAGTATGCATCCGTAACTTTAAAAGTATAAAGACAATTAGTGGAAGAGTCTTCTTTGTTTCCCGTCAAAGCGCTCCAACTGATTAAGTCGCTAGAAACGTAGAAATCTGGAACCCCCGTGAAATCATGGTCTTCTCCGCTAAAAGTTGGAGTTTTCTTATAAACGTCCAGCGTGACAATGCCATTTAAAAGAGTGCGGCATTCAAGCAAACCAGCACCACTCTTTTTAAATTGCATCATCCCCTCATATTCGCCATTTCCTTGCTGAACATAATCCCCATGAAAAGAAACGGGATCACCGTCATCGTCCAAGATCGAGAATTCGAAATCCTCTAAATATTTTGACTCCTTTGTCTCTTCTAGAGCGTCGCTAGTGAGCGTCCAACTGGCTGAACAAGTCTTCTCTTTGGAAGTTGCAATCGATGACGTTAGTTCACCATCAACAGTTTCGGAGGAATATAGGGTTTCTGCAGGGTTTTTAGATGCAGAATCCGTTTTATTTTCCGATACGCCAGAGCAAGAAAGCAAAGTGCTGCAGCAAAAAATTAAAAACGCTTTCCCGATAATTTTCATGGTTTTGCCTAATCGTCCTTCTCGGTGTCTAAGACTTCGCCTTCTACTTCTTCCGGGGTTATTTTGACGTCTTTGTCTTCCATGATTTCGTCTAAGGAAGACAAACGATATAAGGCTTCTTCATATTCGTCATTCACGGCATGTCTCGTTTTGGCGGAACGGACAATTTTAGGAATGCCAATGACGAGTAAAGGGATCGAAACGGGGAGAAGCCAGATAAAAACTAAACCAATGGCCGCCATGACGATTCCAGACGTCATCGCGTTAGCGGCTTCTTCATGCCTTTTGAAAGCATCGTCCTTTTTGGCCTGCTGAACGCCTTTCTCTTTAATCAAAGCATCAGCGTCCAGCTTTTCATAATGTTCGTAGATTTTAGTTTTGTCCATGGATTAGCTCCTGTTGCGCCTATTCTACCTTAAATCGCCCTCTCTAAACCCTATAGAAGGCGTAGAATTCCGCACATGAAGAGAAAGGTCATCGATTTAGGGAGTTCAAAAACGTTTCCGAACGTCATTTATTTGATGATTCCGGCGATGATTTCTCAGCTGATTACCGTCCTTTACAACATCGTGGACCGCATTTACATAGGCAACCTTCCCGCAAACGGGGAAATCTCTTTAATTGGAGCTGGCATTTGCTCGCCCATCACGACTTTGGTTACCTCTTTTGCCTATTTAGCCGTGCTAGGAGCCACCCCACTCTTCTCGATGTCGCTTGGCCAAAACCGCAAGGAAGACGCCGAAAAGATCCTCTTTCATTGCATGGTGATGCTAAGCGTATTGAGCCTTGTTATCATGGGGTTAAGTTATTTGCTGCTAAAGCCAATGCTGTTCGCCTTTGGAGCTAGCGAAGCCAGCTATCCTTACGCTAGAGAGTACATGCTCTATTTCTTAATAGGAACCATCCCCGCTTTCTTTTCCATCGGTTGCTCGCAATTCCTAATCGCCCAAGGGCGTTCCATCCAAGCCATGGTCACATCCTTGTCGGCAGCGGTTCTTAACGTCGTTTTGGATCCTTTGCTTATGTACACCATGAACATGGGAATCAAGGGGGCGGCTATCGCCACGGTCATATCCTGGGCTTTTGCTCTCGCACTCGGTCTGATTTTCTTGTTGAGGTCCCCCATCAAGATCAAAATCGGTCAATTTTCTTTTGCCATCGCCTGGAAAATAATCAAACTAGGTTTGTCTCCTTTCATCATTTTGGCTACAGACTCGGTTATCCTCATCGGGCTCAACAGCGCGTTGCAGTCTTTCTCAAATGGCAATGGGGACTTCTTAATTGAATGCGCGACCATCGTCCAAGCCTTCTTTTCTCTTGTAACGGGGCCGTTGCTCGGCATTTCAAGCGGAACCCAATCGATCCTTGCCTATCTTTACGGGGCGAGGAAAACGGAATTGGTCAAAAAAGCGGAGATTCAAATCACCGTCTGCGGATTGGTGTTCACCTCAATTTGCTTCGCCTTGTCGTTCTTCCTCGCGGAGCCATTCGCGAAACTATTCGTTTCCTTTTCGCCGGGATATAGCAACGCCGACGAGGTTATCTCAAGCAGCGCTAAATACATCCGTTGGTACATGATTCCCATTATCATTCTGACCTTCCAATACACTTTGGTCGATGGACTTACGGGAATTGGGCAAGCCAAGCATTCAATATGGCTTTCCGTAAACCGCAAATTCGTTTTGCTTTTGCCTTTGACTTTCCTCGTTCCCTGGCTAAGCGGCAATGCCGAACTCGCCTTTATCGCGGAACCGATTGCGGATGGAGTCTCCGGTATCGTCTCGCTCATCGTCTGCTCATTTTTGTACCCCAGAATACTGAAAAAGCAAAAAGAGTCCACAGGAACGGCTTTGGGCATCTAAAAACTCCGCAGAACCCAGATATTTGGCGCTCAATAAAGGATTTCTTTGATCAGAAATTCGTCACCGCTGATCATCTGCGGTTCGCTGGCGTAACACTTAGGGCAAATTCCTCTACTAAGCACGACGTTGTAATGGGAACGGCATTTGCCGCATAAGGCCTCTCCCTTCGTCCGAACGATGCGTAACTGGCAGCCACGGAACAAAGGCTTGCCTTTGATGACCCTCGGAAAGCACCAGTTTATGAAAGAAGGCAAATACCCGCTTGCTTCACCTACTTGCAAAACGATCGTTTTGATTTTATTAATCTTCTTCTCCTTCGCGACACGCTCGACCTGCTCAACCGCCTCGGTAACAGCTATTAGTTCGTGCATTCTTCGTTAGGATCCTTTCTCCCTTTTGGACAGGGCAAACGATGGTCCTAGCGGCTATAGCGTCTTCATTTTCCAAGACGCTCAAGACCGAAGTCCCATCTCAATTTATTAACGTTACTGAAAAGATATCACGAAATGCGTATCACTAAAATTAGAAATTAGAAAAACGAACTAATTTTATCAGTTGGCCTTTTCGGCTTCTCGGATGAAGGATTTCAAAGAGGCAATGCTTGTTTTGGCGGAAGCGACGTCTTTCATCTCGGCGAAAACACGGAATTTGTTCTCAGTCCCAGAAAGACGGATGAGCATAAAGCAATTGTCGTCGAACCAGAAGCGAATATTGTTGCTGATGCGCTCTTTTTTCAGGCAAGGGAAGGCAAAGGGATAGTCATTATTTTCGATGTAGGACATGACCTTTTGAGGGTCTCCTTCGAAAGACACCGCGTCCTCGACGAACTCATGATGATAATTCGCGAATTCTTTGACTTCTTTCACAACTTCCGAAACAGGTTTCCCCATCGCGGCAATGAGATTGAGGAAAAGGGCGCCGGAGAAAGAAGAATCTTTCCCGTAAAGATAGCCACGGATGGTAAGGCCTCCACTGCTTTCGCCGCCGATTAGCGCGTCATTCTCTTTGATGGCAGCAGAAATGAACTTGAACCCAACATCCGTTTCAATGCAACGGTAGCCGAAAGCCTTCGCAAGACCATCGATTAAGGTGGAAGTGGCGACGTTTTTAACAATGTCGCCTTTCATGCCGCGGTATTTGATCAAGCCATAATAAAGGCAGCCCATGATTTCGTTCGCATCAACGTAGTTTCCTTTTTCGTCAATGATGCCAAGGCGATCCGCATCGCTATCCACGGCCATGCCGATGTCGTAGCCGCCTTCTAGAACCTTCTTTCTGAATTCCCCCATCATGTTTTCACGGGTGGGATTAGGATCAACGAAGGAGAAAAAAGCATCGTGCTCCGTATTAAGCGCATCGAATTTAGCGAAGTCCAGGTCTCTCGCCAAAGGCAAAATCGAACGAGCTCCAACGCCATTTAAATTGTTGAAAAGGACTTTCAGAGGGCTATGGAAAGCATTGGGGTTAAGGAATGTCTCAATGCAGGAAACATAGGTTGGAATATAGTCGATGACCCGCAAAAGTCCAGCGCTTTCTCCTTTTGAAAAGCTCAATTGTTTGATTTCCTTTACTCCGGCGATGCGCTTTTCGAGCATCGAGGTAAACATCGCGTCCGCATCCGCTCCGCCTTTGAGAAAAGGCTTCACGCCATTGTATATATAAGGGTTATGGCTCGCGGTCATGGTGATGCCGTAATCAAGTTCCTTATCGCGGACGATCATCATCACAAGGGGCGTAGGAACCGAGGTTGCAGTCAAAATAACGGGGACGTCATTGCCCATTAAGACTTCCGCGAACCATCTCGCCGCGAAGTCGGACATAAAACGATTGTCGTAGCCCAAAGCTACAGGCTTAATTTCTTCGCCCTCATGGATAACGTCAGCAAGCGCTTGGGCAATCGCTTGGATGTTGGCTTTATTGAAGTCGTCACCGATGATTCCGCGGAATCCACCGGTCCCGAATTTAATCATCCTTACTTAGCCTCCCCGTTGATCGCTTTGGCAGCAAGGTAGACATCCTCAGTCAAATAGATATCGCAGTCGGGGTGGTTTTCCAAAACGCTCGCGGGGACATCAAGCGTGCTTTCATTTCTAAGCAAGCAGGCAATCGGCTCCGCTTTGGTGGTGTCATTAGCGACAAGAATAATCTTTTTGGCGGTCATGATGGTGGCAAGGCCCATAGAAACAGCCTCGGTCGGAACCATGTTGATATCGTCATAGAAGAAACGAGCATTCGCTTTTCTAGTGCTTTCCGTCAAAGGGATAAGATGCGTTTTCGAATCGCGGGGAGTCCCAGGCTCATTGAAACCAATATGTCCGTTTCTTCCAATTCCGAGAATTTGAAGGTCGACATAGCCAGCAGCGGCGATCTTGTCGTCATAAGCCTCGGGGTTTTTCGCATCGGGGAAATTCGTGTTCTTACGATCGATGTCGATTTTGGAGAACAAATTGGTCTCCATAAAGGCGCGATAGGTTTCTTTTTCGATAGGGCAATTGATGTACTCGTCGAGGTTGAAGCTTTTAACTTTCGCAAAGGAGACACCTTCCTTGTAGCCCTCCGCCATGCGGTCATAAATCTCAAGAGGGCTGGAACCCGTGGCAAGACCAAGAATGGCCTCGGGGTTGCTCTTAACCAAAGCGAGGATCGCATCCCCTGCTTTCGCCCCTAATTCTTTTTTGTCTTTCGCGATGATAAATCTCATATTTCTAATTACGCCAAGCAAGCGACTTTGCAACTGCTGGCTGCCTCCATTCGCTTAATCATTTCCCATTTGCTTCCCTAAGGGAAGAAGGAAGACAAAAAACGAATAAAAAATGGTAAAAGAGAATATAAAGATGTACTAATGAGCAACATTGAAAGCGCAATCAGCAAGACGCCACTCATTGTTAAGAAGCAGGCGAAACAAAGTTTGTTATAATTTTCAGGATGGAAAACAAAAAACCTGTACTGGCGTTAATCGCCCACGACAACAAAAAAGCCGAAATGGTCGCTTGGGCCATGAAGCACAAACACGAGCTGGAGGCCTATGACCTTTGCGGCACTGGTCACACGGCCAAAATGGTGGAAGACGCGATCGGCCGCCCGGTCACGAAATTTAAATCAGGCCCTCTTGGGGGAGACCTTGAAATCGGCGCGGAAGTTGCTAAAGGAGCAATCCAAAAGATGGTTTTCTTCTGGGATCCCCTTCAAGCCCAGCCTCATGATCCGGACGTGAAGGCCCTCATGCGTATCGTCGCGGTTTATAACATCCCCTTTGCCACCAACGAAGCGACGGCTGATTGCTTGCTCCGTTAAGTTATACAATCATTCAAAAAGCACCGCAAAACTGGGGTCAAAGTCTCAAAATCGCCGCAGATTGCGGACCGATTTCAAGACCTTTGGAGCTTTCTTCGGCTTCGCCATTCTTATAAAGAATTTCCTTCCCGGCCACATTAATAAGCCTAGATTCGGCCCTCGGGTTAACGATCATTAGAAGTTTTTCGCCATCTTTTTCACGCTCATAAGCAACATAGCCATCGGCGCCATTAGCAACAGGCGTCCACGAAGCATCGTTGTCCAAAGCGGCGTGATGGCTCTTGAACTCAAGCAACTTTTTTAGAGTATTCAGAAGAGACTTCTCGTCTTTGACCTCTTCTTCGACGGACAATCCTTTTCTATGCGAGTCAAGGCGAATGTAGGTCTTCTTAGATTTGGAAAAACCAGCGCTTGGCCTAGAAACATCCCACTGCATTGGAGAACGGGATCCCGTTCTTTGATACCCACCTTCAACAGAAGGAATACCTTTTAAATAATGCATAAGCAGCTCATCCCCGTAATAAAAGAAAGGTACATTGGGCATGGTAGCCATAAAGAAATAAGCCAAGGACGCTTCTTTTTTATCAAGCCATTCCGATAAACGAACAGTGTCGTGATTGCCGCTTATGGCCGCTAAATACCTTCCTTTGTTTTGAGCGAATTCAACAAGAGGCTTCATTAGGTCAAAGTATTTGACCATCGTTTTGTTGTCGCCATCTTTCTGGAAGAATGGATGGTCACCCCTAAAAGGAAGTCCAAAGGTGTCGAAATGCATATCCTGAAGCATGAAATCCATGTCGAAACCAGAGTCTAAGGACATCACGGGATTCGCCCATTCCGAGACAAAAGCACTATCAGGGTATTCTTCTTTTATGTCCTTGAAGAACTGCTTCCAAACTCGCGCCGTGCCTTTACCTTCAGGGTCTCTAGCGACAAGCCAACCCGCCATATCCACGCGGAAACCATCAATGCCCTGCTTCAAATAAAAGCGAACGACATCCTCCATAGCGCGGATCGTTCCTTGCGGGCCTTCGCCATCTGTAGTCTCTTCATATTCAGGATGCTCAATGGTTTCAAAGCCAAAGTTAAGTTTTGGCTGAATGGAGAAAAAATTAATCATCGCGGCCCCGTTTCTCTCATAGAAGCCTCTGATCCAATTGAATTTCGGGTCTACATTCCAGATGTCTTTGTTCCAAATGAAGCGGGAGGTGTATTGGTTTTTCTTCGCCTTGCAGGATTCCTTGAACCATTTATGGTTGATCGCGGTGTGCCCGGGGACCAAATCCAAAATTAGGTGAATGCCTTTTTCATGGCACTTAGCGATGAGCTTTGTTAAAGCTTTGTTGCCGCCATAACGCTTCGCAACTTTTAAATAATCAGACACATCATACCCGGCGTCGAAGAAGAGGGATTCGTATATCGGGTTCAGCCAAATGGCGTTGAAACCCATGTCTTTTATGTAGTCAAGTTTTTGGCAAACGCCATTCAAATCGCCGATGCCATCGCCGTTGCTATCCATGAAAGACTGCGGATAAATCTCGTAGAATACGGCCTTTTGAAGCCACTTTGGGGAAGAAATCATAGTTATCTCCTATCCTTTTTGCTGCGCCTATTCTAAAACTTCGAATTAAGAGGACGAAAGACTTGTTGTCATAAAGATTCACGAAGCCATATCACCAACATATGAGAAGCCTATAATACGGCCTTGTGAATAAGGCTCCGAAACAAGACAAATCTTCCATGGCGCAGGCGGCGATGAGTTTTATCGTCCTCATGGCAATCGTCTCGCTCTTCAACGACATGACTTTCGAGGGCGCAGCAAGCATCCTCGGGGCATATGAGACCATGCTAGGCATGCCTACTGTTTGGCTAACCGCCATTTCGGGGGCAGGCGCTTTGCTCGGCTGCTCCTTAAGAATGCTATTCGGCTACCTTAGCGATAAGACAGGCAAATATTGGCCTTTCGTTTTGATAGGCTACGGCATCGATATGATATCCGTCCCTCTTTTGGCTTTAGTCCCAGAAAACGGATGGGCTCTCGCAATAGTTTTCATTCTCTCGGAAAAACTAGGCAAAGCCATCAAAAAGCCTGCAAAAAGCGCCTTAGTTAGCTTTGCCGCCAAGCAAAAAGGCGAGGGAAAAAGCTTTGCTTTAGGCGAGGCACTTGACCAAATCGGTGCCTGCATCGGCCCACTCATCGTCACCGCGGTATTCGCTTTTACGAGCAATGACGGAAGCCTACGCCAATACCACACGGCATTCTTGTTCCTTGGTATTCCTGCTCTAGCCTGCCTTGGTTTATTGGTCACTGCGCGCATCCGCTATCCAAAGCCTGAGGACTTTGAACGTTCCGAGAGAAAAGAAGGAATCGGAAAATTCAAGATGACCCCTGCTTTCCTTATATTTTGCTTAGGCGGGGCAATCTTTGCCATGGGGTTCTTGGACAGCTTCTCTTTGCTCAATAAAGACATTCTCCTTAAAGGCGTGATCGACGAAAGCTACCTGCCATTGCTTTACAGCTACGCGATGTTCATCGACGCTTTATCGGCCTTATTCTTCGGCTTCCTTTACGACAAGATTGGCTTCCTCTCTTTGGCTATCGCGACAATACTAAGCGCTCCTTATGGGTTCTTGGTGTTTGGCGCTTCCTCCTTATGGGTCATCTTCTTGGGGTTGACGTCCTGGGGTGTCGGAATCGGCGCTTGCGAATCCGTTTTGCTCTCTGGCGTCGCAAGCTTATCAAGCAAGGAATATCGCGCGAGAAGCTATGGCTTTTTCGAACTGTGCTATGGCTTAAGCGCATTCGGTTTCTCTTTCTTAATCGCTTACTTGTACGAGCAAAGTTCTTTGGTTCTTTCCTGGTTCATCGTCCTTACGATTGTTGTCGCCGCAATCTTATTCGTTGTCGCGGAAGTCCTTCATAAAGCAGAGACTCCCAAAGTCATAGAAGAATAACAATTTTTGACGCGTTGGATGACGTTTCAAGAGTTGCAAATCGACAGATCATTTTCTCACCTGGGCAAGGCACTTTAATTAATCATCTTAATAAATTAGGTTTTCTAACTCCTTCTTTTCCACCGCCCTCTTGTACCGAAATATCAATAAACTGCGTGCGAAAATCATTATTTTCCTTGGCTTATCACGAAACACACGTTCCAGCTTCAAGCCGCTAAGAAACTCATAAATAATCGGTTCTTTGGTTTTTCATTGACGTTTTTTATGTTCAAGTTAATTTTTCTTAACATGCGCGCATACGCACGTATTATGTAGATTTTCCATTTTTCCGGTCCTAAAATATCCATCAAGCGAAGGGATGAAATGACGAAAAATGAAGACGATAAAGCTCAATGCCTCCGTCTTCTCAGCCATCCGCAAGGAAGGCGATGAGCTTCGCGACGAGCTCAAAGCCAAGGGCGTCTATCTCGTCAATGTCATGTCTAGCCCCGGAGCAGGAAAGACGACCACCTTGATTGCATTAATCAAGGCTCTGCGCCAGTCTTACCGCGTCGGGGTCATCGAAGCGGATTTAGATTCCGAGGTCGACGCTGAGAAAGTTTCCACGCTCACGTCTTGCCCCGCCGTCCAAATTCACACCGATTCGCTCTGCCACGTTGACTGTGACATGGTCAAGGAAGGCCTAAACGCTTTCCAGGAAAAGGTTGACCTTCTCTTCCTGGAAAATGTCGGGAACTTGCTTTGCCCAGCTGAATTTGATTCAGGTTCGCATCTCAATGTCGCCCTCCTCTCTGTCGCTGACGGAACAGACAAGGTATTCAACTACCCTAAGATGTTCCGCTACTGCGACCTAGTGCTCATCAACAAGATGGATGCGCTAGACTACTTCGACTTCGACTACGACCAAGTCGCCGGGTTCATTCACTCTTGCAACCCAGGCGCAGCTATCCTGCCCATCTCCGCAAAAACCGGAAAAGGGATTCAGGAAGCAGCCAACTATTTCGACAAAGCAATCCAAAATTGGAGGAAATGAAACATGCCTGAGATCTTCCGTCTCACCAAAGACACCCAATCCAAGTACGAAGGGGTTGAGCCCACTACTCCCGAAGAGAAAGCGCTCGTAAAGAAGTACTTCAAACTGGCGGAGAAAATCACCGACAACGTGGAAACCAAGCTTAAGGGCTGCACGGTGAACTCCCCCGAATACTGGGGCCTTCGCGAAGTCCTCACCGAAGAAGAAGTCGACGTTCTTCTCACGATGAAACTTCGCAAATGGTACACCATGGATCAGATCATCGAACAATGCAAAAAGATGTATCCTGACCCGCTCAAAGTCAAAGAGTACGTCCACCGCGCCGTTATGCACGGCATCGTGGAATACGACTACGGCGATCACTATAACGATGATGGCCCGATCAAGGACGCCAATCCGACCCGCGAGAAGAGATATCGCCTCTCCTTCTTCGTCCCTGGCTCCGCGGAACTCTTCAACTCAACGAAGAAAGCCACCGACGCCAATCCGCCGGTTGCGAACTTCTTTGAGCGTATGACCTTCCTTCCTCTCGAAGCCATCACCCCGATGGTTCCCGAGGGCGGCGACGGCATCGGCATGCACGCCATCCCGGTCGAAAAAGCCATCGAAAGCAACCAGGAAGCCGTCAAACTTGAGAAGATCTCTTATTGGCTTAAGAAATATGATGGGCACATCGCTTCCGGTATCTGCTCCTGCCGTTATTCCAGAGCCAAACTCGGCGAAGGCTGCGAAGACGATCCTGAGAACTGGTGCATCCAGCTCGGCGATATGGCGGACTACGCCGTCGAAACCGGCCGTGCCACGATGATCACCAAGGAAGAAGCCCTCCGCATCATGAAGAAAGCGGAAGATAACGGCTTCGTCCATCAGATCACCAACATTGATGGCGAAGACCATATCTTCGACATTTGCAACTGCGACGTGAAGATCTGCAACGCTCTCCGCACGTCCATGCTCTTCAACACCCCGAACCTCTCTCGCAGCGCCTACACCGCGAAAGTCGACCCCAAGAACTGCGTCGCTTGCGGCCGCTGCGTCGAATCTTGCCCTGGTGGAGCTGTCAAGCTCGGCCAGAAGCTTTGCAAGAAAGATGGCTCCGCTCAGACCTATCCCGTCGCTCCGCTCCCCGACAACAACCGTTGGGGCAAATATGCTTGGGACGAGAACTATCGTGACACCGCTCGCTATAACACCTATCCTACCGGCACCGCTCCTTGCAAAACTGCCTGCCCCGCGCACGTCGCTGTCGAAGGCTATTTGAAGCTTGCCAACCAAGGTCGTTATGATGAAGCTCTTGCTCTAATTAAGAGAGAGAACCCCTTCCCGGCCGTTTGCGGACGTATCTGCAACAAGCGTTGCGAAACCGCCTGCACCAGAGGCGACATCGACCAAGCCGTCGCTATCGACGCCGTCAAGAAGTTCCTTGCTGAGCGCGAGCTCGACCCCAAGACCCGTTCCATCCCCGAAAAGGTCATCGCCAAGGTTTATGGCGACTTCGAGGAGAAGATTGCGATCATCGGTGCCGGCCCAGCTGGCTTGAGCGCCGCTTACTATCTTGCCGTTAAGGGTTATCACCCCACCGTCTTCGAAAGACACGAGAAGCCGGGCGGCATGATGATGTACGGCATCCCCTCTTATAAATTGGAGAAGAACGTCATCGACGCGGAAGTCGAAGTTCTCCGCGAACTCGGCGTTGAAATCAAATGTGGCGTCGATGTCGGCAAGGACATCACCCTCGACGAGCTCCGCGCTCAGGGCTACAAAGCCTTCTATATCGCGATTGGCTGCCAGGGTGGCAGACGTCCTGGCGTCGCCAACGACACCGCTGACGGAACCGAAATCGCTGTCAGCTTCCTCAAAGGCGCTTACGACAATCAAGACCAGAAGATCGACGGCGACTGCGTCGTCATCGGCGGAGGCAACGTCGCAATCGACTGCGCTCGCACCGCCCATCGCTTCGGCGCAAAGAGCGTCTCCATGTATTGCCTTGAATCCAAGGACACCATGCCCGCGACGAAAGACGAAATCAAGGAAGCCGAAGAAGAAGGCGTCAAGGTTAACCCGCAATGGGGCCCGAAAGAAGTCTTGGTGGACGAAAACGGCAAAGTCAAAGGCATCATCCTCAAGAAGTGCACTCGCACCATCGATCCCGAGACCAAACGCTTCTCCCCTGTTTATGACGAGAACGACACCATCGAAGTTCCCGCGACGAAGATCATCTTCGCCATCGGCCAAGCCATCGATTGGGGCGACCTCCTCAAAGGCAGCAAAGTTACCTTCTGGCACGGCAATTATCCTATCGCCGACAAATTCACTTATCAGACCGCCCAAGACGATATCTTCGTCGGTGGCGACGTCTACACTGGCCCGAAATTCGTGATCGACGCCATTGGGCAAGGACATGAAGCCGCGGAATCTCTCGCTCGCTTCGTCTCCCCCTTCCACGCTTCTCTCACCATCGGACGCGACAGACGTTACT
>CAVEPD010000012.1:0-39679 GCA_963617535.1 bacterium
TGTCAGCAACCTCGCGTTTCATCGCAAGCGCCAGCGTGTGTAACAATACGCGCGTAAGGGAGGCCGTGCAAGCAGTTTTTTGCAAATTTTGAGCCTAGTTGCTTGCTTTTTTGGTTTTTGTGAAAAAGGGGTCGAAAAAAGAAAAGACCCCATCGAAAGTTTTTCTCAGAAGGTCCGATTTTTGTGCACGGTGCACAAACTTTACTTATTTTTTAATTCAGATTTTTGGGTATCAGGAAGGATGGAATTTGGGTCTTTTCCTTCTTGGATTAAACGCCTTTTGCCCTCTTCTAAGGAGTACTCGCAGCCACAATAGAGCTGATTGTAGAGACCATAATGGTCCCTTAACTTCACCCCGAAGAGCTGGCCGTTGGCTTTCTTGAAATCTGAATAGAAATACTTCGTGTGGGGGTGACTTTTCTCTAGTTCCTTGCCGATCTCGTTCATGACTTGGGAATCCTTTTGGCGTGAGATCGACATCACGGTGGCGAAATAGTCGTAGCCGTGAGTCTCGGCGTAGTCATAAGCTTCCTTCATGCGTTTGGCATAGCAAAGATGGCAGCGTTCCCCGCCTTCTTTATCACGCGCGAGCGGGCGCAGTTCCTTCATATATGTCTCATGATCGTAAGGCGGCTCGATCAGTTTTATGTCGAAGCCATAATCCCTCTTGTAGAAAGCCAAAAGCTTCTCCAGCTCCTCTCTCCTCCGGAAGAACTCGCTTTCTGGGAAAATGTTGGAGTTATCGTAATAAATCGTGATGTCGAAATGAGGGGCGAGGAAAAGAAGAGGGAAGCAGGCGCAGGGGCCGCAGCAAACGTGGAAAAGAAAAGTCGGCTTTTTTTCCTTGGGGAGAGAGGCAATTTCCTCTAAGGATTTCAGGTAGTAGTTTTCACTCATTTCCCTTTGAATAATCGTAGTTCCCGTAGATGAACATCGCGTCCCCGAAACTGAAGAAACGGTACTTGTCTTTCACCGCCTCTTCATAGCAATGGAGGGTCCATTTCCTGCCCATGAAGGCGGAAACGAGCATCACCAGAGTGGATTTAGGGAGATGGAAGTTCGTGATCAAGGCATCCACGGCTTTGTATTCATAGCCCGGGGAGATGAAGATTCCCGTGGAAGAAGAATCCTCGGCGAACTTGCCGAATTTGGCGTAGACGGATTCCAAAGTGCGGACGGAGGTGGTGCCGATTGCGATGATGCGTCGACCTTCTTCTTTGGCTTTATTGAGCTTATCCGCGGCTTCTTGGCTCATGTGATAGCTTTCCACGTGCATATGGTGGTCTTTCGTATCGCTTACCTCGACTGGGCGGAACGTCCCTAAGCCGATGTTCAAGGTGATGTCGACGACGTCGATTCCCTTGTCTTTGATTTTAGCGAAAAGCTCTTCCGTGAAATGGAATCCGGCGGTCGGAGCGGCGGCCGAGCCAGGGACTTTCGCGTAGACGGTCTGGTAGTCGTCGTTATTCTCGCATTGCTTTTTGATGTAAGGGGGCAAAGGCATCAGGCCAAGTTTGTCTAGAACCTCAAGGAAAATTCCTTGGTATTCGAACTTCATGTGGCGGAGCCCTTCGGGAAGGACCTTAACGCAGGTGCAGGTGAGCATCCCTTCGCCGAAAGAGCAATGGGAGCCGACCCGGACGGAGTGGGCGTTGCCGACAAGGCATTCCCAAACATCTTCCTCATTTTCAACGGGATGAAGCAAAAGGACTTCGACTTTGCCTTTGGTCTCGACTTTGATCCCGATTAGGCGTGCAGGCAAGACTTTAGTGTTATTCCTGACCAAGACGTCTCCTGGCTTCAAGTAATCGAGAATGTCATAGAAATGCTTATGCTCGATGGTCTGCTTTTCACGGTTGACCACCATGAGCTTGCATTGGTCGCGGTCAGGAAGGGGAGACTGAGCGATCAGCTCCTTCGGCAAATCATAATCAAACAAAGAGATATCCATCAGAACCCCCTCTTATCGCCATAAGCGGCGTATACCGCTTCCTTGTATTCGTTGAAGCGGTCTTCTTGAATCGCTTTCCTCGCGCCTTCGACGAGGCGGATGAGGAAACGGATGTTGTGGATCGAATTCAAGGTCTTCCCAAAATCCTCGCCCGCTTTGTAGAGGTGATGGAGGTAGGCCTTCGTGTAATGCTTACAGGTATAGCAGTCACATTCGGGGTCAAGGGGAGTGAAGTCCTCTTTGTACTGAGCGCGCTGGATATTGACTCTGCCTTTGCTCGTCATCAAAGCGCCATGACGGGCAAGACGAGTCGGAAGGACGCAGTCAAACATGTCTACCCCGTTGCCAATGCCCTCGAGGATGTAGTCGATTGAGCCAACGCCCATAAGGTAACGTGGCTTATTATCAGGCAAGAAACGGACAGCGTCTTTGATCATGCGGAAACAAACGTCTTTGGGCTCCCCGATGGAGGTGCCTCCGATCGAGTAACCAGGGAAATCCATCTTGGCGAGTTCTTGGGCCGCGTGGTAACGCAGGTCCTGGAATTCCCCACCTTGAACGATTCCAAACAAGGCTTGGTCTTCTCTTTTGTGAGCCTCTAAGCCGCGCTTTGCCCACCGTAAAGTCCTTTCCGTCGAACGAGCAACGTAATCCTTGCTCGCGGGGTAGGGGATGCATTCGTCAAAGGACATGATGATGTCGGCCCCCAATGCTTCTTCAATGCGGATGGCTTCTTCAGGGGAAAAGAATTCCCGGTTGCCGTTCACTTCGTTTTGGAATGTAACACCCTCCTCGGTGATTTTCCTTCGGGACGCCAAAGAAAAGACCTGGAAGCCGCCTGAGTCAGTCAAAATCGGGCCGTGATAATTCATAAATTCGTGCAAACCCCCGGCCTTTTTGACAATTTCTTCGCCAGGGCGGAGATGGAGATGGTAGGTATTAGCTAAAACAACCCCAGATCCGCAAGCGGAGACTTGCTCGGGAGAAAGGGTTTTGACAGTGGCGTTTGTCCCTACTGGCATGAACATCGGAACTTCGACGTCCCCATGCCAAGTATGGAGAATGCCGTATCTTGCCCCCGAATTGGGGTCAACGTGTTTGATTTCTAAATAAAAGCCCTGCATAGCAGGGAAATCTTAGACTCAACGAGACCAAAGGGCAAACCTTACCACTTCACCTCTTGGTGTCTTGTCGGTTGCAAAATCTTAAAGAACCATGGGGCGCGTTTAAGAATCATCCACAGGATATAGCCGCCCAAGATGATAGTTAGCTCTCCAAGGGCCACCCAGCCCATCTCAACCCAAAGAGCGATGGACCCGAAATCGTAGAAATAGTAAAGCATCAAACCAACGAGAACGCCGTTAAAGATAGGAGGATAAATGGTCGCGACCAAAAAGCGCGGAGAGAGATAGGAAACGCAAAGGACAGAAAGGATGGTTCCTCCCGTGCCCATAAGCATATCGATTAAGGCCGTTTGCCCGGTCATAGCGCCATAAAAGTTTGCAAGCAGGCAGCCAACGCTTAACCCAATTCCAAAGTCCGGTCTCCAAAAGCACAAAAGGACAAGGATCTCACCAAAGCGGAAATTGAACATCTGGAATGAGATCCCCGGTATAAAAGCGGTCATCACGAAGTAAAGAGCGGCGATAAGCCCATTCTCCACGACGGAGAGGATCAAGCGATGTGTATTGGTCATAAAATAGACCTCCTGATTTTTTAAAGCTGGGTGCCGAGGTAACAGCTTTGCAACCGGATGGTACTCTCCTAACAAAAATAGGGCAACAAAAAAGGAGGCCAACGCCTCCTAGATTTGTTGAATTACCAATACCTTACGGTCTTTAAAGTAACGGCTTTATTGACCTCTAATTCGGATAAAGAGGGGAGATTTGCGGTGTTATAGCCTTTTCTTTCAAGCAAAGCCCTGCCTTCAGAACCAAGGAACCAGGAACGGATTCCATCTTTCTCAAGCTTATTGTCTTCGGTCATCTTTTCCCACTTAGTAGGGAGATAGAACATAAGAGATCCGCGGAGCATGAAGTTCTGAGGGCCCCAGTCCAAAGTAACTTTGGAGAAACGCGCAAAACGATATAGGGAGAAGAGAGCTTCAAAATAATCATCGCTCATCGGGCCTTTCGAAAGCACTTTGAGACAGTCTTCCTCAGGGAAGTAATCGAACGCGATAATGTGATTGGCGTCATCGTGGAAACAGATTTTAGCCATGTTGATGCCCGCGTGCTTAAGCACTTTGTAATCCGCCATAGCCTTGGTAAATTCCTCAGCGACCGAGAAAACTCTCACCAAGTAGGTGCGGCCGCTCCAAGTGCAAACCAAAGATTCATGATCAGGATGGGTAGCACGAACGCTTTGGACTACGAATTTCTTATTTTTAATTTGAATAACGCGTTCCATACGTGATTATTTTAGCAAAAAGAAAACATGCCTGCACGCGTTAGCAGTTTTTCGGCGAAAGAACCTTGGCCAGGCCTCCTAAGCCCGTTTCTTTGTATTCTTCGTTTAGCGAATCTCCGGTTAATTTCATGGCTTTAACAACATCGTCAAAATGAACCTGGTTCGCGCGAATTGGGGCAATGGATTTCGCGTAGAGGTAAGAGATATACGCTCTCCCTGCTCCGATGCCATTCCTTTCGATACAAGGGATCATTACGTATCCATCTACAGGGTCACAGCTAAGCCCAAGGAAATGTTCCATTGCGCATTCTGCAGCATATTCAATTTGATAAAGGCTAAAGCCATGCAAATAGCAAAGAGCGGCGGCGGCCATGGAAGAAGCGGTGCCGATTTCCGCTTGGCAACCGCCGACAGAACCAGCGATTGAAGAATTCTGTTTCACGATATTTCCAAATAGCCCCCCGACGTAAAGAGCATCTCGAATCTTAGCCAAAGGAACGCGCCTTTGTTTGTGTTCAAAATAAAGAACAGCAGGCAACACGCCACTCGCCCCGCAAGTAGGGGCCGTGACAACATCTTCTCCGCAGGCGTTACTCTCAGCAACGGCGTAAGCGTAGGCAGTCATTAACAACGTATTGCGGCCATCTTCATGGTTCATGCTAGACGCGGTTTCAAAAATATCCCCAGAAACCCTGTTAATTTGAAGCCTTGGATTGGAATTTGCGGGGATTTTTCCTTTTTGTTTAAGCCCATTTTCCACGCAAAAGAACATCTTTTTCACGCAAGAAAGGAGATATTCATCCATCGAAGGGTCTTCGAATTTTTTGCAAAAATCAACGAGATCTGCAAGGTTATTCTCTCTTATATAAGTCTTAATCTCTTCAAAATTGGTAAAGGGATAAATCTCATTTTCGTTTATCGAGGGATCCTCATCGCTATGGACTTCGCCGCCACCGAGCGAGAGGTAGGTTGCCTGATCAACAACTTGTCCGCCTTTAAGAGCAAAGAAACGCATTGTAAGGGGGTGCCTAACCTTGGTTTCCTTATCCATGATGATGTTACAAGGCTTTGGGGCAAAAGCGGAAGATACCGCGCGGTCTGACCCATGCCCTACGGCGGTGTAAGCCAAGGATCCGTAAAAGATTACCTTATAGGAATCGGGATGAAACCCAGAGGCTTTTTCAGCGAAGCTTAAGGCAGCTAAATGGGGGCCGATTGTGTGGCTAGAACTAGGTCCTGGCCCAATTCGATATAAACCCTTTAAAGATTTCATGCCGTCTATTATCGTCTTTTCCTTTCAAAGGAAAATATAGCAAAATGAATAACTAAACTATAAGATACCCCTATGCGAACGTTTATCTTGTTATCCGCGCTCCCCGGCTCAGGAAAATCCACCTGGGCACACCTATACCAAAAAGAACACGATAACGTGGTAATCGTATCAAGCGACTCCATACGCGAACAATTAAATGGTGATGCGTCCGACGTAAGCAATGATGCGAACGTTTGGATTGAATACCACCGCCAAATCGTTGATTACGCCAAAGACGACAACATCACGGTTATCGGTGATTCCACCAACCTCTCTAACAAGTACCGTATCTATTACGCCGAAGAAGCCGCTCCTCTCTACGACAAACTCATCTTGGTCCGCTTCGACGTTCCCTATGAGGTCTGCCAAAAAAGAAATCTAGGACGTTTCCCTGGGAGAGTCGTCCCAGAATTCGCTATGAAATCCCTAAAAGGTGAATATGAAGAGCCAAGCAAAGAAGCGCTTGACCACTACAACGAAGTTTACATCGTCGACGAGAACGGCACGACAACACGTATAAAATAAACAAAAAAACTGGGTAACAACCCAGTTTTTAATTTGTCTTTAATTCAATTAAGCCTGAGGATTTTGGCTTTTCGCCGGGCGCAAGGAAGCGACGATGCCGCAAAGCAAGAAGAGGATGATCAAGCCGCCGATGATCCAAGACATGACGGAGAAATCAAGATAGTTGACATCAGCTTTGCCCCAAGCGGAAGCAACGAAAGAAGTCTTCTTATAGCCGCTTTCATCCGCCATGAGGTAGGAGAAGCAACCAGCAGCGAGGAAGCCAAGTCCGTCCGCGAATAAGGACCCTTCAAAGAGAATGCCGTTGAGTTTGCTCACGGTGCCGTTCTTTTCACCACGTCCATAGCCAATCATCGCAACAAGAGAAAGGATAGCGGCAAGAAGCGGAATCAAAGCCATAACAATAAGCTTCGCGGAGAAGAACTTAAGGTTAGGAACGGATTGGGAGAAGATGATGGCAAGAACACCAGGGATTGCAATACCGGCATTCACGGAGAAGAAGAGCTTGGAGATCAAAGACATCTGAGAATTCTGATTGACGTCGTCACCATGCATTTTGACAAAGGGGATGCTAACCGCAATCACAATAATAAGAGCGATAACAAGGAAGAAAGCAATGGCAAACCCAAGGTTGCTGTAGTCGAAATTCGTGGTGGTCAAGCGATAGAGCCAAGCACCGTTGAGGAAGAGGAAGAGGGCGACGAGGAAGCCGAGTCCAATGTAGCAAGAGATGGCGTTACGGACAGAGGCGTCATCGTTAGCGTGCATCATGCTGCGGATTGAATAGAAAAGGCCAAAACCAGAAAGGATCGCGCCAGCTAAGCCAAGAGCGCCAAGTTCCCAAGCAAGGGCAAAGCTGAAATCAGGAAGATCAATAGGACCGACCTGGCTGATCATGAAAGGAGCGACAAGAATGCCAGCCCAAATGCCCAAGGCTCCAAACCCGGCAAATAGAATGAAATGCAAGACCAAATTTAGGATGCGAACTGTAGATGAATACTTCATTTTACGACCTCTTTTACTGCTTCGAATCAATGCACTATGCCCTACGGGCAAAGAACAGCGTGAATATTAAAGTCTATCTAACGCCGATAGTCAACGAACGTTTTTATCTTGATTCAGTAAACTGAAAGCGCAGATAACGCCGCGCCTGGCCTCATCAAGAATGGATTCTTCTTTTTGACTGGAAGGCAGCGCGGAGAAAAGACCTTTCAAAGAGGTGTTGCAATCTTCGTCCGTGCAAACTTTGTAGGGGGAGGACCTGCCGTCTGTAAAGCCGAAAACAGTGACGTCATTAGGCTTAATGCCAGGGAAATTTTTCGAGAAGATCGTAACGGCTTCAACAAGGTCTTTTTCCAAAAAGGAGGGGGACGTGGATGCGACATCCTCTAAATAGACACCCGGATAATAGGACGTTTTAGCATTTCCTAATTTCACAGGGTTTCCTTCAGAAATGAAATCTTTTAAGGATTCGCAAGGAGCATATGCAGGGGAAGCCTGGCGATAAAGTGAGCTATAGAAACTCTTGAGGAAAGGGAAAACGCCTTCCTCACCAAATTGTTGGAACTCGCCGGGTCCGATTTCGACCAAAATTGAAGCCAAGTAGTTATTCGTGCTGGAATTAGGGAAAGCGGAGCGAAGGAGAATCTCCGATCCACTCGACGCATCGCAAAAAATACGGCCATTCGGATAAAGATAGCCAGCCTTAGCTTTTCTCCCGGAAGAGGTTTTGAAGTCTTTTGAAAAATAAAATTGGGGCAGCCCACTGCGAGATGTTGCATTCCCATAAACTGCAGTATTCGTGTCTTTTGCCGGTATCTCAGCGAGCACGCCCATGTAAAAGGGCTTGGCTTCAACTTTCACTTTAGCTTTGTTCAAAACGCTAAGGAGTGAAGGATTCACTAAACCGTTAGCCAAGACAACGCATTTGCCTTTGATCGTCTCTTTCTTTCCGCCCGCTTTAGACACCTGAATGCCTTTAACTTTGCCAAAAGAATGGAGAATTGCGGTCATTTTAGTGTTCAAAAGAATCTCTCCACCTAGGTTTTTAATCTCGCTGACGATTTTATTGACGATCTCTCTCATCTCCCCTGAAGAGACATAGAAAGTTCCTTCATAACTCAGATTTTTGGAAGCCCCGAAATTTTGGAACGTGTTCAAAGCGAATTGTCCATACCCATCCAAGCGGTTGGAAAATGAAACGCCGCCGCACCATCCTGAGAAGCCGCCAAGCCCCGTGCCGTAAGCGGAAGCAATATTCGGGTTTCCAAGTTCAAAATGCGAGATGTTTTCATCCCTCGCGGAAGAATCAGAGCCTTGTTCAACGACGATGGGCCTTAAGCCAGCCCTGGCCAAAACATAAGCAGTAAATAGGCCGGCCAAACCAGCGCCGACAACAATCGGCCGATTGCGCGACTTTTTAGGCTGAATGATTAAAGATTCCGATGGGCCAAAGAAGCCGATGCGAGTATCGCGAATAAAAGAATTCGTATCGACGATCGCTTTGACATAATAAACGGCCTCGTCTTCGACAATATCAAGGTTCCTACGAACAATCTCATAGCGGAAGCTTTCGGGAGTCAAAGAAAGACGTTTCGCGATTTTGTTGCGAATCTCTCTTTCTGAATCGTTCTTGTTGATGATTACTCTTTCGACTACGTACTTCATAAATTCTCCGCGAGGCAAAGCGCACTGACGAGGCACCATTCCAAGTTGTAGCCGCCGCAAGGGCCGTCTACGTCTAAAACTTCGCCTAAGAAGTATACATTGCTTTCGAGTTTAGACTCGAAGTTTTTATTTGAAATATCGTTTAAATCAATCCCACCAATGGTCACCTGGGAATCCTCGAATCCATAAAAGCCACTAACATGGAAAATCAAATTTTTCAAAAGCGAGGAAAACGCATACACGTCCTCATTCTTTTTCAATTCTTTAAGCTTAGCGGAGACCAAACAATATTTAAATAATGGCTCTGGCAAGAAGGCTGGGGTAAAAGACGGATTCGCGTTAAGAAGGCCATTAATTTCATCGCAAAGTTCAGAAAGACTTTCATTAGGGAACAAATCCAACGAAACCTCTTCACCTCCAAGGTAGGCTAGCTTTCTTTGGACATTAAAAACCACGATTCCAGAGAGGCCATCCTTTTTGAACAAGACTTCGCCATTTTCGGAATAAAGCGGTTGGCTGCCTTTTAGAATGTTTACTTTAGCGGGGTGCCTAAGGCCGGCAAGAGAAGAGGTGTTCTCCTTCGTCTTGATAGGGCAAAGACCAGGAGCGAAAGAAGTTAGCTTATATCCATGCTTCTTGAAGACATCGAACAGGTTTCCGTCGGATCCCAGGTTTTTGCCACTGCATCCACCTGAGCAAAAAACCACCTTGTCACAGTCGAAATCGCCTAAATTACTCCGCAAAACCCATTTATTTTCTTTTTTGAAGTATTCAGAAATCTTTGTTTCGAGATGAATAGAAACACCTTTGGATTGAACGTAGGAAGTCAAGGTTTCAACGTAGCCACATGAGGTGTAACTTTTCGGATAAACTAGGTCGCCTATTTCCATAAGAGGAACGCCCAAGGAAAAAAGAGACTTTTTTAGTTTATCAAGCGGCTGTCTCGCAAAAAAGGGTTCGACGAATTCCGGCGCATTGTAATCTCTGCTAGAGGCCTTTAGATTCAAAACATTGCAGTGACCATTTCCAGTCGCCAAAAGCTTCTTCCCAATTTTGCTATTCGCATCGAAAAGATGCACATCCCAATCGGGATGTTTTTGCAGCAAGATGGCGGCAAAGGGAAGCCCTGCGCCAGAGGCGCCAACAACAGCAATTCTCATAGCAAGGGAATTTTACCGAGAGAATCCCCGCCATGATAGAAAATTTACTTATCGATGTAGTTCTCAATTTCCCAGGAAGTGATCAAGGTGCGGAAGCGGTCCCATTCGATGGATTTGGCTTCGACGTACTTGTCAAAAGTATGGTCCCCCAGGGTTTCTCTCATCAAAGGATCGGCTTCAAGGGCTTTGACTGCGTCTTTGAGGTTTTCGGGCAAATTGGGGATGCCCTGAGCCTCTCTTTGCTCGCGGGTCAAGGCGAAGATGTTGTCATAGACCGGGCGGATCAAGTCATCGTCTTTGATGTTAGCAATGCCATCAAGCCCAGCGGCCAAAATTACTGACAAAGCCAAATATGGATTCGCCGTGCCATCAACGTTTCTAAGCTCGGTCCTTGTCCCTTTGCCCCTGCTGGCCGGGATGCGGATCATTGCCGAGCGGTTGGCGTCGCTCCAGCAAACGTAGCAAGGAGCTTCATAACCAGGAACGAGGCGTTTATAGGAATTGACGGTGGGGTTAGTAACGGCAGCGATTCCTCTAGCGTGATTGATAATGCCGCTGATCCATTTGCGGCAAAGAAGGGACAACTTCATTGGATCGTTGGGATCGTAGAAAAGATTTGTCCCATCTTTATCGCTGAGAGAGCAATTGGTGTGCATGCCCGAACCATTGATTCCAAAGATAGGCTTTGGCATGAAAGTGGCGAGGTAGCCGTTCTTTCTAGCAATGAATTTAACAACCTGCTTGAAAGTCTGAACATGATCGCAAGCCTCAACAACGTGGTCGAAGCGGAAATTGATTTCCTCTTGGCCTGGGGCGACTTCGTGATGGGCGGTTTGAATTTCAAAACCAAGCTTTTCAAGTTCCAAAGCGATATCGCGTCTAATGTATTCGGCGCCATCCATCGGGGAGAGATCGAAATAAGACCCGCTATCGACAGGATCCATCGTTGGTTTGCCGTCCGGACCGATTTTGAAAAGGAAGAATTCTGGCTCAAAGCCAACGTCGAGATTTGCAATGCCCATATCATTCATCTTCTTAACCTGCTTTTTCAGGATGTAACGGGGATCACCAGGGAATGGTTTCCCATAAGAGGTATAGACGTCGCAGATAAGACGAGCCACTTTACCATGGGTGCTGTCTTCGAAATTCAAAATTAGCCACGTGTCATAATCTGGATGCAAAACCATGTCGGCTTCTTTAATACGGACGAAGCCTTCAATGGAAGAACCGTCGAAAATGATCTTGTTGTCGAGCGCGTCCTCAAGTTGGACGACCGAAATCTCAACGGCTTTGATCGTGCCCAGAATATCGGTGAACTGAAGACGAACGTAGGAAACGCCCTCTTCCTTCGCCATTCTCAGAATGTCATCTTTGCTATATTTCCTCATAAAGCCTCCTTTGCTGGCCTTAATACGGAACACAATTATGAAATTTAAAGGAATAAAATCAAGATTCTTCTTCCATGTAAACGCTTAACTGCGACATTATCGAAATTTTTTCGGGAGTAAAAATTATTTTTTGCTCCTTTGATACACACTGACGTAAAAGAAAAGACCCCATTTTGAGGTCTCATCAGTCATGGTTTATTCCTTATTTATTAAGCAATGTCTTTTCCATTGCCTTGAAGGTTTCATCGGACACGACGTGTTCCATTAAGCAGCAATCGTGTTCGGCCGTCTCTTTCGAAACGCCAATAGACAAAAGGTAATCTTTCAACACGCAGTGCCGGTGCAAAGTGGCTTTTGCGATTTCTCTGCCTGCAGGAAGCAAGGTCATATCGCCATAATCTTTTCTTGTGATATAGCCGCGATCGATGAGTTCATGTCCCATTTGATGAACTGCCGGCTTCGAAATCTCAAGTTTTTCAGCGACAAGAGTCGTTTCTAGAGGCTTTCCTTCTTGTTCGAGCATAAGAAGTGCTTCAAGAAAATCTTCCATGGCTTTAGAGGGTTTTTTGTTCATGTTCATAACGTTATTTTATCAATCCAAGGCAAAGATAGAAATAATAAAATAATCCTTCTTAACTTTTTCCACATACCGCGGTTTTCCGTCTCGCCCATTAAGTTTATAATCCAAACGTCTATGAAGAAGCTCATCTTAGTATCTGGCCCCGCAGGTATCGGAAAGTCGACCTGGTCGAAAAAATACGAGGAGACCCACCCGGAAGAAAAAGTGGTTGTCATCGCCGCGGACGACGTTCGAAAGGACATGTATGGCGGATATGACAAATTCCCACCCGACGGAAAGATGATGCACGTCTACGAAGAGATGGTGAATCGCGTCCATACGCTTGCCAAAGAAAACGAAAGCATCTCGGTGATTCTAGACACGACAATGCTTTACGATGAGCGTCGCCTCTTCTTCGTGGACGAACTTAAAGAATTTGATTTCTATTCTTTGACTTTGCTTAAGCTGCACGACTACAAAACCTGCCTTATTCGTAACAAGCAAAGAAGAAAAGACAAATGGGTGCCTGAGAACGTGATTTTAGATATGGCCTCCCATTATTATGATCCTTCGCCAGAATGCGCGAAGAGATTCAACGAAGTAAAAGAAGAATACGTTGATTAAGCGTTGGGGTTTTGCGGGGTTTTCGCCTCTTTCGGAGCCTTATAAATAAAGAGTTTTCTAGATAAGTAGTTGAAGGTCAAGGTGACGATCGTGCGGATAACAAACACGACTAGCCACGCCCAGAAGACAAGAAGGGAGCCGGTGTTTCCGAACATTTTTTCAAACGAGAAGCCGCCAAGAATATCGATGTTCCAGCCCGACCATTCGATGCAGGTCATATAGCCGATGAATTGAATGAAAGCGCCGAGGACCAAAGCCAAGAAACTCCAAAATATGAACTTGAGCAATCCTTTGTAAGACTTCGCCGTTTTCTCGGATTCCGCATCGACGTTCCTGAACCCCCAGACAGAAGAAAGAGACCAGTTGGCAGGGGTGGCAAGAATAAAGCCGGCAACGGAAATAAGGAACATCCAAAAGAAAGCGGCCACGTGTCCTGCTCCAGCCGTCTTGGGTGAGAGCATGGAAGTAATCCAGCCTTCCACGGCCATATCTAATAGCGTGGCATAACCACCGATGATCACGAATCTAATCAGTTCTAGCCAAATATTGGTATCACGAGTTTTCTTTTCCATAAGCGTCCGTCCTTTAGCCGCGGGCAATTGTATACCTTGGCGATTAATCTTTTACTTCTTTTATATTCTCGCCCGCTTCAAAGTAAGACGCTTTCGTCACAATGTCTCTATCGCTTTGATGGCTTAAAACACGAACAGCGTCCGCAGGAGAGAGCCAGTAAGCGTCTTGGACCTCTTCTTTTTGTGTGATGATTTTGCCTTCTTTCGCGTAGGCAGCCAGCCAAACAACGCGTTTGAATTTCCCAGGGAATGGAGAATAGTCGGTTGAATAGCGGAATCCAGGGATGAACTCCACATCAAGGTTAAGTTCTTCTTTGATTTCTCTCGCCGCGGTCTTTCTTTCATCGCCATCATCGCAGGGCTCGACGTGTCCCTTCGGAATAGAATAGTGGCCCATCGCCATATGCTCGACAAGGACCTTACCATCTTTGAAGACAACCGCGCCACAGCTTTTTTCTTGTTTCCCAAGAACATTCTTCAATCCGAAAATCTCATCTTCGTCTAAACCGATCCCTTCTAAGTAAGACTCCAGTGTTCCGAAGGTTTTTTTAAATTTCTTTTCTACATCACGAAGATAGAAGATATTGGGATTCAAGCAGACGTCAGGAAGTAAGGTCGGATTTTCGCGTTTTAAAAGGACCGTGGCGCATTCAAGCAAGGGATATGAGGCCATGTAATCCGCATTAATAAAACGGAAATCAACGCCAGCTAGAGCGAGCAAAATCCCCGCAAAAACCCCAGTTCTGTCCTTTCCTGCGTTGCAATGAATGAGCAAAGGCTTATCCTCATGAAGGATTGCTCTAAGCAAGGAACGAACGGAGGTAGGGTCGCTTAACATCTCAATATAGCTATTCACCCCGTCTTCATAGTTCTGAGGAATTCTTCCGTTGCCATTGATATCAAAAGGGATGACCTTGAATCTCGAATCTTTTTCAACGAGTCCAATCTGCTCTTCACGGGCTTTCTTCTCGCGAATGTCCAAGATGGTTTTGATTCCAAGAGAAGCGATTTTCTCTACGTCTTTCTTCGTTGCGTCTTTAAGAGTCGCCGAACGGTAAACAACGCCGAACTGCGTTTCCCCGTAGTTGCATTCATAGCCTCCGAGATCACGGAAGTTTTCAATGCCTTCAAATGCATAAAACCTAGCCATAGTGACGCTAGTCTACCCTATTTGAGAGCAAGAAAAAAGCGAGCCAGCGGCCCGCTTTTGTTGGAGGTCTTTTTGTTAATTACTTAGCGGCGTCGGTAGCCCCGTTTTGCTTTTTAAGTTCAGCGAGGATTTGAGTAAGAAGTTCTTCACTCGTCGGCTTCGGAGCATCGGGTTCGACAGGAGCCGGACGTTCTTCCGGATGCTTTTCGTAATAAGCTTCTCTGGTTTTTGCTTCGAATTCAGCGCGCTTTTTGTTAAGGCCCGCGACGACCTTCACAATGATGAAGAGGGTCGTAGCAATGATGAGGAAGGAAATGACCGCGTTGAGCAACGTTCCCCAATCGATGACCGCGGACATATTGTAGGTGTATGTGGTCCCGTGGATGGTGTACTTGCTAAGAATAGTGGTTTTGACCGATTCGATGAGGGTCGGAGTGGCGTCAACGGTGTCTTTTCCATATAAGGCAACCGCTTCGTTGGTGGCAAGCGTTTGCAGTTCGCTCACGGCGAAGGACTGGCCCAAGCCATTTGCGACGTCCATGCCTTTTTGCACATCGTTAACAGCGGGAAGCACGGTGATGAGTCCTTTAAGACCACCAGGGACGGTCCAGGTGCAAACGGAGAGCAAAATGTTCGTGAAGGCGGTAACAATGGCATTAAACGCACCGCCGATAACAACGCCAACGGCCAAGTTGAAGGCGTTCCCACGATTGATGAACGCTTTGAATTCAGCCCAAAGGCCTTTGCCTTTTTCTTTGCGTTTAGCTTTCTTTTCTTCTTTAGTCATAAATGTCCTTTCTTAGACCTCCAAAAATGACGGCAATACTATAGGACTACTTTCCTCTCCGTTCAACGGCAACATTCCCCTTAGGGGAAAGAGCTGAAAACGATCTTCGGAAAAAGGCAAAAACTATTTTTCGTCAAGCGCATGAAAACTTCTTTCATCTTCAAAAACTCATCAACGTATCGTTTGTTTTTGGTTGATTTTCAAAGCTCGGCAAAAAGTTTTCCACAGTCTATGTGTGAATAATTATGTTTTTATTAGACACTGTCACATTTTAACGTTTTTCTTTTTTCCACAGATAGTTTTTTTCTTTCCCAAGAAACTACTAGTTATGAATCGATTCTTCCGTCCGTGACGAATGTTTAAGAAATCTCCGTTTTTGCAGCCTTTTCTTAATGAAAGAAAAACCATGAAAACAAGACGCGTTGCAATTTACATTAGCGTCTCTATTATGATGTGCGCGAAACCCGAAAGGGAGGCGTGGATAACGATGATTCCATACGGGAATTTTTCTTATCCCCATTTCTCCAAGGATTTCAAAAGGAGTCTTATATGCTGCAAGTACGTAAACGCGACGAGTCCATCGTCCCCTTCGATCTCAAGAAAATTCAAAACGCCATTTCCCGCGCTTTCTTCGCAGAGCATAAGTCGATGACGCCGAGCGTTATCGAACTTCTTGCCCTCCGCGTTACCGCTGATTTCAATGACAAAATCGTTGATGACATCGTTGGCGTCGAAGACATTCAAGATTCCGTTGAAATCGTCTTGATTCAGGCGGGATACGTCGATGTTGCCCGCTCTTACATGGACTACCGAAAAAAGCATATGGAGCTCCGTCAAGTCAAAAGCACTGAGCTCGACTTCAAAAAAGTAGTCGACAGCTATCTTCGCGTCGCCGACTGGCGTGTGAAAGAAAACTCAACCGTCACCTATTCCGTAGGTGGCTTGATCCTTTCCAATTCTGGCGCCGTCACGGCGAATTACTGGCTCTCTGAGGTTTATGACAAAGAAATTGGTGATGCGCATAGAAACGCTGACATTCATATTCACGATCTTTCCATGCTTACCGGTTACTGTGCCGGTTGGAGTTTGAAACAGCTGATTCAACAAGGTTTAGGCGGCGTCCCGGGGAAAATCACCTCTTCTCCCGCGAAGCACCTTATGACTCTTTGCAACCAGATGGTCAATTTCCTCGGCATCATGCAGAACGAATGGGCGGGCGCGCAGGCCTTCTCTTCCTTTGACACTTATCTTGCTCCGTTTGCCAAAGCGGACCATCTTTCCTACAAAGAAATTAAGCAATGCGTTCAATCCTTCATTTACGGAGTCAATACCCCCTCTCGTTGGGGAACCCAGGCTCCCTTCACTAACGTCACTCTCGACTGGACCTGCCCGGACGATTTGAAGAACCTCCCCGCTATCGTCGGGGGCAAAGAAATGCCCTTCACCTATGGCGAATGCAAAGAGGAAATGGACATGGTCAACCGTGCCTTCATTGAGACGATGATCGAAGGTGATGCTAACGGACGCGGATTCCAATATCCTATCCCCACCTATTCCATCACGAAAGAATTCGACTGGTCGCCTACCGAGAACAACAAGCTTCTCTTCCAAATGACCGCGAAATACGGGACCCCTTACTTCTCGAACTACATCAACAGCGACATGAAGCCGAGCGATGTTCGTTCCATGTGCTGCCGTTTGCGTCTTGACCTCCGCGAGCTCAGAAAGAAGAGCGGTGGTTACTTCGGCTCCGGCGAATCCACAGGTTCAATCGGCGTTGTCACCATCAACATGCCTCGCATTGCCTATCAAGCGACGGATAAAGCCGATTTCTACGCAAAACTCGACCGTTTGATGGATATTTCCGCCCGTTCCTTAAGCGTGAAGAGGCAAACTATTACCAAACTTTTGGAAGCCGGGCTCTATCCTTACACCAAGCATTATCTCGGCTCCTTCAAAAACCACTTCTCGACCATTGGTCTCGTCGGCATGAACGAAGCCTGCCTCAACGCAAGATGGATTAAAGAAGACCTCTCCCACGCGAGCGCTCAAGAGTTCACCGTGGAAGTGCTCAATCACATGAGGGAACGCCTCTCGGACTATCAAGAAAAGTACGGCGATCTCTTCAATCTTGAAGCCACGCCGGCCGAGTCGACTTCCTATCGTTTGGCCAAGCACGACAAGGTCCGCTACCCCGACATCATCACAGCCTCCAAAGATGGCGAGACTCCTTTCTATACGAATTCGAGCCATCTCCCCGTGGGCTATACTTCCGACATCTTCGCGGCACTTGATATCGAAGATCGCTTCCAAACCCTTTATACCTCCGGCACCGTCTTCCACGCCTTCCTTGGTCAGCGCTTGCCGAACTGGCAATCCTGCATGAGGCTCGTCAGGAAGATCGCGGAGAACTACAAGCTGCCTTATTACACGGTCTCACCGACCTATTCAGTCTGTTCCGAACATGGTTATATCTCTGGCGAGCAGTGGAAATGCCCGCACTGTGGCAAAGAGACCGAAGTTTATTCGCGTATCACTGGCTACTACCGCCCGGTCAAGAACTGGAACGCTGGCAAGAGCCAGGAATTCAAGATGAGAAAGACATACGACGTCACAAAGGAATGCGACTTGCCGGAAAATCATTCTCATGCCGAGGGGGAAATCATTGGTCAAAGCACAAAGGACGAACTTCCAAAAATCACAGAGCCCTTGCTCTTCACTTCTCCGACTTGCCCGAACTGCAGAATGGCAAAAATGATTCTTGATGGTGCTGGCTTCCATTATCACAACGTGGATGCCGCGGCGAATAAAGATCTCGCAATCGCCCATGGCATCAAACAAGCCCCGACCCTTCTCGTCCCTGAAGAAGGCGGCGGATACAAAGTTTACGAGAACGCCTCTCTCATCAAAGGGTTCATCGAATCGCTCAAGACATCCAATTAAGGAGATTGAAGCCCCTCACGCAGGGGCTTCTTAATTTAAAGAAATGGTTTACGACAGCATTGTTATTGGCGCCGGCCCCTCCGGCATGAGCGCCTGCCTATATTTGTTACGCGCCGGAAAAAGCGTGCTGCTTATTGAAAAAGAAGGCATCGGAGGGCAAATCGCTTTAAGCCCACGTTTGGAGAATTACCCCTCCATTGTTTCAATATCTGGTTCTGAATTCGCGGATAATCTTTTTGCGCAAATCACCAATTTAGGTGTCGTCTTTGAATTTGGCGAAGTAAAGAAAGTGACCAAAAAAGGCGAAGGGAATTTCACTGTCTCGACGGACTATGGGGCTTTCGATGGCAAAAGCGTGATCCTAGCAACGGGCTGCAGTCATCGTTGCTTGAATGTCCCTGGGGAAAAAGAATTAACGGGCAAGGGGGTTTCTTACTGTGCGGTGTGTGATGGAGCTTTCTATGCCGGGAAAGAGGTGCTTCTCATCGGAGACGCCAACACCGCGCTACAATACGCCATTTCCTTGGCCGCAATTTGTACAAAAGTCCATGTGGTTACTCTTTTTGATCACTTCTTTGCGGACAAAATACTCCAGGAACGCTTACTAGCGTTGCCTAACGTTGTTGTCACCCACGAACTTAATTGCACGAAGTTCGAGCAAGAAGGAGACAAAGTCATATCGACGTTTGAGGACAAAAAGAACGGAGGGACCGTGAACTTCTATAGTGATGGAGTCTTCGTCGCGATTGGTCAGATTCCTCATAACGAAATGTTTAGCGATTTCGTCGAGCTTAATAAGGGTTTCATTGTAACCAGCGAAAAGATGGAAACCAAAACCTCAGGCGTATACGCGTGCGGGGATTGCCGCAAAAAAGACGTCCGCCAAGTCATAACAGCCACCAATGACGGAGCAATTGCCGCCACGATGTGCCAAGGTTATCTTCAAGGCCTTGCTTAATCGTAGCCACGAAGCTCAACGGTCTTTATCGAAGAACGAAGAAGCTCAACATAACGTTGGGCTTCTTCTTTTTTAACCATGTGCAAACCGCGCTTAATACAATTTTCCGAGTCCACATAACGTTGTAAAAAATAGCGTTCAGCGCCCATAAGCCAATCACCAATGGAGCGGAAACTATCTTCATCATGAAACTCCTCCATGATTGTCGTGCGGAACTCATAATGACATCCAGAGTGAAGGAGAAAAGAAACGGAATCTTCGACTTTTGCGAGGTTTATTTTCGAAAGCCCTGCAGTTTCGGCATATTTTTCTTTTGAATTTTTGATGTCCATTGCAAAGTAATCGACAAGCCCTCTGGCGTAAAGATCTTTAATCACGTCAGGGTTAGTCCCGTTCGTGTCGAGCTTCACAAGATACCCAAGTTCCTTGATTTGAACAAGTTTCTCCCTTAGATCATCCATCAAGGTTGGCTCCCCTCCGGTGATGCAAACGGCATCCAACTCTTTATTCCTTCTCTTCAAATAATCGAGCATCAACTCCCAGGGAATTGTTGGATTGCCTTCTGGAGTGAGGACTAAGTTCTTGTTATGACAAAATGGGCATCGGAAATTACAACCGGATGTAAAAAAGGTGGTGGTTAGATAATCATCGAAATCCACCAAGGAAAGTTTTTCCCAGCCGTTGAAATCCATCACTTGGAATTATACGGACTTTCCAGAAAACAAATATGAATTAAAATGTCGACATGAATATCCTATTCTTCATGATTCCTAAATCCCAGGTTTGCTACGCGGAGGACCACTGGTCTTTGCGACAAGTCGCCGAAAAAATGATTGCCAACGATTTGACCTCCATCCCAATCCTTAGCCGGGACGGCAAATACGTTGGAGCAATCTCCGAAGGCGATATGTTCCGTTTCATAAAGCTCAAAGCAAATATGAACTATAAGGAAGCCGAATCGACTCCGATTTCAAGTCTTCGTCACGAGCGCGAAGTCGAGCCTATTCGCTTCGATGCGGAAATGAAGGATTTGGTCCGCTTGGCAGGCAAGCAAAACTTTGTCCCTGTGCTAGATGAGAACGGGATTCTCATGGGGATCGTGACTCGAAAAGCCATTATCGGTTATCTCGACGAGAAACTAAAGAACATCCCTGACGAAAAATTCCCCGAGCATTTGCGATGATTTTATGAGAATTGCGGAGTTTTTCCTGCCTTTGAAGCAAGGATTTTCAACATACGTGAGGATAGTAAATCCAGAAGGAAAGGGTGCGCCTTTAATCACTTTGCACGGCGGTCCAGGTTCTACACACAATTCCTTAGAGCTTTTAGACTCCTTAGCCAAAATAGGAGACAGGCCCGTAGTGTTTTATGATCAGTTCGGATGTGGTCTTTCCTCAATTTCCACAAATCCAGGCGACTACTCCGCAAAAGGTTGGATAGAAGAATTGGACTGTCTTATCCAGTATCTAGGCTACAAAGAATACTTCCTCCTAGGTCATAGTTGGGGAGGAATGTTGCTTCAACTATATCTTCAAGAAAAAGGTCAAAAAGGAGTGAAGGGGATTATCCTTTCATCAACTTTATGCTCCGCCTCCATGTGGAAAGAAGAGACGCATCGGCTGATCAAGAACCTCTCTGAAAGCGATCAAAAAGCTATCCAAGAAGCCGAGACCAACGAGAACTACACCTCGAAGGAATTCAAAGAAGCCACAGAACGTTACATGAAAATGACCGTTTCTAATATCCCAACCGATGGGACGGCTCCTGACTGCCTAACAAGAAAGAAAAATGCAGGAACGATTTCTTATCTATCTGCCTGGGGAGAGAGCGAATTCGCACCAACGGGGTCGCTAAAATCCTATGACACGCAGTCGTTCTTGCCCAAAATCACATGTCCGTCTTTGGTGCTTTATGGCGGTAAGGACGAATCCACCGAGCTTCAAAATGAAACCATGTTCCGCTTGCTAGGCAGCAAGAACAAAAAGATTCATTGTTTTGAGGGAAGCCGTCACATGACATATTGGGAGAGTCACGATTCGTATCTAGAAATCGTATCCGCTTTTTTAAATTCCTTGGAAGGCTAAGAAACGGCTTTCAAGCCCTTCCAACTTATTTTTATTTGACTAGAATTGAACCATTCATCGGAGGATGACGGGTCATACCCGTTGTTGGATAAGATGCCAGGCTAGACCTGCGAAAATGACGAAAGGTATTTTATGACGGTCCATCTAGACGAACATCTCACGTTTAAAAAAATCTTTTTTGCTTCTTATGCGCCCATCCTAATGATGGTGTTTTCTTCGCTTTATTCCATCGTCGACGGAATATTCGTTTCGAATTTCGCCGGAGCGGAGGCTTTTTCCGGCGTAAATCTCGTATTCCCGTTCATCATGATCCTTGGGGCAATAGGTTTCATGTTCGGAGCCGGCGGGAGCGCTCTGGTTTCCAAAACGTTGGGCGAAAAAGACGAAAAGAAGGCAAAAGAATACTTCTCCCTGCTTGTATACTTTGTACTGATTTTAGGAACCGTTTTTGGCGTGGCAGGGTTCTTCTGCGTGAAGCCATTTGTCCGTTGGATGGCTTCGTTAAGCACAGAGGCGACAAGCGAAGTCATGATCAACGACGGTATCCTCTATGGCAGGATTTTATGCGGTGGCATCATTCTTATGATGTTCCAATATATCTTCCAGGCATTCTTTTTAACGATTGAGAAGCCAAAGCTCGGCTTCATGGTGATTTTAGGGGCAGGGCTAACCAATATGGCTTTGGACGCTTTGTTCATCGGCGTCTTCAAATGGGGCGTGGTAGGAGCAGCCGCAGCTACTTTGATTGGCCAGGGTTTCAGCACCGTTTTCCCTTTCATCTACTTCGCCACTAATAAAAGCAACAAACTACACCTAAGCAAGCCATCCATGGATTTTAAGGCGCTGGGCCAGGCGGCGTGGAATGGTTCCAGCGAATTCGTTTCCAACGTTTCTTCTTCCATCGTAGGGATGTGCTACAACGCGCAGCTTTTGATTTTCATCGGAGAAGACGGAGTAGCCGCCTATGGCATTATCATGTACATGTCTTACGTCTTTATGGCAATCTTCATGGGTTATTCAACCGCGATGTCACCTTTCGTTGGCTATCAATACGGAGCGGGGAACAAGAAAGAACTATCGAGCATTCTGAAAAAGAGTTTTATCTTGATTGCCATAGCAGGCCTAGTGATGTTTGGCTTAGGCGAAGCCTTGGCGGAGCCGATGTCTGGGCTTCTTTCCGGAGGATCCGCGCACGTAAAGGAAGTTGCGATCAACGCGAATAGGATTTTCTCCTGCATCTATCTAACGGCAGGGTTCACTATCTTCATGTCTGGCTATTTCACATCATTAAACAATGGCACGGTATCTGCCGTTATCTCTTTCTGCCGCAGTGGTTCCGAGCTTATCTTCGTCTTCGTTATCCCACTTTGGCTGCAAGTAAACGGCATTTGGAGTTCCGCTTGCTTTGCCGAAATCGTTTCCACCGGAACGATGCTGTTCTTCTTGTTCTTTATGAGAAAACGCTATGGCTATTAAAGCGGCTTCTTATTGTCGTTTTTGTATGTGCAAAAACTAATCGAGTGGCCGTTATCATCTTCTTCAGGAGCAGAGGAAACTAACCGCCACTCTTTCTTTTCGTCGAGGTTTTCAAAAAACACCTCGGCTTGCCCATCTTCATGCACTTTGGTCAAAAGAACCTCATCGCAATAAGGGAGCAATTGACGGTAAATAGACGCCCCTCCGATGATGTAAACGTCTTGGGTCTCAAGGCATTCTTTGATCTTGGAAAGGAAAGCCTCGAAAGAATGGACGTTGATAACCCCATCATAGTTATGTTGCTCATCCTGCGACAAAACAATGCTTGTACGATTCTTTAAGGGTTTGGAACCCGGGAAGGAAAGAAGAGTATTCTCCCCCATCGCGACAACGTGGTTCAAGGTTGTCTCACGGAAAAACTTCATGTCTTTTGGCAAATGGAAAAGAAGTCCATTCTTCTTGCCAATGCCCCATTTGGAATCGCAATTCAAAATTTCAATGAGCTTGTTCATATCGCTACCGGAATCTTCTTTCCGAGTTTTTCAAACTCATAGTCCTCTAATTCAAAGTCCGAAACTTTGAAATCATAGAAGTCTTTGACGTCGGGGTTAATTTTGAGTTTTGGTGCAGAATGTTCGGGTTTTGCGAGGATTTCTTCCACCAAAGGGATGTGACGGTCATAGAAATGAGCGTCCGCAATAACGTGCATTAGCTTGCCTGGTTTAAGTCCGGAGACTTGAGCGAGCATCATGAGAAGTAAAGAATATTGAAGGACATTCCAATTGTTTGCGGTGAGCATATCGTTTGAACGCTGATTCAAAATTCCGTTCAAAGTATCGCCTGAGACATTGAAGGTCATCGAATAAGCGCAGGGATAAAGATTCATCTCATGAAGATCATCAAAATTGTAGATATTCGTCATGATGCGGCGGGAGTGGGGATTATTCTTTAAATCAAATAAAACACGATCGACCTGATCAAATTCGCCTTCCGGGTAAATTGATTTCTTCGCGAGCTGATAGCCGTAGGCCTTGCCGATGGAGCCATTCTCATCCGCCCAAGAATCCCAAATGTGGGAGTGGAGGTCATGAACGTTATTCGATTTCTTTTGCCAAATCCAAAGAATCTCGTCGAGGGCCGCTTCGAAATTGGTTTTTCTGATGGTGAGAATCGGCAGTTCCTTTTGAAGATCGTAGGTATTCACGATTCCGAACTTCTTAATGGTGTGAGCAGGAGTTCCATCATCCCAATGAGGACGCACCGGATAGTCCGTATCCCAAACCCCATTTTCCAAGATATCCTTGGCGTTTTCCTTGAAAATTTTATCCGCGTATGACATGCCTACTAATTTATCAAAAAGAGGGCCTCTCTTAAAGAGACCCTCATTGTTTTTCTTAAGATTTGACGGCAATTAATTATCGGTCCGATGATAGTTGTTCTTCATATCCGCGGAAGAAACGTAAAGGATGGTATCGAGAACGTTATTGGTTTGCCTCTTGGCTTCATCCGCCATTTTCATATTGGCTTTAACGAGGATATTCTCGTCTGGGTAAATCGCTTTTAGATACTCATTGTCCGTTTCTTCGACGTGAGCGCGAGCAAAGCTTTGCATCGCCTTCTGATAACGTTCGATGTAAATGGAAGTCGTTGCAAAATGAGCGTCCGCGATAATCCCGATCAAACGATTCGCCCAATAAAAGTTCTGCGAATCGACGATTTTGGTAGTCCCAGAGAAATAAGAAGGAATGCTAGGAACGTTCGGATAAACCGCGACGAAGGAATTGAAGGGATTCGGCCCCATGCAAAGCCATTCAATGGTAGAGATTTCCTTGGGAAGATTCGGTCTTGCCTGGAGGCAGGTCATGAAAGAGGTCTTTGCCACCCCAATGGAGCGATAGATGCCGTGCAAGGAGGGATCGCCCGCTTTGCCGTAAGGATCATAAGGGGTGTCTTGATAATGAGATGAAAGGATGTATTTCACGTCCTCAACCGTGATTTTTCTTTCGGGAACCATCGACCAAGGAAGGTCATCGGAAACAGGGGTGAAATGAGCATTAGGCCCATCGAACGAAGCGGTCCTGCCGTTGAAGTAGCGGAGCATGAACCAAGCGCGTGGCGTGTTATAAACGTGGTCGGAATCATCGTGCGAGCCAAACGCCAAGCGGGGATTGAAAGTATCGCCCTGATCAAGCGCGAGGCTGTGTTTATCCACGAATTCTTTCAAATCCGGGGAACACATGCATTCTTTCTTAGCCCCATAAGCATCTTCGAAAGAGAAGTTATCCAAGCCAAATTGATTTGGCATAACAACATAGGAGTCATCCGGGACGCGTCTAGCAATCCAATGATGGCCGCCAATGGTCTCGAGCCACCAGATTTCATCCGGATCGTTGAATGCGATGCCGTTTGGTTCATAAGTGCCGTACTTCTCAAGCAAAGAGCCTAAACGTTCCACGCCTTCGCGGGCGTTATGAATATAAGGAAGAACCAGAAGGACAAGATCTTCTTCTCCAAGACCGCCTGGCTGGTCTTTCTTGGCCTTTACGTAGGGGTCGGCGCCGAGAACGCGAGCGTTGCTTGTGATCGTTTCCGTCGCCGTCATGCCTACGCCAAGCGAATTGACGCCAGAAGCGGGCCAAATGCCACTGCTCTTGTCGACGTTGGGAAGCATCGTGTAGCGAAGAGGATTCTCAGGCAAATCAATCTTTAGATTTCCAATGACCGATTTATAGGTCTTTCCTTGCTTTTGAGGATCCACGACAATCAATTTTTTAGCATCAAAATTGCCATCGTCGTTTCGGGCAATCATCGTCGACCCGTCATTGCTGGCTTTCTTGCCAACGAGAATAGTGGTGCATGCCATATGGTTAACTCTCCTTAATCGAAAGAGATTGTATCCTTTCTCAAATAAAAGAGTAGAAGGTTTCGTTCTTTCTCTTTTTAAGGCGCAATTCCATTACAATATCTGCGAAAGGAATGTCATGGAGATAGGAAAACCCTTCAGCTTCACAAAGACAAACGCTCCGCTGGACCATCTAACGATTTCGGAAAAAATCGGTCCAGGGTTAACCGTTTTTTCCTTAGGAAGGAAGACTTCGATTTCAAAAGAAAGCTATCTTTCGCCGTGCTTATATATAGGTTTAAGCGGCGAAGGGATTCTTGAAAGCGAAACGGAATTCCGTTTATCTCAAGGGGAAGCTTACTTCTCAGAAGCGGGGGAGTACCTTGGAAAATGCGGGAATGAAGGTTTTGTATATCTTGAAGTGACGTTAAAAAAGGAAACGCATATGAACGAAATCATTAACAAAGGCGAAGTCTTCGCTTTAAAAGACCTTCTGCCCTATCAAGAAGGGAAGATCGTAAATCTTACCTTGATGGAGGCTAAAACCTCACAGCTCGCCGTCTTGGCCATGAGCAAAGGAACCGAACTTACACCACATAAAGCTCCAGGCGAGGCTTTGCTGCTTATCCTCGACGGAGAGGGCGTCATTACCTACGAAGGAGTCGAAAACCACGTAAAAGCCGGGGATTCGTTCGCATTTGCAAAGAACGGCTTGCATGCAGTTAAGGCTATTTCTAACTTTAAATTCGCCTTGCTTCTAGAGTTCTGAGATGAACAAAAGGTACATCGCGAACGCCGCCAAACCCATTGGTGAGCTTGGCAAAAAGCGCGTCGCAGATATGAATGAGCACCATGCTCCTTTGGTTGCTTGGGGATTTTCGTTTTTGCCTATAGAGCCCGGCAAAAAATGTCTCGATCTCGGATGCGGAGGTGGGGGCACCATCGCCTATTTGTTCCACAAAGCCAAGGCCTCCTTTTGTTGTGGCGTCGACTATTCAAAAGTCGCCGTTGAAGAAGCGAAAAAGAAAAACGAAGACCAGATCAAGCAGAGGATGTGTGAAATCCTTAAGGGGGACGTCGCTTCCTTGCCTTTTAAAGATGAAAGTTTCGATCTGATATCGGCGGTAGAAACGATTTACTTTTGGCCGAATCCCTTGGAGGCTTTGAAAGAAGCTTATAGAGTTCTGAAGCCAAATGGATATCTCATTGTAGTGAATGAAGACGATGGGGGCGATGAAGACAAGGTAAACCACCTGTTGTCCATTATGCCCGCGATGAAGTTCTATGATGAAAACGCATTGACGTCCCTGCTAAATCAGGCTGGATTTAAGGAAATGAGCATCAAGACGAAGGGCCCTTGGATCGTCGCGATTGGGCAAAAATAAAAAGCGCCTCAGCGTAAGCCAAGGTGCTTAAGGGTTTCCGTGATTAAGCGTTATGAGCTTCGTCGTTTTGGTTTTCAATCGGCTCATCCTTCTTGACCGTGACAACGGCAATTAAAGGAATCGAAACGAAAGTGGCCAAAACAAGGAAGCAGGCATAAACCACAAGGATGATGCCGAAGATGATGAGTTGAACATTGCCGGCAATAATCGTGTCCCCATTTTCCGTGGTCGCAATGCAAAGCGCACCAAGGACAATGGAAGCAGCAGCCATCACAATGCCAAAGATCATCGCAGGAAGAGTCTTTTTCAAGGCTTTATCCTTGATGCCTTTGAAGCCAATGAAACCAGCATCAACCGCCAAAACAGCGCCGACAACGATCATCACGAAGGGAACGAATCCGATCAAGACGAACATGAGGTTGCCAGCTTGCTGACGAACGACGAGCCAAATACCAGCGGCCAAGGTGACGCCGGCACTGATGGCAGCAGCCGCGAAACCCGCTTTCGAGAAGACGGAAGCGAAGATTCCCGCGAGAATGCCAAGAGAACCAATCACGATAAAGGACCAACCCAAAACAAGCGAAATGGACTTAATGGTATCGCCGGAGCCATTGCCATTAACAAGGGCGTCCACGCTGGTGTTACCCATCTGCGCGCCAGCAACGATGACCAAGATACCGATGACCAAGATCAAGGCCGCTTCGACCCATTTCGACAAAGATTTTTTAACAAATTCCATGTTTCTTTCTCCTTTCCGGCTGGAAGTATATCACTAGCCAAAAGGTTGAAATATCATTTTCGTTCTTTCATTAACAAGGCATCTTTATAATAAGGGCCAAACAAAGGCGCCTTTATGAATTGCAACGAAAAAATCAGACACCTTAATGAATTCCTAAAAGCCAAACACCGGCTATCTTTAGCGGAAGCAATTGAGATAAAAGATGAGGATTTTGCGGGAATTTTAGATGGAAATGAGGTTCCATCCGCAGAAATCCTCACAAAAATAGCGGACTTCTTCTTTTTAAATGTAGATCTCTTAACAGACGACAATAAAGAATTGCCACACGACGATGCCCTCTACGTCGACGAGACCGTCGTCGCACTCCGTAGAAACGAGTATGAACAACAACTAAGCAAGAAAAAACATTCGCACGTCATCAAAAGAAATTACGCCTTGCTTGATAAGAAAGGGAAGAGAAAGCTTTGGCTTAATCTCGCGCTTGTATCCGTTCCATTCTTAGCCTTCATCGTCTATTCCTACACAACCGTCTCCGTGAATAGAGCAGAGACTCTCGAAAGTTATCGTGCAGGGAACGAATTATCGGAAGAGCAAAAAGCGATAAGGGATTCCTTGCCGCAAAACGGAACAAACGGGGTCGCCCATTATTCCGAGATTAACATTGGTGCGCAATTAGAAAGTATCAGTGGCATCTCAACTTCGGATAGCAGTTACACAGTAACGATGTCCCTCCGTTATGACTTTGATCAAATGGATTACCACAAGATGTGGTGGGAGAAAGAAAAAGGGATTTCTTTTAATAAGGATAGCTTCTATTCGGAAGAGGACCTTTCGCAAGACGCCTGGTCATTAAACAGCGAAGGAAATGGATGGCTTCCTTATTCGGACAACATCCCGGATGTGATCCAATTTAACTTCGAAGACGTTTCTGGAAACCCCGTGCATCTATCGAGTTCGCTTGAGCCAACCAGTATTTCTACTTTGTATACCGCGGAGCGCGCCGCCTACCCAGGAGAAAAATCCTCCAACGTCTATACGGATAAAAACGATGAGTTCTCAATCGGCAACGGGCGCATATCCGCAGACAGTTTGGAGTACCAAGATAGAGGGACTGCCTATTACGATAAGTCCGCAAAAACCTACCGTTTTTCCCAAAAGCTCCATTTTTCTGCACAAATCACGAAGAAATTCGACTCGCCTCGTTATCCTTTAGATTCCGCCCAATTCCACGTTTATATACAACCCACAAGAAATACGAACTACATCCGTTACATCCCTGACTCGGGCATGAGTGGTCTTTCTCCCTACTTCGATATCGGTGGAGGCTATCAATTAATCAAAGAAAAAGACGGGATTACCAATTTCGCCGTCCTTGCCAATTACTATGTAGACACCGACCTAGACCGTTCTTCTTCGACCTTTGGCCAGAAGATCATAAAGACGCAGTTGGAGATCGTTGTAAGAGCTAATAAGCACGGCATTTCCGTCTTCTTGAATTCCTTCCTGAACATCATTGCAGTAGCTTGCTGGCTCACCTTGGCTTTCTTCAACCAATCTTTCAACAAAGACGATAGCATCTCAATGATCGGCACGGGGTTTTTCTCCGCGATATCCGCGATTTTGCTTGGCTTATCATTAACTTCTTCTGGCAACGTTTTCTCCTTGCTTACGATGGTCAATATCTTCACGCTAGGAATGGTATTGGTCATGGGTTACGAATCCATCGCTTCGAAAAGAGCTGTTAAAACATCTAACGCCGCCCTGGTTGCTTATCGCACCGTAAAACTGCGCATCTTGTTCTATTTCTTCGTGATCGCTTCTCTAGCTATCTATTTCGGTTTGCCCGCACTGGCGTATTTGTGGGCGGTCTGAATTCCACAGTTTATTTAAAGGCGCCTTTGATTTTAGACCATTCGAGACGTTGCTCACATTAATCTGCAATCCAAGAAGCGCGCCGGCGGTGAGGTTCGGGGCCAACAAAACACCGAAGATTGTTAGGCGCAGCCCCGTTGTATTTAGCTTCTTTCTTTCCACAACATAGCATTATTTCAAAACCCGCCTACCTTGCTAGGGTCTACTGAAGACGCACCATATTTTCTTTACGAACCAAGATTAAAAAATGGCGAACTTTGAAGTTCGCCTATCGTCCTTTTTTGGTGGACCTTACCGGATTCGAACCGGCGACCTCCTCGTTGCGAACGAGGCGCTCTCCCAACTGAGCTAAAGGCCCAACGCGGAATAATTATAGTCATTCGGTTTGCCATTACAAGGAAAGAAAAACGCGTTCGGAAATTCAGGCACAGTGAGCAACAGGAAAAAGCAAAAAGAAAACGCGCCATCTTAGAAAAAGAGACTCTGTAAAGAATTTCCATCCGCTTACATCGGCTTTTTTCGTACCTTGTCAAAGATTTTTGAAGAAGGGACGGCGCATCCTATTGATTTTGTAACCAGGTGATCGGGCGTCTTTAAATTCAAGAAAAAACAAGTCTCAACTTTATATTTTTTCCTTTTTATATTTGTCTTCCCATGGAAGAGGTCTACGCAGTAATCGACATGAAAAGTTTCTACGCTAGCTGCGAATGCGCAGCTAGAGGTTTGGATATTTTTTCAACCCCTCTTGTCGTATGCGATCCCACCAGAACGGAGAACACCATCGTCATGTCTGCGACTCCATACCTCAAAAGTCATTATGGGGTTAAAAACGTAGAAAGAATGCGCGACCTCCCTAAGCTAGAAGGCATGATTTATGCACGCCCTAGAATGGAGTATTACATCAAAATCTCCGCAAAAGTCGTTGATATCTTTCTAGATTTCGTTTCGGAAGAGGATTTGCACGTTTATTCCATTGATGAATCTTTCTTGCACCTGACTCCTTACTTATCGCTTAACCAATGCAGCGCAGAAGATCTCGTCGCCAAGATTCAAAACCGCATCAAAGAGGAGCTTGGCCTTGTCGCGACAGCTGGCTTAGGCCCAAATATGTTTTTAGCGAAAGTCTGTCTAGATAGAGAAGGTAAAAAGAAGGAGCCTTACCGCGCCCATTGGCACATGGAGGACGTTCCGACCAAACTTTGGAAAATAAATATAACCGACGTTTGGGGAATCTCTTATGGGATTGCCTCGCGTCTTGCCAAAATGGGAGTCCATACATTAGAGGCCCTAGCCAAAATCGACGTCACGCATCTAGAAAAAGAATTTGGAATCATCGGCGATCAGCTGCACGATCTTGCTAATGGGATCGACAATACAAACATTCGAGAGAAGTACGTTCCCAAAGAAAGAAACCTCTCGCTAGGACAAACATTGCCTAGAGACTATGACGGGGAAGGGGCAAGACTTTTGCTCCGGGAGATGTGCGATGAACTTTGCTTCCGTCTCCGCATGTCCTATCAAAAATGCGGGACCGTGCATCTTTTCGTTGGTTACAGTGCGAAAACCGGAGGAGGCATTTCTCATCAGTCCGCTTTAAACATTGCAACTTCGTCTTCGAATAAGCTTTACTCCGTCGTTCTTGAGATATTCAACCGTTACTATGACGGAAGCCCCGTGAGGAATCTTGGAATCTCTTTCTCAAAGCTTTCTTGCTCTTCCGGACATCAATTTGATTTATTTTCTTCCCCCGAGGAAGAGAGCGAAGAACAGGACCTTTGGGCCGCAATGGACGATATCGCAGCGATGTATGGGAAAAACGCCGTCCTAAGAACGAGCTCCTTGACCAAGGATTCGACCATTAAAGAAAGACATCAGCAAATCGGAGGGCACAGAGCATGACCGCAAGCAGTGAACGCGGAATGATGAAATGGGCGCCATACCAATCATTAATCGAACAAGGCAAATATTTGGCGGAACTCCGTGAAAGACGCTCGCGTGTCCCACGTCCTTTAATTTCCTCCGATAGAGCAGAAGAGATTAATTACGTTTTGGTTCACTACGAAAACGGCCCAGTCAAAGCCAAGTACTGGCGAGATGGCCATATCTATGAGTTCGTGGACAACATAAAGAAAATCGACGAAACGAGCAAAAGGCTTTACTTTTCTACCCGGTCCGTCGATTTCAAAGATCTGTTGAATTTGGAAGAAGCCTGATTTCAGAAAGAGAAGGCCCAATTCCCGTTTTTGAAGATTTCGATTTCCTCGCCGTTTTCTTTCGTTCCCACGATGTTCAGATCTTCTGAACCGATCATGAAATCGACGTGCGAAAGAGAATGGTTGATGCCGAAGCCTTGCAGTTCCTCATCGGTGTATTTGTCAAAGTTCGGATACAGTTCATAGAACCCTCTGCCGAGAGCGAGGTGGCAGCAGGCGTTTTCATCGTAGAGGGTGTTGTAGAAGAGAAGGCCCGTATTATTAATGGGGGAATCATAGGGTACTAAGGCACATTCCCCTAAATAGGCGCTTCCTTCGTCTAAGGATAAGATGGAACGTAAGGCCTCTTCCCCTTCTTCGGCATAGGCCTCGACCGCTTTGCCTTCATGGAAGACCAAGTGGAAATTGCGAATCATCTGCCCGTTGTACACCAAAGGTTTCGCACTATAGACGACGCCTTCGGCTTCGCCTTTTTTGGGCGAAGTGAAGCATTCTTCGCTGGGGATATTGGGCTGGAACTCAAAATCGCCACCGATGATGCGTTCGCCCCCGCCAAGGAAAATAACGCCAGGGATTAACCCAACCGTCAAATCGGTTCCGTTCCTTGAGGTGTAGTGGAGCTTCTTAAGGCGGAGAGAATTCAGATATTCGCAACGTTTCTTTAGCTCAGCATCATGCTTGGCCCAGTTCTCGATACCGTTCCCATCGTTTGCTCTAGATGTAAGCAAAATCGCTTCCCAAAGTTTTTCCATTGCAACAGATTTTCTATCGTTTGGAAAAATCTTCTTTGCCCACGCAGGAGAAGGAGCGCCAGCGATGCACCATTGATAGCGGTTCTCCATCGCTTCCTTATATTTGCCGATCACCTTATAACGGCCCGTTCTAACCGCGGCCATTTTGCCGGCATCGATGCCCTTATTGCCATCTGGATCATCGCTGTCAATCCAAAGAAGGGCAGGGAGTTCTTCCGCTTTCCATTTTGCTTCCTCAATCTCAAAAGGAAGGGGATTTGCAAGGTTTTTAAGGCTTTCTTTCTTAAAAGCGACACGATTCACTTTTTCGGAAGACCACTTAACGATTACTTTCTTCGCTCCGGCCTTGTAGCATTCGTCACAAACTAGAGCGACGAAATCCTCCTGATCAACATTCGCTTGGATAATTACCGTCTGTCCTTTGCGCAAGGCAAGACCGCTACGCACAAGCAATTTTGCGTATTCTTTTATTAAGGTTTTTCTCATTTTCATTCCTTTCGCGACTATACTAAGCACGGCAAAAATAAAGAAAAGGGGGAGATTCCTATGGCCGATGTAAAAGAAAGCAAAGGAATTAATAAGTTCTGGACGATTTGGAACATCGTTGAAGACGTGATTTTGCTTGCAGCAGGCGTGCTTGCAATCGTTGTTGGATGCATTGATGGCAACAGTGACATAAGAGATACCATGGGCAGCGTTATTACTTATGCGATTGCTTCCTTCATCATTCTCGACGGTTTGCTCCGTCTTATCATGACGTTGCTTAAAGTTAAGAGCAGTGGGGAAGAATCCATCATGCTCGTCAGTGGATTTGAAATCACTCTGGGCATCGTCGCGATGATCGTTCTAAAGACAGTGCTCATTGAAGCGATGGTCTATTTTATCGCCATTGGAGCTATCGTCATCGGCGCGATGTTCCTCGCCTTCTCGATTGTTTCTTTGGTCAGAAAAGCCGTCGAGAAATTCGCAATGCCAATCCTTGAAATCATCTTCGGTGGCATTTTGATCGGCGTCGGTCTATATATCATCATTCTTTATAACGTGAGTGAGGAAGCGAAGAACCGCATCTGCTTGATTCTCACCGGTTCGGTTCTTTCCATTGTCGCCATCGCCTTAGCGATTATCACGCTCATCTCCTGTAAGAAGAGAAAGAGCAAAGCCCTTGTCCCTGCTGATAAAGAAAAGGGGAAAGGCTCTAAGAAAGAAAAGAAGGAACCCAAGAAAGAAGAGGAACCGAACATCAAAGAAGTCGATGTCGAAGATAAAGAAGAGCCAAAAGTGATTGAGGCGGAAGTCAAAGAAATCGAGCACAAGCCCGAAAATAAAGACGAAGAAGCCAAACCAGAAGAAAGCAAATAAGGTTACCGCGGATCCGAATAATCCGCGGTTTTCTTTTACCTTTTTGAGGCGGCCTCAACGAGGTTTTCCATCAAGGCGAGACGAGTCAAAAGTCCAACGCCTCCGGGCACAGGAGTCTGCAAGGCGACCGGAAGTCCAGAAACAACATCGCCGTGAAGTTTCCCATCTTCGCCGCGGTTAATTCCAACATCCACGATAAAGGCGTCCTTCTTGAAAGTGAATCGATTATCCAAATAGCCAAGTTTTCCAATAGCAACAACGATCAAATCCGCATGGGCCAAATAGAAGGCTTTGTCTTCCTCGCTGGTTTTGCTATGAAGCACCGTAACATTGCAGTCTTTCGCGGTGAGGAGTTTTGCCATGGGCTTCCCGACGATGTTGCTTCTTCCTAAGACAACCGCGTTCTTGCCGCGAAAGGGGAATTGTTCCTCTTCCAAATAACGGATGATTCCAAGAGGAGTGCAAGGAGAAAAAGTAGACAAAGGATGGAACCCGTCCACGTCTTTTGAAGGGGACACCGCGAGTTTCACCTTTTCCTCAGAAATGTGTTTTGGAAGAGGCAACTGGACAATAATCCCATCAATCGATTCGTCTTGGTTAAACCGTTCAATCGTTCCAAGAAGCGTTTCTTCCGAGACGTCTGGGGAGAATTTCGTCATCTCGACATTCGCGCCGATTTCAGCGCCGTCTTTCATCTTCCCGCGATCATATGAAGCGGAAGCAGGATCATCATTTGCCAAAATGATCATCAAATGAGGGGGCCTTTTCATCCCGGCGATTTGCTTAGCTAGGGAGAGCTTTCTTTCTTTTACGAATTCACGGATTTCCATGTCAAACAGGATACTACGAAAACAAGATTTGGAGGATAAAGAAAACCCTCCGCGATGGAGGGGAAGTTGAACTTTCTTAGAAGATGAGGCGAATCGCCGCTTCGAGGCTGGCCGAATCCGAGGAGTCGGTGCTCGTAGTTTTCGTATTGATCGAGATGAGCAAGGCGATGAAGAGGAAGACAATCGCGAAGCCGAAGGTCAAGTAGGTGATGACCTTCTCAGAACCGCGTTCCTTGGTTTTGGCGAAGACGTTAAGTCCACCGCCGGTAATCGCACCAGACGCGCCTTCAGATTTGCCGCCTTGAAGCAAGGCTAAGATAATGACGATCAGAGATACAACGACGAAGACGATATCATACCATTGCATAAAGGCCGCTCCTTTCAAACAGGCTAATAAAGGATAGACTTTTCTCGCGCGTGTTACAACTAAAAAACAAGCTCATAAAGTGAGGCGATTTTAACGCCGTCATAATCGTGATATTTCCCGTCACGGTCTAACAAAATTCCAGTGATACCAGCGTTTTTCCCGCACTCCACATCCTGTAAGGAATCTCCTACAATGCAAATCGATTTGCTCGAAGCAAGGCCCATGCGTTGCAAAGCATAAAGGCAGGGCTCAGGATTGGGCTTTGGCTTGGAATAGAGATCGGAGCAAGACAAGGTAGAGAAATAATTTCTAACTTTTTTGTCATCCAAAACACGTTCGATGTGGGTGGATACATTGCTTGAAACAATCCCTAAGGGAAAGCCTCTAGAGAAAAGAGTGGCGATCACCGAAACCGTATCCGGAAACATTTTGGTGGCTTTGATGGTCTCTTCGAGCTCCAAGCCTTCCTTAATCGCGTCGTAAAACAAGTCAAAGTCTTTGACTCCCGTTTCGTCAGCGGCGTACTTCAAAGGATGATGGCTGAACTCTTCGCATTGCTCTTCGCCGACCCCTTGGATTCCAACCTTGCCGAAGGCATAACGCCAGACAGGAAGCAAGGACTCCCTGCTGTCAAACAAAGTCCCATCGAAGTCGAAAAGATAAGCGTCGAACTTCTTCATTTCTTATCTCCCAGGGATGCACGGGCTTCGAAAAGGATGTCTCGAAGTTCCGCGGCACGTTCGAAATCGTAGGCTTTTGCGGCTTTTTTCATCTCTTTCTCTATCTCGGAAATGTGCTTCTGAATCTCCGTTCGAGACATTTTTGCGGAGTTTTTCACGAAGTTCTCGGTCTCCGTCTCACTGTTATGAAGTGGCGGGGTGATCGGTTTGATAATCGTCGTCGGCACAATCCCGTTCTCATCGTTGTAGGCCTGTTGGATCTTGCGTCTGCGGTTGGTCTCTTCGATAGCTTCTTTCATGGAGTCGCTATAGTAGTCCGCATACATAATGACTTCGCCATGCGCGTTTCGCGCTGCGCGGCCGATAATCTGGATCAAGGAACGAGTGGAACGAAGGAATCCTTCCTTATCCGCGTCAAGTATAGCAATCAAGGAAACCTCAGGAATATCAAGACCTTCACGGAGCAGGTTAATGCCGACCAAAACATCGTATTTCCCCTTGCGAAGCTGATAAATGATCTCAGTTCTTTCAAGGGTCTTCGTCTCATTATGAAGATAGGTGACTTTGATTCCTCTTTCTTTTAAATAAGAGGTTAGGTCTTCGGCCATCTTGATCGTTAAGGTGACGATCATGACTCTTTCCTGCTTTTTGATTCTCTCTTGTATCTCAAAAAGCAGATCCTCGATTTGTCCCATGGTCGGACGAACGGAGATGAGAGGGTCAAGCAAGCCAGTAGGACGGATGATTTGCTCCACGACCTCACCGTTACTTTTCCCTAGTTCGTAGTCGCCGGGGGTGGCAGAAGTGCAAATGACCGTTGAAGGCATCAAAGACTCGAATTCGCTGAAATTAAGGGGGCGGTTATCTAAGGCGCTGGGCAAGCGGAAGCCATATTCGACGAGCGTTTCCTTACGGGAATGATCACCATTGTACATCCCTCTGATCTGGGGGAAAGTAACATGGCTTTCATCAATCAGCAGAAGAAAATCCTTCGGCATATAGTCAAGCAAGGTAAACGGACGTTCGCCTGCCTTTCTACCATCGATATGACGGGAATAGTTCTCAATGCCAGGGCATCTCCCAAGTTCCCTCATGGAGTCGATATCCTGCCTTGTTCTCATTTCAAGGCGTTCCGCTTCCAAGAGCTTTCCTTCCGCTTTGAAATAAGCCAAACGCTCTTCTAATTCCTCTTGGATGCCCAAGCAGGCTCGCTCAATACGTTTCTTCGTTGAAGCGTGGTCATAAGCCGGGAAAATAGGATACGTTGCGAATGTTTTTAGGATTTCGCCAGTAACAGCGTCTACCTGAGCAATCGAATCAACGGTATCGCCGAAGCAATCAATTCGAATGTAATAATCATGAGTAGCTGGGGCAATATCAATAACGTCGCCTCTTACGCGGAAGGTTCCAGGCTTCAGTTCAAGATTGTTCCGGGTGTACTGCGCTTCTGTTAATTGATGATAAAGAGCATTTCGATCAAGTTCTTCCCCCTGGCGAATCTCAAAGATGAGGCCTTGGTATTCGTTAGGATCCGTCAATCCGTATATCGCGGCGACAGAAGCCACAACAATCGTGTCTCTTCGTGACAGCACCGAGTTCATCGCTGACGTGCGCATCATGTCGATTTCTTCGTTCATCACCGCGTTTTTATCAATGTGAGTATCGGTCTTTGGGATATAGGCTTCCGGCTGGTAGAAGTCGAAGTTCGAAATAAAGTATTCGACGCGGTTATTGGGGAAAAGTTCTTTGAATTCCGCGTAAAGCTGGCTCGCCAAGGTTTTGTTATGAACCATGATGAGAGTGGGGCGGTTAAGCGCGGCGATGATGTTCGCGTCGGTGAAAGTTTTACCAGTCCCGGTCGCGCCCAAAACAACTTGGACCTGCTTTCCTTCTTTGACACCTTCTAAAAGTTTTGCGATTGCCTGAGGCTGATCGCCAGTTGGGACATAGGGAGCCTTCAGTTCAAAGGGGCGAGATTCGTATCCTTGAACCTTACTCATCCTTTTTCCTCTTCTTAGAAGTGACGAGAGGGGCAAATCCTTCTCCGTTGATCATGGAAGCTTGGGTGAATGAGACGAATGCGCGGGGATCCACCGCGGCAATAAAGGAGCGGAAGGAGTTCAGCTCTTTCTTGTTGAAGGCGACGCGGAGCATCTTGCGAGATTGGCCCGTGTATCCGCCAATGCAGTCAATCACCGTAGTGGCGTGCTCCATTTTCGTGTGCACGTACTCCATGATTTCCTCAGTTTTGTCAGAGATGATATCAGCGATGACGTATTGGTTCGAATTGACATAGACGTATTGCACGACCAAGGCGCAGACTAGCGCGGACAAAATACCAATCAACCCATTGGCGATATCCTGAAGGCAAATCATTCCGACGATAACGATGGTGGCGTCAATCATAAAGGTAGACAGCCCTTCTTTAACAGGCGTGTGCTTGGCGCAGATTGCAGCAATAACATCAAAGCCACCGGTTGAGCCATCGCCAAGGAAAGTAATCGCGACTCCCGCGCCAGAGAAGGCACCACCAAAAATGCCAGCGATCAGCGTATAAGCAATTTGCAAATCGCCAGCGTTCTCGGGTTTGATTGCGTTTGAAATAAAATCCAAGGCATGGGTGCGCATGAGAATCGTTAAGAAGGTAGGGTAAAGGAGAGTCGCATAAATCGTGTGGATAGTGAATTTCTTCCCGAGAAAAATGAAACTCACAATAAGCAAAATGACTTGGATAATCCAGGCGACGATATCTTGCAAGGGCGTTCCTAAAATCGGTTCAAGATAATGGTTTACGATGACGGAGACTCCGCTCACTCCTCCCGTGACTAAATCAAGAGGGAGCAAGAAAGCAACGGTTCCTGCAGCCAAAACAAAACACCCCACGGTAATGAGTGAGATGTTTTTAAGAAACTTTTTGATTTCGGCCTTATTCCATTGCCTTTTGAGCATCGGCATTCTTGGCCTCCATCTCTAAATAGGCGTTAATGAACAGATCAATGTCGCCATCCATGACTGCCTGGACGTTTCCGGTCTCAGCATCCGTGCGATGGTCTTTTACCATCTGGTAAGGCTGGAAAACATAGGAGCGAATCTGAGAGCCCCATTCAATGGCTTTTTGCACGCCGATGATGGATTTCATCTTCGCTTCGCGCTCTTCGACTTTTCTTTGCATCAGCTTATCGCGGAGCATCGCCATGCAGTTCGCCTTGTTTTTAGGCTGATCACGTTCGGCTTCACTCGAAACCACGATGCCCGTGGGAAGGTGAGTGATACGGACGGCGGAAGAGACCTTGTTAACGTTTTGTCCTCCGGCGCCGCCAGAACGGAAAATATCGACACGCAAATCTTTTGGGTCGATCACGACGTCGGCGACAGGGCCGAATTCAGGAACGACGTTCACGGACGAAAAGGAGGTATGCCTTCTCGCGTTCGCGTCGAAAGGAGAAATACGAACAAGACGATGAACGCCTTTTTCACCTTTGAGCATCCCATAAGCATTATGCCCGGTGATTTTAATGGTAACAGACTTGATTCCAGCTTCGTCGCCATCTTCCAGCGAAAGAACCTGGCATTTGAAGTTATGACGTTCCGCCCAGCGACCATACATTCTTAAAAGCATGGATGACCAGTCTTGCGCTTCGGTTCCTCCTGCGCCAGGATGGATATCCAAAGTGCAGTTCAAGGCATCATATTCGCCGGAGAACAGCAAAACAGCGCGCAAGGCTTTTGCCGATTCCTCTAAGTCGTGCTCCATTGACTCAATGAGTTCCAACATCTCAGTGTCTTTCTCATCGCAGGAAGCAATAAGCTCATTGATGTCGTTGATATCCGAGACGCCTTTGTCATAGCCATTGACCTTCTCTTTGATATCGGCCAAGCGGTTTACGATTTGCATTGCGGAATTCTGGTCATTCCAAAAATCTTCCGCGTTTTGTTTTGTCTCAAGCTCCGTGATTTCTTTTCTCAGACTAACGAGGTCAAAGAGAATCACCGAGATGCGAGACTACTTTGCCCAAATCCTGGGCTTTTTGTTTTAACTCGACTAACTCTTTCATGTTTATTCCTTTGGGTTTTG
>CAVEPD010000013.1:0-39082 GCA_963617535.1 bacterium
AAAAATCCATAAGGAGGATTTCACACATGAAGAAAGTCGTCAAAGTCGTGAAGATGGAACTCCCCGGCGGGAATGCCCATCCAGGACCGAAGCTAGCTTCTGCTGGCGTGAACATGGCGAAATTCTGCACCGACTTCAACGCGAAGACCGGCGACAGAAAAGGACAGACCGTCCCCGTCATCATCACCGCCTACGAAGACAAGTCCTATGACTTCGTGATCAAGACCAGCCCCGCGGCTGAATTGATCCTCAAAGCCGCCGGCATCCAGAAAGGTGCTGGAAACGCCAAGCAGACCGCTGGTTCGATCACCAACGCTCAGCTCGAAGAGATCGCTAAGTACAAGATGCCCGATCTCAACACCGAAGACGTCGAAGCTGCCAAGAAAATCATCGCTGGCACCTGCCGTCAAATGGGCATCGCCATCAAGTGAGGACCGCACAATGAAAAAAGTCAGCAAAAACTACAAAGCCGTCCTCGCCAAAGTGGACACCAACAAAGTCTATGACATCGCTGAGGCCTGCAAACTCGTCAAGGAAACCTCGGTCACCAAGTTCGATGCTTCGGTCGACCTCTCCTTCCGCCTCAACGTCAATCCGACCAAAGCCGAACAGCTTATCCGTGGAACCATCTCTCTTCCCCACGGCAACGGCAAGACCAAGAAGGTCCTCGTCGTCACCAACACCAAACTCGAAGACGCGAAAGCCTCTGGCGCCGACTTCGTGGGCGGCGTCGACATGCTCGAGAAGATCAAGACCGAGAACTGGTTTGGCTTCGACATCATCGTCGCCACTCCGGACATGATGGGCGAGCTCGGGAAGATGGGCCGTCTCCTCGGCCCCAAAGGCCTCATGCCTAACCCGAAGACCGGCACCGTCACCATGGACGTCAAGACCGCTGTCGCCGAAATCAAGAAAGGTAAGATCGCTTACCGCGTTGATAAGGATGGCAACCTCTCCATGGGTGTTGGCCGCGTCTCCTTCTCTGCTGAAGACCTCGCCGACAACATCAATGCCGTCTGCAACCAGATCGCTGGCGCTCGTCCGGCGACCGTCAAAGGGACCTACATCGAAAAGGCCGTCGTGTCCACCACGATGGGACCTGGTCTCAAAATCACCTTCGCTTCCAGAAGCTAAGGTAAACCAAATTCGGTGAATCGCTTCCTATACCTAAGATAGCCGGGGGCAAGTGCCTTAAAAGTCCACCCTGCTGAGGTTAATGAAACATCACAACCCGCTAGTTATTCGAAGCATCACATAGTCGTCAAGAAAGGAGGTAGAAACGTATGAATCAGCAAGCTCTCCAAGCCAAAAAAGAAGCCGTCTCTGAAATCACCAAAGGAATTCAGGAATCCGGCTCCATCACGGTCGTTTCCTACCAAGGACTCACCGTCGCTGAGATTCAGGAGCTCCGCAAGGAACTCGCGAAGGTCAATTCGACCATGGGCGTTTACAAGAACACCCTCGTCAAGCGTGCCATCGCCGATATCAAAGCTCCGAACCTCGACAGCGTTCTCGAAGGCCCGAATGCCTTAGTCTTCTCTAAGGAACTCTCGGATGGCCCGAAGGTCGTTGCCAAGTTTGCCCGCAAGCACGAACATCTCGTGATCAAGGGCGGCATGGGAGAAGGACAAGCGTTCGATGCCGCGCAAATGAAGGCCATCGCCAAATTGCCGGATCGCAATGGATTGCTCTCTATGTTCCTATCGGTGCTCAATGCGCCAATTCAAAAATTCGCCGCGACCATCAAAGCCGCGTCGGAGAAAGACGGTGGAGCCGCTGCTCCTGCCGCCAACTAAGCCAATGGAGGTAAATCAAAATGGCTAAGCTTACCAAAGAAGAGATCGTTGAATCCCTCAAAGAGTACACTGCTCTTGAACTCGCGGACCTCGTTAAGGCTGTCGAAGAAGCCTTCGGTGTCACCGCTGCCGTCGCTACCGCTGCTGCCGCTCCCGCGGAAGAAGAGGAAGTTAAGAAAGGACCCTCCGAGGTCTCCCTTATCCTCAAAGGCATCGGTGGTGGCTCCAAAGTCGCCATCATCAAAGCCGTTCAGGCCATCACTGGTCTCGGCCTTATGGATGCCAAGAAGCTCGTCGATGCGCTTCCCGCTCCGGTCAAAGAGCACATCTCTCCCGTCGAAGCCGAAGAGCACAAGAAGACTCTTGTCGCCGCTGGCGCCGAAGTCGAAATCAAGTAATTTCGCCTTCTAAAAATCGTTTACCCGAAACCCGCTCAAGGACACGTCTGCCTTGGGCGGGGTTCTTGCGTTTCTAAGGAGTGTTTCTATGAGCCAATATTTCGATAACGTTGAGACCTTGGCCCATCAGGATATCCATTACGAATTCGACCTCTTGGGCGAGCATTATCGCCTCAAGAGCGACGCAGGGGTCTTCTCCAAAGACGGCCTCGACGATGGTACTAGGTTGTTGCTTGAAACCATCGCCAAGACCGACCTTGGGACGAACATCTTGGACTTAGGGTGTGGAGTCGGACCAATCGGACTAATCCTGGCCCACACTGACTCGTCCCGTCACGTCGTCCTAGCCGACGTGAACGACCGAGCCCTCGAATGCGCGAAAGCCAACGCTTCCGCTCTTGGCGTCTCTAGCCAAGTCGAGATTGTCCACTCAGACGTCTACAGCTCGATTAATTCCTCTTTCTCCACTATCGTGACCAACCCGCCTATACGCGCGGGTAAAAAGGTCACGTACGCGATGTACGCGGGCGCATGTAGCCACCTTAATGAAGATGGTTCCTTGATCCTAGTCATCCGCAAACAGCAGGGCGCAGAATCCTGCTTCACCTACCTCAAGACCCTTTTTAAGAAAGTTGAGGTAAAAGCCCGTCATAAGGGCTTCCACATTCTCATCGCGCGCAAATAAGGAGTAACACATGCCACAAGAAGAAAAATTTGACCACCAGCTTCTGAACTACAAAGACCCCAATGGCGTTCCCTATGCCGTCGGGGCGAACGGCCGCATCAATTTCTCCAAGATCTCCGGGAAGCTCCCTCTTCCCTACTTGGTCGAAATTCAGACCGATTCCTACCGCTGGTTCCTGAAGCAAGGCCTCGATGAGGCTTTCCGCGAGATTTTCCCGATCTACAGCTTCTCGGGCAAAATCCAAATCAACTATGTCTCTTCGCGTCTCGAAGAGCCTAAATACACCCCGCTCGAATGCAAGGCGGGCGATTTGACCTATTCAAGCAAGATCAAGGTCGCTCTCCGTCTTGTCCTCGAAAACGGCGAGATCAAAGACGCTGATGTCTTCATGGGCGAGCTTCCGCTCATGACCGAATCCGGCACCTTCATCGTCAATGGTGCGGAGCGTGTCATCGTCTCCCAGATCGTCCGTTCCCCGGGTGCTTATTTCCAAGACACCGTCGACAAAGATGGCAAACACATCTATAACGGCGAGATCATCCCCGGACACGGCACCTGGCTTCAATTCGAAAGCGATCCCAAAGGCGTTCTCTTTGTCCGCATCGACAGACAGAGAAAGATGCCTGCGACCACTCTTTTCAAAGCCCTTGGCATTGATAAAGAAGACGCTCTCACCCAGCTTTTCGGCAAGAGCGACAACATGCTTGCCACCATCAAGAAAGATGACGGCATCAAGTCCAGCGCCGGCGCTTTGATCGACATCTTCCAAAAACTCAAACCGGGCGAGCCGGTTACCTCCGAAGGTTCGATCGACTTCCTCGTCACCAAGTTCTTCGACGAGAAGAGATACAACCTCGGCCCTGCCGGACGTTTCAAATACGCCCAGAAGCTCGGCCTTTATGAGAGACTCCCCGGCCGCGTTTTGGCCGAAGACCTCATCGAAAGCCATTTCGAAGGCTGCACCACCGATGACGTTGGCCATATCTTCAACGCTGACGGCGAGCTCATCGAACCCAAGGTCCTCTTCAAAGCGGGTCACAAGCTCACCAAAGAAGAAGTCGATTCCCTCAGGGACAGCGAATTCTTCGAAAGAGGCAACTACGAGCAGAAGATCAAAGCCAACGAGAAGATCGATAAGTACAGCACCGTGAACATCGTCCACGTCTATGCCGAAGACAAAGAAGGCGAGGATGTGGTCCCGATGGTCGGCACCGATCTCAACCTCACCCTCAACAGGGTCACGATCTCCGACATGGTCGCTTGCTTCTCCTATTTCTGCAACATCCAGTCTGGCCTTGGCCAAACCGATGATATCGACCACCTCGGCAACAGACGTATCCGCTGCGTCGGCGAGCTTCTCCAGGAGCAGTTCCGCAAGGGTCTCTCCAAGATGACGAAGACCGTCCAGCAGAGGATGTCCATCAGCGATTTCGAGTCCATGACTCCCCAGTCGCTCGTCAACATCCGTCCTCTCACCTCCTCCGTCCGCGAGTTCTTCTCCTCGAGCCAGCTCTCGCAGTTCATGGATCAGGTGAACCCCCTCGCCGAACTTACCAACAAGAGACGTATCTCCGCGCTTGGCCCTGGCGGCCTTACCCGCGACAGAGCCTCCATGGAAGTTCGCGACGTCCACTACACCCACTACGGCCGTATCTGCCCGATCGAATCTCCTGAAGGCCAGAACATCGGTCTTATCAACAACCTCGCTTGCTATGCGAAGGTCAACCAATATGGCTTCATCGAGACCCCCTTCCGTGAGGTTCTCCACATGGACGATGGCCGCTCCTACGTCGTTGAAGGCGACTTCAAAGACGACGGCAGCGTCGAATACAAGGCCAAGTACCTTTCCGCCGACGCAGAACGCAACCACTACATCGCTGAGTCGAACATCCGCCTTGGCGAAGCTTGCCACTTGAAGGATCTCTATCCTTCCGTTGACCACGATTGCCTCGTCAAGGAAATCCTTGATGGCAAAGTCGTCGCCAGACACGACGAAGACAACCTCGAAACCGAGAAAGAGAAAGTCGACTACGTTGACGTCTCTCCCCGTCAGATCGTCTCCATCGCCGCGGCGAGCATTCCTTTCCTTGACCACGATGACGCGACCCGTGCTCTCATGGGCGCGAACATGCAACGTCAGGCTCTCCCTCTTCTTTCTCCTGAAATCCCCTACGTCGGGACGGGCATGGAGCAAATCATCGCCCGCGACTCTGGCCTTGCCGTGGTCGCGACGAAAGATGGCGAAGTTGTCTACATGGACAGCAAGAAGATCCAGACCAAAGCCGGCAAGGAAGTCATCACTTATGACCTCCAGAAGTTCGACCGCACCAACAACGGCACCTGCATGAACCAGACCCCGATCGTCCACGTTGGCGATAAGGTCAAGGTTGGCGACATCATCGCCGACGGCCCCGCCATGAGACATGGCGAACTCGCCCTTGGTCACAACGTCCTCGTCGCTTATATGACCTGGCACGGTTACAACTACGAAGACGCCATCATCATGTCCGAACGCATGGTGAAGGATGACGTCTATACCTCCATCCACATCGAGAAATACGAGCTCGAATGCCGCGACACCAAACTCGGCAACGAAGAGATCACCCGTGATGTTCCTAACGTCGGCGAAGACGCGAAAGCCTTCCTCGACGAGAGAGGTATCATCATCCCGGGCGCCGAAGTCAAAGAAGGCGACATCCTCGTCGGTAAGATCACCCCGAAGGGCCAGACCGAGCCGACCCCGGAAGAGAAGCTCCTCATGGCCATCTTCGCTGAAAAGGCGAAAGAGGGCAAAGACAGCTCCCTCCGCGTCCCCCATGGTGGCGCTGGTATTGTCCACGCGGTCAAGATTTTCTCCCGCAAGAACAAAGATCCGCTCCCGCCGGGAGTCAACACCGTCGTCCGCGTCTACATCGTCCAGAAGAGAAAGATCTCCGAAGGCGACAAGATGTCCGGCCGTCACGGTAACAAAGGCGTCATCTCCAAGATCCTTCCGATCCAGGATATGCCTTTCCTTGCCGATGGTACCCCCATCGACATCCTCCTCTCCCCGATGGGCGTCCCTTCCCGTATGAACATCGGTCAGATTCTCGAAGTTCACTTGGGCCTTGCTTGCCGCAAGCTCCAGATGAGAGTCGCTACCCCCGTCTTCGACGGCGTTAGCAACGATGAGCTCTTCGACATCATGAAGAAAGCCGGCCTCAGCGAAGACGGCAAGACCGTCCTCTATGATGGCCAAACCGGCGAACCCTATAGCGAGCGTATCTCCGTCGGCGTCCAGTACATGATCAAACTCGTGCACATGGTCGACGATAAGTTGCACGCCCGTGCCACTGGACCTTACTCCCTCGTCACGCAGCAGCCTCTTGGCGGCAAAGCGCAGAACGGTGGTCAGAGGTTCGGCGAGATGGAGGTCTGGGCCCTCGAAGCCTATGGCGCTGCCCACATCCTCCAGGAAATGCTCACCATCAAATCCGACGACCGCGTCGGCAGAAGAAAGACCTACGAAGCGATCATCAAAAAGCTTCCCATCCCGAAGCCCGGCATGCCCGAGGCCTTCAAAGTCTTGGTCAAGGAGCTCAAAGGCCTTTGCCTCAACGTCAACTTGTACAAGAAGGATGGCAACAAGATCGACCTCGACGAGCTCACCAAACAGGCTCTCATCGAGGAGAAGAAAGTCAATTCTTCCATCCGCAACGCGATGTCTCCGAAGGAAGAGGAAGTCGATCCCACCGCGACCGTTGAAGTTGCTGCCGATATGGTCGAGGAGGAAGGATTCTCCGTTTCTGACAAGCTCCCTGGGAGCGAAGAATAAAGAAAGCGAGGAATAAACAATGTCTGATGAAATCAAAATTGAAGATACTGTCGTGACGGAAGAGGAACCTCGCCTCCCCCGTCATGAACACCACGTCGAGTCCTTCGACGTGAATGACCTCGCCTCCGTCTCGGTCGGCCTTGCTAGCCCTGAGATGATCCGTAATTGGAGCAAAGGCGAAGTCACCAAAGCCGAAACCATCAACTACCGTTCTCAGAAACCGGAGATGGGCGGCCTCTTCTGCGAGAAGATCTTCGGCCCCGCCAAAGACTACGAATGCCACTGCGGAAAATACAAAAAGATCCGCCACCAGGGCATCACCTGCGAAAAGTGCGGCGTCGAAGTCATCTCCAAGGACTGGCGTAGAGAGAGATTCGGGCACATCGAGCTCGTCTCCCCTTGCGCCCACATCTGGTATCTGAAGTCGATCCCCTCCAGGATGAGCCTTGTCCTCGACATGACTCCGAAGAACCTTGAGGACATCATCTACTTCGCCGCCCACGTCGTTCTTTACGCGGGCGAGAAGAAGAAGCCTAACGGCGATTCTTACACCACCATCAAGTACAAGGACTACCTCTCTGAGGCCACTGCCCGCGTTGAGTTCACCGAAGCCATCAAGGAAATCCTTGAGACCCTCGATGAGAGCAACAGCGACTACTCGAAGGGCCATGAGCTCATCGAGAAGATGCAGAACCCCCAAGAGACCTTCGACTTCTACACGATCAGCCAATACATCAACAAGTACACCGGCGCCGAATTCGGCGAAGGTGCCGAAGCCATCAAAGAGCTTCTTCATAACGTCAACCTCGAAGATGAATTCAACGCCATCAACGAGGCCATGAAACACGCTTCGACTCAGACCCGTTTGAAGCTCTCCAAGCGCCTTGAGGCCATCAACGCCTTCAAGGATTCCAATCAGAAGCCTGAATGGATGATCCTCGATGCCCTTCCGGTCATCCCACCCGATCTCCGTCCGATGCTTCAGCTTGACGGCGGACGCTTCGCCGCGAGTGATCTCAACGATCTCTATCGCCGCGTCATCAGCCGTAACAACCGTCTTAAGAAGCTCATCGACATGTCTGCTCCATACGTTATTCTCATGAACGAGAAGCGTATGCTTCAGGAAGCTGTTGATGCCCTTATCGACAATGGCCGCCGCACCAAAGCGGTCACCGGTCCTAGCGGCCGTCCGCTTAAGTCCCTCTCTTCGGGACTCAAAGGTAAGCCGGGCCGTTTCCGTCAGAACCTCCTCGGCAAACGTGTCGACTATTCTGGACGTTCCGTCATCGCGGTCGGGCCGAATCTACGCATGTATCAATGCGGCTTGCCTCGCGAAATGGCGATCCAACTCCTCCGCCCCTTCATCGCGGCGATCCTCATCGAAAGAGGGGAAGTCTCCGCTCATAAGGCCGCGGATAAGATGATCGACCGTTATGATCCGAAAGTCTTCGACATCGTCGAGGAAATCATCTCCGATCACCCGGTGCTCCTTAACCGTGCTCCGACCCTCCACCGTCTCTCGATTCAGGCCTTCCAGCCTGTGCTCGTTGATGGTAGAGCCATCCGTCTCCACCCGCTCGTCTGCCCTGGCTTCAACGCCGACTTCGACGGTGACCAGATGGCGGTCCACGTCCCGCTAAGCCACGCGGCTCAAAAAGAAGCCGTTGAGCTGATGCTTGCTTCCAACAACATCCTTGGCCCGAAAGATGGTAAAGCCATCGTCGTTCCTAGCCAGGACATGATCCTTGGTAACTTCCACCTCACCACCGAAGAGTCCCGCAAGGACTTCCAGGATAGGGCGGATGCTCTCCGTGCGATCGAAGCGAAGGAAGAAAAACAAAAGACCGGCGTCTTCGAGCGCAAAGCCGTCCTTGAGATGGCTGAAAAGAACCTCGAATGGAAAGAGATGGAAGGTAAAGTCTTCCACAGCGTCGCCGAGATCCGCACCGCTTATGAATCGGGCGTTGTCTCGCTCCATAACCGTATCGCGATCCCCGCTAGCGCCATCCATAAGGATCTTGGCTCCGGCATCCCTGCGGATGTTGCGAAGAAATACCTCATCACTAGCGTTGGTAAGATCATCTTCAACGAAGTCTTCCCCGATGACTTCCCCTACATCAACGACGTACCGCATCCAAACGAATCCCTCGACTACATGGAAGAGTGGTTCGTTAGCCCCGCGGATGTCAAAGCGAAGCTAGGCAAAGACTACAAAGAAGATTCTGATCTCTCTCCGCTTGCCCAATATATCGATACGCTTCCGCTTAAGAAGCAGATCGGCAAGAAGCAGCTTGGACCTCTCATCGATATGGTCTTCAAGAAGTATGGCGCTTCCAAGACGAGCGCCGTCCTCGATAAGATCAAAGACCAGGGCTTCTACTTCTCCATGATTTCTTCCGTCACCGTCTCTATCGATGACATCAAGGAAGGGAACATCGGAAGCGCGAAAGCCAAACTTGTCGCCGAAGGCAACAAGAAGGTCGAGCAGATCGAGAAGTTCTACAAGCTAGGCTTCCTCACCGCGAAAGAACGTCATAAGCAGATCGTCGACATTTGGACGAAGTGCACCAAAGACGTCGCCGAAGAAGTCAGCAAGGCCATGAAAGAGAACAAGCGCAACCCGCTCGTCATCATGGCGGACTCCGGCTCCCGTGGCTCGCTTGATAACTTCAAGCAGCTCATCGGCATGAAAGGCCTCGTCGCCAACCCGAAGAACGAGGAAATCGAGATTCCTATCGTCTCCTCTTACCGTGTCGGCCTCAAGGTCTCCGAATACTTCAACAACACCCACGGCTCCCGTAAAGGCGCCGCGGATACCGCGCTTAAGACCGCGGACTCTGGCTACCTCACCCGTCGTCTCGTCGACGTCTCTCAAGACGTCATCGTCCGCGAAGAGGACTGCCACTGCGACCATGGCTTCATGGTTCGCGAAATCCGCAACACCGCTCAGGACAAAGTCGTCGAGACCCTCGATGACCGTGTCTCTGGCCGCTATGCGATGCACGACATCATCAATCCGCAAACCGGTGAGATCATCGTCGAAGGCAACACCATGATCAGCGATGATCAGGCCAAAGCCATCGTAGCCTGCGGCATTAAAGAGGTTGAGATCCGCACCATCTTCACCTGCGAAACCAAAGACGGCGTCTGCCAGCACTGCTATGGTAAGAACATGGCTACCGGCAATCTCGTCAATATTGGCGACGCGGTCGGCATCATGGCCGCCCAGTCCATCGGCGAACCTGGTACTCAGCTCACCATGCGAGTCTTCCACACTGGTGGTATGGCTGGTAGCGACATCACGACCGGTCTTCCCCGTGTCCAGGAGCTTGTCGAAGCGAGAAATCCGAAGGGCGAAGCCTGCATCTCTGAGATCGCCGGCACCGTCAAGGACATCACTCAGGTAGACGAAAGACACGTAGTTGTCATCGCCAATGACCTTGAAGAGAAGAAATACGAGACCAATTACGGTGCTCACCTCCGCGTCAAGAAAGGCGATAAGATCGAAAACGGTGGCAAGATCACCGAAGGCGCCATCAATCCTCGTAAGTTGCTCCAGGTTGGCGGCGTGGAGAAACTTGAGGTCTATATCCTCAAGGAAATCCGCAAGGTCTATCACGCTCAGGGCATCGGCATCTCCGATAAGCACCTTGAGATCATCATCCGTCAGATGCTCCGTAAGGTCCTCATCGTTGATGGTGGCGATACCAAAATGCTTCCTGGCTCGAAAGTCGATATGGACCGCTTCACCGAAGAGAACGCCGCTGTGCTTCTCAATGGTGGCAAGCCTGCGATCTGCGACCCGCTCGTCCTTGGTATCACCAAAGCCGCGCTTGAGACTGATTCCTTCCTCTCCGCCGCTTCCTTCCAGGAAACGACCCGCGTCCTCACCGATGCCGCGGTGAAGAACCGCGTCGATGTCTTGCACGGCCTCAAAGAGAATGTCATCACTGGCAAACTCATCCCGGCCGGCACTGGTCTAGCCTCTCCTGAAGAGGCGGAAGAAGCCAATAACTTCTCCGTCCTTGAGGCGATGAAAAAGGTCAAAGGCCAATACATCGAAAAGCACGACCGTGCTGATCAAGAAGACTAATCGTCTCAATTGCCCGTCTCTGAAAGGAGGCGGGCTTTTTTGCGTTCAAAAAGCCTGCAAAAACGAAAAATAACCCTGTTTTGCAGGGTTAGTTTCGTCTTTATGAACTTCTCTTCACATAATGTCCTTTTTGGACAAGCTGGACTTTGCCTTGATTCAGCAAGGTTTTCAAAGTCTTCCCTCTTTCTAACTCCATCGCCTCGGACATGGTCCTTATTTTCCTTTTTGCCGCGAGGTGAGCGCATTCATTTTTAAGGATGCCTTGTTTCATTTATGTATTTAACTAGGTAAAAAACAACGAAAAATACCTAGTTGGAAGAATAATAAACAAGAATCTTTAGAAACCTATAGCAATCTTATTTTGTAGGCACGTCAAAAAACTTAGTTGGGAAAATAGAATTGTGAATTATCCTTCACCGACTTTCTTTCCGTTGCAAAACCCGTTCAGGTTTCCTGTGGTTGTCGAAGGCAAAATCGCTTTGGCGCTTTTCTGAGGCCAGTTGGAAGCGAATGTTTTTGAATGTAATTCGTTTTCTTATAACAAATCTGGGAATGGGGTTCCCTCGATCAGCGAATCCAATAGTTTCTCAACGCTGATAAGGCAGCGCGGCAGGTGATAAGGCCCTTTCCATAGCGAGCCTTTTTGGGTATGCGACACGCTACCATCGCGATGGAGGTAGCCATACCATTCCCCGTTCTTCTTGTCTGCGAAACGAGAGAAAACGTAATCATGAATTGTTTTGAACGCTTCGAAATAAGCCTCGTTTCCCGTGAGTTTGTAAGCGGACAATGTAGCGATGAGCGCCTCGTTATGGACCCACCACAGCTTCATGTCGAATTCAAGCTGCTCGCATGGCCTGTTATAAAGGTCGCGGAAGTAATAGATGCCGCCGAATTCCTTGTCCCAGCCTTTTTCCAAGGACCAGTTGAGGATGCTAAGAGCTTTCTTGATGAGTTCCGAATCCTGGGTTTTTGCGGCGTAATTCATCAAAAACCAAGAGTTTTCGATGGAATGGCCTGGATTGATGGTCCTTCCGGTTGGGTTATCCAAAATCGAGCCGTCTGGGTAAACGTTCTCAAGGACGCAACGGAACTCCTCTTTGTAATGGAGCCCGATCATGTCCTGGATGATGGAATGGATAATCTGATCGTAATACTTTTCCTTTTTGGGATCTGCGTGGCGGAGCTGCTCCGCGGTGCTTAGAAGCACCATGGGGTTCGCGTTGCTATGAAGAAGTCTAACCTCCGCGTTTTCCTTTGGGGTGATTTTGAAGGGGTCGGAAGAAGGGTCTTTGTAGATCCTGAACATGAGGTCGAAATAGTCTTCGGCCAGCTTGAGGTCTTTCTCGTTCTTCGTCAGGAGATAATATTCGGCGAATCCGGCGACAAGGAAGCTTTCGGAGAAGAAATAACGTCTTTTTCTTAAAGGTCTGCCGTCCCTAGTGACGGTGAAGAACATCCTTCCGTCGGAATCGATGCAGTGTTCCTTGATGAAAGACGCCCCGCTATCGGCGGCCTCTTTCCAAGAGGGCCTTTCCCCATAGGTGTTACAAAGTTTTGAGAATGTCCAAAGGCAGCGGCCCTGGAACCAAACGCTTTTGTCGTCGTTATAGGATTTCCCCTGTTCGTCCACGCTAGTGATGAAGCCGCCGAACTCTTTGTCGATGAGATCGCTGCTCTCCCAGAATTTGACGACGTCATTAAGCAAATAGTCGTGATAGAAATCCTTGTATTTCAGAAGCTCTTCTTTGTTCATTTGTCTTCGCCGTAATGTTTCTTATAAAGTTCGAAAAGGTTGTGCGCGGAAGGGAAGAGCGATTGGGGGCTCATGAAATGCGAGAACTCGAAGGTGATTGTCCTCTCCACGTATGGGCCGATCAAGTCGAGCTTGTAGCGGAGCTGCTCGAAAGGAATCGGGAAATAAAGGGTTCTGACGTCTCTTTCAAAGGTCTCCGCGTTCGCCCAAAGGTGGATCTTGTGCTTCTCGCATAGGGCTTTCGCGGCTTTGAAATAGCCTATCGCGTAAGAAAGAGGAGCGCTTCCGTCCTGGTAGGCGCAGATATCGACCAAGCCCTCGAAGGTGGAGAATATCCAATCCCATTCTTCGAAGAAACGCTCGGGGGTGAAGGGTCCGCCAGCCGTCTTCATGGACGGGAAATAGGGACTTAGCATCACAAGCTTGTCCGGGGTCCTCTCCTTGCAAAGCGAGGCAAGCGCCTTCACGAGAGGGGCGATGTTGAAGATGTTCGTTGGCACCTCATGGGGGACGTACCAGCCGACGAAGGATTTGTAGTGGCTGTATTTTTCGATCGCCTCCTCGATGAAGATGCGGTTCATCTTGACTTCCTGCTGCCAGTCTCCGTCATTCCAAGTCACGTTGGAGATATAGAGACCTAAGAACACCTTCATCCCTCTTTTCTCCGCCTCTTGGAAAATGAAGTCGACGAGGTCTTCCTGCCGCCAGCAGATGAAATTCGAGGATGGGAATAATGTTCTCCCCTCATATCCTCCGCGGATGAAGACAAGCGTGTCGATGCCGACGCTTTGCATGTAATCCAGATCTAACCGCCATTGCTCAAGGGAATAGTTGTTAGAGGGGATATCGAAAGTTATTTCATCGATGAAAGTGGCTGAGATTGGGTATTTTCCAGACACATAAGAACTCTTTTAAAAATGCTTATGAACTGAAGACAAAGGCAAAAGCGTCCCTATAGCCCCAATAATCAGGCCTTATAAGCCATGATATTGGAGACGACATAGCTTTTATCAATGCTTTCGGATGAAGAGGAAAGGCGGATTTTAAGGCCTTCTTGACCGGCGAGAACCGCGGAGGGAAGAGAGACGAAATATTCCTTTTCTTCGTTTTTGTTAGTTACGAAGACACCGGCTTTGTTGATGTCGAATTGCCAATTCTGCCAGGAGCAGATCATCTCCTCGCGGCTTTCTTTGGCTTCATTTGCGGGCGCGACGCTGTTTTTGCCTAGGCTAGTTTCGGCCTCGCCGCTTACCCAAGCGATTTCATCTTGACTAGAGTTGGTGCCAACGTTGAAGCGAAGCCCTTCCCCGTTTTTGAAATATTCAGAGAAGTTGATGGGATCAAGAGTGATGACGCTCTTATCGTCCATGGATTCGCCGCTGCAGTTGATCATCACGCCGTCTTTGGAACCTTGAATGGCGAGCTTTTCAGCGGTTTTGCTGGTGGCCTTATTTAAGGTATAGCCCTTAAGCGAAGAGAAATCGACGACCTGTCTTTCGGCTTTGACAATATAAGGTTTGGCAAACCAATAAAGACGTGTGCTTCCTTGCTGCAAGGTGCAGGTGATTCCTTCTTCTCCATTTGCTTGAGCATCCGTTAGTTCAACTTCTGCACTGGGGTTGCTGGCGCAGGTGAAGGGGGTCTCACTCAGGATGTTCTTTAGATAAGCGGTGACTTTGCCATTGCTGCCAAGCTTGAAGGACACCATGGCGTTTCTTAAGGAAGTGGCAACCTGAATAGAAGAATCACTGCCGTTGGAAAGAAGGTTCGTTCCGTTGATCGTAACGTAGTTGTTGGTGTTGAACGCGCCGGTTTCCATGTAAATGGTGTTGCCGCCAGCAAGAAGGGATTTGAAATTGATCTTCGGCATGGTGAAACCAGTTCCGGATTTATCATTTCCGGCATGAATCAAAACGCCGTCGCTGAGGGTTCTGCCAAAGTCGGCTTCTAGCTTGTCCAATTGGGCTGCGGCTCCTTCATATTGGCTCCAAGTTGCTCCGTTAAAACTGCCGCGGATACTCGTGGATGCTTTTGCACCGCCTATGAAGGTGAAATCAGAGGAGTTGAATTCATTCACGATTTCCTTTTTGACGTTTCCGTAGACGTAGCGAGCAGTCAAATTGGTGTCGCCTTCCAAGGGGTTATCAAAGTCAAATTTGCCGTCTTTGGAATACCAGCCATCGAAAGTTACTGAATCGTAGTAATCATCCAAAGTCTTGCTCGGCGCGGTAGGCTCGGCAAGCTTGGTGCCTGCATCCTGGGTGATGGAATCAAGCGAGGTGGAAGCACCATTCGTATCGAAGGTCACTTTGCATTTGATGATGGAAGAGAGAACCGCGAGGTTCACTTCTCCTTCTTGGTTTTTGATGACGTAGTAATCATCATCCCCCTTTTCCAAGGCAACGTCCCCGATTTTCACGGAGTCGATTTGGTGGTATTTCGCCGGGGTTACCTTGAACTTGATCTCTTTGGAATAGGCGACGCTATTTAGATCAAGAGAAGGATCGGCGAGTTCGATGCTGAAGCCTTCTTGAGTGGGCAAGACGATTTTGTAAGTCTCTTCTTCGGTGGAGACATTAACGAAGGAAGAAGCCTTGACGGCATTAATCGTATACACCCCTTCTTCGTTCGGTGTTAGCTCCGCGTCTTTATAGGTGACTTTGATGATTTTGTTATGCGCGTCTGCTTTCAAAGTGAAACGGAAGTCGCTTCCATAAGGGATCTTATTGGAATTGATGCTGTCCACCGGAGTCATCGTGAAGCTGCCACTAGAGAAGACCAAACGGAAGGTGTTCACGGAGGAAGAGCAGGCGATCGTAAGATTGGAGTTTACGTTCGTAATGGAATAGACCCCGTCTTCATCCGGCAAAAGGGAGTAGCCGCTCTTATCGACGAAGACCTCGCTTACGCTATAGCCTTCCAAGGTGTCGATTTTGAAACGGAAGTCTTTGCCCTGCTCGACCTTGCTAGGATCATAGCCATCCAAAGCAGTGATCGTGCAGTTCTCATCCGCGGAGTAAGAGATCGCGAAATAGGTTTTCTGCACTTCGCTGCTAACGCTCGAATCGCTTGTAGTAGAGCCTTGGTTCGAGCAAGAGGGCAGGATCAACATCGCGCAGGCTAAGCTAGCGAGCGCCAAGACGTTTCTTCTTTTACTCATGATTTGAATTTCCTCCAATCATTTCTTTATGTTGGCCCAAACCGTAAGCCCGGAATGGGGATCGTCCATGTTCTTTCCCGCGGAAGAGTAGTCGCATAGCCTATCGCCAGAAGATAGCTCGACTGTGAGATTGTTCTTAAAGGAAGTGTTTTTGACGCGTTTCCCTTTCGCTTTTTTGGGAAGGGGGTTCGTGAATCCGTCGAGTCTAGCGTCTTCCGCGAGGACAATCGGCCCACGGGTGTAGGCGACTTTCTCATTTAAGGAATGGCAGACGAGAGGCAAGCTGAAGCGAATCACCAAGCTGTCCTCGTTCCAAACTCTGTTCAAAACAAGGTAGCCCCTCTCTTCTTTTACGTCCGTTATAGGAGACCCGTTAAGCAAAATAGACATCTTCCCCCAAGACGGAACTCTTAGCTTTAGGGAGAACTTCTCGCCCTGCCCTTTGATCTTCAAGACGGCTTTGCCGCTTTGATAAAGGTTCGCGCGCAAGGAAATGCGGACGGCTTTCTCATTCCAAACGCTCTTCGCGTTGAAGGAGCTATAGAAGTTAACGGCATACCCCTCCTCGTTTTTTTGGAGAGCGAACTCAGGGATTATCCCTAAGCCATATCCGCCATTAGCCGCGCAGCAGCCATAGGTTTTGCCCTCTTGCATGACCATGAAGCCCCCAATGACTTGGCAACGTCTATCGGAGACGAGCGGGGAATAGGAGTCAAAGCAATATTTCTCGTGGGGCACAGTCTCGTAACCTTCTAGGTTCCAGACTCTGCCTTCGGAAAGCACCATTGTTTGCTCAAGGTCGTTGAACGCCCCGAATAAAGCGTTGTAGCTCATCGTCTCTAACAAAGAGGCAAAATAGGCGTCTTTCGTGTAATTAAGCAAATCAAGGAAGAAACCCATGAAAGCCACCGTGACGCAAGTCTCTAGACTTGGTTTCGAAGACTTATTGGTTTGATCGATAGAAGAGTGGCTGAAGAACTCGCTGTCGTTGCCGATGCCTCCGGTGATCGTGAACTCGCTTTCTGCGATTTTGCGGGCGAAAGCGATGGAAGCGTCGATGTATTTTTGCTCGCCCGTCACGATGCCATAACGCAGCATCCCCTGGAAGCAAGCGCACATCTCGTAGGATTTCTTGCTGTTCCATTCATAAGGATAGGAACCCTCTTTTAAGGCCTCCTCGATAATGTTATCGGTCGAGCAAAGCCCAGTGGAAACGATGTATTTAGCAAAGTCCAAGTAGGCTTTTCTTCCGGTGATGCAATATAAATCCACATAGACACCGAGGATAGATACGCTGGCTAAGGAGCCATAGATCTTCGCGGTTTCTAGGATTCCCTTTTTGCCTTTGCCTTTTCCAACCTGCGCCATGAAGGCGTTCGCCGTTTTCTTAAGGACATTCAAGATCTTCGCTTTCTTACTCTTGCTTTGGCAAATATCCAAATAGCTAAGGAAGCCGATCATCGCGTATTTTCTTCCCCAAACATCCCAGCCCGAGAGCCTCTCTTCCTTTATATAAGAAGAAAGGGTGCCGTCTTCTTCCAAAAGCGAAGCCATCTCGAAGACGGAGTCCTCAATCGTGTGATAAAGACGGGAAGAAGGCTTGGCTTTGTAGCAAGCGCAGGCCCCACGGACGAATTTGCCCCAATACTCGCCTCTCCAAGAGCCATTGGAATCGCTATGAAGGGCGAATTGGTTCACGAAGAGGTGATATTTCTCCGCGTCTAAATATTCATCGTTGATGATGATGGAAATAAGCTCGCCTGGGTAACCAGACATAGCAATGTTGATGTTTTGATTCGAAACAGAGTTCATTGACTTTATTCGCCTTTCGTTGCCCAACTTCCGATTTTGGCGATGCCTTCCGCTTGAAGTTCGGCGTTCGTGTTGTAGCGCCTGATGCCGCCATTATTGATCGCGGGAGAGGAGTAATAGACCCAAGCGAGTCTCACGTTCTTCGTCGCCTTGAAGAACCAGGTCGCGGAAGGGATGTTCCCGTATAGATCAAGCTGAGGGTTGTCTACTTTGGAACCGATCGCGCAATAGCCGCTGGTCGAGGATACATTCGAATGATCGCAGCTGCCTAAACGATCGATGTCGTTTTGCGCGTAGCTCGCATAAAGCGCATCCCCTAGATATCCGCTGGAGATCGGCATGAAGACGCCGGAGACGACGTAGATGTTCTGGAAGTCGCCGGTGAACTGAGTGCTGGGCCCATGGGTCAATGTGCAGTCGACGCGGAACAAGGCGCCTTTTTCTTGCGTCGCCGAAGTCACCTCTTTGCAGGTTTCATCCAAAGTGAGGTCCACGTAGATGTCTTTGAGGGTCAAGTCATTGAAACGCGTCTCGAAGAGAGCGTAGGACTTGTCGTAATAATTCGTCGTGGTGACGTAGAGATTGGTGACGCTTGCCTTCCAACCCTTTATATTGTTGGTCCAGTTGTTTCTAGCTAAGCCGCAGCAATAGGTGGAGCTAGAAGAGAAGGTGAATTCGAAATGGGTGTCTTTGATGACCGCCTGTTCGCCAAGTCCGCCGAAAGTGCCTTCGCGCCCGACTTTGATTTTGACCGTATGGCCCTGGCCATCGAAGGTCCCTTTGAAGTAGCAGTTCTTGTCGCTGCCCACGCTGTAGTAGGAGCTGATTTGCTTCGTCATGTCGATGGTCGTGTTGATGTCTTCGTCGAGAATGTAATAGCCATCCACCACTTTCCCGGAGGAAAGAAGGAAGGTCGAGGCGAAATTGCTCGCATCAAGGGCGCGTGTATAGACGAAGGTGTTCTCAAAGTAATAGCCACCTTTGCTTGTGAGCACGAGGAGGGACTTAGAGTTTTCTCCCGCGGCCTCTAAGCCTTTGATGATGCCACTAGGGGTAAAGGAAAGCTCATTTTCGCCTTGCTTGGCGTAAGTGAGCGTCGCCCCTTTGCCGAAATAACGCTCGACGGGGAAAGGAGTTTCCATGGAAAGGCGGATTTGCTCGGAATAGGTCGCGACCGGGCAAGTGACGGTGATCTCAATGAAGCTCGTGTAGATGGCTCCATCTGCGTCCGTATAAGAGGCATAAAGCTTTGTGGTGCCGGCTTTTTCCGCGCTGACCACGCCATCTTCGCTAACGGAGACAATGCCGTCTTCTGGGGTAACGATAGTGGCAACGGTTTGGTTGCCGTCGTCATTCACGCGGAAGACGATTTTCGCGGAAGTCGTGTAATTCGTGCCTTCCCAGGTATCAAGCAAACCCAAATCCAAAGAGGATGCGACTTTGCTTTGGCCGTTTAAAGTGACTTCGCTATAAATCGCGACGTCCTTTAAGACGGTGACTTTGACTTTCTTCTCTAACGCGGAGTTTGTGAAGCCATTCCAATTGGTTTTGATGGAGATATAGCTTTCCCCTGGGGTGTTGGCAAGGATGGAATTCCCGGAGAAAGAGACGCAGGAATTCTTTTCTAGCTTCGCCGAAAGCGAGCAAGGATAGCTCGCCCCGTTGAAATAGACGCTGCCTTTGAGGGAGAAAGAAGCTCCGCGGGCTAAGATGATTTCATCGTTGAAGACGTTGTCTAGGCTCAAAGAAGGAAGGATGTTTCCAAATCCGACCTTGATAAGGCAAGAGGCTTTCGCTCCGCCCGCGCTTGCCGTGATCGTGGCTTCGCCTTTTCCTACCGCGGTGACGCTGCCATCGCTAACGGTAGCAACGCTTGTGTCGGAACTTTCCCAGACGATGCTCTCGCTAGAGGAGGTTTTGGCGACGAGCTCATAGGTCTCGCCGAAAATCATCTCATGGGATTTCTCTTCGAACTCAATGGTGGCACTGGCCACAGAAGAGGTCACGCTGCTGCTGTTGTTGGAGCCCCCGCAAGAGGTGACCCCAAGCAAAGCGAAGGAAGATAATGCTAAAGCGATAATAGTCTTGCTGCGTTTCATTTTCACACCCCCAATCCTTCCAAATAGGAACTGATCGAGACGAATTCCTTGATGTCTTTGATGCCAAGATCCAAGCAGATGTTCTTGAACTTGGTTTTGATCGCGGTGAACTCGTCGGCTTTGAACTTATCCTCGTAGCAGCCGATCGCGACTTTAGCAGGCACGATCCACTCGATGTCGATGTAGTTCTTGATTCTCTTGTATTTGGCTTCGTCTTTCTTGTAGATCTCGATGGCTTTGTAGGCCTCGTCGCAGAGATCGAAGAGCTCTTGGACGAACCCGTATCCCCAATATTTGGAGTTCGAGGAGATGTCGCCTGTGCCGACACCACCTCTACCAAGGCCAAATTTCTCGATGGTGCGGGCGAACCAGAGACGGAGTTTTTGGAACATCTCCTTCATCACGGGCGCGGCTTCTTGATAGACGTTCTCGATGTAGTTGTTGATCAAGGTGTCCATATCGAGGGAAGCGTTCCAAGACTTTTTGCTAAGGACGTAGTTCGCTAGTCCTCCGAATCCGGGGTCAGCGCCTCTTTGGTCGTTCTTCACCTGCTCGAAGGTGAAGGAATAGTTGTACTGGGCCAAGTAGGAATGGTAATCGCTATAGAAGGTATAGATGTCGTAGAAAGTGAGATAGTCATTGAAGAAACCGCCATAGCTCCAAGCCCAGGCTCCTTTATAGAAGTTGCCCCAGACGCGGAGGTTATCTCTGACTTCGTTGTTGACCGAGGAATAGAAGGAGCGGCCGTAGTCGAAGCCGCTAAAAGCGACATAGGGCCTAAGATTGACTCCCTCAGGCGGAATGAGGTCTTCCTTGTAGTCAAACGTGCCATCCTCATTTTCCTTGAAGGGAGGGGTAAGCGCGCTTTGATAGGCGAAGAAGCTGTAGCTGAGGTCGCGCTTGTAGGCTGCGTTCTCAGGCTTAGCCATCCACTCGTTCACGATTTTGGCGACGCGGTTAAGGAAAAGGATGACAGTCGCTACCGGAGCGTTGTTGTGGCTAGCTTTGACCGCGGCGCAGGAATCGCAAGAGCAGAGGTCTGCGACGTCGTTCATGCCAAGGAAGACGGTCGTGTAATTCGGATAGCTCGCGTAGGGATGCCAGGTTAGGGTGTCCTCCATCTTTTTGGCCGCGAGGTTCACCATGGTGTCGAGCTCTTTGGAATCGCCTCGCGCGGTGAAGCAAAGCTGGTCGCCGGTGAGGGAATAGAACTTAGGATGGGATTCTTTGTAGACGCTTGTGGGGAAATAATAGAAGCTATTGTGATTGACGTTGGCTTTCGATCCCGCGGTGTCGCCTTCGTAAATCGGAAGGATGAGCGAGGTGGCGTCATCGGTCACTCTCATGCGATAGCCAATCATCGAGTTTTGGCCGTTGGTCGGAATAAGCAGCCCTCTTTTCTGACGATAGGCAAGGTCAGGGATATCCACGACGTCGTAGTTATACAAAGCGAGCTCGGTGACGTTCTTATCGAGACTGTAGCAGTCGTGATAGTAGGTCTCGAAGTTAAAAGAGAGATTCAAGAAGTTATAGACCCCATAAAGAGTCGCGTAGTTGCTCTCTCCGAAGATGAAGATCGATTTCCCCTTGGTGAGGATTCTCGAGCCGTCTCTGCCATAGACGTCATAGGAGGTTTCACTTGAAAGCCCTGCACTCTCCAAATAAGCGTTCTTGCCTAAAGAGATATACGTGTCGTTCTCTTTGTAAGAAAGGTTCGCGTCGTTAATGAAAGTGAGCTCGATGCCCGTGGCTTCCTCGAAGAGGGAGGAAAGCTCGTTTTTCGCGTAAAGGAGCTGCTCGTCGCTTTCGCTTGGGAGGACGACCTTATAGGAAGTGTGCCCATTCTGGATAAGGTAAGAAGAGGTTTTCTCTGCTTTGAAGCGGTGCTTCTCGGCGGTGGTCTCTTCGCCTGGCGTTGAGCTGGCCACGTCATTGTTGTTTGAATTGCCGCAGCCGCTCATGAGCATGACCGCGCAGGAAGACAAGGCAAGGACGATTTTTCTTAGTTTCGTTTTTTCCATGGTTCTCTCCTTATTCCACAATCAAGGTATAGCTGCCATAAGCGAGGTTGCCTTCTTCGTCCTGGCAGGTGACGTAGACTGTATAGGTTCCCTTTTCGGTGATGGTGACCTGATCTCCGTTTTGGACGGAAGTCACTAGGCGAGAAGAGGAATCGTAGATGAGATGCCAAATCTCGAAAGCGCTGTCCTTGGTGATGTTGTCGGTCGCGGTGATATTTGGCAAATCGCTTAGGACGCCCATCTTGATCGTGTATTTCTCAGGGACGTTCGTTAGAACCGGCTTCTCCATATCAAGGACGCTCACCATGCCTTGAAGACCGCCATAGACGGAGTTCCCGGCGAGATCGCTGATGCTGTAAGTGATGACATAAGAGCCATAGCTATCCATGAGGATCTCATAGTCTTTGCTGTAATCGGTGATGCCAGAGAGCTCCTTTCCGGAGTTCTTGTCTTTCATCACGGAAGCAGTCCCGCCGACGTTTTTGATGACGTCCATCGTGACTTTGGCGTCACTTGATGGGGTCAAGACATCGGCGACGTTCGGCGCGCTGATAGTCGCCTCATCGTTAAGCGAGGCGATTTTCGTTGGGAAGGTAGCGCTCGCCATCGGGGCGACCCTGTCGCGCGTTGTGCCAGAGCGCCACACCTGGTTGCCGACGTTAGAGACGTCGATATAGTCGCCGCTCTTCGTTCCTTTGGCTTCGACTTCCAACAAGAAGGAGTCTCTTTCGAAAGGATTTACGAGGTCGAACTTTGCTCCCGCGACGCTTAAGGTGCTGGTGCTTTCGCTATAGAAGATCGAGGCGCCGCTTTCTTTGTAGCTCTCCGTGGCGGTTTGGCTGCGTCCGTTGACGCTGACCTTGCCACCTTCGAAGACGATTTCAACGCTCGTCGAGGGGTCATAATAGGAGACCATACGGACGGTCAAGGAGGTGCATTCGGTCGCTTTGAAGCTGAAGGTGAAGCCCGTTAGCAAGAGCCTGTTGACGAATTCCATCGAGGCGTCGCCGTCTTTTTGGCTCACATAACGGACGTAGTCCTCGTTCTTGTCGCTGCTGTCTTTGACGTTCTCTCCGACATAGTCACCAACGAAGTATTTGGTGAGATCGACTTTCTTGCCATCCCATCCCGTATCCACGACGGGAATTTCTTCGGTTTCCAAAACGGAAGAGGAGTTGCTCTTTGCGACGAAGCGGAGCTTCACGCTCTTGGAGCCGGTGATCGAAAGGTCATGGGGGTCGGCTACGACGTATTCGCCGCCGTCAAAAGAGACATAGCTAAGGATCTCGTCTTCGGTTTTGCCGCTTGTTCCATAAGTATAGGCGGCAGGAACATCAATGGTATAAGAAGCGCCCTTCATGAAGTAATGAGGGAGGGCGACTTCTTTGCTCGAGAAAGCCGCTTCCGTGTTGGCGGCGACGTCGAAATCCATGCTCTTCGAGCCGGAATAGAAAGAATCCTTGTAGAAATAGGTCGCGTGATAGGTGCCGCTATAATCCAGATCGAACCCTTCGCCACTCGATAATGTCTTTTTCGTCCCGTTAGGATAGACGAGTTCCACTTCCACTTCGGCGTCGTCATTAAGCGAGGTGACCTTGTAGTTATTGAGCTTCACGCTCGTGCCTGCTTTTAGTCCTTCTAAAGGCAAAAGCTCGAAGGAGATGCCCTCGTTCCCGAAGGAAGTGACGGACAGGTCGATTCGTTTGCTCGTGAGGTTCCCGTAGACGTCCTCCGCTTCGTAAATGACGGAGTAGGTGCCTAGTCTGTCGGGGAGGAAGCTGCCGTTTTTGACGCTGACCATGCTTCTGGAAGAGGAATCATAGCCATACCACACGGAGCTTTCGACCTCGCCGCGAAGCGCGGTCTCGTCATAGGCTTTGGCTTCGGGGATTGCGATCTCGATGCCGCCCATGATGTTTGCCTTTTCATTCGAAGAGATATCGATGATCGGGGCGATCGCGTCTTTGTAATAATCCATCGGGTTCAGCTCTTCGCCTTTGATTCCCCCGATTTCGCCGATTTCGATCGGCGCCGTGTCGATGCCGCTATAGCCGCTCGCGGTCAAAGAGATGTAAGCTAGCCCTGTTTTGAAGCCGGCGAAGGTGTCGCTATAGATGCCCGAATTATTGAACTCGCTGATGAGGACGCTTTCTCTAGCCTGCCCGTTATCCGCGTAAATCCTGTAGTGGTTCGCATCCGAGGTATCCAAATAATAGGAAATGTTATTGTAGACTCCGGAGATCGGCTGGTTGCCGCTCATGGTTGTGCCGCCGCTTGAGGAAAGGCGGTAGCTTTCCCCGTCGATCACGATGGGTCCGGTATCGTCGCGGTTGATGCCGGCGCTTCTTCCTCCGTTATAGGAAGCGGAGAAATAGTTCAGGTAATAGTAAGCGCCTTTGGTGTTCGTGATGGTGAAGTAGTTATTCGCATCGTAGGCGTCGGTGACTTTGACGCTGATGGAGGTGACGGATGGGATGTCAAGCAAATCAAGGACGTTCCAGGAGATGAGCTTCTGATAGGTGGATTTGGAAAGGTCGATCGGCTGGGCGAAGGTGAAGGTATCGCCTTCTTTGATATTAAGACGCAAGCCGCTTGAATAGCCGTCTGACTTGAAGTTGCTGTTCAAACTGCCGTAATCGATCGAGGAATCTTCGTCCGAGAAAGAATAGACGTCCTGGTAGACGGAAAAGCTCTTTGAGTAGGTCGTCCCGTCTTCCCCGTTGATTGTCAAAGAATACGTGCCATAGGCATCTAGCTTATAAGAGGAAGAGGAAAGGCTGTTGCCACTAGGATAAACAAGCTCGCTAGAAGCGATCTTGATGGATTTCCCCTCCTCATTTAATGTGGCGCTTTTCGGGATATAGAGCAGGTCGCCTATGTTATAGACGTCCTCTAGCTCCAATCCCTCCAAAGAGGCTTCGCCTTTGATTTCAAAAGCGACGTTGCCAGCTAAGCTCACTCCAAGGAGCGAGGCGAGCGATAAAGTTGCTAGGCGCGTAGTTTTCTTCATGGAAACTCTCCTTTGCTATTCTTTTAAACCGCCCACGGAAACGTTGCCCATGAGCTTGTTACGGAAGACGACGAAGATGATGGTGATCGGCAGGGCGAGGATCATCGAGGCGGTGATCTTTAATGGAGCGGCCTGAAGCAAGAACTTCTCCGTGCCGGTGCCGATGTCTGATTTGCCCAAAGACATCTCGTAGACCGCCCTAGCCAAAGTCGGATGGGTCGGGAGGTAAAGCATCGCGTTCTGCCAGTCGTTCCAAAGGGCGATGAACTGAATGAGGAAGACCGTCCCAATGGTCTTGATAGCCATCGGGAAGTAGATGCGGAACATGATGGTGAAATCGCTTGCCCCGTCGATCGATGCCGCTTCGCGATAGGCGTCGCTCATCGATTTGAAGAAAGCGAAATAGACGAAGTAATACATGCCTGCGCCCGAGAAGTAACGCAGGAAGTTGCCCCAAAGGCTGTCGTAGATGCCAAGCTGTCTTAACCAGGTGAGCTCAGAAGGCAAAGCGCCGACGATAGGGATGGAGAGGATGAGGGTGAAGACGACGTTGATGACCGCGGAAAGCTTGTAATGGTATTTGCAGGTCAAATAAGCAGTGATCGCCGGCATGAGCGAGAAGATAAGGCCGCCGACGCCCGCATACACCAGGGTATTCCAGAGCATCGTGAGGAAGTTCACGTTCTCCGCGCTGTGGGTGACGAGGTTATCGCCCACGTACCAACTTGAGTTAAGCTGCTCGAAGACGAAGTTCTTGAAGATGAGCCCGTAGTTTTTGAAATGGAGGAACTCGTAGTTGCTAGCCAGGGGGTTATCCCAATTGTTCCAGTCGATGAGCGGCCAAGAAATCGGGCCGTTCTGCTCGAAGTCGTTCTTGCTCTTAAGAGAGGTCATGAAACCCCAAAGGAGCATGAAAAGAAGGAAGAGAGTGAACAAAGAGATGATGACGGCGAGGACCGTATCGAAGGCGATGTCGACTTTGCTGGCCTTTGGCTTCTTGCCGCGGCGGATGGAGTTTTGTTTTACGTTTTGCATAAATCAGTCCTCCCTCGGCCCGAAGCGGGTCATTAGATATTTGGTGAGGAAGACGACCGGGACGATGATCACCGTAAGGCTTAAGCCAAGCGCGGAAAGCGCGGGGTAGCTGATGTAATTCGGGATATCGCCGAGGAGGTTCGAGTTCAAGCTCGTGATGTAGATGAAGTAGCCGACGTTTGCCATGGCGCCCGCGTCTTCGCCGTAGATGTTGAAGACTTGGAACTGGTTGGTGAATACCTGCGAGAGGATGACGATGGCTAGAGAGATGATGGTTGGATAGATCTTCGGCAAGATGACGTGCCAGAGAATTTCAATCGTATTCGCCCCATCGAGAGATGCGCTTTCGATGTTCGCCGGGTTGACGTTGCCCATCGCGTTCGCGTAGAGGAGCACGTTCACCCCGAAGCTCATGGTCACGTTGAATAGGGCCATGATCCAAAGCTGGGTGTCTGGATTCTTGAGGATATCCATCTTCTCCACGCCGAACCACTGCAAGAGCATCTCGGGGATGGCGCTTTGGACGGCGTATTTGAAGAGGATGCCGAGAACTACGCTAGAGAGCACCTGAGGCAAATAGAGGACGGTGCGGAAGAAGGCGCTGCAGGGCCTCTTCTTATAAATATAGTAAGAAGCGAGGATCGCTAAGGGCTGCGAGATGAACAGATCGATCGCGATGAAGATTAGAGAGTTACGAAGCATATAGGGATACTTCGTGAAAGAACTCCAAGCGGTCTCGAAGTTGTTCCAACCCGCGAAAGAAGTGACGATCTTGCCCAAATCATAGTCCAACGTGTAGGTCTGAAAGGCCATCACGAAAGAATTGATGTTCACGTAGAGATAGAAAATGAAGAAGTGCAAGATCGGGACGATCAAGAAGGCGAGATAGAACACGAAGTGCCCTATCTCGGACTTGTTGAACTTCTTTTTGTTGCGGGTCAACGTCTGATACATGCTTATCGCCTTTTCGGAATTATTTGGACATGTTCGTCCAGGTGCTTTCGGAGATCTTGGTCGCGTCGAAGATGTAATCCGAGGTCGAGCCAGTGTTCTGAAGAGCGGAGAGGTAGCCACCCTGCACCTGAGTGCCGTTTTTCGCGGTGAAGGTGTTGAGGTTCATGTTGTAGGAAATGATGAAGGAGGAAAGGTTCTTCTTGAAGCGGGTCGAGGCGCTGGAGCACTGGATGACGTCCGCGTCTTTGCGGTAGGTGGCAAGATCGCTGTAGTAAGTATTGTCGAGCTTGCTCATGTCGTAGGTGTAATCCATCGGGACGGTGAGGCCGGTTTTCTCAGAGAAAGCGGCAAGCTCGGAATCGCTGTAGATGAACTTGATGAATTCCTTCGCGGCGGTGTCGGTGCCATTCTTCTTCGTCTTGGCATTGGCGAAAACCATCGTGCTACCAACGTTAAGAAGGGTCGGCTTTTTGCCATTGCCCTCAGTGACGGACCCAGTCAGTTGAGTCGGAAGGGGCATGAAGGCGGTGTGACGATCCGGGGCGCTAGGATGAAGCGCGGAGTAGGTTTTGAAGGTGTCGACATTGGCGGCTTCGTGGCACCAATAAGAGCCATCCCAAAGGCAGCCAAAGCGGGTGCTGTTGTGGCCGTTGACGAACCAGTTCATGGCTTCGGTGGCGGAACCGTTGGGGTTAGCAAGCTGTTCTTTGTCGACCCAGCCTTCCTTCAAAGCGTTCTCGAAGAAAGCCAAGGCGTAGTAACGGTTGGCCATCGAATACATCTGGTAGCCATTGTCGTCATTGAGGACCATCTTGGTGGTCGTCGGGGTCTTGAGGCCAGAACCGCTATAGAAGAGGTCGGTATCGCTCCAGCCGGTGGCGACATCAACTGCGGCGTCTGTCCAGTTGCAATAGACATCTCTCATGCCGTCTCCGCCGGTGAGCGAAGCCCAAAGAGCGATCGGAAGGTACCAAGAATAGGGGTGGCCGGATCCACAGAGGACCATCGGGGAGACGCCTAAGCTCTTCATCTTGTCGAAGAGGATGCAGAGCTCTTCAAGGGAGGAAGGAAGGCCATCGTCATAGTCTCCTTTGACTCCGTTAGGGCCAACGGACTTGGTGACGTTCTTGTCAGCGATGAAGTCGGCGGCGCCGTATTTGCAGGTATAGGGATCTTTGTCGTCATCCTCAACGCTAGGATCGGCGAAATAGAGGCACTTGTCGTCGAAGAGATCCTTGTCGTAAGTGAGGCCGGGGAACCATTCATAATGAGGCAAGCCATAGTATTTGCCATCGCTTCCCTTCATTCTCTCGAGGAGGTCTTCCTCGATTTTGCCTTTGATGGGTTCGACGATGTCGCTTAGATCGAGGAGGTAATCCTGAGCGGAGAGCTGATACATGTCGGGATTGGTCTCGTAGATGAAGACATCGTAACCGCTGCTCTTCATCTCGGTGTTCCAAGTGATGTTCTTCGCGGCGGCGACTTTGATGTTGATGCCCTTCTTGCCGGTTTGGAAGCTGGTTTCCGCGTTCTGGCTAGAGAAACGTTTGCCGGCTTCGGTGACCCATTCTTTGCCGCCGGTGCCGTTGAAGACGAGGACGTTTAGGGTCGTGGTTGTGCTGCTATTAGAGCCGCCGGAGTTGCTGCAGGCCGCTAGAGCGACTGCTGCTAAGCTAGCCAAGGCGAGATTTTTCAAATTGGTTTTCATGATAATTTGCTCCTTTTCAATTTGTGACGTTATTTCGTCAATTTAACCTTAAGCGAATAGGTGCAGAGAATACCGTCTTTCTGCAGCTTCATCGAGAGGGTGCCCTCGACGGATTCTGTATCGCCGATGATCGATGAGGCATCGAACATCAAGGTATCGCTTTCAATTGCGGCGTCGGCGATCTTCTTGCCTTGGAAGGAGGCGTTAAGAAGTTTCATCGAGCCGTATTTGCTTCCTAAGCTGATGGAAGCAAAGCCGCTGATAAGTTTGCTGGTAATGCTATTCGCGCTGGAAGTCGAGTAACTGCCGGAAATCCCTTCGAAATCCATGGGGAGGTAGCAGTCATCGATATCGATCGTGGACTCAGTCTTGCCCGAGATGCTGCTCTTGATGCCGAGGTAGCCAAGTCTTTCGCAGTTGATGACGAGGTTATCGAACTCCATTCCGCTCATGCCGCTGTAGTAGACGCCTCCGAAGAGGGAGACGATCGGATATTCGGAATTGATGGTGACGTCTTTAATAAGGCAACCGCGCGCGATGGAAGAGCAGATCATGCCGGTGCTAGAACCGAACATGCCCCCGCTTGCGTAGTTATCGCCCCAACCATCGCTTAGGACGTTGAAGGTGACGTTATCTAAGGTAGCTCCGCTGAGGGCGACGGATAAGGTCGAAACAGTTTCGTTTCTGCCGGAGGAAGAACCGTTCTTGGTAATCGCGAAGGTCGCGTTTTTGATGACGGCTCCCCCGCCGATGCAGGAGAAGACCCCGCCGTATTGCTGGGCGATGTAGATGGTTTTGCCATTGCCGTCGATCGTGCCCCTGAAGCCGATTGAGCCGTTTGAGCTCATCTGCTCCTTAACCCAACCGCCGTGCTTGACCGGTCCGGATTCGGTGCCGATGTCATTGGCTAAACGATAATAGCCATAGTTGACGATGCGGTCTTCGGTTTTGCCGTCTGTTTTATGACGGTAGGTGTCGATCTCGACGAATTCGTCGACCGTTTTGATGACTTTGGTAATGAGCAAGACGGGGGCGTAGACAGTGATGTCTTTGCCGCCTTTCTTGGCCTTGATGACGATTTCTCTTTCACCGGCGAGATCGGCCTCTTTGATCTTCGCTAGTGAGATGGCGCTTGCATCCGTCCCTAGATCGGTCCCGGAGAGGGCGATGGAAGAGATGGAGCCTTCGTCGAGCCCTGCTTCGGAGAGGTCTAGCTTCATCGTGGCCTCATCGAGCATGAATTCTTGTCTCGAGGACAAGGTGACGTTGTTTTCTTCTTCGCCGAGGAGAATCTTTTTGACGCTTGCGATTTCAGAAGCGTTCACCCCGACGTAACTCGTTAGATAGTTGTAAATCGCGGTGGATAGGTTCCCGGAGTTGTCGCCATAGTAAGCAAGGAGGTCGCTATATAACTTCCCAAAGGCGATGTAGTTGTTGCTATCGTCGGTATAGACGCCAGAATCATCGAAGGATTTGCCGTCTTCTGCGATCTTGCTTCTAAGCCTTTCCCCGAATTTGCTGAAGCTCGTGAGCTCGAAGTCACGAATCGTGTCTTCATAGCTTACCCCGAGCAGCCCTTCAATGAGGAAGGCCAAGGTTCCGGTGCGGTCCGCGCCGGCGTTGCAATGGAAGTAGACAGGATAATTGCTTTCGTCTGCGAGGGTGGAGAAGATGGTTCTTAGGGTTTTAACAGAGATACCGTCTTGATTTGAGGCCGCGGTTTCGTCAATTCTCGCATAAGCGCCGTAGCTTTTGTCGTCCACGGAGACATTGTATCTCGTGAAGGGGTTGTTCGCGGCGTTGCCCCCGGTGTATTCCTTCGCGTATTTCTCTGCGTAGTACTTTGGGTCATAGACGGAGTCCGCGAAGGATTCGGGGTCGAGGATACGGTTGTATTGGCCAAGCTGACCTTGGATATAGGTCTTGCTCTCATCAAAGTAGCATTTCTTTTGATTGCCGTCGTCTCTACCTGTATTGCGGAGGTCGATTTCGGTTTTCACGCCCAATTCTTCTTTGAAGACTTTGACGCCGGATTCGTCGAGGTCGGCGTAGCCGTTGAAGTTATTGAGCAATCCGCCGCGATAGAGCTTGCCATAGGCGATTTGGTTCTCCCCTGCTTTCCAACCTCCTAGGTCGCGGATGTTGTAGGCGCCGGAAGCGTTGATGAGGCGGACGGAGGAGCCGGTGGTTTTGAAGCTAGAGACGGAGGAGGTGTCGTGCGTCCTCGTGCCTTTGACTTTCCAATAGTAGGTGGTGTTGGGGATAAGGTTCTCCGCTTCGTAGGTATTGGATAAGGAAGAGACCTTGATTTGCCTTGCGTCGGAGAAATCCTCTTTGGTGGCAAGAGAGATGGTGTAATTGGCACTGCCGTCTTTCTTCCAGGAGAGCGTCACCGAATTGTTGGTGATGTTCTTGTTCTCCGTTTTCTTGGCTTCGGCAATCGTCTTGATCTGTTCTTCCTCAGTGGTCGCGTTCAGGTAATTTGCGACGGGTTCTGGGGTGATGTTGATGCTTTCCCCTTCGCTAGGAGTGAGGAGCTCAATTTGAGTGTAGGTGATGACGGGCTCGTCTGGCTCCTCTTCACTGGTGTTAGGAAGAGCAGAGGAGGAAGCGGAATCTTCGGAGACCGCGGGGGCGGCGCTCCCACAGCTCGTGGCGATAAGGGAAAGAAAAGAAACGCTCAGCAAGGCAAGACGTACCTTTTTACTCTTCATAGACAGACCTCCACATAAAAACAGATTTTGTAAGCACTTTCATTATAGGATTGCCTTTTTTTTGAAGAAATCGCGCTGGGCAACGGGTGTGTCCTACTTTTTTACTTGCCTCATATTCCCTTGCGCCTCTCACGTAGTGAGAAAATAAATGCAAATTGTTCAAAACGTTTTAAAATATTGCCGAAGAAACCAAACCAAAGAGAGAAAAAGCCATGCGCTCATTCCGTTCTGACGAATTTTCATCCAGTGATCCCACTTGCCATGTCTTTTTCTACAAAATAAAGGGCGAGGACCCCATCCACACCCATGACTTCATCGAGATCATGTACATCAACTCCGGGGTCATTGAGCAAGAGGTGAATGGCAAGCATTTCTCCACGAAGAAAGGCGACCTCGTTTTCATGAACTACAACAGCGTTCACAAGTTCCATTCCTCTGACGAAGCCACCTACTACAACGTCTGCTTCTACCCTGAGACGATGGAGAAGATGATCAAACCCGATAACGCCTTCTCCTTGCTTCTCCTCTCCACCTTTCAGGAATTCTCCAAGGGGGAGAACGACGGGGTGGTTACTTTCACCCCCGCCGAGCAAAGAAAGGTCCAATCCCTTTTCGAGCGCATGGTCGAAGAACAGACCAAGCGTCTCCCTCATTTCGATTTGGTGAATGAATCCTACATGGCGATCCTCATCACCTTGATCGCGAGGAAAGCCTCCCTTCCTGAGGAAAGCGAGAACGATACCTGGAGCGAGCTCGTCGAGTACATCAATAGCAACTTGGACGCCGGGCTCACCTTGGAGGCACTCGCGAAGAAATGCTTCTATAACCCCTCTTACTTCTCCCGCCTTTTCAAAAACAAGTTCAACGTTTCTTTGGTGGAATACGTCTCCAACAAGCGCGTGGAGAAAGCCTTGCAATTGCTCACCGAGACCAATATGTCGATCAAGGCGATCTCTTCTGCCTGTGGCTTCTCCAACCGCAGCGTTTTTTACCGCGCTTTCTCGAAAATCACCGGCAAAACCCCAACGGAATACCGCAAAAAATCCATTTCCGCACCCTCCCTACCAAGCCCTCGCGATAAGATTGAGTGATTTGTGGGGTTTCTTGATGTCGCGCGTGAACTTGGTTCGCGCGCTCCCCGGGACAAGCTCCTAAACGCATAAGAAAAAACTTGATTGAGTTAATTCCTCGTTTTCGTTTTCTCCTCTTTCTTTAGGTATGCGTCAGCACTTGCTTCTCTTGAGAAATGGCGCTTGTTTTGAAACGTTGGATAGACCCTTTTTGCCTTTAAAAATCCCAGCCGATCTTTTCAGCGGTCAGGTTGTTTACTTTTAGCTTCATCTCGTAACGGGCTTTTTCCACCTCAGAAGCTGGGTTAAGGAAAAGCAAAGCGCCCGGATCGTTCTCGGAATATTCCCCGGAAGCATCGACGAGCTTGTAGGTCGCTCGATAACGATTTTTGTCGGAGAAAGTTTCATCAAAATAGGAGGTCTCGTTTTCAAACCGCCCTATCTCGATGTAATGGGAATCGTCTTCTACTGTTTTAAATAAAGCGACAGGTGTATTGGTTTTCCAGTTGATCGACACCCCTTCCTCTTGAATTTCGTAAGGAAGGAATTCGGGGATCTTCTTCGCTTTTATGAGCGAGAAACCTTCGAAACGATATTCGTGCCCCTTCTCGGTTTCAAAGGTGATGGAATGGGAATCGAAGGAGGGGGTTAGCTCTTTATCGCCATCATAGACTTTGGTGCTTGAAGAAAACCCAGGATAGAAAACGGTGAGGCTTTTCCCGGAGTTTGAACGAATCGCGAGGGTTTTGAGTTCACCCTTTTCATAGGAAAGGCTGACCTCAAAATTCCCTCTCGCTTTTAGGCCCTTGAAGGAAACGTTGCTCCAAGCTTTTGGAAGGGCTGGCAAAATGGAAAGATAGCCTTCGTGACTTTGCAGAAGCATCTCCGTCATGCCCGCAAGCGCGCCGAAATTGCCATCGATCTGGAAAGGCGGATGAACGTCCCAAAGATTGGGATGGGTCTTTTGCTTAAGCATGATCTGAAGCAATTTGTAGGCGTGCTCCCCATCTCCCGTCCTCGCCCAGGCGCAGAGGCGGTGAGCAAGAGCCCAACCGGTGGAATTGTCGCCGCGTAGCTCGAGGGTGCGCTTAGCGCTATCTAGCCAAGCGGGGGTGTTATGGGAGATGACATTCCCTGGCATGAGGCCAACGAGTTGGGAGATATGACGATGGCCGTATTCTCCGATCTCGCCATAGAAATGCTCTTCCCCGTACTCTTTGATTTGGCCGGAATAGCCGATTTCTGCAGGGGAATAATGCCCGATTTGCAGGTTTTCTTTCTCCGTGATCGCGTCTTTTTTGTTTAGAATTGCGGCGATTCTCAAATCGTTGCGCGCGTTTTGCTCAAGGAACTGCTCATCGAAGGCGCAGCCGATCGTGCGGTAGTACTGCTGCTCTTTCGCTTCTAGCTCCCAGTGGCCAGAAAGAATCTGCTCTGGCGAAGCGCTATAGCAGCAAAGATAGGAATCATCGTATTTTTTCACACATTCAGTCAAGAAAGCAGCAAGCCCGTGGACGGCTTTATAAATGGGTCCTTTGAGAAGCTCCTCATCCTGGCTGAACTCATAGGCGTCCATGAATAGCTCCGCGGTCATGCCTCCTGTCCCTGGACCAGAATGGGTGTTCGGGGACATGCCTTCGACTTGATAGGCAAAAGCCCCCGTTCCGATGATCCAGGCGCCTTCTGCGGGCTTTTTCCCCAGGACTTCCTGAATCCATTTGGACGCGTTCTCCTGCGCTTTCGGCAGATACGCCTCAAAGAAATCGATATAGGCGTCGAAGGTTTCACCTAAGTTTGTCGTGAAAGCGGGCCAATAGTTCATCTGGATGTTGATGTTGTGCCAGAATCCGCTTCCCCATGGGGATTTGTCGTGAACGGTCCAAACGCCTTGCAAGGATGCGGGCAGTCCGCCTTTTCTTGACGAGGAGATCAAAAGGTGCCGCCCGAAGAAGAAATAAAGCTCTTCTAGATAGGAGACGTTCTCGCCGGCTCGATAGGCTTCAAGCAATTCGGGGACGTGACGGCTATCCTCTTTCTCACTTAGACGGAAATCGACCCTGTCCATCAAAGAGGAATAGTCTTCTTTATGCCTCTTATAAAGATCTTCGTAAGTCAGGGCTTTTGCCTTATCCATGAGGGAAAGCACTTCTTCCTCGGGATCGTTTCCTAGGGCTTTCTCTTCGAAGAAAGTCTCCGGGCAAAGCTTATAGGAGGTGCCCGCGGTGAAAAGAAGCGTCACTTCTTTCGCGTTTTCGAAGATGAGCTCATCGCCTTCGTGCTTGATATGATCTCCCTTAAGCACGCCTAGACGCGCGGAGAATAAGAGGGAACGGAAAGGCAGGCTGCCTCTTGCAAGCAAGCATTCGTGATCGAAGGATATTTCGCCCTTTCTTCCGCCATCTTCTACGCTTCTTGCGCCTAAATAAGGGATCACGAGTTTGGCTTTGAAGGAGATGGGATTAGAAGAGGAAACGCGATAGACGAGAACCTTGTCGGGATAGGAATAGAAGCATTCCCTCTTGATTGAATTGCCGTCTAAAGAAAAGGAAGAATAAGCCACCCCGTCTTTTAACCTTAATCCCCTTTGGTAATCGGAAATCTTTCCTTTGCTGAATTCCAGATGGAACTCCATGAAATTGCTGACCCCGCCGCGAGAATAGTCGTTCGCGAATTCGTTCGTGGTGATTTGTACTCTCTCTAAGGCGGCTCCGCCAAATAGGGAGGCCCCAAAACGTCCGTTTCCGATGGGAAGAGAGTATTTTTCCCATCCTTCGAGATTGTTCGGCGCTTCTTCGTTGTAGGTAAGTCTAAGGTCTTTCTTCATAGGTGTTTTCCAAAAATAAGGGGGAGGTGGATGCTTTTAGGAAGGCTCTTGTGCCTTTTCCTCATTATACCATGGGGCTTAAAGGAGATTTCTTATGGAGAAAAACAAGGTAAAAAAGGAAGACAAGGCTCATTGAATCCCTAGGCTAAGGAAAGAATAGGCGCATTCCCAAAGGAGATCTCCCCCATTCGGGCTTTTGGAATCCTTATTCGTGGACTGGGAAGAGACAAATAGATAGGTGGTCTCCTCGAAGGCGAACCAAGAGGAGAAACTCTTCCCTTCGTTGTAGGAGGCGTCTTCTTTGTCGTATACCTTGATTCCTTTGTTCGCGCCTAGCTCCCCTTCATAGAAAGCAAGGGGCAGCTTCTTAATCGCATCGAAGGAGTCTCCCTCCCCCTTTTTCGCGTAGGTGAAGTATTCCTTATGCGTGTCTAGCACGCTTTCGGGGAGCAGGAACAAATCGGATATCCCGTTGATGTTCGTGGAGGCAAGCAAATTGTATTGGCTGTCGCTAGTAGAATAGCAAGAGCAATGAACCGCCAAAATAGAGCTTCCTTCAATCTTCTTGTAAAGGTCCTGTTGGAAAGAAAGGTCTTTCGAAGAACCCGTGACGAAGATCTCTAAAGTCTCTTCTTCCTTGATTTTGTCCTTCGCGTTGAAACCATATCCAAGCAAGGCCGCGCTTAGCAAAGCAACCCCGACGATTTTCCACCAGTCGTACTGCAAGAAAGAAAGGAAAAGCTTATTCTTTGGCGTCATTTTGCTTCCCCTCGTAACCTAGTAGATAGTCCTTACGGTAAGACAGTTCATATTGATGGTTCTCTTCGAAAGAGCAGGTGGATTCCATTAATACCAGGAAGATCATTTCCTTGTTGTCTTTGCTTAGGAAAACAAGTTTCTTGAATCCTAGCTTATTGGAATAGCTCACCCCGTCTTCTTTAAGAAAGGTATAGATGTCTTTCCCATCGATTTTCTTGGTCTTTTTCAAAAACGAGGTAATTGCTCTGATGTGCCCTAGCTTATAGAAGAGAAAGTAATAATCCCCCAAGATCCAAATCAGAAGAAGTCCCGCGGATATCCCAAAGTAGAGATAGGCGTCATTACGAGGATGCAAGAAAAAAACAAGAAGGATTCCTGCTAGACATAAAACGCCTAAAAGGATTCCTAAGGCGAGGAACAGCTTCTTTTTCTTGGAGAAATCAGGCAAAGAAGAATAGACGTCCTTCATTCTTCTTCCTCCTTCTTGAATTCTCCCCTTAGCCCCTTATGGTAAATCGAGGGGTAATATTCCTTGTTTGTGAACTCATCGAAGATCGTTAAAGCGTATAAATGCCATCCAACGAAATAGAAAGGCAGCAACAAGAGGAACATCAAAGCGATGACGAGAACCATGATCATCACCTGATCGATAAGCCCAAGGCAAAGCACCCCGTAAGGGAAAAGCAAAAAAGCGAGGGTCACCAAGGGCTTTTTAAAGCAATAAGAGAAGGAATTCGCGAAGAGCTTGCCGACGTTATTGGAATAATAAAGCACCTGCGACATCGCCATAAGGAGGGCAGGAAGCAGCAATAAGCAAAGCCCTCCGACAAGATATGAAACCCAAACTTGAGAAACCGACAACGAGATGAATTTAGATACAAAGTAGAAGAGGCTGAATAGCAGCCAAAGCAAGAGATAAGAAGGGAAATTCTTTTTGATCCCCGTGAGAAAATCATGGAAGAAATAAACGCCCTTCCCCCACGCCCATTCGCGGAATACCCTGCCTAGTCCAGCAAAAGCTAAGAAGAGGAACAGAAAGCAGATGCAGTAAACGAAGTTGAAGATTAGGCAGGTGGTCTTGTAGTAAGGGATATAATCCGCTTCCGCTAAAGACTTTGAAGCGGGCAAAAGGAAAAGGTAATACTTGAGCAGTATCGCGACCAAAAGAGGCAAGGAGCAAAGCAAAAAGATGCCTCCAAAAGAGAAGAACATCCCAAACCGGGTCTTAAAAAAATCAAGGAACTGCGCCTTTCTTGACGAAGGCAAGTCATCCACGCTGAAATCTTTTTTCGCCGCGCGGAATTTCATTGCTTCTCCTCTTTCTCGAAGACGTAAGCGGGATCGACGACCCCTAATTCTTCCGAAGGCCTCATCCAGGATAAACGCCCGTCTTCCAAACAATAGACTTTTGAGGAGACGTAGATTGCCTCTTTGAGATTATGGGTGATGTAAATCGAGGTCGTCTTGGACTCCGTGAGCATCCTCTTGATGGTCACCAAGACGTCCTTCTTTTGCAAAGGATCGACGTTAGAAAGAGGCTCATCGAGGAGGACTAAGTCCGGTTTCTTGATCAAGGCTCGTCCTAAGCAAACCTTTTGAATTTGGCCTGTGGAAAGCTGCCTTGGCCTTCTGGTTAAGAGGAACTCAATCCCTAAATCCCTCGCCATCCTCATGACGTTCTCATCGATCGTCGCATAGGATTCCCTTGCTAGCTTCAAAGGGAAAGCGAGGTTATCGTAGACGGTGAGATGAGGATATAAGGCAAACTCCTGCATCACATAAGCGACGTTTCTTTCTTTTAGGGACATCGAGGCGATGTCTTGCCCATCGCTTAGGATGGTCCCATCGTAAGCAAGCTGACTCGATAAGGCGCGAAAAAGCGAGGTTTTGCCAGAGCCAGATTCGCCCATCAAGGCGCTGATCTTCCCGTCTTCAAATGTGCAGCTCACATCTTTCAAAGCAGGGTATTCCTGCTTCTTCTTGCCAAGATAGGTGACGCTTAGATGTTGGACTTCGATTTTCGGCATGGGATTATGGTAACAAAGCAAAAAAGGATTTAAACCCGAAACTAAAGCGGGTTAGCAACATCACAAAAATCGGGATAGCCCTTCATCAAAGGACAACGCCTTTGACGATGATGAGGTTCCCGTAGATTCTCTCTTCGCCGGTTTGGATGACCGCGTAGCAGTTTTTCGCCTTCTCGTAGAAAGCGAAGCGCTCAATCTCGGAAACAGGATGGTTCAAGGCTTTCTCGTATTCCCCGATGATCTCCGGTTTCCCCATCCCCTTCTTCTTGTCGCTTTCCGTGACTTCCATCGCGATCAAGGGCTGCTCTGAATAGGTGTCTAAGGGGATGACGCTCATGACGGCTTTCGCCACGGTGACCGCATCGATCCCAGGCATCCTGATCAATCTTTTCGCGCAGGTCTCCCCCGGGAAATTAGCGTCGGCGATGACGATGGCGTCTCCATGTCCCATATCGCAAAGGATCTTGAGGAGGTCCCCGGTGAGCAGTTTATCGATTCCGTTTAGCATAAGTTTCGTTCCTTTCAGCCGACTGGCTTTTGTTCGAAATGAATTATAACGGAGCTTTCAAAAGGGGGATGAAAAACTCGCAGAACCCCTGCTTTTGCTCATGTAAGCGTTTCCATTTATAAATGAATTGTCCTACTTTTTTACTCGGACTGTCTCGTTTCTTGTTTTTAAGGACATCTCATTCCTAAAATCTCGTTATCGAGCTAATAGTTTCGATTTGTTGCTGGCGACTCGTCAAAAGCGTTGAACAACAAGATCGGAACACTTATCAAAGGAGAAAAACATGATAAAGAACAAAAAACTCGCGTTGCTATCCGTGGCTGGGCTTTTAGGCGCCCTCGCTATTGGCGTCACTGCTACTAGCGGCTCCGGAATCATCCGCACCAACGGTGATGATGCCACCGTGTGGAAACACTACGCCGCGGTTGCCGCGACAGAAACCACTTATGGTTCCAAAGAATTCTGGGCGAGCTGCACTGCCGACGTTGATGGTAGTTATGGCACCCGCGTTTTCACGGCCCCGACCACCGGGATCATCGAAGAGGGCGGCAATTTCGCGGCGACAACCTATTTTGCTGAAATGACGGCTGATGATGATCGCTATGTTGCCCCGCTGGATTCCACAATCACCTTCGATGCTCGTGGCGGCGCTGCCGTTGATGAAGGCAAATACTCTTATGGCACTTTGGCTTCTGCGCTTCCGACCACCACTCGTGCAGCGGATGACTACTATGAATCCTATGAATTCGGTGGCTGGTACAAAGACGGCGTTGCTTACGACAAAGTCGCTGGCAGCACGACTGTTAAGGCTGGCTGGAAATATGGGAATGCCAAGAAGG
>CAVEPD010000014.1:0-35875 GCA_963617535.1 bacterium
AGCACGGCACTGAAAATGCCGGTGTCGGCGGTTCGACCCCGCCTTGGGCCACCAACTTGAAAAAGAAGCGCTTCGGCGCTTTTTTTCGTTGGCCCAAGTCGTGTTCTAACCTGCCTCCACCTGGCATTTTCTCCCACACGGCGACTTGGGACCCGCTTCGCCCCCAAATCGCCTCGTTCAACTTTTTGGGGCATAACGCCAAATTCTTCTTTATTAATAGGGTGGAGGTACAATTTAATGCAATACTACGTCCGTAAGCCAAAAGGCCAAGCCGGCCTTGATTTCGAAGGCAAATTCGTCACCGCCCTTAACGGCAAAAAACTAGAAGAGCTCAGCCCCAATCTCTCTAGTTTGATTCGCAGGATCTTCCCTGGCATTCAAAAGAGCGATCTCGTGCTAGCTCAGAAAGCCGATCCTAGAGGGAAAAGCGACGTCAGTCTCTTCACCAATGTAGGCAGGTCCGAGATTTCACTGAAAAGCGTGGACGGTGACCTCGTCCATTCTTCCCCGAACCAAAAATTCATCGATTACCTTTTTGAGTTCGGCGTCTCGGATGCCTCGCTTAAAACGCTTTTGCAGTTCCTTTATCGGGATGGCACGACCGATGGAAGCGGCGAGCGGAAGTGGACCTACGAAGAAACGATGTGGCGTTTGTCCCCGCGAATCAAAGACTTCAACGAAGAGGTCAATTCGAATCGCGAACTTCTGCAAGACTGCGTTGATCTCGCCTTATTCCGGGGAAATCATCCTGAGATTCCTCCTGCCAACTGGCTCTATCACGGGACTCTTGATTCAGGATTGGCCGTCTCTCGTTTCCAGGTCTCCGTATGGACTTCTAAAATCCTGAATATGGATTTCATTCGCAACCCTCATATCGGCCCTCTTCACATAAGGCCGTTTGTCCAGACGATGAAGGAGACCGCGATCAACAAAGACAAGCTTAATTGGCTCCGCCTCAAATGGGTTGGGATGGACGCGAATCTGCGTTTCATGTGGGCTAAGCTGCCGCCTTATCGAAAAGAAGCGAAAATAAGAGAAAATGGCATTCAGGCCGCAGGACGCTAATTTGTTTCCTTTGGGCTTAATGAGTATAATCTTGCTCGCTAAGCCCTATGAAAATCCTCTTTGTCCTAGAATGTGCGAACAAACTGAATAACGGAACGACGGCCACCTGCAATCGCTTCGCCGAAGAGCTTCGGAAGAAAGGCCATGAGGTTTCGATTTTGGGATGCGATTTTGAAGACGATGAGCCCCATCCGAATTACCACGGCACCCCCCATTATGTTTTCCCCGTCTTCGAGCCTTTGATTGCGAAAGAAGGCTTCACCTTCGCCCGCTGTGACATCGCGAAGATCTACGAAGCCATAAAAGACGTTGATTTGGTTCATATCTTTTTGCCGATGAAGTTCGGAAAGACTGCCCAGCTCATCGCCGATAGCCTTGGAATCGCCGTGACCACAGCTTTCCATTTGCAACCCCAGAACATCACTTCCGCCATTCATCTAGGCCACCTTCAATTCATTAATACGGCTCTTTATGCCGGCTTCCGCCATTATATGTATCGATCGGTAAGGCACATCCATTGCCCTTCCGCGATGATTGAAAGAGAGCTGAAACGCCATCATTACAAGAAGAGCGTCACGCATGTTATCTCTAATGGCGTCATCCCTTTCTTCCATAAGGTCGACGCCCAAAAGCCCGAGGAATACCGCGACAAAATCGTCGTCTGCATGTCTGGCAGGCTCGCCCAAGAGAAAAGGCAGGACCTCATCATCAAAGCAGTCGCTTCCAGCAAATACAATGACCGTATCCAAGTTATTCTTTGCGGCATCGGCCCAAACCAAAAGCTCTATGAGAGGCTTGCGAAAAAGAAAGGCCTTGCCAACCCCTTGATCATGAAGTTCTGCAATCCGGAAGAACTTCGCGAGATTCTTTGCTATTCTGATATTTACGTTCATGCCTCCGATTTTGAAATCGAGGGCATCAGCGCGATTGAGGCCATCACTTGCGGCGCTTTGCCGGTCATCTCTGACTCCAGGCTCTCCGCCACGAATGCCTTCTCGCTAAACGACGAGGTCTGCTTGTTCCATCATGGATCCGTCTCCTCTCTTCGCGAGAAGATCGAATGGCTAATCGAACATCCTAAGGAAGCGGAAGAACTCAAAACGGCCTATGCCTTGTCCGCCCCGAAATTTGCCTTGTCTCGCCAAGTCCAGGCCATGGAAGACATGTTCGTGGAAGCCTTGAAAGAGAAAAGGGAAGAGAAAGACGTCGCCTCCGTTTCGCCCATCAAGAAAGACATTCGTAAGGAAAAGAAGATATTCAAGAAGCTCCTTAAAAAAGGCGTTATCCAAGAAATCCCCGCAAAACTCAAATAAACTCAGCAAAACGTCAAGCGTTCGGTTTCTCAAAGAGCTTGGCGTTTTTCATTATGACTTTAATGAGCTGACGCAGCCCCAGGTAAGCCGGATATGCCCCTAAAAGAACGATGAGGTAAATCCATATCACCCAATTCTGCGCTTCTAGCCTTTCATAGACTCCGCTGTTCCAGGGTTGGAAGAACTCGTGCCAGAATGCGGTCCCGAAAATCATGTTAAGTGTGGTGGGTTGTCCGCCGAGGTAGGAATTCGGGGCCGCTAAAGCCAATAGAACCGCGCTGAAGAAAGAAATGACGAATATGATTGCGCGGTACTTGGTGAAGGGGCAAGACAAGGCGAACATGACCACGAGCCCTCCGATGATCGTAAGGAAAGAAATGGAGGCTCGCGCATTCTCCTGCGTGAGGACGCCGCACTGCCATAAACCCATTGGCACCAAAGCGAAAATAAGAAGCATCAAGCCGCCTGCGATCGCTGCGGGGAACACTTTGAGGGCGAATTCCCCCTCGATGCGTTTCTTTGAGTTCTCTAGCGACAGCAAGAAGCCCCCGATGCCGATGACGGCCTGTTCGAAGAGATAGACGTTCTCGATGGTAAATAGCATCTGGCCCGCTTTGAAGGGGATGGAAAAGAGACAAAGCGACATGATGAAGAACGTCTTGGTGAGGAAAAGGATGGAAGAACGTTGGATGTTATTGACGACGCGCCTTCCTTGAAGCACGACATCCACGAGGTGAGAGAAGTCGTTGTCCATCAAGATAACGTCGCTGCAGGCTTTTGCGGCGTCGGTGGCCCTAGCGAAGGTGACGGAGGAATTGGCTTTCCTCAAGGCGAGGGTATCATTGACCCCGTCGCCGGTCATCGCGACCTTGTGCCCTTTTGCCTGGAGCGCGCTGACCAAAACTTCCTTTTGCTCTGGGGAGACGCGAGCGAAGACGACGTAACTCTCCGCGAGCTCTTTCGTCTCTTCTAAGGATTTTCCTTCCAAAGAAACGGCTTTATCCGCGCTTCTAACCCCGCAGCTCTCGGCTATTTTCGAAACGGTGATGGGGGAGTCTCCGGAAATGATCTTCACATCCACATCGTTTTCATAGAAATAAGCAATCGTCTGTTTTGCGGAAGGGCGAATCTTATCTTCGATCGAATAAAGAGCCAAAGGCGTGCCATCATAAACTAAGGCGACGACTCTCAAACCTCGTTTTTGGGCTTCGCTAGCCTTCTCTAAAACGTCTTTGAAGGAAGAGCAGATGAACTCAGGCGCCCCTAGAAGCACTTCCTTGCCGGACTTCAAGACGATTCCTGAGAACTTCCTTTGGCTGGAGAAAGGAATCATCTCCCTGATTCTCATTTCAACGGGAGGGAAGACTTCTTTTAAAGCATTCGAAGTCGCGTTGAAGGACTTCGTGTTCCAAAGCAAGGCACCCAAAAAGGAATCCGCATCCTCCTTAGATCCGAAATAATCGGTTTTCACCACGCGCATCGTGCCATCGGTTAGCGTGCCGGTCTTATCCAAGCAAAGGACATCAACCCTCGAAAGATTCTCCAAGGAATAAAGCTCCTGGATGAGAGTTTTCTTCTTGCTTAGGTTCACGATGGAGACGCCCAAAGAGAGCGAGGTGCAAAGCACTAAGCCGGTGGGAATAACCCCGATGGCGAAAGCGGAGGCAGTGGAGACGATTTGCGCCCAGCCGACGGGGTCGGAGAGGGACATCGCATTTGGAAAGACGCTCGGATCATCGCCGTGCAGGGCGATCTTGACGCACATCGTGACGATGACCGTCGCAACCACGCCAAGAAGGACAAAAGAGAGGACGTTCAAGATCCCGTAGATCGTCTTCATGAGCTGCGACTTCTCACTTTGGATTGCCTTAACCTTTTTGGAAAGGGAATTCGCATAAGTGCTTTCCCCGACGGCCGTCACAAGGGCTTTGCCAGCGCCTGATACGACGAAAGAGCCCGAATAGAGTTCCGCCCCCTTGACGGATTTCCTTACCGCGGTGCTTTCGCCCGTGAGAAGGGATTCGTCGACCTCGATATCCCCTTCCATGAGTTTTGCATCTACGACGATCTGCTCTCCGCTGGAGATGACTAGGATATCCCCCAAAACCACTTCTTTGGAGGTGATGCTGAGTTTTTCCCCATCGCGAATCACGATGATCTTCGCCTGATTCACGATCTTCATCTTGTCCAGGACCTTCTTGGAATGCATCTCGGTGTAGATGCCGATGACGATGTTAAAGACCAAGGGGATTAAGTAGCCGAATTTTGAGAAGCCAAAGTATCTCGAAGCTTCTTCGCTATAGCCCGTGTTCCTTAGCAAAAGGTAGAAGACGGCGAACAAAATGGCGATTCCAAAAAGAAAAAGGGTGAAGAAATTGCACACGTTGTGCTTAAAAATGCTCCAGAATCCCTTCTCGCTCTTCTTTGAGGGATTGTTCCCTAGGCCGTCCGAAAGACGCTCCCTCGCCTCTTCCTTTGTAAGACCGGCGATCGGAGAGGTGCTCAAATAATCCTTCTCACTCTTGCTCTGCATTTTCTCTCTCGACAGGTATTACGTTCCTGGAAATCGATTTCCATCCAGGGCTAGTCAAAACCCCGATGGTGATCGCGACGTCATGGAGAATCATATAAGGCGTGGATAGGAAAATCCCTGCTCCCCAGCCTTTCTCGTTCTCTTTTCTAAGTTCTTTTCTCGACAGACGGATGGATAAATAGGATTGGAAGCTATAGATGACATACATCGCCCCCAAGACATAGACAATTATCGGCAGGAGGAAGGTGAAGAGTGCGACGTAAGAGGCCATTTTCTTTTTGGGATCGCTTTCGAAGCGGGTATAGGCCTTTGCTCCGGCGACAAGAGCTTTTTCAGCGGTTTTGTCGTCGCAATTGTCAGTGCAGACAAAAACGTCGAACTTATCTTTCGGATATTCCTGACTCTCCAAGATGCCCTTCATCGTGCTTCCAATGACGGCTTCCTCATTGTGGGCGGAGATGATGGCGGCGATATGGTGGTGTTCTCTCGCTTTCTTGAATTTTCGCGGCTTGACCCAACCAAAGCAAATGAAAATGAGCTGAGGCAATAGACCTAGCGCGGCCAAGAGGATTACAACGTAGTTCAAACCTTCTAGGATTTGGTAGAAAAGTTCCATTTGTCGAGGTCCAACGGCGTCATTGTACTCTTGTTAATGTCCTTTTCCTACGGAAAAGAAAAGGGGAATTGACTTCCCCTCATCGACTATTTTAGGCTGAGACCAACGTTGAAGGCCTTGGCGACCGGAGCTCCCACTTTTCGATAGACGTGCTTTGCTTCGTCTAGGCAGATGAGATGTGCTTTGTCTAGATCGATCGCCCCGTTCTCATCAAGGACTTCTTCTTTCACCAAGCAGGCGACGATTTCGCCGATGAGCATCCCGCCTTCTTCTTTGCTTCCGATGAATTTGCGGACTTTGCATTCCAGGGTTATCGGGTAGTTTTCGAACAATGGCGCATCCACGTCCGGCGCCTTTTTCGAAATTAGGCCGGATTTCTTCATTTTGTTCGGGTCTTGTTTCAAGGAGACCAGGCCGACGTAGTCACTTGCGGCGACGTTGGCTTCGTCTGCGAAGGCGACGGTGAACTCGCCCTTTTCAAAAACGTTATCCGTCGTCTGATGGGAAGAGAGACAAACCGCGATTTCGTCGGTGTCGCTTCTTCCTCCCCAAGCCGCGTTCATCGCGTCTGGACTGCCTTCTTTGTCGTAGGTTCCGAGAATCAAAACGGATTCCGGGAAGCAGATGTTTTTGCTCTTGATTGATTTCATTTTCTTACCTCGAGAGCATTTTACCCTAGAAATAGGAATATCATATGCGCATGATTTCCCAAATTTACTCCATTCATGATTGCCTTGAGGCGAAAATGTGCCTCGACGCGGGCGCTGAGCATATCGGCGTCGCTTTAGAAAACGGGTATTTCTGCCCAAGAGAAGTTCCTCTAGAGGGTATCAAGAAGATTTTTGATTTCATCGGGAACAAGGCCAAAAAAGTCTTGATCGTCGTTTCTAAGGGCGAGGAAGAAGTGCTTGAGGCCGTGAAAGAGCTTCATCCGGATATCGTCCATATTTGCGGGAACTATTACGAGGCCACCCCAGAGCTAAAAGCGCATCTTAAGGAGATCGAGCCCAAGATCGAACTTATGCAGGCGATAGGCCTACCTTCCCTAGACTACATGGAAAAGGCCGCAAAATTCGCCTCTTTCTGCGATTATCTCATTTTGGATTCCATCAACCCGAAGCTTACTTCTATTGGCGTAGCGGGGATTACTCACGATTGGAACGACGACAAAAGAATCGTGGATGGTTTCCCTCATCTTAAAGTCATCCTCGCCGGAGGACTTGGCCCAGAGAACGTCTATGAGGCGATTTTAAAAGTCCGTCCCTATGGGGTCGATTCCTTCACCAAGACCTCGCGAAAGCTTGAAGACGGGACGATGGTGAAAGATCAACGCCTCATCGCGAACTTCGTGAATGAAGTCAAACGCGCCGAAAAAGAGATCTCGAAATAAGGCGCTCCTTATTTGATCACAAGTTCAACGGGGCAGTGGTCCGACCCGTAGATTTCGTTATGAATGTCGCTTGAGACGACGCGGTCCATGAAAGAAGAAGAGACCAGGAAATAGTCGATTCGCCACCCCGCGTTCTTTTCTCTAGCGTGGAAACGGTAACTCCACCAGGAATAACGGACCTCATCGCCATGGAAATAACGGAAGGTATCTACCAACCCAATGCTAAGCAAAGAAGAGAAGGCTTCTCTCTCTTCGTCGGTGAAGCCTGCATTATGATGATTGCTGTCTGGGTTCTTCAAATCGATTTCCTTGTGGGCGACGTTCATGTCGCCCGTGTAAATCACGGGCTTCTTCGCCTGCAAGGAGGAGAGGTATGTCTTGAGCCTTTTCTCATATTCCAAACGGAAGGGGAGCCTTTTTAGCTCTTCCCCAGAATTCGGGACGTAAGCCCCGACCAAATAGAAATCCGGATACTCAAGGGTGATGATTCTCCCTTCCTCGTCATAAGAGCCATCTTCAAGGCCATAATGGACGCTTAAGGGATCCTGCTTGCAGAAAAAAGCGACCCCGGAATAGCCTTTCTTGACTTTCGAGACGGTGAAATGGAGGGCATAGCCAGGCAATTCCAAAGGGAAATCCATGCCTTCGCTTAACTTGGTTTCCTGCAAGAAGATGATGTCAGCGTCTAAGCCCAAAAGGCTTTCCTTCAAATCGTGGCCAAGGGCCGCGCGGATGCCATTGATATTCCAGGATATTAGTTTCATGAAGTCTCCTTATTCGAAGGCGAACTGCGAGTTGTAGAGCCCGGCGTAGAAGCCGTTTTGCTCCATCAGCTCGTCGTGCGCACCTTGCTCGATGATATTCCCATCTTTCATAACCAAAATCAAATCCGCGTTTTTGATGGTGGAGAGGCGGTGAGCGATGACGAAGCTCGTTCTGCCTTTGGTCAAAGCGTCCATCGCTTTTTGGATTCTTTCCTCGGTGCGCGTATCAACGTTGGAAGTCGCCTCATCGAGGATGAGTAGCGGAGCTTTGCGGATCATTGCTCTCGTGATGGTGAGCAATTGCTTTTCCCCGCTAGAAAGCGACGCCCCGTCTTTGATCTCGTAATCGAGCCCACCGGGAAGCGTTTTGACGTAATGGAGCAAGTGGGTCGCCTTCAAGGCTTCGACGATGTCTTCTTCCGTCACGTTCTTGGTGTTGAAGACGAGATTCTCGCGGAGCGTTCCCTGGAAGACCCAAGTGTCTTGAAGGACCATTCCGAAAATCTCGTGAAGTTCTTCACGTTTCAAGGCTGAAATATCGAACCCGTCGATGGAAATAGAGCCTGAATTTACCTCATAGAACCTCATCAAGAGATTTACCATCGTGGTTTTCCCGGCGCCTGTTGGGCCGACGATCGCGACTTTTGAGCCGGGTTTCACCTTCGCGGAAAAGTCATGGATGATCTCGCGGGAGGGGTCATAAGAGAAACTGACATGGGAGAATTCGACTTCGCCCTTGATTCCTTCTTTGCCCTCTTTGATTAAGACAATGGGCTTATCCGCTTCACTCGCAAGCTCTTCTTCGCCAAGGAATTCGTAGACGCGTCCGCTCGCCGCGCTCGCGCTCGAAAGTGAGTTCATCGATTGAGAAATTGAAGAAAGAGGTGACTGGAAGAGGTTCACGTAGACCAAAAACTCTGCAAGACGGCCATAATCCATGCCGCTTTCCCCGTTCACAAGTAGCAAACCTCCGACGAGCAATACGCCCGCATAGGCCAAGTAGGAAACAAAGTTCATTGCTGGCTGCAACATGCCCATGAAGGTCTCGCCGTAGAACATGGTTTTGCCAAGAAGCCTATTGGGCTCATCGAATTGGTCCTTCTCGAGCTGCTCGTTGCCGAAGGCTTTGATGATCATCTGACCCGAGTAGTTTTCTTCGATGATGCCATTGATGTCACCAAGGATTTGCTGCCTCTTCTTGAACTGGGGGAAGGCGAGTTTACCCATCAAGAGGATGACGATGAGAAGAATCGGCAAGGAGGCGACGCAAGTCAAAGCGAGCTGCCAGGATTTCACGAACATCATGATGACCACGCCGAAGAGCATGATGACGTTCTGGGCGAGGGTCGCGATGGAGGTTGCGAAGTTCTGGGCGATGTTATCGACGTCGTTCGTGATGCGGGAAAGGATGTCCCCGAATTGATGGGAGTCAAAATAGGAGAGGGGCATCGCGTTTATTTTGTTCTCAATGGCTTCTCTCAAATCTCTTGCGTAATAGTTCGAAATCGTGTTCAAGATGAAGCTGGACGCGTAGGAAGTGACCGCTGAGATGAAATAGAATACAGCCAAGAGGATGCCGTAATGCATGATTTCGTCCATTGGTATGGCGATGCCATGCGTGACTGAATTCGTGATGACATTCGTGAGATTTCCTAACTCTGTAGGGGAGTAGATGCTGAAAATTACGTAGACAAAAGCCAAAACGATGGCAATCACGAACAAAACAATGTAGCTGGGATGCTCTTTGGCCATATGGGAAAAAGCGTTCTTAGCCGATTTGGCGGAGAATTTTCCTTTTCCCGGTTCGTCAAAATGCTTTTTCATAAACCAAGTTCCTCCTTGCTGAGCTGCGAAAGGGCAATTTCACGGTAGACGTCGCAAGTTTGAAGCAATTCGTTGTGCTTGCCTTTGCCGACGATTTTGCCCTCGCTGAGCACCAAAATTTGATCGGCATCCATAATGGTGCCGATACGCTGTGCCACGATGACCTTCGTTGTCTGCTCCATAGCCTCTTTGAGATTTTTTCGCACCTGAAGATCAGTCTTGAAATCTAGAGCGGAGAAAGAGTCATCGAAGGTGCAAATCTCAGGCTTCAAGGCGACGGCCCTAGCAATGCAAAGCCTTTGTCTTTGCCCGCCTGAAACGTTGCTTCCGCCACGAGCGATGCGAGCTTCGTAGCCGCCGTCCATCTTCTCGATGAACTCATCGGCCATCGCGATGCGCGCGGCTTCTTTCATGTTTTCGTCGCTCATCGAGGCATCTCCGAATTTGATATTCGAGGCGACTGTCCCGCTGAAAAGAACGCCTTTTTGCGGGACTATTGCCAATTTGCTCCGCAAGGTCTTTTCTTTGAGTTCTTTGACGTCGACGCCGTCAATTTTGATGGAGCCGGAGCTTGTGTCATAGAATCTAGCGAGAAGGCGCAGGATGGTGCTTTTGCCGCTTCCGGTTGCACCGATGATCGCCAACGTTTCGCCTTGGTTGACTTTAAAAGAGATGTCGTGGACGACGTCTTCCTTCGCGTCGGCATAATGGAAACAAACGTGGTCGAACTCGATGGTGCCTTTTTCGGTGGTGGGGGTCTCGACTTCGGGGTCGAGAATCTCAGATTTTGATGCCAAAACCTCGTTGATGCGGGTCGCGGAAATTTGAGCTCTTGGGATCATGATGAACATGAACATGAGCATCATGAAGGCCATGATGATCATCGAGGATAGGGTCGAGAAGCTGACGAGAGTGGAATAGTCAGTAATTTGTTTGTTGATAAGCAAGGCACCAAGCCAATATATCCCTAGCGACAAGCCGTTCATGACCAGCATCAAAACGGGGTTCATCAAGGCTGTCATACGGCTGGTGAAGACCTGGATTTTTGTCAGGTCTTTGTTGGCGGAAGCGAATTTCTCTTCCTGATAGTCTTCGGCGTTATAAGCGCGGATGACCCGGATTCCTGAAAGGTTTTCCTGCGTCACAAGATTCACGCGGTCAATGAGCTTTTGGGTCTTCTTAAATCTTGGCATTAAGAAAACGAACATGGAAAGAAGGAAGACGAGAAGGGCGACGATTCCTCCGCCGGTGAGCAAGGTGAGCTCGCCCGAAACGGCTTGGATTTTGCAGATTGCCCAAATGGCGGTGACGGGTGCGTTGAAAAGCATGCGAGCCGCCATGACGAAAGTGAAACCAACAGTTTGGATGTCATTGGTCGCGCGGGTGATCAGACTGGAAGTGGAAAAGGCCTCGATCTGCGACATCGACATCGTGGAAACCTTGTCGTTGAGCTTCTTTCGAAGGTTCGTAACTAAGGAAGCGCTGATGATAGAAGCGAAGAAGGCCGAAACGCCTTGGCAAACCATGCTGCCGGTCGCGTAACCGATCATGACGCCGGCGCCAGCCCAAATATCGGCTTTCGTTTTTAAACCGCTTTGAGTCATCATGATGACGCTTGTCAGATTGCCAATCGCGTCTGTTAGTGTCATCGTGCAGAAAACTTGGAGAATGGTTACCCCTAAGATTAAGAATAGGAGCAGCCAATCTAGTTTTCTAAGGTATTTCATTATTTTGAACATCTCTTAGTTTCCCCCGTAAACGGGGGAATAATAGCAATATAAAAACTGATTGCAAGAAGATTAATTTCTCGACAAAAAACAGGCGATTGGATAAGCCGAAAAAATGTTGGACTGTTTTTGCAAAAAAAATAGGGTTTTGCGGGGTTTATATATTAGTTTTGCGGTATTTTTTGTTTTTCAAGCGATAGGAAAGCGGCTCTTTCTTTTGCTCTTTGCAATCAAAGGAAAGCAAGCGATACCCCGAGCCTTCCAAAGCCTTCACGGCCTCTTCTTTTTGAACGCGACGCGGAGAGCAGATCGTAGCCTGATTTTTGAAATGCGACGCCTTCACGGTTAAAGCCCCATCTATCTTTCTCAGCAAAGCGCTGACGTGGGATTCGCACTGGCCGCACATCATCCCGTCGATACCGATCTTTGAAACGTACATAAGGTTCCTCGACGCATAGTTTAATCCTAGTTAACTCTTTGTCAAATCCGCTAAATCGATATTTCTTTTTGGAAGTGGCGGTGTTAAATTGGAAAAAAGCGAGGAAATCCCATGGAAAAACAAGCCCAAACTGCAGCTAAGTCTTCTTTTAAGCTCAACTACAAAAGAACATTCTTGATCGGTTTCGCCTTCTTCGGAATTTTGCTTCTCTGGCAGGTTTACGACTCTTGGTGCCCGACTTTCTTGACCGAGCTATTCACAGAAGCCTTGGGCGCAAAAGATCAGACGGAAGTGCAATATCTCGTCGGCATCATGATGGCGCTAGACAATCTAGCCGCTCTTATCTTGCTTCCTATCTTTGGTCATTTGTCCGATAAAACCCATACGAAAATTGGCAAGCGCATGCCCTATATCCTCGTGGGCACCTTCGTTTGCTCGGTTTGCTTCCCTTTCATCCCCGTCCTCTTCCATTATCACAATCTGGCTGGCGTCATCGCGATGATGGCAATCGTCGTCACTTTCTCCATGATGTACCGTAACCCAGCGGTTTCCTTGATGCCCGATATGACTCCGAAACCCTTGCGTTCGAAAGCTAACGGCATCATCAACATCATGGGCTATGTCGGTGGGGCTTTCGCCACGATCGTCGGCATCGTGTTTGTCCTCTCGAATTATCTAGGCGAAGATTCCGCCAATTGGCTAGGCGGCCCCTCATCGAGCAACATTTGGATCATCGAGGCCCCTTTCCTTATCGCTTCCGTGCTGATGCTTTCCTCCGCTCTGGTTCTCTTCTTCACAATCAAAGAAAACAAGATAGCGAAAGAAATGGAACCCGAAATGAAAAGGGGCGAAGAAGAGGCTGAAGTGGCGGACAAAGTCACCGACGAAGCCCCTCTTACGAAGGCCAACCGCACGATGCTCTTCTTGATCCTCGCCGCGGAATTCTTCTGGTTCATGGCCGATAACGGAATCGGAACCTTCATGGGGAACTACACCCTTTATTACCTGCACTGCAAGACAAGCGGCAACATGATCAACACCATCGTTGGCGGCGTCGGCTCAGTCATCGGCTTCGCAATCGGCGGCTACATCGCTTCCAAAATCGGCCGCAAATGGACGATTTTCACCGGCTTAGGAATCACGGGTATCTCTCTTGCGGTTTGGATGATCCTCACCTTTGCTATCCCCGTTTCGACTCCGGCTTCTGGAACCTACAATTCCTTCCCGTTCTACATCTTCATCATCTGGGGGCTCAAAGGCTTCGGCATGAGCCTTGTGCACGTCAATTCCTACCCAATGGTCGTCGAACTTTGCACCGGCAAGAAAATCGGCGCCTACACCGGTTATTACTATGCTTCTTCCATGGCCGCCCAAACAATCACTCCGATCGCTCTTGGCTCACTGCTATTCGCTATCGGCCAAAGCGACGCCTGGAAATATCTTCCTCTCTACGCCGTTTGCTGCCTCGCCATCTCTTTCATCATTTTCTTCTTCGTCAAGAACGTTAAGACGACCAAGACCGAATTCAAGATGGGCTTAGAGGGCATTGGTGCAGACGAGGACTGATTATGCCCGCCGCCTTAACCCATTACCTTTTCGCATTGCAAAACAAAGAAAACATTAAGGACGTGGATGCGTTTTTGCTTGGAACGCAAGGACCTGACCCTTTCTTTTTCTTCGGAATGGTCCCTTGGAGGAAAAGGGTGGAGCCAAAGAAAATCCAGGGCTACGCCGAAGAACTCCATCACAGCGATTTCTCGTTGATTTACGCGAAGATGATTTCTTACGCACATTCTCAAGAAGGCGAGCTCCAAGACACTTTGCTTGATTATCTAAAGGGGGCGTGGGCCCATTATTGCTTGGACCGCGTTTGCCATCCTTACGTTTTTTACCGCTCCGGATTCGACGAGAACGGACAACTAAAAGGCCATTACGGCTATGCCCACAAGGTCTTTGAGGCTCTATTGGACGTCACGCTAAAGAGAAAGCACAAACTCCCTAGCCCCTCTCGCGCCATGAAGATTTCGAAAAAGAAGGGGCTGGAGATCTCTAAGATGTGGAAACAAGGCTCTCCTGAGATTCTGGGCGAAGACACCTTTTGCGAGTCCCTCCGAGACTATCGCACCGTCGAGTCTTTCCTTCAAAGCAAGACGGGGTACAAAAGGATCCTTTGGAAGCTGCTGGGCAAGGAGAATGTCCTTTATGCATTCTCTTATCCAGTGTTTTTGAAGAAAAAGGAAAACCTCGACATTTTGAACAAGGGGAAGAAGGGGTGGAAAAATCCCGTCAGCGGGGCTTCCTCGTATTTTTCCGTGGACGAAATGTTCTATGAGGCCAAGAAGCTCTACGTCAAGGGAGTGAAGGTCATTTTGGAAACACAAAACATCGAAAACGCATCCACCTCCCTCGCCAATTTGGAAAGAGGCATTGACCATGATGGCTGCCTCTATGGCAAGAAGAAGGTTTATCTAGACGAATCAAGCCCGTTCTAGAGCCTGTTTTTGTTCCTTTTTGAAGACTACCCCATTAAAATGGGGTGTCTTTTTGTGAGGCTTCAGAATGAGAAAAACCAACGTCGAACATTATGCGGCCGCCGTAATCATCAGAGGGAAGCAGCTTTTGCTGATCCGCGAGCTGGGAAAAGACGATTTTCCTAGCGTCGGCTTCCATTTCCCTGGCGGCAGGGCGAAAAACGAGGAGCAGCTGATACCTGCTTTGAAAGAGGCTTTGGCGAAAAAATACGGCGCCAGCGTGAAAATCGTCGATTCGATTCCGCCGATAGCCCACATGGTAAACGGCACGAAAGTCGTGATCCACGGCTTTGTTTGCGATTTGCTTTCGAACTTTGTTTTCCCAAAGCAGCATTTCCAATCCGTCTACGCCGATTTCGACCGCGTTTCCTCTCTTTACGTCGATCCTCTCGACCGCAAACTCGCTGAGAAGGTGATTCATTACTATCCCCTTTACGCCCATAAGGAACGCTACCGCAAGCTCAATGAAAAAGACAAAGGGGAAGCTTATTTTTACCTCGATTCCCTTTTCTATTTCCGCAGCGCCATCCCCTCCCGCGAGATCTCAGATTTCTCTTTCCTCATCCGCTCCGAGAGCACAATCGAGGAGATCCGTTCCGCTTACGCCTGGCTCCTTAACCTCTATGGTCTTGACGTGAACCAGTACCTTGACGTCGTCGAGTACAAGAAAGCCCATTCGAAAAAATGAAAAAACTTGTCAAACCATCCTTCTGGCCGAAGCTTTTCATCGGCCTGCTGCTCTTCCTGCAGATTATCGTCCTCATCGGTCTGCTCTTCTGGTTGCTTAACGTCGTCACCGATGGGACGCTTAGCTCGAGCTACATCCTTTTCTTTGTCATCTTGATCTACGCGTTTAATTCGGTTTTGGGGATTTACATCATCAACAGCGATACGCCCTATGCCTACAAGGTTGCGTGGCTCTTCGTCGTGTTCGCTCTCCCTATCGGCGGGGCGCTTCTTTATCTCTTCCTCGCCAACAAGACGGACTCCGCTCTCAAAAGGAAACAAGTCCGGAAATGGACTTATCCAATCGTGGAGAACAAGACCCTTCCCGAAACGCACGCCAAGCTTCGGGAAACGGCCCCCTTCGCCGTCTCGACCTCCGATTACCTCAACTTGGTCGGTGGCTTTGGGACCCATCAAAGGACAAGCGTTGAATATTTCCCCCTCGTCGATTTTGCCCATGAGCCTATCCTCCGCGAGCTCAAGAAAGCCAAGCATTACATCTTTCTGGAATTCTTCATCGTCGAGCCCGGCGTTTTCTGGGACTCGATTCTTGCGATTCTTCAAGAGAAAGCCAAAGAGGGTTTGGACGTCCGCCTTCTCTATGACGACGTCGGTTCCCTTGGCACCATGCCGAGCGGATATGCCGCAAAACTCCGCAGATCTGGCATCAAATGCGAGCCTTATAACCATTTCCGGCCATTCCTTGATATCCGACAGAACAATCGCGATCACCGCAAAATCCTCGTGATCGATGGCCATACCGCTTTCAGCGGAGGCTTCAACCTCGCCGATGAATACGTGAACAAGGTAGAACGCTTTGGCCATTGGAAGGACAACGCTATCCTCCTTAAGGGCGAGGCCGTGTATTCCTTCACGCTCCTTTTCCTCTCCGTCTGGATCGCAAACGGACATCACGAAGAGAAAATCGACAAGGCTTATTATTCTCCAGACACTTTCATTGAAGAAGCCGGCGGCTATCCCGAATCGACTGGCTTCGTCCAGCCTTATGGCGACCTTCCTTTCGACAAAGAGGAGTTCGGCGAATCCACCTATCTGAACCTCATCCAGCACGCGAAAGACTATTGCTACATCACGACCCCTTATCTCATCATCGACTGCGAGATGGAGAATGCTCTTTGCCGTGCGGCGAAAAGTGGGGTGGACGTGCGCCTTATCACCCCTCATATCCCCGACAAGAAAGCCGTCTTCAACATCACCCGTTCCTATTACGGCAAGCTTTTGAAAGCCGGGGTCAAGGTTTACGAATACACCCCTGGCTTCGTCCATGAAAAGACTTTCTGCGTGGATGATCGCATGGCGACGGTTGGCACGATCAACTTGGATTACCGTTCCCTTTATCTTCACCTTGAATGCGGGACTTTCATGGTCGACATGCCCGCCATCAAAAACATCAAACGCGACTTTGAGGATTCCTTCCCCATTTGCCATGAGGTCACTTTGGAGGAATGGAACCGCTGGCGCGTCCGCAACAGAGGCTATTGGTCTATCCTCCGCATCATCGATCCGATGCTCTAAGGTCTAAAGGATGAACGCTTTCAAAAAAGCCTATTGCAGGGCGTATCAAAAAGTAATCTTCCTGGTGCAAAGCCTCCTGCATTTTCCTGTTCCCGAGACCCTTGAAGGGAGCGGTTCGCTTTCTTTAATCGCCGAGAAGCTTAAAAAGGAAGGCAAAAATCATCCTTTGATTATCGCCACCCCTTCGATGGTGAGAAACAATTACCTGCCTAAGCTCACCGGCCCCTTGGAGAAATCCGGGATCGCTTATGAGATTTTCACGAAAGTGGAGCCCAATTCGCCCTTCCCCGTCATCGATGAAGCCTACTCTATCTACGCGACCCATTCTTGCGATTGCCTAATCGCGATGGGGGGAGGAAGCGCCCTAGACACGGCGAAAGCGGTGGGCGCGAAGGCCGCAAAGCCGAAGAAGAGCCTGTCTTCTTTCAAAGGCGTTTTGAAAGTTGGAAGGAAAATTCCTTATCTCGTCGCGATCCCCACGACCGCGGGAAGCGGCTCGGAAGCCACCGTCGCCGCGGTGGTCTATAACCCCGCGAATCATGACAAATTCTCGATCAGCGATCCTCGCCTCATTCCTTCTCTAGCGGTGCTAGACGCCGATTTGCTCGCCTCTTTGCCCCCGAAGCTCATCGCAAGCACCGGGATGGACGCTCTTACTCACGCCTTGGAAAGTTACATTGGGAAATCCGGGACGTCCCTTAGCAAAAGAACGGCTCTAGAAGCCATGGAACTCATCCGTGATCATCTCTGCGGATTCTATAATGATCCCTTGGATGCCGCTCATCGCGAAGGCATGCAGAAAGCCGCCTTCCTAGCGGGCGTCAGTTTCACCCGCGGCTACGTTGGTTACGTCCACGCATTAGCCCATTCCTTAGGGGGCTTATATGGCGTGCCGCATGGCTACGCTAACGCCGTCTTATTGCCCCATGTTTTGGAGGCTTATGGCAAAAGCGTCGAGAAAAAGCTTGCAAAAGCCGCCTCTTTCTTGAAGCTTGCGCCGACTAGTTCCAGCAAAAAGGACAAAGCGGATGCCCTTATCGCCTGGGTGAAAGAACTTAACAAAAAGATGGACATCCCCGAAAAATTCGCTAACCTCATCTCAGACGAAAATCTCGACGAGCTATCTCTTCACGCGGACAAGGAGGCCAACCCTCTTTACCCTGTCCCCAAAGAGCTAGGCAAAGAAGAGCTGAAAAAGATTCTTTTGGAGGTAAAGGAACCATGAATTCCGTCGAAATCAAAGAAGTGAAAAACGGAGAAAGGCTGATCAGAGTCACAAATGACTGCTCTTTTAGCGTGACTCTCTCTAGCCTCGGCGCAGGGCTATTCGCCATCGACTATGATGGCAAAAGCATGCTAAGTCATCCTGCTTCCTATGAAGACTATGCCTATAGCACGGGTTATTACGGCAAGACCGTCGGCCCCGTCGCAGGCAGAATCCCCCAAGGGAAATACAAAATCGGCGACAAGGAATACCAAATGCCCATCAATGAGAATGGGAATTGCCTCCATAGCGCCACCCTCTCTTACGCCTTCGCTCGTTTCGATTACGAGATCCTAGAGAAGCAAAAGACCATTGAGATCGTCTTCAAAGCGGATTTCCCATCTTCTCCAGGAGCCTTCCCCGCGAATACGAAAGTGGAAGTCATCTATTCGCTTTCTCAGAAAGAGCCAAGCCTAACGATAACGATGAAGGCGACTCCTGATGAGGATTCCCCGTTCAATATCACAAACCACGCTTACTTCAATCTAGGTGGAGAGAGGAACCTCTACGAAGACGTCTTGACCTTGAAGCAAGGCGAGGTCGCGCGCTATTCCTCTTCCGCTTTGCTCCTTGACCATTTCGAAAAGGCTAGCGAAGAGCTCGACTTCTCCTTACCTAAGCCGATCGGGAAAGGCGTTGATTCACCTTCCCTATTGCCTGTCACTGGCTACGACCATTGCTTCTTGCTTCTAGACGCGCCTGGGCCAAAGGCCGTGCTTGAGAACAAAAGCTACCGCTTAGAGATTGACACGGACGCGGAGGGGTTGCAGATTTACTCCTCTAATTTCCCCGTGAAAGGCCAGCTCATGCAGTCGGGCCATCTCGACGAAAGGGCCTCAGGCATCACCTTCGAGCCAGTCTCGAGGATGGACAAAAGCCTCATCTGCAAAAAAGGCGCGACCTGGACGCGCCACATCTCCTACCGTTTTATAAAGAAGGACAAATAAACATGGAACTCAATCATTGCATCGCAAACCTCATCGCTTATGCGAAGAAGAACCTCTCTCTTCCCGAGCTCGACGCCATCTACGTCGCCAATCTCTTATATAAGGAATGGGGGGTCACCTCTCCTTATTCGGGCGAGATCGACGAAGAAGCCATCTCCAAGATGAGCCGCCCGGACGCTCTTTGGGAAGAACTCGTCGAGGCTTTGAAAGAGAAAGGGAAAGAAGCGGGGGAGGCCGAAAGAGAAGCCACCTACGCCTTTGGGCTATTAAGCGCCACCCCGAGCACCTGCGAACGCCATTTCTATTCGGCTTATCAAGACTGCTCCCCAAAAGAGGCTACGAACTATCTTTATGACCTCGGGGTCAAAAACGGCTACATCGCCTTGAGCAAGATCGAGAAGAACATCGTCTTCGACGCGAATTTCGACCATGAGCCCTCAGTTGAAGTGACCATCAACCTCTCAAAGCCTGAGAAGAACAACAAGGACATCGCGAAGCTCCTCACCAAGAAAGAGAACCTCGATTATCCGAAGTGCTTCCTCTGCAAAGAGAACCTTGGCTACGAAGGGACCGCAAGCCACCCCGCGAGGGAGAATCTCCGCTTCGTCACTTTGAATCTCGACGGGGAGAAGTGGTACCTCCAATATTCCCCTTACGGCTACTTCAACGAGCACTGCATCGTCTTCTCCGCGAACCATAGCCGCATGAACGTCTCGCAGAGGATCTTCAGCAAGCTCTTTGCCTTCGTGGACCTCTTCCCTCATTACTTCATCGGGTGCAACAGCGACCTCCCGATCGTCGGAGGCTCGATCCTCGACCATGAGCATTTCCAGGGCGGAGGCCATATGCTCCCCCTTCTTAATGCCGAGACGAAGAAGCGCTACCTCACCCCGAACCATCCCCACACGAAGCTTGAGACCATCGATTACTACGTCTCTTGCTTGAGACTCTCCGGCCCAAGCAAAGAGGAGATCCTTGACCTCGCCGGCAAAATCCTCGCCAAATGGAGGATCCATGACGATACGGAGAACAACATCATCCACGCCGACGGGGACGCCCAGCACAACACCATCACCTCGCTTGCGAAGAAGGTCGACGATACCTATTACCTCTTCCTCATCCTCCGCAACAACAGGACGAGCGAGGAATACCCAGACGGCATTTATCACGCCCATCCGGAATACTTCCACATCAAGAAAGAGGGCATCGGCCTCATCGAAGCCGCGGGTCGCTTCATCCTCCCCGCGCGTCTAGTGAGGCAAAGCAAGCTTATCGAAGATGGCTTAGCGAAGGGGGAGAGCAATGAGCAGATCATCGCGGAGAATCCTGAGCTAGCCGACTTCACCCGCATGATGAACGCCCTTAGAGGCGGCATGAGCCTTCATGGCTATCTCGGCGACGTCTGCCAGAACATCCTCAAAAACGTCGCCGTTTATAAAGACACCCCCACGGGTGAGAAAGGATTGGAGAGATTCCTCCAAAGCATTGAATTATGATCCGCAAAGAACAAGCCGACGCCCTTTTCTACAAAGAATTCGGCGACATGAAGAGAAAGCATTATTTCTCGCATGGACGCATTGAGATCATCGGAAACCACACCGATCACAACAACGGGCTTTGCCTCGTCGGGGGCAGCACCCTTGGCATCACCGCGAGCGCCTGCAAAAACGATTTGGATACCGTCAGCATCGCCTCGACTGGCTATAAGCCTTACAAGATCGACCTTTCTTCAATAGAAGCCGACCCCAATGAGAAAGGAACTTCCCTAGCCCTTACTAAAGGCGTGCTCTTCGCCCTCAAGAAACTTGGCTACAAAATCGGGGGTTTCTTCGCCGCTTTGGATAGCGACATCCCCGCCGGCTCCGGCGTTTCTTCCTCCGCCTGCTACGAAGCCCTCATCGGAGAGATCATCAACGACCTCTATAACGACGGGAAAATCCCCCCGCATGATTTGGCCTTCGCTAGCCAATACGCCGAAGTGCTTTTCTTCGGCAAGCCCTGCGGCATGCTCGACCAAGTCGGCTGCTGCTATGGCGGAGTCAATTACCTCGATTTCAAAGACGCGCAGAACCCTGTGATCGAGCCGCTTGAATTCGATTTGCCCCTCACTCCGGTTCTCGTGCTTACCAAATCGAGCCATGAAGGTCTCGATGCCCTTTACGCGAGCATCCCTAACGACATGAAGAGCGTCGCCGCGAATGTCTTCGGCAAGAAGGTCCTCCGCGAGGTCGATCCCCAGGATTTCTTCAAGTACATCGCTATGCCCACCGTCGGAGTGAGCGAAATCGCGAAGCTCCGCGCGACCCATTACATAGACGAGAATAAGCGCGTCCTTGACGCGAGAAGAGCGATCCTAGGCCACGACATCGCAACTTTCCTCCACGCCATCAAAATGTCCGGAGAAAGCTCCAAGACGATGCTTCAGAACACGATGGTCCCTGGGCGTTATAAAAATTCGCCGCAAGAAGCGGTGGACGTCGCCCAGCGCTTCATCGGAGACGGCGCTTGCCGCATCATGGGCGGAGGCTTCGCGGGCAGCATCCTCTGCTTCCTCCTCCCGAAGGACAAGGACAATTTCCTGAACGCGATGCGCCGCATCTACGGCGAGAAAAACGTCTTGGAGCAAAGCTTCACCCCAGGCGGAGCCAAGATGATCGATGAAGACTGATATGAGCAATAGCGAACGCAAAGCCGGCATCTTGCTCGGCGTGTCCTCGTTGCCAGGAGACTACGGCATCGGGGATTTTGGCAAAAGCGCCTACCATTTCGTGGACGATTTGGCCAAAGGCGGATTCTCGCTTTGGCAGATCCTCCCCCTCGCTCCTTTGGGATATGGGCATTCCCCTTATCAGCCTTATAGCTCCTTCGCGATGGATGAGATCTACCTCGATTTGGATTCTCTTTATGAAGAAGGTCTCATCAAAAAGCCCGAATCTTTTCGCGCGAAGGAAGGCAAAATCGCCTATGAGGAAGTGCGCGCCTATAAGCTTCCTTATCTAAGGGAAGCCTTCCTCAGCGAGAAGAAAAAGAACCCCCGTTGCCTCATTAATTTCAAGAAAACCCATAAATGGGCCGCGGATTATTCTGTTTTCTGCGCTTTCCACGAGGAGCATCAATCCTCTTGGGACACCTGGCCCATCAAGGAAAGAGACTGGATCCTCTCCCGCCCCGCCTTATCGGGCAAGAAAAAAGAAGAGGCGGATTTCAGGCTTTACCTCCAATACAAGCTTTACCAGCAATGGGATAAGCTCCATGCCTACGCGAAAAGCAAAGGCATCGAGATCATCGGCGACCTCCCTTTCTACGTGGGATTCGATTCCTGCGACGTATGGACGAATCAAGATACTTTCCTTCTTGATCCAGAAACCAAGCAACCCCTTTTCATCGCTGGCGTGCCCCCGGATTATTTCTCTGCGAGTGGCCAACGCTGGGGCAATCCGATTTACGACTGGAAGAAACTCGAAAAAGAGGATTTCGCCTTCATCGAGAACCGCATCGCCTTGAACGCGGAGATCTATGACATCCTTCGCCTTGATCACTTCAGGGCCTTCGACACCTATTGGAAGATCCCTTCTTCCTGCCCTACGGCCGTGGAGGGGAAGTGGGTGGAAGCCCCGGGATACGCGCTTTTCGATTCCCTTTTCGCCAAATACCCAAGCCTCAATATCATCGCCGAGGACTTAGGCGACCTTCGCCCGGAGGTTTTATCTCTCCGCGACCATTACCGTTTCCCCGGCATGAATGTCATCCAGTTCACCTTCCATGATTATGAGATCGCCCATAAGGGAAAGTGGGATGAGGAGAACGCGGTGGTCTATTTAGGGACCCACGACAACGAGACCATGCTTGGATTCTTCTATGATTTAGAGGAGCATGAGCAGGCCGAATGGGTCTACGCCTTGGAGCAAAAAGGCATCAAGGAAGGCACGATGAATGAGCGCCTCATCGCCTATTGCTTCGCGAAGAAAGCCAAGTACGCCCTCGTTTCGATGCAGGACGTCTTAGAGCTAGACAAAGAAGCGAGAACCAACGTCCCTAGCACCGTCGATGATCGCAACTGGACGTGGAAGATGGCGGACTTCGTTTCCTTTGAAAAGAAACTTCCTGCCTTAGCGAAAGTCTTAAAGGACACAGGGAGAAGCTCTTTATGAAGAAACGTGTCGCCCTCGTGAGCCTTGGCTGCGCGAAAAACCTCGTCGATTCCGAGGAAATGCTCGCGATGTTCCCTTCCGATCGATTTGAGCTCACCTCAAATCCCGAAGGAGCGGACCTTGTTATCGTCAACACCTGCGGCTTCATAAGCTCCGCGAAGAAGGAATCCATCGAGACCATCCTCGAGATGGCAAACCGCAAGAAAGGGGATGCGAAGCTCGTCGTGACGGGGTGCCTCGCGGAGAGATATGCGGAAGAGCTCCGCTCCTCCATCCCCGAAGCCGACCTCGTCGTGCCCCTTAAGGACTATCCTAATCTCGCGAACCTTTTGATGGGCCTTCTTGGAGAAGAAGAAATCTCCCCGATGAACCCCTTGAACAGGCTTCTTAGCACTGCTCATTATTCGGCTTATTTAAGGATCAGCGACGGCTGCAACAATTTCTGCTCCTTCTGCGCGATCCCCTTTATTCGTGGCCGCTTTAAGTCGCGCCCCTATGAGGAAGTTCTAGAAGAAGCGAGGAAACTCAAAAACATGGGCGTGAAGGAGATTTCTTTGATCTCCCAGGACACGACGATCTATGGTAGCGACCTAGAAGAGGGCCATGACATCGTCGCTCTTCTGAAAGATCTAGAGAAAATCGGATTCTATTCGATTCGCCTCCTTTATCTTTATCCTAGCGAGATCAGCGACGAGCTCATCAAGACGATCGCCGAAAGCAAGGTCATCGCCCATTACTTTGATATCCCCGTCCAATGCGCGAGCGACCATCTCCTCTCTCTGATGAAACGCCACGCGGATCAAAAAGAGACGGTGGAGCTTTTCCATAAGATCAGAAGGATGTGCCCGGATGCGATTCTTAGGACCACCTTGATCGCAGGCTTCCCAGGGGAAAACGAGGACGACCAAAAACAGACCCTCGAATTCCTAAAGGACATCGCTTTCGACAAGATGGGCTGCTTCCTTTATTCTAGAGAAGAAGGCACTGCCTCTTATTCCTATCCCGACCAAGTGAAAGAAGGGGTAAAGAAAAAGAGACGGGCTGAGCTCATGAAACTTCAGGCTGGCATCTCTTTTGCCAAAAACAAGGAACATGTCGGCGAAGTCATGGAAGGACTGGTCATCGGGAAAGAGAAAAACGGGGAACGTTATCTTCTCCGTTCCTATTGGAATGCCCCGGATGACATCGACGGCAGCATCCTCTTCTCTTCCGATACCCCTCTTCAAGAGGGCGACGTTGTGAAAGTGAAGATCAAAGAGGCGCTTATTTATGACCTCATCGGAGAAAAGGCTTAAAAGGCCTTTTTTCTTTGAAAAGCCCGCAAAAGCCTGTTTTATTTGAGAATTGCAAGGTTTTCTGAAATACAAAAAGAAGGCTTTTGCAGGGCATTGAAGCTCTAAAAAAGGCGAAATTCGTTTTCTTTCAAAAAGTTGTTGCCCCCGTTATGGGGCGTGGCTATAATCTTTCTCGCCGAGCGAGTTTGTAGCGAGCCCGAATCGGCATACCGCCCTCATAGTTCAGCGGTAGAACGGATCCATGGTAAGGATCAGACCTCTTTTCGACTAAGGGTGAGGGCACCACAAGGAATTAGCCCCGGCGAAAGCCGGGGTTTTCTTGTTCCTGAAGCCTCTTTCTTCTATAATTCCTTCCATAAAAACGAGGAGATTATCGTTATGAAAATTGCTATCACCGCTGAAAGCACCATTGATTTGCCCAAGAACCTTTTGGAGGAGTTCGACATCCATACCGTCCCCTTTATGGTCACGATGGGCGACAAAAGCGGACTCGATGGAGAAGTGACCCCCGAAGAGGAATTCGCCTATACCAAAGAAACGGGGAAGCTCCCTCATACCGCCGCGGTCAATCCGTTCCAATACGAGGAATTCTTCGCCTCCATCCTCAAGGATTATGACCACATCATCCATTTCTCTTTGTCTTCCGGCATCTCCAAGGCCTGCGAGAACGCGACCCTTGTTTCTCATCAAGATGGCTTCGAAGGCAAGGTGGACGTCATCGACACCCTGTCTCTTTCAACTGGCATCGCGCTTCAGGCGATCTACGCTTCCAAACTCGTCAAGAAAGGCCTAGAGCCCTCTGAAATCGTCGAGAAATGCAAAGCCAGAGTCCCTTATTGCCAGGCCTCTTTCTCTTTGGAAAGCGTCGACAACCTCTACAAAGGGGGCAGGTGCTCCGCTCTTTCGATGATCGGCGCAAACCTCCTTCGCATCAAACCTGAGATCTACGTGCAAAACGGCAAGATGATCGCCGGCAAGAAATACCGCGGCGCGATGGATGTGGTGGTCGGCCATTACGTGGACGACACCCTCGAGAGCTTCAATAACGCGGACAAATCCCTTGTCTTCATCACCTACAGCACCGCGACGGAAGAGGCGCTTAAAGTCGCCAAAGACAAGCTCATCGCCGCCGGGTTCGAACGCATCGAATACACGACCGCCGGAGCGACCATCGCTTGCTATTGCGGCCCCCATTGCTTAGGCATCCTCTATATCAATGACGGAGGGGCGGAATGAAGAAAAAACTAGCCGTCCTCGCCTTATTCCCTCTTCTTTTGTCTTGTTCAAACCACAGCAAGCATGAGCTAAGCGAATACATCAGGAGCCTCGATCTTTTCGATTCGAAAAGCTCTCTCCGCGTTTTGCAACTCACCGACATCCATTGGAACTTCACCACGGATATGGATAAGCAAAGCGCCTACATCAACGCGCTTGTGAAGAACGCGAACCCCGACCTCGTGATGATCACCGGAGACCAGGTACTCACCGCGACCAAAGAGAACTACGAGACCCTCTTCGACGTTTTCGAAGGCTTCTCCTCGCTGCTAGGGAAAGACATCTATTACGGCGTCACTTGGGGCAACCACGATCAGCAGGGCTATTGGGATGCCTATTATTCTGGCTCTTTGGCGGGCAAATACTCCCATTCCCTTTATCTTGAACTTGATGACGACCTCACCGGGGAAAGCAACTACGTGATCAACCTCACGAAAGGCGGGAAGACCCTTTGGCAGCTTTATGCCCTAGACACGAATTCCCTTGCCTACAGTTTCCCTGATTTCAAATACTCTTACGACACGATCCATTCTGAGCAAGCGACTTGGTTCGGTCAGGAAGTGAAACTTGCCAAAGAAAGCAACCCCGATGTCAAAAGCGTCGTCTATTTCCACATCCCCCTTTGGGAGACCGAATTTGCCTATCGCTTAGCGATGGGCACAAAGCTAAGCGACTACGACCACGTCGAAGGCTCGATCGGCCGCCACTCTGGCGAGATTAAAGAAAACAGGAAGAGCAGGGGAGACCTCGGCATGACGAACATGGGCACGAGCAATACCCGCAGCACCTTCTTCGAAGTCGCGGAAGCCATGGGCACCACGGTCGCGATGTTCTATGGCCATGATCACATTAACGATTTCGCCGCTGAATATCGCCTTCATGACGAAGACGACTACATCTCTTTGATCTACGGACTCAAAACCGGAGATGGGCTTTATTACGATAAGGAGCTCCTCGGCGGGACGATGATCGAAATCAAAGACGACATGACCTATTCTCTGAGTCGTTGTTTCCAAGGCTATGAGGACAGTTATGAAAGCGGCGCGGGCTACCGCGAGGAGGCGATGTATTTATGAGCCTTAAGACCAAGAAAATCATCCTGCTCGTCCTCGAAGCCTTGTTCTTCGCTCTCGGCGGGATCGCCTTATTCAACATCCTCTGGTTCTTCGTCCAGGACGTGAACTCCACGGATCTAAGCGGCGTTACTTTCATCCCTTATTACCTTGCTTCCTTCCTCCCTTATTACATCGCGCTGGCCTTGCAGGTCATCCGTCATCCGCGCGATGAATCGGGCAAGAAGAAAGCTTTGCTAGGCCATGGCATCGCCATCACCGCGCTTTCTTTCCTTTGCCTCTTGCTTTACATCATCTACCTTGCAAGCGGCATCTACCCCTCGGTGATCATCCATCGCGGAGGCCCTGGCTTCCCTCTCTCTGGGCTTATCTTCAATAGCCTCACCCTTCTTTTGGGGGTCGGGCTAATCCTTCTAGGGACGAAGTTCTTCTCCTGGAAGGAAGAGGAAGCCTGCCCGAAGAAGAAATACCAGCTCGTCTCGACGATTCTTCTCTTCGTCTATAGCATCTTCGCCTCTGGCTTCCTTGGCGATTTCCTTCTTTTCCCCATCATGATGGATTATTCTGGCGACAACTTCTTCCTTTGCCTGCCGGCTGTCCTTCTTATGGCGCTTCCTGCAACCGTCTTGCTTAGAAGGGAAATCACCTCGACCTTCCTTAGCAAAGAGAAGCAAAGGAATCTGGAACTCAAATTCCTCTGCCTTGAAGGCGGAGCGGGGGTGGTGCTTGCCGTTTGGATGGCCATCGGACTTGCCTGCAAGCCCATGTTCATCGTCGAATCGATGACCTCCTTCTTCCCCATCGACTTCATGGGTTCGATGGCGATTGGGCCTTACGCCTTGTTCTTCTTGAACCTCATCTATCCGATCGTGGCCTTCCTCTTCTATCTGAAAAGACCCGTCGAATGAGTAAAACTTGACGGCCTTCGGGCCGTCTTTTCAATGGTGACGTAGCCCTCATTGGAATCGTCGAAATTCCTACTTTGTCCTTGTTGCAACCCGTTTCCCCTTTCCTTATAATAGCGACGCGGAAATCCAGGACTTGGTTCCGTCGAAAAAACACTGAACAGAGTGGCCCTGGGACCACTCTTTCTTGTTTTAGGAGGCAAAATGGAAGAAGAAAAGAAAACCTCACTGCTCTTAGAAGCGCCCTTGAAGGAAAAGGGTTATGACCTCTCTAGCGTCACGTTCCGCCCTAGCAAAGACGGGATGAAACTAGAAGTCGTCGTCGACCGCGTCGAGCCGATAGGGCTAGACGACATCATCTCTCTTTCTGAGCTGATCTCGGAGATCCTCGATAAGAACGATCCGATTTCGGGAGCTTACACCCTTGACGTGAGCTCGGCCGGGGCGGAGAAACCTATCAAGCTCGAGAACCTAGACAAGTACGTCGGGAAGTACATTCATCTTCATCTCTCCCATCCATTCGAGGGGGAGAACACCTTGGAAGGAACCCTAGAGGAATATGGCGAGAACGCCACCCTCACCTTCTTCGTGAAAGGTAGAAAGAAGAAGGCCATCTTCCCAAGCAAAGACATCGACCAAGCCCGTTTAGCCATCAAATTTTAAAGAAAAGGAAACAAAAAACATGGACATCAATGTGAAAGGCGTCGTAGAAGCCGCGAAAGCCATCTCCGTCAACAAAGGCATCACCGAAGAAGACGTCATCAACGCCCTTGCCGAAGCCGTCAAAGCAGCCTATATCCGCAACCTCGGCGGCGGCACCAAGGACATGCCTGACCCCGTCGTCACCTGCGACATCGACCTCGAAGACAAGAAGAATCCCATCAAGCTCGCCCAGGTCAAGACCGTCAAAGACGAAGTCGAGGACGACATGCTCGAAATCGAGACCGAGGAGGCCAACGAAGGCCTTGCCGAGCCTAAGTACAAAGACGGAGACGAATACGTCATCCCCGCCACCTTTGAAGAGCTTTCCAAAGCCTTCACCAATGGCGTCAAGAGCTCCCTTCGCCAGAAATTAGCCGAAGCGGAGAGAAGCGCGCTTTACGAAGTCTACAAAGACCGCATCGGCGAGATGGTCAACGGCACCGTCGAAAGAGCCGACGATAGGGGAGTCTCCGTCAACATCGGACGCACCACCATCGAACTCACGAGACGTGAGCTCATCGGCGATGAGTATTTCCATAGCGGCGATCCCATCAAGGTCTACATCCAGAAAGTTGAAAGCGCCGCGCCCGTTGAGCCTGGCAAGAAACCCCGTGGCCCCCAAATCGAGGCCACCCGTTCCAGCGAAGGCTTCCTCAAGAGACTCTTCGAAGAGGAAATCCACGAAATCTATGACGGCACCGTCGTCATCAAAGCCATCGCCCGCAAAGCCGGCGTCCGCAGCAAAGTCGCCGTCGCCACCCTCAATGAGGATGTGGATCCCACCGGCGCCTGCATCGGCCAAGGCGGAGCGAGAATCCAGAAGATCGTCTCGCAGCTTGGCAACAGCAAGAGCAAAGAGAAGATCGACGTCATCCCCTATAGCGATGACCTCGCCCTCTTCGTCGCCGAGGCCTGCCGCCCCGCCCAGGTCTTGGGCGTCAATCTAAGCGAGCCCGACGAATATGGCAAATGCCACGCTTACGCCATCATCCACGATGGTGACACCGCCCTTGCCATGGGCAAATTCCGTTCCAACATCGATCTTGCGAAAAAACTCACCGGCGTCCTCATCGAATTCATCGAGGAGAGCAAAGCCGCTGAGAAAGGCATCGATTATGTCTCAATCGAAGACCTCCGCGCCCGCGCTGAGGAACTGAGGAAAGCCAAAGCCAAAGAGGAATTCCTCAAGAAGACCCAGGAAGACGCCGCCCGCAGAGCCGCTGAAGAAGAGGCTGCCAGAAAGAGAATGGAAGCCGAGGCTCTTGCCCGCATCCAGGAAGAGGAAGCCAAGAAAGCCGCCGTGGAAGCCGCTGCGAAAAAGGCCAACGTCGAGCCCATCACCCCGATGGAAGCTCCGAAGACCGGCGCCCGCCCCGAGGAATTCCCGGCCGAAGCCATCAACCCAGCCGCTGCCGCCCTTGCTGCTTTGAAGAACAGCGAAGCGCAGGCCGCCGCTTCTGATGACGCCGTTTCCAGCTCCGAAGAAGCGACCCCGGAAGTCGCCCCGGCTGCCCCGTCTACCGACGAGAAGAAGGAAGTCACGACCACGACCACCCTCTCTGACCTCGAAGCCCAGCTTGAGGCCTCCAAAGAGAAGAAGACCCGTCCCGCGAAGAAAGGCCGCCCCCGCAAAATCACCGAAGAGGAAGTCAAGCGCGAGACCACGGTCAAACCCACGACCAACGAGAACGCGATGCCCGTCTATACCGAAGAGGAGCTTGCGCGCATCGAGGAAGAGGAGGCTGACGTCTACGATGGCGACATCGAAAGCGATGAGGACATCGATCAGGACTACGCCGACTACGACCAATACTACGACGACGAGAAGTAATTTATGAAAAGAGAGAACGAGCGAAGTGACATTTTGTCTCGGAAGAGCTACCCCAAAAAGGAGCTCTTCCGGCTCGTTTTCCTGAATCATGAGCTGCTTCTAGAGGAAGATCGCCCACTCAAAGGCAGGGGCGTCTACCTCAAGAAAGACAAAGAAAGCGTCGCTTTAGCGAGGAAAAAGAAGCTTCTAGAAAGAAGGTTCCGCCTCGAAGACTGCGACGCCATCTACTTGCAAATGGAGGAGAGGCTATGAAAGAAAACGCGCTAAGTTTCCTCGGGATCCTTAACCGCGGCAAGGCGACCCTCATCGGGGCGAGCTTGCTGCACGCGAAGAAATTGTCCCTCGTGCTTCTAGCCTCCGATTGCTCGGCAAACACCGCGAAGGAAATCCGCGCGGTGGCCGCTAGATTCTCTTGCCCCGTTCTTGAAGGGGCGAGCAAAGAAGAACTAGGCAAAGCCCTAGGGTATGAAGACCTTTCCGGCGTGGGGGTGATTCTCCCCAAAGCCGCGAAGGCCCTCATCGAGAAATGGAACGAAAAGGAGTGAAGACTATGAAGAAACAGAATTTCCAAAAGAAGAATGATAACCATCCGAAGCGCGTCAGCAACTTCCAGGACCGCCCGAACAACAAGAGAGCGGAGCAAGCGAAGGTAAACGGAGGCGTTTTCGTTTATTCCAAGCCTTTGAGCGTGGCTGAGCTTTCCAAAGCCATCAACATCCCCGTTCCTAGCATTATCAAGTTCCTTTTCCTCCAAGGCAAAGCCGTCACGATCAACCAGGTCCTAGACGATGAGACAATCGGCACGATCTGCCTTGAGTTCAATTACGACTTCAAGAAAGAAGAAGCGGTGGACGTCACCCATTTCGAGGACATCGAGATGAAGGATGACCCCGCGGATTTGGAATCTCGCCCCGCGGTCGTGACCATCATGGGCCACGTCGACCACGGCAAGACCACTTTAATCGATGCGATCCGCTCCTCCCACATCGTCGACACCGAGGCCGGAGGCATCTCCCAAGAGATCGGCGCCTACCAGAAAGAGGTCCACGGCCAAAGAATCACCTTCATCGACACCCCAGGGCACGCGGCCTTCACCGCGATGAGAGCGCGTGGCGCTTCCGTCACCGACCTCGTCGTCTTGGTCGTCGCCGCGGATGATGGCGTCATGCCTCAGACCTTAGAAGCCATTGACCACGCCAAAGCCGCCGGCTCCCCGATCATCGTCGCCATCAACAAGATGGACAAGGCCGGGGCCAATCCGCGCAAAGTCAAAGAGCAGCTCATGGCGCATGATGTCATCGCCGAGGATTACGGCGGAGACGTCATGACCTGCGAGATCTCCGCGAAGAAGGGCATGGGCATCGACGATTTGCTCGACATGATCCTCCTTAAGGCCGAAATGATGGAGCTTAAGGCCAACCCCAAGCGTTATGCGAGCGGAACCGTCTTGGAAGCAAGCCTAGACAAGGGCGAAGGGCCAAAAGCCACTCTCCTCGTCCAAAACGGCACCCTCACCAATAGCGACTACGTCGTCGTGGGCGAAATATACGGCAAAGTGCGTCGCATGACGAATGAGTACAAGAAGATCCTCAAGAACGCTGGCCCAAGTTGCCCAGTCTCCGTCATCGGACTCTCTGGCGTTCCTAGCGCAGGCGACCGCTTCATGGCTTTCCCAACCGAAAAGGAAGCGAAGGAAATCGCCGCAAAACGCGCTTTGGAGAAGCAGCAGAATACCCGCGCGGGCAACGCCGCGATGTCGCTTGATGACCTCAATAACCTCATCAACGCTGGCAAAGTCAAAGACCTTAACGTCTTGGTCAAAGCCGATACCGACGGCACCGCCGAGGCTTTGAAAGCCAACTTGGAGAAACTTAGCAACGAAAACGTCAAAGTCCATGTCTTGAGCGCCTCTAGCGGAGCGATCAGCGACTCCGATGTCCTGCTCGCCGAGGCTTCTCACGCGATCATCTTCGGCTTCAATGTGCGTCCGGATGCCCGCGTTAAGCAAAAAGCGGAAGAGGCCCACGTCGAAATCCGCCTCCACAAGATCATCTACGAGCTCCTCGATGAGATGGAAGCCGCGATGAAAGGCATGATCAGCATCGAGAAAGTCGAATCCGTCACCGGTCAAGCCGAGATCAGGCACATCTTCAAGATCACCCATGTCGGCACCGTCGCCGGAAGCTACGTCACCGAAGGCGAACTCAAAGTGAAATCCAAAGCCCGCCTCATCCGCGATGGCGTTGTCATCTACGATGGGGAAATCGGTTCTTTGCAGCATGGCAAAGACGCGGTGAAGGACATCAAAGCCGGTTATGAATGCGGCCTTACAATCGCTGGATACAACGATCTCAAGGTTGGCGACATCGTCGAAGGCTACGAGATGGTGGAGAAGAAGTAAGCATGGCTTCCCGTCCTGGCCGCATCAAGGCCTTAATCGAAAAGAACATCATGGACATCGTCCGTGGGGAGATCAAAGACCCCAAGCTTGGCATGGTGTCCGTGAATGAGGTCGCGGTGAACCGCGACTCCAGCGAAGTGAAGGTCTACGTCACCTTCTTCAACGCGAAATACCCTCATCAGGCCTTCGAGGTTCTAAAGAAGAAAGAAGGCTTCGTTAGAACGTCTTTAGCGAAGAAGATGGACCTTTACAAAGTTCCGAAGGTTGTCTTCGTCTACGATGAATCCTTCGAGAGGGCGGACCGTATTGAGAAGGCCCTCAAGAAAGAGGAAGCGGACCTCAAAGAACTTGAGGAAAATAAAAAATAACCTGTTTTTGCAGGCTTATGCCGGCTTAGAAAAGCCGGCTTTTCAAATGGGTTTATAGCTTTTTTGCGGACTTTTTCACCAAATTTTCTTGGTGAAGTAGCCGGCAACCACTTTCCATTCGCCCTCAAGTTTCAGCTTTTCTTCGACGGGGATATAGAACTGGATTGGGGCCTTCCTTTTGCCTTTCCAATAAGAAAGGAAGGAAGAAAGGATTTTGTCTTGGTCTATAGGCGTAGCCAAGCGAAAGGAAGAAAGGCGAACGCGATGCGCGTCTAGCTCTGAAATCTCAAACGAAGCGACTTCCGAAGCCCTTTGATCTTTGACGAGCATCGTCTCGCCCTCTCTTTCGAAATAGAGATTCGGGCAGTCTTCTAGAACCTCTCTTTTCTTGGTCGTGGGGAGATTTGGATGGGCATCGCCATAGCAGGTTGCCTTGAGAAAGGCCTCCTTCTCTTTTTTGCCAAGAGGGCAGTCTCTGACCTCTCCATTAGACTCAATTCCTAACTCTTCTTCTCCTTCCTTCATGCTCTTCTCGGAGAAAGAGAGAAGCGGGCGGATGAAGCAAAGGCCGTTCGAGGCAGGGGAGTAAGGGGAGTAGGTATTGATCTTTCCTTGACGGAAGAGATTGTCCTGATAATGAAAATAGAAGTCTTCAAAAGAAGTGGGGAGAGCGATTAAGGAACAGCCATGGGCTTCCGCTTCATTCGCGTAAGCAAGCCTTTTCAGCTTCGCCACGTAGGATTCGTAGCTTCTAGAAGCGAGTTCCCTTGCGATCCTTTCTTGTTCTACCTCAAGATGGTCCAAGACGGGATAACCTTCGATAGGCTTATCGCTGCTTTCGAAGCAAAAGCAAACGGGCACGATCTCGAAATCTTTTTTGGCGTACATGGAATAACGCTTCAGACATTCGTAGAGAAAGAGGGAATGATCGTTTCTAGACAAAGGCAGAAGGATCTTTTTGCCATTGGGGATCAAGAAGAAAATATCATCGTTCTTTTTGATGCAGGATAGTGAGGCGCGCGTTTCTTTCATAGTCAAAGCAAGTATAATCCCATTCGTTATGAAAGACGGAATTCTTTTGCTCGACAAAGAAGAGGGAATGACCTCTCGGAAGGTGGATAACCTCATCGCGAAGAAGTTCCTCAATAAGAAGGTCGGTCATCTGGGGACGTTGGATCCTTTTGCGACCGGACTGCTTCTAGTCGCGGTAGGGAAAGCCACGAAGTTCCTCCCTTATTTGGATTCCTCTTACAAGACTTACGTAGCTAAACTCGTCCTTGGAAAAAAGACCGATACGGGGGATTTGACGGGCAATTTCATTGAGACTGCGGAAATCCCAAGCTTGGACAAAACGTCGATTGAAGAAGCTTTTGCGGGCTTTTTAGGGCTATCCTACCAGCTTCCCCCGATGACTTCGGCGATCAAAATCGACGGGGTTCCTTTGTATAAGCTTGCCCATAAGGGGAAAACAAAAGAAAGAGAGAAACGCCAAATCGAAATTAAGGAACTTTCTTGTTTGGAATTAGGGAAGGATTCTATCGTCTTTAAAGCCAAGGTCAGCAGCGGCACTTACATCCGAACCCTCGGGGAAGATATCGCCGAGAAACTTGGAAGTGTCGGTTATCTGGAAAGTCTTAGACGCGTGGAGGTTGGCTCGATTTCAGTCTCTAGAGCCAAAAGGCTAGATGAACTTACCGAGGATGATTTTCTTTCTCCTTCTCCCTTTGTGAACCTAGAAAGAATTCCTTTGGATGAAAAACAGATTTTAGACGCGAAAAACGGCAAGAAAATCCTTCTTCCTCAGGCTATAAGCGACGAGATTGTTTTGATGGATGAAGAAGAGGCTGTCGCGGTTTACTCACGCGAAAAAGGCTCTTTGTACGCGAGCAAAAGAGGCTTGTTCTAATGGAGAAGATTGCTTTTTCTTTGGATGAATTGCCAGAAAAGAAAGAAGGTCTAACGCTTGCTTTAGGCAACTTCGACGGTTTTCATTTGGGCCATCAAAGCCTGGCAAATGAGGCAAGAATCAACGCGATTGGCAATTCGGCGATCCTTTTCTTTTCTAAGCCATATAAGGATGGCGAGGTTTTAAGCGACCTTGAGGATAAAATCCGTTTCTCCTATTCCTTTGGCCTAGATTACGCCTATTGCCTCGAGAACGATTCCTCCTTCTATGAACTCGATTCCTCTTCCTTCATGGACATGCTAGAAAAGCTGGGCACGAAGAAGGTTGTCTGCGGCCCTGATTTCCGCTTCGGAAAGGAAAAGAAAGGGGACGTGGATGCTTTAAAGAGCAGATTCGCCGTGGATGTAGTCCCTTTCCTTAAGGATGGAAACGGAGAGAAGATCTCCTCTCGCCATATCAAAGAACTAATCGCCGAGGGGAAGGTAGAAGAGGCAGGGAAAGACTTAGGCAGGAATTACGAGACGAAGGGAACGGTGGTCCACGGCTTAGAGAACGGCAGGAGAATCGGCTTCCCGACGCTTAACCTTGAGCCTTCTGCCCATTACGTTTTGCCTAAACGGGGCGTCTACGCGGGCCTCGTCTATTTAAGCGGCATCCCTTATAAAGCCATGATTAACGTTGGGAATAATCCCACGATCGGGAACAGGGAAGCGCCAATTGAAGAGGCCCATCTATTTAATTTCCATGGGGACGCCTATGGGAAAAGGGCTTATTTCCAATATATATCCTATATAAGAGAAGAGAAGAAATTCGGGTCATTAGAAGAGCTGAAAGCCCAATTGAGGCAAGACAAAGAATCCGTCCTTGAGCTTTTAGAAAGCAAATGAAAAAAAGCAAGCCATCCATCAGGGTGGCTTGCTTTGCATTAGTAGTTCAGCTCGGCGGAGAGCTCGCTTCCGGCGTCTTTCTTTTTGGCGTCGAACTTCTTGCGGTCTGGGGTGGAGAGGATTCTCTTTCTCATGCGGATCGCATCGGGGGTGACTTCGACTAGCTCATCGGAATTGATGTAGTCGAGGCAGGCTTCAAGGGTCATCTTGCGGGGGCTCTTAAGAACGACGGTCTGATCCTTGTTGGAGGAGCGGACGTTCGTCTGAGGCTTGGCCGCGGTGACGTTGACGGCGAGGTCAACGGGGTAGCGGTGCTCGCCGACGATCATGCCTTCGTAGCAAGTGGTGCCAGGAAGGATGAACATCGTGCCGTGATCTTCGACTTTCTCGATGGAGTAGGGGGTCG
>CAVEPD010000015.1:0-35856 GCA_963617535.1 bacterium
AGACGGGACCCTCTCAAGGTCCAATGCCTGGTTCGACTCCAGGTGGGGTCACCAAGTGAAAGATTGGCTCCTTCGGGAGCCTTTTTTCTACCTGTCTTCGTATATCTTCTTAAAGATTGGCTCAATCTCTAGGAACGAATCTATCGTGGCGTAAGGATGCTCTTTTTCGATTTTCGCCCTGTCCCCATAGCCAAAGCTAACCAAAAGGCATGGGATGCTGTTTTGGTTTGCCCCTTCCGCGTCCAAATGGGTGTCTCCGATCATCAAAGCGTCCGTTTCTTTTCCTATATAAGAAAGGCAGTGGCGGATGATTTCGCCTTTTCTTGCCCCAACTCCATCCGAGGTAGAGCCAAAAGCTTGCTCGAAATATTGTTCTAGTTTGAATTTCTTTAGGATGTCTTTTGCTAGATTTCCATTTTTCGAAGTGCAAACAAACAAGCGATATCCCGCTTGTTTCAGGCTCTTTAGCCCCTCTTCGACGCCTGGATAGACTTTGGCGTTGTATTTTCCTTCGATCCCATAAAGCTCCCGGTAGATCAAAACGGCTTGCTCGATGTCTTCTTCTTTGACGTTTGATAGGCGAAAGCAATCCCTGAGCGGCGGGCCGATGAAATAGTTTAAGTCCTTCTTTTCCGGGACGGGGTAACCAAGCCTTTTCAACGTTTCTTGAGCGCAATGCTTGATTCCTGGGGCGCTATCTAGGAGCGTGCCGTCTTGATCGAAAAGAATGGCCTTGGTTTTCACGGGCCCAATTTTAAAGGAATCATCGTTCCTTTTAGAAGTATAATGTTCTTATGAAGCCTCAATTTGCACGGAGCTCCCTGATTCTTGGAGAGGAAGCTATCGAAACCTTAAGCCACAAACGCGTGGCCATTTTCGGGCTTGGTGGGGTCGGCGGGGCCGCGGCAGAAACGCTGGCGAGGTCTGGCGTTGGCGAATTCGATCTCATTGACAGCGACAACTTTTCCATCACCAATCTGAACCGTCAGTGTCTAGCGACGTTAGAGAAGATTGGCTGGGCGAAAGTTGACGTGGCCGAAGAGAGAATCCTTGCCATAAACGAATCCGCGATTATCCATAAGCATCGTTGTTTTTTCTTGCCTCAAGACCATGCTGACCTCGATTTCACGAAGTTCGATTACATCATTGATGCCATCGATACGATGTCCGCGAAAATCGAGCTCATTAAAGAGGCGGCGGGGCATAATGTGCCCATTATCTCGGCTACGGGATGCGGAAACCGGGTCGATCCCAGCATGCTTAGAGTCGGGGATCTTTTTGCTACGAAAGGCGATCCTTTGGCACGGGTTATGCGGCGAGAACTCCGCAAACTCAACATAAATAAGTTGAAAGTCGTTTATTCCATGGAGACTCCCTTACCCTTGAAAGGGGCTGTGAATGAGCCTCTTCCTCCCGGCAAAAAAGTTATCCCCGGATCCTCTCCGTTCGTGCCTCCTGTGGCGGGCGTTCTTTTGGGGTATGAGGTTTGCATGGATTTGATCTCTCCTTCTGAGAATTAGTAAACTTTTACGGAGTTATTGAGAAAAAGAGGGCCATCGCGCATAATTAGCAACGATGATTTTGAACATCGTCATCTACATAATCTCTTTGGGCGCCGCCCTTGGCTGCGCATATCCTTTGTCGTCATTCAACGTTTATCTTTGGCTTCTTGCCGTTCCGTTCTGGTTCGTTCTCTATTACGTCTGCTTTGGCCTTTGGCTTGTGTTCTTGACCATTTGGGGTGAATTCCTAAAGAGAAAGCCCCTTCCAACGAAGCCTTCCCTTTTCTACTGCGGGGTGATTCATCAGACGGTCATAACGCTTTTTTGGGCCATCAATATCCATGTTCGCGTCAGGGGCGCGAGCAAGCTTCCTAAGGAAAAAGTCCTTTACGTGAACAATCACATTTCGAATTTCGATCCAATGGCGATGCTTGCGACCTTCCGCCACCCCATGGTTGCCGTGACAAAGCCCGAGAATATGAAATTCCCAATCGCTGGTCCTTTCGTGAGGACCGCAGGTTTCATCCCCATCAACCGCGAGAACCCGGTCGAAGGGGTGAAATCCATCGCCCAGGCGGGGGAATATTTGAAAAATAATTGGGCCGACGTCGATATCTGCCCCGAAGGGACCCGCAACAAGACCGATCAATTGCTCTTGGAATTTCATGCGGGATCATTCCATGCGGCGATGGACGTAAAGGCGCCGATCGCGGTGGTTTGCGTAAAAGGGACAAAGGAGATTTCTAAACGCGCCCCTTGGCGGCCCACGTTCGTTTACTTGGATATTCTTAAAGTCATAACGCCGAAGGAGTATGAAGGCCTATCTTCCCAGCAAGTAAGGGATATGGCGGTCAATCTCATCCGGCAGGACCTAGAAGGAGGAATGCTTTATGAATTATATGCTCTATAACAGCAAGGCTAACGCCGGCGAAGGCAAGGAAGACGCGCTTTCTGCCGCTACGAAGCTTAAAGCCAAATACGGGGAATTCGAGTTCCTCGATCTCATCTCGCTCAACAAAGAAGAGTTCTTCAAGTCCCTCAAGGAAGGCGACATGGTCGTCATCACCGGCGGGGATGGCACGCTCAATCATTTGGTGAACGACATCGGTGATGCCCCAATCCCTGAAAAGCTTTATCTTTTGCCTTTAGGAACGGGGAACGATTTCCTTAATGACGTCGTGGATTCGAAGCAAGAAGACGGCCTCGTCCCCTTAAAGCCCTTCTTAAGCAATCTGCCGATCGTGGAGACGATGGGCCTTAAGAGAAGGTTCGTGAACGGCATCGGCTATGGCATCGATGGCGAATGCTGCGTCAAAGCCGAGGAAATGAAGAAGGAAGGCAAGACCGACATCAATTACGGGAATATCACCGTGAAGCTTCTTCTCACTAGTTACGTCGCCCCGAATGCGACCGTGATTCTCGATGGCAAAGAATTTACCTTCAAACGCACTTACATCGCCGCAGGCATGAATGGCCGTTATTATGGCGGTGGCATGAAAGTCGCTCCGATGCAAAAAAGGAACGATGGTCTTTTGACTTTCGTAAGCGTCTATGGGGCTGGAAAACTCGGCACCCTCATGATGTTCCCCTCTCTTTTCTCCGGCAAACACATCAACAAGAAAAAACACGTCTTCGCCCAAAGGGCCAAAGTGATCGAAGTGAAATTCGATCGCCCGACGGGTCTTCAAATCGATGGCGAAGTCGTTCCGAACGCGACCTCTTATAAAATCTATTTCCCTGAAGAATGAACAAGCTTAGATGCCCCTCTCCCCTCAAAAAAGGAGACACCATTGCTTTCGTCGCCCCTTCTTTTGGAGTGACCACCGAGCCTTACGCGACCCGGATGGAAGCCTCTTTGAGGAATTTCCAAAAAGAGGGCTTTCTCACGGATGTGTATCCTAACGTTTATAAGGATGAGGGGATTGCTGGAAGCGCCTCTCCTTTGGAACGTGGCAAAGAGATTAACGAGGCTTTCGCTTCCTCTTCGAACGCGATTGTTTCCGTTGGCGGAGGGGAAACCATGGTAGAAATCCTTCCCTATGTGGATTTCGAAGCCATCAGAAAAGGCGAAGCGAAGTTCTTCATGGGCTATAGCGACAACACGAATCTGACCTTCTTGCTAAATACTTTGTGCGACATGGTCTCGATTTATGGTCCCCATGCGGGCTCTTTCTACGCCCGTCCATTCCGCTATAGCGAGAAAGACGCGTTAAGACTTCTTCGTGGAGAGAAGCATTTCGAAGGCTATCCAAAATATTCCATTACCCATAATAACCCTGACCATCCTTTGTATCGTTATCGCTTGACCCAGGAGAAAATCATCACACCAATCGGTTATGAAACTCCTATTAGGGGAACCCTTCTTGGCGGCTGTCTTGATTGCCTTCTTTCTTTGTGCGGCACGCGTTTTGACAAAGTAGGCGAATTTAACTCAAAGCACCCGGAAGGAATTATTTGGTTCCTTGAGTCCTGTGATTTGAATGCCATCTCAATCCGGCGCGGCTTGTTCCAACTCAAGGAAGCTGGCTGGTTCAGCAACGCGAAAGGCTTTTTGATCGGCAGGCCGCTTCACGGGGAAGAGACGTTCGGGACGAACCCCCTTGCCTCTTTCGTCGATCTATTAGGCGACTTGAACGTCCCGATTCTTTATTCCGTTGATTTAGGACACATCCCTCCCTCTTTGCCCCTTCTTAGCGGCGCCTATTGCGAGGCGAAGCTCGTTAACGGCAATCTTGTGATCGATTACCTTTAAAACTGACCTTTCTAATTATCGCGATAAACCAATAAATATTTGGACATTGTACGAAAAATAATAAAGTGGTTATCCCCTCTTTTTTCTCATGCGCTTAAAATAGGCGACGTTGTTTTTTGCAAAGGGGCCGCGAGGTTCGCGGTAGGTTTTATGGACACCAAATTTATTTTCGTCACGGGCGGAGTCGTCTCAAGTTTAGGAAAAGGAATCTCTGCCGCATCAGTCGGTTTGCTTCTCAAAAAGAGGGGCTTCAAGGTCTTCACTTTGAAATTCGATCCTTATCTAAACGTTGACCCGGGGACGATGAGCCCTTATCAGCACGGCGAAGTCTTCGTGACCGACGATGGGGCGGAAACCGATTTGGATCTGGGCCATTATGAGAGATGGCTCGACATCAACCTCACGAAAGAGGCTTCCGTCACCTCGGGCAAGATCTACAGCGCGGTCATCGAAAAGGAAAGGCGCGGGGATTATCTCGGCGCCTGCGTGCAGGTCATCCCTCACGTGACCAATGAAATCAAAAAGCGGCTCATGGACGCCGCGAAAGTCTCTGGCGCGGACATTGTCATCGCCGAAATCGGTGGGACGGTCGGCGACATTGAGTCTCAGCCCTTCCTCGAAGCCATCCGCCAGGCCCGTCTCCAATTTGGCTACGATAACACCTTCTTCCTCCATAACACCCTAGTTCCCTACCTTAAGACCTCGGGCGAAACCAAGACGAAGCCAACCCAACACTCCGTGAAAGAGATGGCTTCCTTGGGTCTGCAGCCAGACGCAATCATCCTCCGTTCGGAAGTGCCCTTGGATTCCCATACGAAAGAGAAAGTCTCTTTGTTCTGCAACGTTCCTCTTAAAGGCGTCTTCGAATGCGATGACGCCCCGATCATCTATTCCTTGCCTCGTAATCTTCATGAGCAGGGGATTGATGATTTCATCCTCTCTCATTTCCGCATGGAGACCGAGGGGAATCAGCCGGATTTGACGGATTTCGATGCTCTTGTTGAGAAAATCAGCAAACTTTCCAAGAAAGTCAAAATCGCCTTAGTCGGGAAATATGTCGAGCTTCATGACGCCTATCTCTCCGTCTACCAGGCTCTAAAAGCCGCGGGGTATTACCACAATGTTGACGTTGAGGTCGCTTGGATTCCTTCTACCGAAGTGAAGCCGGGCACCGAAGAGAATTTCTTCAAAGACGTGGATGGCATTTTGGTTCCTGGCGGCTTTGGACACCGTGGCAGTAGCGGTAAGAAGCTCGCCATCCGTTACGCTAGAGAACACAAGGTTCCTTTCTTGGGCATCTGCTTTGGCATGCAGTTAGCCATCGTCGAATACGCGCAGAACGTGCTCGGCCTAAAAGAGGCTAACAGCACTGAGTTCGATCCGGAAACCCCGTATCCTGTCATTGATTTCCTCCATAACCAATATCAAGGAATCGATATGGGCGGAACGCTCCGCTTAGGCGCCTATGACTGCGACATTGCTCCTGGGACCTTAGCCTATCAATGCTATGGTGAGGAGCATGTCCGTGAGCGTCATCGTCATCGTTATGAGTTCAACAATGCGTTCAAAGACAAATTCGAAGGCAGCGACATGATTTTCTCAGGTATAAATCCCCAAGCCAACCTCGCCGAGATCGTCGAATTGAAGAATCATCCCTTCTTCATCGCCGCGCAGTTCCATCCTGAGTTCACTTCTCGTCCTCTTCGTCCGAACCCCTTGTTCCGCGAGTTCATTGGCGCGGCGAAGAAAAACAAAAAATAAGAAATGCGTTATACTCAAAGGGCTTTATGAAAAAAGCCCTTTTCTTATATAGCGACTTCACAGGCGTCTCCTTCAAGAAGAAGCGCATCCCTAAAGCAATAGCTCGCCTAGGCAAGACCTTTGATTTGACCTCTTGCAAGACCTCCTCGCTTGAGGAACTTGAAGAGAAAGCTTCTTTGGCCTGCTCTTCTTTTGATGTGCTCATCGTGGCGGGGGGAGATGGAACCTTCCACCGTGTGATCAACGTGGTCGCTAAATCGGAGCGTCACCCCATCCTTGGTTTTTTGAACGCTGGAACGATGGGGGACGTGGCTAGCAATTTCGGAGGATCCCATTCCTTTTGGAAAGGAGTAAAAATCATTGAAAACGGATACACCTCCCCGTTGGATTTGTGCTCTGCCAACGATATCTACTTTGCTTATATGGCGGCGGTCGGCGCTTATTCGGATGTCTCTTATAAGGCGAAACGGGGAAGCAAAAAGATCCTCGGGAAACTTGCTTACTATTTCTTGTCTCTTGGAGAGACGTTCAAAAGGTACCGCCTGAGTTTAACTTTGAAATACGATGGGAAGCGAATTCAATACAACGGACCCTTTCTTTTACTTATGAATGGGCGGAGAGTCGGTGGGTTCTACGTTAATAGCAAAGGAAAGACCGACGATGGCAAATTCGAGGTTTATGAAACGCCAAGAGGGCTTTTTAATGGGCTTTTGCGCTATTTGCTTCCCAAAGAAAAATGGAAACTCAGTGTCTCGGAGATTCAGATTGAAAGCGAAAAGGAACTTCCTTGGTGCTTTGATGGCGAAAAATACGTCTTTTCAAAATTGGATATCAAATCTTGCCATTCAAAAATAGTGGTTTTTTGCCGTGAAAAATAATAAAGCCCATTTTTTATGATTATTTGAGTTTTGCGGAGTTTTTTCTCTTCCTTTTCTTAACTAAAGGCGCTAAAGTACGCATGTCTTTTATCTAAAGGAGATAAAACATGAAAAAAACAGTACGTGGTCTAATGATCACAGGCATCATCCTGATGATCATTGGCGTCGTGATGTTCGGTGTGACCCCGAAGATCATGGATGCCACCGGGGCGACTGGCCTTGGCTACGGCGTTAGGGATTTGATTAACCCCTTCGTTGATAGCTTCCTTGGCCTCTTCTCCTCCTTCGGCGCTGCCTCTTGGTATTTCATCGGCGCGTCCGGAGTTGTGGTCCTGATCTTCATCATTCACTTGATCATCATCATCGCCAAAAAGAGGCCGAGCGGCTTGGTGGTCGCCTTCCTCTTCCTCATCTTCGGGGCTATCTTCAGCTCCGCGTTTGTCGTCGCCTTCACCCCTGATTACATCGAAGGCGCTTCCGATGGCTGGTGCCCGCTTGTCACCTACTTGCTTGCACAGCAGAAAGCCAACGCGGATACTTTCCCGCTTTATTGGCTCATCATCCTCTTTGCCGAAATGGGGATCGCCGCTCTTGGCTTCATCCTCATTCTTATCGCCGACATCGTCGACATGGTTTACATCGCTCGCTCGCCGAAGCCCATCAAAGGTGCTAACGCCAAAGACGCCAGAGACTCTGATGTTGTCGTCGTCCGCGACGATGCCGTGAACGGACCCGCTCCGACCTCGGACGAAATCCGCCAAATCATGCACGACGAAATGAATCAGAATTCCGTCAAACCCGCTGCTGCTGAATCTGAATACAAAGGCAGGTCCGCTTCTAACGCCGAAGCTGCTCCCGCCGTTGCTGGTGGCGCAACCGCCATCACCGGGCCTCTCTTGGTCCAATATATTAATACGTATTCCCCTGAGCCCCACGGACCCGCTCCGATGGATAGGCGCGGCTCCGTCCCCCTCTCTGAAATCAAAGAGAACGTGACGGGCGAAAAGTCTCTCAAAGCCGAGGATATCCGTAAGATCATCAAAGAAGAGCTCGATTCCCAAAAGAAAGAAGCTGCTTCTCAACCTCTCATCGTGACCGTTCCCGCTCCCTCGAACGAGGAAGAGAAGGCGGAAGAGAAACCTGCTTCCCTTAGTGCGGATGACATCCGCGCCATCGTCTCCGATGAGCTTAAGTCCTATTTCGTCGAAGAAGAAAAAGGCAATGACGTTGATGACGACATTGTCGTAGAACCCGTCCCTGAGCCAGAGCTCTCCGCAGACGACATCCGTTCCATCATCCGTGAGGAACTCGCCGCCGACAAGAAAGCCGCCGATGAAGAAGAAGCGGCTAAGAAGGCGGAAGAAGATAAGAAAATCGCCGCTGAGAATGAGCGCAAAGAACTCGAGGCCCGTCACCAGAAGGAACTCGAGGAAGCCCGTGCCGAAGCCGCTGAAGCTACTCGCAAGGCGATTGAAGAAGAAAACGCGCGCAAAGCCGCTGAAGAAGAGGCCGCCCGTAAGGCCGCGGAAGAGGAAAAGAAAAACACCTTGACCGCCGATCAAATTCGCCAAATCATCGTGGAAGAGCTCTCGCGCAAGGAAGAAGAAAAGACTGAGCCCGCTCCGGCCCCAGCTCCCGCGCCTCTCTCCGCCGATGACATTCGCGCCATCATCGCCGACGAACTAAAATCCGTCAAAAACACTTCCGATAAGCCGGCCACTCCTGTGACCATCATCGTCCGCGAGCCTCTTGACCACAAAGACGCCGCCCCGGTCGTTGAGGAAAAGAAGCCTGAACCCGTGAAGGAAGAACCCAAACCCGAGCCCGAACCGGTAAAGGAACCCGAGCCTGAGCCGACTCCTGAACCCGTCGCCGAAGAAGCTCCCGCCGAAGAAGCGGAGGAAGAGTCCGACGAAGACGCCGCGTCCAAAAGAGTGGTGGGCCAAGTGAACCCGAACCTCCCGCCCCATGAGAAAATCGTCCGCATTCCCTTCCAAACCAGGATGGCCGAAATTGACGATGAGCTCAAGAATCGTTACAACGAACTCAAGAGCGAAATCATGAGCTATGGTGTGAAGAGCCGCGTCTCCAATTCCGGCGACACCTTCCGCCTCCATAAAGTCACCTTCGTGAAGATGACAATCGCTGGCAAAGGCCTGAAACTCTATATGGCTCTCGATCCGAAGGACTACGCGAATACCACCCTTCCGATTCAAGATGCCGGACACAAGGGAACCTACAAGGACATCCCGCTCGTATTCAAGGTCAAGAGCGACCTGTCCATGCGCCGCGCGAAACAACTTATCGCCGACGTTATGAACAAGAATGGCTTGACCCAAGGCGAAATTGAGAAGCGTGACTGGATCGCTGAAATCGGCAAAGATTCCGGCTCCGATTCTGATTCCGACGAAGATTAATGAATGGCCCGTCACCTCACGGTGGCGGGCTTTTCTAATGCCCACCCCTATGAGGGCGGGCATTTTTATGTTAAGATTGCCCTCGCAAAGAAAGGAAGTGATGCATCGCCTCTATGGATCCTCTTGATTGGGTGTTCCTCGCGTTGCTCATTTTCGCATTCGTATTCATTGCCTTCTTTTCCATGACGGAGACGGCTTTTGCCTCGCTTAACAAGTATCGCTTCAAGGTAAAGGCGGATGAAGGCTCGAAGACCGCTAGGCTGATTGTCTGGCTCTATGACCATTTCGATTCGACTTTGGTCACGGTTTTGATAGGGAATAACGTTGGCTCGATTGCCATTTCCGTTCTTTCGACTACCCTTTTTCTGAAATGGCTCCCGAATTGGAACGAGAACGTTTCTTCTCTTCTCATTTCCATTGTAATGGGCTTTTTGACTTTCCTTTTTGGGGACACCATCCCGAAGTATTTAGGGAAAGGGGCTCCTAACGCGGTGGTGAAAATCACGGTTTATCCTTTGGCTTTCTTTTTCGTTTTGTTTTATCCCTTAGGGCTTCTCTTCCGTCTCATTTCATTCTTAGCGAAGAAAATATTCCGCGCGAAGCCTACCCCGGAATTAACCGAGGCGGATTTTGCTTCCGCGGTAGAAGAAGCGGAGGATCAAGGAGAGCTGGAGGCGAACGAATCCGACATCATCCAAGCATCGCTTGATTTCGATGACACATCCGTGAAAGAGGTTTTGACCTCGAAGAACAAGATGGTGATGGTGAACCTCCAGGGACTTACCAACGAAAAGCTCATCGAGATAATAAAGAAGACTGAGTTCTCACGCCTCCCTTGCTATGTTCAGGATAAGAACAAAATCGTGGGCGTTTTGGTCGTTAAACGCTTTTTGAGCGCCTATTTCAAGAACCCTAAGATCAACTGCGTTTCGATGCTCGAAAAACCTTATTTTGTCTCCCCATCCGTTAAAATCGATGATCTTGTCGCGGGCTTCCGTGACCGAAAGACCCAGATTGCTATCGTCAAAAAAGGCGATGACGTTTTGGGCATGGTCACCATGGAAGATTGCCTGGAAGAGCTCGTAGGCAAGATAGCGGAGCCTAGAAAGGAGCAAGCATGAATCACGCCTTGATTGTCATTTATTGCTGCCTGATCTTTGTCTTGCTTTGCTTCAGCGCGATTTTTTCGTGTATGGATATGGCTTATTCCTGCGCTTCTTTGCCTACTCTCAAAGAAAGCTCTAAAAAATCCAAAAGAGCCGCAAAAGCCTATTTTTTTGCGTCAAATTACGAAGAAACCATCATCGCTCCGCTCTTTGGAAACTCTGTGGTCAACATCCTTGCTTCCTCTTTAGGAACCTTGCTTGCCTTGAAACTTGCTGAGCAATACGGCTGGGACCAAGAGATTGTTTCCTTGCTCGTCTCCATCCTCATGCTTTTGCTTATTCTGACCTTTGGGGAAATCCTTCCAAAGATCATCGGACGCACCTATTCTCGGCCTTTGGCTTTGCTTTTCGCCTATCCTCTTTCCTTCCTCCGCATCATCTTTTTCCCAATCGTTTTCATCTCCAAGAAATTCGCAGGCGCCCTTACTCGCCCCGTTTTGAAAGCGAACGCGGATGAGGAAGAAGGGCCTAGCGACGAGGAACTTCAGGAAATGGTTTTGGCAATTAATCGCGAGGGCATCATCGATTCGAAATCGCGTGAGCTGCTTTCTAATTCGATTGAATTCAAAGACACCTCCGCTTATGAGATCATGACCCCTCGCATGAAAATCGAAGGCATCTCCGCGGAGGAGAACCTTAATTCGTACGTCAAGTTAGAAGGCGCGTTCCGCCATTCCCGCATCCCCGTCTATAAGCATGACTACGATCACATCATTGGCTATATTCCCGTCAAATCTCTGCTGCGTGCCATGCTCTCCGACGATGACCTTTCAATCAATGAATTAATCCGACCGACCTTATCCGTGCCTAGGACGATGGAAATTTCCGCAATTCTTGGCTTAATGAAGAAATCTCACATCCACCTTGCCATCGTGAAAGACGAATACGGGGGCACGGAAGGCCTCTTGACGATGGAGGATATCCTCGAGGAGCTTGTCGGAGAAATCTACGACGAAGGCGAAGTGGTGGTCTTAGATATTGAAAAGACGAATAAGAGAAACGTTTACCTTGTTAGAGGCAACATGAACATCGAGGAATTCTTCCAAAAGTTCCATCTTGATCAAGAGGAAATAGATGAAGACTATGAGACCGTCTCTGGCTGGATCAATGACCGACTTGGGAAATTTGGAGAGGAAGGCGACCATTTCGAGTTCGGCCCGCTTACTGTCCGCGTGAAAAAAGCCTCCCCTTACACGGTTGTGCAAGCGGAGGTAACTTATCATCCTAGAAGGAAGGTCAGTTGAGCTTATTGAGCTCTGCTTTATATAAGGCGTAAATTTGTTTAGCGATCGTCTCGACCGGGCGAGAGTCCGTGTCGATGATGAAATCGGCTTGAGGGACGTTTGCAAGGGCGAACGCCTCTTTGTCGTTTTCGATGCGCTTAGCGATGTCCTCTTCTTTGTCCCCACGCTTCCTCATCCTCTCGATACGCGTCTCTTCGTCTGCGCGTAATAAGAAGGATATGACCCGCTTGCTCTTAAGAGCCTTAAAAGCCTTTAGGCCATTGGGATCAACGACGACGCATCTGTCATCAGCGACCTGATCTTTGGAACAGCCATAATAGTGACCGTTGTAAAAAGTGGTCTCCACGAAACAGTAACGTGACTTCATCTGAAGGAAGATCGACTCGGGGACGAAGAAGTAATCGACTCCATCTTTTTCGCCTTCTCTTTTTTCCCTCGAAGTGTGGGTGATGGCTTTCTTAATGCCGTAATTCTCCGCGAGATATCTCGCGATTTCCGTTTTTCCAGAGGCGGATGCCCCGACCAAAATAATCATCGGAAATATTATAAAACGAGAAAAGATGAAATTTCTTTAGGAAAAAAGTCATTTTCTTCTTTATTAATAGGGTGAGGAGACAAAATTTATGACACCACCTTATGAGAACTCGATTGCCGGCCTCTTCCCCGAGGACCCCATCTGCGCGAAGCTGAAACGCAAAGTGCGCCGCTGCCTGATTGAAATCGGCAAAAGCCCAGACGCTCACGTTTATGACTTCGATGATGAATTTTTGGAGAGCCACCCCTCTCCAGCTTCCTCCTTTTTGAAAGCAGTGAAGGGCTTTTATGACGCCCTTGATTTGACGAAGAGGCGCGTTTTCCTTTCCGAATGTCTTGAAGTCGGCCGCATCTATCCCTTCTGGTACTACGGCTGCATGTCCGATCCTATATATAGAAAGGAAAGGAAAAGCGTTATCGCCTCATTTAAGGAGGCCTTCCAATGAGAAGGCGCCATCGCGCTCTTGTCCCCATTCTTATGGCGGCCCCTTTAACCATGGGATCGACCACGGTCATTTTTGGCAGCATCAGCGTTTCGAAAGTGCATGGCGACCCTTTGATCGCAGGGCGAAACCAGAATTTGACTTTCACTATAAATCACAGAGGGCAGTCGCGAAACACCTTTGATTTCGTTTTCGAGATTTCAAAGTCGAAGAGCATCTTGTTTCAAGCAAAGCAAAGCTACTTCAAAGTTCCTGACGGGCTTTACGAAGTTGATGTGACCGTTCCCGGTAAAATTCTCAAAGAGGGTGAGGAGCTTCGCTTTGAGGTGAGATGCGAGCGGACCTATTCCGCAGACGCCTATATTCGCTACTCTTCCGTCTCATTCGGCCAAACCCCCATGAGAGATGGCGGGATCTATAGAACCGATGAGGAAATCAGATATTACAACCTCCAAAGTCTTTATTACCCTAGCAAAACGATTTTCTATAACTCCAGTTATTTCTTCTTTAACACCCAGAAGAAGCGCGAGGTGAATTCTAGACGTTTCCATTTGGAAAACGTCGGATTTAGGGTTTCGGGCATGGAGGAATACGAAGCGGTCAACGAGCAATTAGGAGAGCTTCGAATCCTTACCAAGCTCAATTATTGGAACGTTGGGGAGCGAAGCGTTATAGGAGGAAAGTACATCGCTTTGCCGCTTGGCTATACCCTAGATGGGGAAAATTATCGTTTGAGACTGCTCAATACCTATTCTTTTTCCAAAGAAACAGGGGAAATGATGGAACTCACGGACGGCTATCCCCAAACCAATGATTTGATTTTGCCTTATTGGGCCACGGAATCAAATCCCGTCAAACTGGAAATTGCCTTGCTTGAATTCAATCCTGCCGGGCAGTCCCTCCTCATGAGCAAGGAGGCTTATTACGATGGGGCTGGAGCGCTTGGCAACTATTCCATTCAATGGGAGGGATACTGATGGGGAATATGCTTCTAGCCATGCTTTTCCTTTCCTTTAGCTTCATGGCTTTTCGTTATAGCTATGCCTATATGGGGGCGTATCGCACATTTTATGGCTTGTTTAGCGATGAACTGGAGACTTGCGTGGTGAACCTTACTTCAGCCGGGGAATCCGTCGCCCCCTATTTCTCGATTCAGGCGGTGGAGGCCTATACGGAAGCTTATTTAGAAGAGAGACTCGCTAAGGTATGCAAATATAAAACCGAGATCGAGGGTTATGAGTACCGTGGGGATTATGAGTATCCGATGGGGGTATCCATTCGCCTTCGCTGCACCCTGCTTGAAACCACCTTAATCGATCGCACGGCTCTGTTCACTTTAGTGGAGGAGACTTCATGAACCAGGAAAATCCACTTTGCCAATATGTCGAGGCATCTTTCCTAAAAGAAGTTTTAGCCATCAAAGGCATCAACGACGTCTCTTATAACGGGGAGGAATTTTTCTCGGAGTCCGTTCACTTGGGGAGAAGGAAAGAGAACATCAAGGCCACCCCAGATGATGTGGGCGCCTTTTTGCGGCAAATCGCCAACATTTCCGAGCGGCAGTTCTCCTATTTGAATCCAATCTTAGACGTTAGTTTTGGAAAATATAGGCTTTCTGCGGCATTTATGTCTTTAACTCGCGTAAAAGACCGCAAATCCTATTCCTTTTCTTTGCGCGTTGAGCGAAGAGGAACGGTACTCGATGAGGACGATGCCTTTTTCCCAGGGAACAGCAAGGAACTTCTTTTGACTCTTCTTAAAGAGAAACAAAGCATCGTCATCGGCGGGGAGACGGGTAGTGGGAAGACCGAACTGCAGAAATTCCTTTTGCTCCGTCTGCAAGAAGCGACGCGCGTATTGGTAATCGACAACGTAGAAGAGCTTGAGCTTATTCGCGGCATTGCGCCTATTGACCTGACTACTTGGGTGATTGATCCAAGCGGGAAAGGAGGATCCGCCGCGGTGCTCATCAAGGCCGCTCTTCGCTTTGATCCGGATTACATCGTTTTGGCCGAAGCAAGGGGCGAAGAAATGTGGGAGGCGCTTTGCTGCGCGATGAGCGGCCACCCTGTGATTCTCACGATCCATAGCTCATCCTTGGAGAATATGCCTTCTCGTCTGGCCCGCCTCGCCCAAATGAGAGGTAGCGCGATGGTCTATTCCGATTTGCTCCATGATGTGGAGGACAACTTTTCAGTCTTCGTGCTTGTTGGGAAAGAGAGGACGACAAATGGCATTAAGCGTTGTATCAAATCGATTGGAAAATTGAAGGAGGGGAAGATGGAAATCCTCTTCCGGAATGAAGAATGAAGGGCGTCCTTGCTTGTTTGATGATTGCCCTTACGGTGGGCGGGGTCTGTTATTTGGCCTCGAGCCAGCTTCTTATGACGGGAGCGGTGGCTTTCGTCTATTTCTTGCTGCTCATGATCTTCGCTTATCCCAAAGTCATGACGATGCAGCGGAAAAGAAGAATCCGCAAGGAGTGTTATCGCTTCATGAACTCTTTTGTCACAACGTGCTCGGTCACCTCTAGCCTTTCTAGAGCGTACGAGGTTTCCTGCGAAGGATCCGAAGGGGAGGAAAAAGAGGTTATGGAAGCTTGCTCCTGCAACGATGTTGAAGGTCGGTTGCATGAGCTTTCCTCCTATTTCGAAAGCCAACTTTATGAGGTTTTCCTTTCAATCATCTCCATTTATGAAGAAAGAGGCGGGGATGTTTTGACTTTATCTTCCTCTTTATTGGAAGAGGCTACTCGAATCGAAGAAGAGGCAGACAACCGCGCGAAGGTGTCTCAAGGCAAGCTCTTTCAATATATGTCCCTTTGGGCGATGTCTTTGGGGATCGTGGGATTCCTTCGTTTTGCCCTTTCTTCCTTTTACGACACTTTGCTAGCTTCCTCCACTTTCACGATTTGTTTAGCGATTTATTTTGGCTTCCTCCTGTTTGGCTTGCTTTTCTATTGCCAGGCTTACACGGGAGAAAAAGGAATGTCCACGTCAAAGAAAAGAGGTAAAAAATGAGCGAGAAACAAAAGAAAAAAGAAACGAGTTCTGGCAACGAGAAAATCTATTTGGTGATGCTTTTCGTCTGCTGCACCGCAATCGGGGCGGTTCTCTATTTTTGGAGGGGACAATGGTATTGGTGCTTGTTCCCTTTCCTTTTCTTCGTGGTGATGGTTTTCTTCATCTTGAACAGCAAAAGCAGCAAGAAAGCGAAGGAAAACGAAGAGGACGAGGAACAATTCGTAACCCTTTTCACTTATTTCTCGATTTACATTCAGGATGGCTTCAACGTCTATAACGCGTTCGAAGAAATCCTGCCTTATGCGAAAGGACGTTTAAAAAATCATTTGGAAGGTCTGCTGATGCAGATCACCCGCGACAAAACTTTGCTTCCTTATCTTTCTTTCGCCGGGAACTTCAAGTCCTTAGAGATTCGCGAGGTCATGATGGCGATATATCAAATGGTCGATCAAGGAAGCGGTGGAGTTTATCTTGTCCAGTTCCAACGCCTTTTCGCCAAGCTTTCTGATCAGAAGAGATTAAGGAGAGAAAGAAAGCATCTGGAGAGGCTTGATAGTCTTTCCTTCTTACCGCTTGTCGGCTCGGGTTTCTCAATGCTGATGCTGATGCTTGCGATAACTGAAATCATGGGAGGTATGCTCAATGGCTTATAAACTCGGACTAATGCTATCTATCGTTTTCGTAATGTCGGTGATGCTCCTTGGAGGGGATATCATCGGGATCTCTTCCGTCCATTCCTCGCTCGACTCTCTTTCCCTAGTGGTCGCTAGGGCAATCGGAAAAGAAGGGAAGGTCTCTAGCGCGACCTCCAAACTTGTAAGGTCTTATAGGGCCAGAATCCTTTATGACAATTCGAAAACGCCTGCGGTTGGTGAAAAACTCACATTCACTCTTTCCCGATACTATCAAACGTTCGTCATGTCCAAAGAAAGATTGGAAATCACGGTGAAACGCACCGTGATTGTCGGCTATTACATGGATTAAAGAAAGGAGGTGAGAATATGAGCGAAATCAAAGGGCAATTGCTCGGGATGGTGCTTGTGCTTGCAATCTTTGCGATTGTGGGTGGCGTTCTCTACGCCGTCTTCGACAAAACGGCCAATCAGATCGGCGACAAGGTCGATAGCGCCGTCAATGCGCAATATGTCATGCAAGATTACGTAATCTAGAACCCTTCGGGGTTCTTTTTTGTTGGAAGCGATGCTTTTCCTGCTTATAATTCGACCGAGGTAAATAACCATGGCTGATAGCAAAATAATGTCGGAAATCAAACAAAGCTTCGCGGAGAGACTCAACGTTCTTCATGTCGACGAGACGAAGTCGCTCAAGGATCTCGGGCTTGATAGCTTGGACGTCGTTGAGATGTGCCTTACTCTTGAAGACAAGTACGGAATCCAATTCGAAACCGATGAGCTTTCCTCGATCAAAACCGTCGCTGATTTATACAGTTCCATCGAGAAAAAGCTCGACGCTGCTAAATAATTCCACGCATTTCCAGGAGCCTGAAACAAGGCTCTTTTCTTTCGCGAATGACCCTTTATTTTTCTTGACGAAAGTTGTTGCAAAGGGTGGTTTGGGCGCTTAGAATAGGTTTCGCCCGTTTAGGGCAATGCGCTCAGTTAGCTCAATGGTAGAGCAATCGGCTGTTAACCGATCGGTTGTAGGTTCGAGCCCTATACTGAGCGCCATTCTTGGCCCGTTGGAGAAGTGGCTTAACTCATATCCCTTTCAAGGATACATTCATGGGTTCGAATCCCGTACGGGTCACCAACAAATCAGTTAGGACTTCGCATTTAATGTAGAAGTTCTTTTTTTATTTTTGTACAATTTACAGGGCTAGTTTTAGCTTTTGTTTTATGACAATTGATCAGTTTCTTGAATATAACTTCGGCCCGATCATCGGTTTGGTTTTCCAAATCATGATTTTGTTGCTCAGCAAGAGCTTCTCAAAAACCGAAAGGCGCGTTTTCGTTGTTACCGTCGTTTTGGAAGTTCTTGAGATTGTCTCTTATAACGCTGAATTCTATTTCTCTGAGTTGAGCACACCATCTATGTGGCGAGTGTTCTTCTCCGTGGTTGGCTACATTGTTCGTCCGGCGCTTGTCTATCCTTTCATCTATCTTTTGAGATGTGAGACGAAGCTCAAAGGCAATAAATGGTTTTTCTTGGATCTCATTCCTCTTGCCTTCGTCTTTGTGATTCAAATGTTTGCCTTTGGGACGAATTGGGTCTTCTCTTACGACGCCGGAAATCATTTCCATCGCGGGCCGCTTGGCTATGTTTCAATGATTGTCACAATCCTTTACTTGGCCGAGGCTTCATTTAACGTTATTTTGGCAAAAGTGCTTGATCACAAAGTCGGCGTGAGCCTCATCGTTTTGGTTTTGGGCTACGTCATCTTTGCGATGGTTTTCGAAAGCATCTACGACATTCGCTCCCTCGGCATCAGCGCGGCCGTCTTCTCTATAGTTTACTTCATGTTCGCCTTGCAGACGAACCATTTGGATGCGGCGACGCGAGAACTTAAAGCCCTTAGCGAAACTGACTCCTTGTCTCAGCTTTCTAATCGCTACTATGGCGAGAAGATGATTGATGAGGCGCTTGCGAACAAGAAGGCTGGGCTCTTCGCTATTGTTGATTTAGATGATTTCAAGAGCATCAACGATACCTATGGCCATATGGCCGGTGATGAAGCGATTATGAAGGTCGCTAAAGTTTTGAAAGAGAATTTGAGGAAAGATGACGTGATTATGCGCCTTGGCGGAGATGAGTTCGCCGTTTATTCGACGCACGTCCGCGGCAAAGAAGATGCCGAGTCGTCGGTTCAAGCCCTCTTTAAGCTCGTCAATGAGATTCAGCTCGAAGGAGTTGGCAACAAGTTCATGATCCGCGCTTCCGTTGGCGTCTCTTATTATGACGGCGTTTCCGATTCCTCCTTTGATACGCTTTATCACGAAGCTGACAAGAAACTTTACGAAGCCAAAGACAAAGGTGGGAACGTCATCTGCTATTAATGAGTCCATTGTCTAAACGGTTATTATTTTCGTTTTGAAAGCACATAAATTTCTTCTTTTCGAAAGAAGAAAGCTTCGCAAGTCTGCGCGCGTGTAGAATTGAGAACGTACGGAGGTTAAGTATGACCGTTTTAGATAAAGTGCATGAGATTGGGGTCGTCCCTGTCGTCGTGCTTAACAAAGTCGAGGATACCATTCCCGCTTTGACAACCCTTGTGAAAGGCGACATCCCCGTCGCGGAGATTTGCTTCAGAACTCCTTGCGCTGCGGATTGCATTAAACTCGCCGTGAAGGAATTCCCCGATGTTCTGGTTGGAGCTGGCACGGTAATTAACAAAGAGCAATGCTTAGAGGCAATTGCTTGCGGAGCGAAGTTCATCGTCTCGCCTGGCTTTTCCCAAAGCGTATGTGACACCTGTAAGGAGAAAGACATCCCTTATCTTCCGGGCATCGTGACCCCAACGGAAATCATGATGGCCTTAGACAATGGCATCACCACCTTGAAATTCTTCCCCGCGGGAGTCTTTGGGGGATTAAAAGCAATCAAGGCTTTAGGCGCGGCTTTCCCTGCCTGCAAATTCATGCCGACGGGTGGCGTCGATAATTCCAATCTGGCGGAGTTCGTCAAATGCGACAAAATCATCGCTTGCGGGGGGTCCTGGCTATTGAAAGGAACCCCGGAAGAGCAAATCAAGAACTGCCTTGAGGCAAGAAGAATCATTAAGGAGAATCGATAATGGCAAAAGTAATTACGATGGGCGAAATCATGCTGAGACTTTCCTCGGCGGGGAATTCGCGTTTTGTGCAGGCTCAATCCTTTGATGCTTGCTATGGCGGAGGGGAGGCCAACGTTGCGGTCTCTCTCGCCAATTATGGCCACGAAGCTTATTTTGTCTCCAAAGTGCCTTCCCACGAGATCGGCCAATGCGCAATCAACGCGCTTAGGCGTTATGGCGTGCATGAGGATTACATCGCCCGTGGCGGCGATAGACTCGGCATTTATTATCTGGAATCCGGTTCCTCGATGAGAGCGAGCAAAGTCATCTATGACCGCGCGCGTTCTTCTATCGCCGAAGCCGATCCTTCCGATTTCGATTTCGATAAGATCTTTGAAGGGGCCTCTTGGTTCCATTGGTCAGGCATTACCCCGGCCATCAGCGACAAATCCGCGGAGAACCTCAGACTTGCCCTCATCGCCGCGAAAAAGCACGGAGTCACTGTTTCTTGCGACCTCAATTTCCGCAAAAAACTTTGGACCTCCGAGAAAGCAATCTCCATTATGCGTCCTTTGATGCAGTACGTGGATGTTTGCATTGGGAACGAAGAAGACGCCGAGCTTTGCCTTGGCTTCAAGCCTGACGCCGATGTGACGGGTGGCAAAACCGATGCCTCTGGCTATCACAAAATCTTCGAGCAAATGGCCAAGGAATTCGGCTTCAAGTATGTTGTTTCCACTTTGAGGGAATCTCTTTCCGCAAGCCACAACGGGTGGAAAGCCTTGATCTACAATGGCAAGGATTTCTACGAATCCAAGCATTATGACATCCTTCCGATCGTTGATCGCGTTGGCGGTGGAGATTCCTTCTCTGGCGGCCTTATCCATGGCTTATTAACTTGGCCGGAAGACCAAGGGAAAGCCCTTGAGTTCGCCGTCGCGGCCTCTGCGCTTAAGCACACGATTCCTGGCGATTTTAACTTGGTCTCCGAAAAAGAAGTCCTCTCCCTTATGGGCGGGGATGGCTCAGGCAGAGTTCAAAGATAAGGAAAACTGTAAATTCAAGCGGGCGTAAAAACCTGCTTTTTGTATCGAAAAACCCGCAAATCTTAGAGATATCCAATTTTTGCGGGCTTTTTTTATAATTGGATTGAATCCCGGCCCGTTGAACTAGCGATATCTCTTTTTGACAATGAGAATGGATGGGGGTCAAAACATTCTTTCTCTTCCTTCGTTTTGGCACGATAATCAAGCCATGGATAAAGAACAAGCTTGGAATATCGTCAGGAGCATTGAACGAAAAGAGCAAAACGGTCCTCTTAGCGAGGGCGACTCTTATCAAAGGGAGGAGGCTCTCCATTATCTTTGTGATGTGGAAAGCGACGCCAAAGCGATGGCCTATCTTGGCGGGCAATATTATGGGGAGGAGAAGTACCCTCTCGCCGAGAAGTATTATTTGCTCTCCTATGAGCATGGCTACAAAGCTATTTCTAGCGGGCTTGGCTTCATCTATTTCTATGGCCGCGTCGGGACACCGGACTATGAGAAGGCGTTCCGTTATTTCTCCGAGGCCAAAGAACTAGGCGACAAAGAAGCGGCGATGAAACTCGCTGATATGTACGAAAGAGGATACGGGGTTGAGAAAGACGAAAAGAAGTACGAGGAGATTCTCCGCGAACTTTGGGAAGAACTTGAAAACAGCTATGACCTCTTTGACCCAATCCCCGAGATTGCCCATCGCCTCGCTTATATTGATATGCAAAGAGGTGAAGACGCGGAAGCGAAAGCAATGCTTACTAGAGGCCGCGCTTATATTGTTCAACGCATCAATTACAGCGCTTTCTGGGGCAATTTCATCGTCGCGAGAAGGACGGAGAAGCTCTTGGGTGAACTTGGTCTAATTGACGTTGACTTCCCGCGCATTTTCGATTTGTTCTATTGCCTTAAGACCCCATGCGAATACAGCTTGCTATATCGTGGGAAACATTACACCATCTCTTCTTTCGAAGACGAAGGCAAGATCCGCGTTAAATTCGGGGATAAGGTGTATGCCTCAATCGAGGATTTCCTTAGAAAGGCAGTCGTTGGAGGAGAATACGTCTACTCTTTGGAATACGAAGAGGATTACCTTCTCAGGAGAAAAGATTCATGAACGAAGAGGTTTATGAATCCCTGCTCCTTTATAAGATCGAGCTAGAGAAGGAGTGCCACGACATTGAATTAGAGTACTACGCGAGATTCGGGGAACCTCTTTTGAAGCTATTGAAGCTTAAACTAGAGACGGCGAAGATGAAGCAAAGAATCGCCTATTGCCAGAAGATGAAGAACCAGGGCCTAACTCCGGATGAAGAGGAAATGGAACGTTATGCGAAAAGTAGCTGCGCGGACGCATATCTGGAATTTATTCGCGCCTCGGCAAAGAAAAAACAGGCGGACCGTTGCAATGAAGGTCCTTATCTAAACCCTGTAGAGATAAGCCAAAGCAAGAGGCTCTTCCGCGCCTTGATGAAAATGCTTCATCCTGATATTCATCCTGAATTGGCGGACAATCCCCTGGCTTCTAGCATCTATGAGCACGCCCTTACCGCCTATAAGCAAAACAACGTCCACCAAATCATCGAGCTTTACGATCTCGCGAGCATGCAATTTGGGGAAGATGACGTCGAGATTGATGGCGTCGAGGATAAAATCACGAGGCTCAAGGAAGAGATCGGGGAGATCGAGACCCATAAACCTTATCTGTACCGCGTCTATTTGGAAGACCCCGACAAAGGGAAGGCCCTTCTTGATGATCTAACGAGACAAACCAAGGAGTATGAAGCTTTCTTAGAAGAATTAGACGGAAGACTCTCCTTGCTATTGAACGCAAAAATAGGAGAAGCTTGATGAAAAAAGAACTCGTAACGAAGAAAGAGGAGCTTGCGCTTAAAGAGCAAGGCGGAGACATCGATGCTTTGTTAAAGCCCTTGAAGAAAGAGATCCTTCTTTTCGACGGCAATTTGGCAGGCACTTATAAGCTCTTGGACAAGGCCGCTCTCTTTGACATAAAAGTGGGGGACAGGCTTGAGTTTCGCTACAACCAAAGCAAATACGAAAAGGACGCCGTGCAGGTATTCTCGTCAAAAGGCCAGATCGGTTACGTTCCTGAAAGCGATGAAATCATATTCAAGAGATTGCTCGACGCCGGGAAATCTCTTATCGGAAAAGTCACCAAAACCGATTTTTCGCATGGTTTTCCCGCGGTGACTTTCGCGATATACCTAGAGGATTTCTGATTCCTTGATCTTTGCTCCAATTGACCACGCTTATCGTCTTTTTGCCCAAAAAGAGGTGGCGTTCTTTTGATTTGGCCTCTTTGCCCTATAATCCCTAACGAGGTAACAACCATGTTTGAATTCAAAGCGAGAGGCGTCAAAGCCCTGAAAATCGAAGGAAAGGACTATCTTTCCATTAACCAGGGAGGGGTGGAAGCCATCTATCCTTGGGAGAACCTTCCTAAGCCCCATGACATCCAATATGTCCTGATGGATCTAGACGGGACGAGCGTCATGAGCGAGACCTTCTGGATTTACGTGATTGGGCGTACGACGGCGAAACTATTAGGCAACCCCGATTTCACTCTTCAGGAGGAAGACGCTCCTTTCGTGCAGGGCTTCACCACCTTGGAGCACTTGGATTACTGCAAAAGGAAATACGGCTTCAAGCAGAGTCTAGAAGACGCTACTTTGATTTATCACCAAACCGCTGAAGAAGAACTCGACAAAGCTATGAAGGGGACTGGCGTGAAACACGCTTTCGTCCCTCGCCCGGGCTTAAAGGAATTCCTTTTTGAAGTCAAAAGAAGGGGAATCAAGATTGGCTTGGCCACTTCGGGGCTAGATTACAAAGCTATTCCGGAAATCGTCTCAGCCTTCCGCGATTTGGATATGGGCGATCCACTTGATTTCTATGATGCGACTATTAGTGGCGGCAGAAGGAAAAACGGGAAAGACTATGGGACGATGGGCGAGCTATGTGCGAAGCCCCATCCTTGGATCTATAAAGAACTCGCCCTCGGCTTAGGCGTCACGGATTTTTCTAGGGCCGTTGCTTTAGAAGATTCCTCCGCAGGGGTTATTTCCGCGCATCTTGCCGGGCTTAACGTCATCGGATTGGACGACGGCAACCTTAAAAAATCCGGCTTTGACAAAGGCTGCTATAAACTGGTTTCGAATTTTGACCAGGTTTTAGATTTGCTAGACAAATAACGCATTTTTGCAGGGATTTGCAATGAAAACCCTGCAAAAAGCCTGCTTTTTAAAGCGACTAGGCCAAGTTAAACCAAGCGGTAATCTTGTTTTTCTTGTTTCTTTTCTTGCCACAGGATTGGCGACCTCTGAGCGTAAGGTTCTCTCTAAAATGATTCCGCGCTTGGTTTTGCCTTCTGATAAATTCGCCTAGCCGTAGTAGCTGGTATTGGGCATTATCCAAACACGCAAGATATTCGAGGCCAAAACCATAAAAAGGCCCCGTCGAGACGGGGCCCTAAGAAAATCGTTGATCAGATTTTGTGTCCGAAGAACGGAGAGACGACGAGGTATTCCCAGCAAATATTACCAAGGCTTAGCTTGAGGCCGGTATTGCCTTTGTAGATATCGTCGCTGAGCGTGAAGGTCTTATCATCAATGGTTGCGCCGTTAAAGGTTATGGAGCCATTGGCGATTGTGGCGGTAATGCTGCCGGCGGTATTCCAACTTGCATTTATCGACTCGCTCGCCGCGCCAATGTAATTTTCCGCGCTAGTCGCGCTTGCCATATTGCTAGGCGCATCGCCGAGGAAGAAATAACGGTCTTTGTATTGGCCAATGTTCCCGGCTGTGCCAAAAGAGAAGGTGACGGTTTTGTAAGCCGAGAAATCAACGGCAGGGAAGGTGATAGAAGCAAACGACGCGGTTAAATCATTGATTTGCGCGAGGAATGCCTTGCTGTCTCCGTCGTAAGCCGGGCAGCCTCCGAAAAGGTCTGCCGATGGATCTCTAAGCTTCTTGTAGGTGGCTTCGTCGGCCGAGAGGTTGCCTTCGATGGTCACGCCTTGGTCGTTTGTGTAATCCGTTAAAGTCGTGACGGTGTAGGCATCGATCCAAGATTGCATCTTCTCGCTGATTGGGAAAACGGAATTCTCGCCTTCACCATAAAGGGCGCGCAGGCTCTTATAGGTTTCGATCGTGGTCAGGTAATCGCCGGCTTCCGGTTCGTCGGGAAGCGATTTTTCGATTCCGTTCGCAGCCGCAATGTAATCAACGTCGATCGATTTGAACGGCGTGACGAAGAGCCATCTCCAGGCGACCCCGGTCGCTTTGATCTCAAGGCCTTTCTTGCCGGTGTAGGTATCGTCGTCTAGCGTAATGGACGTGCTCACGCTCTTTCCTTTGTTTTCGACAATCATGTTCTTTCCGCGGATCGTCACAACGTAGTTGTAGAACGGCTTTTGGTCCAAGGCGCCGCCACTTGAAGATGGACAATCGCCCACCGCGGTATCGTTGACTTTGATATCGGCCGCACTGTCGCTGAAACCAAAGGTGAAGCGCACACTCGGGCTTGAGGAGAAGTCATAGGCGGGAAGGCCAACCCCAGCGACTTTGTCCATGCTGTCGGGGTAGTAGAGGCCTTGGGCTCCATCCACGCCTGGATAGTATCCTTTTTTGACGTCGCCCTCTGCGTCGCTGCCTCTCGCACTATATTTCCAATCGGTTCCCGCAGGCTGAGAATAGTCGCTGTCGTTATTGGTGAATTTCTTGAGGATTTCGTTGCCGGAGTATTCAAATTCGACGCTGTAATGGGCGTAAAGAGTGATGTCTTCGACGATGGAAGTGACTTTGTTCCCATCCTCATCGAACCAGCCGACGAACTTTTTGTTTTCAACGGAAGCGACGGTCTTCGGGGCTTTATGCGCGCCGACTTTTTCCGTTACGCTTTCGCCGGCTTCGTTGATGTTCTTAAGAACAACGTCGTAGGCTCCTTTAACAACGTTCACCTTGATCTCGACGGAGAGCTTGAATTGTTCGCAGGTGATTTTAAGCGTGGCCTCGCCAACGCCTTTCGCGAGGATCTTGTGGCTATCGTCCCAAGTGGCGATCGCGTCGTCAGAAGAGGTATAGGTGAGCGCGTAGCTCGCGGGCTGCTCTTTGTCGGTGAAGATGACTTCCGGGGTGAATTCGGTAGGGAGGCCATCGTCGTCTGCTTTGAACATCCCAAGTTCCAAGGAATATTCGCCCTCTTTGGCGGTGATGTTGCCTAATTTCAAAGCGATGTCCGCGTTCACGACCTGGACATGAAGATTCGCGGTGATTAGAACGCCTAGGACATTCGCGTGCACGACGAAGTCGGCTTGACCGTATTCAAGGCCAGAGATTGTGATTTTCTTGTTGGCGTAGGTCGCCGAGGCGATCGTGGTGTCGCTGCCTTTCAAAGAGACCTCAAGAGAATCGTCCCTGATCTCGTTTTTATAGATCGTATAGGCATCAATCACATAGGTGTTGCCTTTGTCTAAGGAGATGCTGGATTCACCAAGCACGATTCGCGGAGCTTGGGAGATGGTGGTTACCGTTACTTCGCAGGTAGCACTAAGCTCATCGAGAGAGACCGTGATCGTGCAGCTTCCTGCTTTGACGCCGGTCACTTTGCCGCTAGAGTCGACCGTTGCGACGCTCGCGTCGCTACTTGTCCAACTCGGAGTCCCCGTTTTGCCAGTCAAGGTGTAAGTAAGCGTTGAGGACTCATAAGCCTCGAGGCTCAGCGCGCTTTGATTGAGGGTCAAGCTAGCTTCCGCGACGACGCTGCTAGAGCTGTTATTGCCGCTATTGCAGCTAGCGAGGAGGAAGGAAGAGGAGAGAAGAAGCAAGAATGAATTGAATGCCTTATTCATAAAATATCCTTTCTATATCTTTGTTGTTTAGAAACCCCAGGCGCTATAGACGCTTTCAAGGGTCCCGTTTTCGCTTGTCATGGTGACGTTGAGCCTTAAGCAATCCGAACGGAAAGAGGCGCGTGCGCTTTGGAGCTCCGTGCTGCTATAGGTGCCGGAATAGTTTTCAAGCAAGGCGTAACGGGGGAAGACCGATTCCAAGATGAGGTTATCGTAAATCGCTTGGTAAAGGGTCGTGTTGGTCTTCACTAGGGGGGCGATGGCTTCGATCCCTTCGTTGATGTAGCTCACCCAACGGTCCAACAGTTTCTTCGGCCAGAAACGCGATTGGGCGATTTTGTTGTAAATCGTCCCGTTCACGTCGGTAGGATAGGTTTCCTCGATATAAGAAAGCTGATCCTGAAGCTCCTGGAAATAAGTGAGCATGATTTCTTTCGCCGCGCCGAAATAGTTGGTGAAGAAATCATCCACGATTTGGCTGTAAGAGGAATTCACGTCGAACATGGAGATGGAATTGAAGTATTCCTTGAATCTCCCGAAAGCCGTGACGGCCCCTTGGTTATGCTGGCCTTCGTTATAAAGATAGAGGGCGTTGTTCTCGATAAGGAAACGGTAGGTCTCGATCATCGTGGAATAAGAGTTGAGGGGATAGAGGTAATGCGAGAAGTTGGTTTCGTAAGTCCAAAGGTAGAGACGCTTAGAGAGCGCGCCCCAGCCCTTGACGGAAGAGGCGTAAGAATCGTTAGCGTCGTCATAGAAAGATTTGGAGTAACGGGCGCCGATGGGGGCGATATAAGGTCCGACGTGCTCATTGCAGACCACATCTTCGCTCACGGGAACGTAATTCCCGTTCGCGTCTTTCTTGACGCAGGGTTTCTCGGTTTTGTGATAAGCGAAGAAGACGATGTCGAGGTCGCGTTTTTCCGTGCCCGCTTCATCCGCTTGCTTCTCTAGATCGGCTTGGACGATATCGTCAACGTCGTTGATGAACTTCACGACCGAGCCGCTGGCTCCGCCATATCTTTGGGTGTCGGCAGCGCAGGCTTCGCACAAGCAGGAGTTGTAGTTATCTTGGATGGAGAAAGAGATGGCTCCGACGGTGGTGTTTGTCGCTAACTTAGCAAGCATGCGGCTTGCCGTAGTTTCAACCATGGCCTTGTATTCTTCCGTATCGCCATGAGCGGTGTAACAGATCTGATCCTCGCTAGTGGCGTACCACTTTGGATGAGCTCCCTGATAGGTGGACTTAGGAAGCCAGTCGAAGGAGTTATGCCAAGGCTGGATCTCGCTGTCACAGAAGAAACTTTCGGTGGAGGTTAAGAACCCCATCTCGTAGCTCGTCATCGTGTCGACTTTGTTGCTCTGGGTGTGATAGGAGAAGTCAGGCTTCTCGACCACCTTCATGTTCGGCAAAGTGACTTTGTTATCCTTTGCTTTGGCGTAGGTCACGATGTTGCTGCTATAGCGGTTATAGCCAAGAGCATAACGCAGGAAAGCTAGGGCCGCCTGCTGATAGCCAAGCTCCCCGCCCACATGAATGAAGCAGCTATTGTCTTTGGTATCGATCTGGTAGCCGGAGATCCCGATGGCTTTGCTGGTGTTTGCTATGCCTGCGTCTTTACGGATGCTCGCTCCTTCTAAGACGATCCAATGCTCGGAGGAAGAATATTTTTCTTCGCCGGTGAAAGCTTGCACCTTGGGGGAGGCTCCGGTCGCGGAGTTTATGTGGTTGAAAATCGTGCTTGCGGCTTTTTGCGCGTTCACGTCACTTTCATCGTAGAGGATCGCGTAATCGGTCTTGCCGTTTTCGGCGAGCACCAAGGAGCTCTCGCTGACCTCAACGTCATGTAAAGTGGTGCTTTGGAGGTGGCTACTTGCTTCGTCGGTGGGACGAAGGATCTCTTGGGGTTCGCTATTTCCTCCACAGGAAGCAAGACTTAATAAGCAAGCGGCGGAGAGGATGAATTGAATGTTCTTTTTCATGTCGTTCTCCTTTCTTATTTGACGGTGATGGAACGGGTCAGGTAGCTGATGTTGCCCGATTCGTCCATCGCGCGGATACGCAAGGTGTAGACTCCTGCGCTCTCTGGCTTGAAGCAGTTGCGGTCCCCGCTCATGAGGTAGCTTCTGCCATCCGGGGCATCGATGTAGATCGTGACGATGACGTCTTTCCCAGAGTTGTCGCTCACCTCGTATTCGGGGAGGCGAATGTAATCGCCGAGAGCGATCTCGCCAGAGGGTTCGCTCTTCAAGGTGATCACGGGCGCTTCCTCGTCTTCGACGTTGATCGCGTAGATGAAGGTCGTGGTCTCGCCATTGCTGTCCATGGCTTTGTAAGTCACGATGTACTGGCCGTATTCTTCGAGCTTGAGCCGGTATTCCTTGTCCGCTTTGACTAGGTTTAGGCTCACGCCGTTAACGTCTTTGGCGACTTTGCCGCTAGGCGAAGCGACACTTACGTAGCAAAGGGCGTTCGGGTCTAAGACGTCGCCAGCGTTCACTTTGTTGACGGTTGCGGTTTCGCCTAGAGAATGGCTTCCGCCGTAATCGCCGACGATTGCGATGCGGGGCGCGTTATAGTCGCTGCTCGCGTAGCTCATGCTCTGGTTGTCGATGCGCGTCCAGGCAAAGCCCATGCCACTGGCGAGGTTTTTCGCTTTTACCGAGACATAGACTTTGTCGGAAGAGAAACCGCTAAACGCTTCCCCGTTATCGTAAACGCTAGCTTTGATGCCGGTCTCGTTGAAGGTGAAGACGCCATTAGAATAAGAGAATTCAAGATTGTTCTCTTTCGCTAGGCTCGTCTTCGTGAGGTAGCTCTTCGTGCCTAAAGTGTAATAGGCGTATTCAGCAGTCCCTTTTTTCTCGATCTTCATCGTCACGCTTTGCTTGGAATCAAGGCTGTCGGTAAAGGTGAGTTCGAGGTTTTGAAGCTCACCCTTAGAAGGGAGGGTATTTAAGGTGATGGTCGCGTTTTCGGCGAGAATAGGATTCACGAAGTCGGCCTTGAGGTCGCCTTTTTGTTTGGCGGTTAGATCAATTTCAGTATCCAGCACGTCAAGGGAGGCATTCTCCGTGACGAGGTAATTCTCGATGCAGAAACGTTCAATGCCATCGCTTCCCATGACATAGGGGCTGATGACGAGGACCTTTTTCTCAATCGAAAGATTCTTATAAGAGAAGGTAAGAGTGATTTCTTCTTGCCCTTTGCTTACCTTCGGGACGAAAAGCTCGCCCGCTTTCAAGGAATAGGGGTAGATGTTGTTGTCGATCTTGACGTCCATGACAACTTCTTCCATCTCGCCGCTTGAATAATCGAAGCAAGTGGCGGTGGGAAGGTTATAAAGCGCGTCAGCGATGTAATACTTCGGGACGACGATATCTTCGTAAATCATCGCTTGGTCGTTGGAAGTAACTTCGAGGTCGTATTCGTAAGTCGCCTCTTGTCCTAGGATGTCGGTGACTTTCGCGCTTATTTTGTGTGTGCCAAGCTCCGTTGGAATGAAAGAAAGGCTAGAGCCGATTTTGACTCCGTCTTTGCTCGCGGTGAAATAGACTTCCGTTTCGCCTGAGCCTCCTTTGACTTCCATTTCGGGGAAGAAGTATTCCTCGCCGATTTTGACTGTTTTGGTCACTTCTCCCTTTGGGGCGATCGTTAAATCCTCACTCTCCGCGGTGGAGATATAAACAATCTTCTGCGAGAGGTTCCCGGATTTGTCTTTGGCTTCGTAAACGAGGTAGTAATTGCCTTCTCTTGAGGTTTCGAATCTGCCCTCGTTAATCGGAAGAGCGAGGCCGTCGGTTCCGCCGAAATCGTAATAGGCGTGTACGCTTACCGCGCATTCCCCGTCGATTTCGTCATAGGCTTTGGCCTTAAAGACGGGATAGGTGCAGCCTTTTTTGGCTAGGGGCAATTTCTCCGGGGCGTTGATAGTGATCTCCGGGGCGGTGTTATCATAGATGGCGTCCTGAGTGAGGTCTTGTCCTAAGACATCGAGGATCACGAAGCTCGCTGAGGAAGCCGAGTACCCTTTGGCGCTGATAGATAAAGTGGCTTCGTTTCCTGCAAAGCCATCCCACAAGGTCGTGTAATAGGTGGAATCGTCGAAATCGGTGATCAGGGCTGAGCCCGCATAAAGGGCTTTTTGCTCCGCTTTGTAGTCAATGGAGATCGTGTAATCGCCGCATTGGGCGTTCTTTAGCCAAGTTTGTCCGCCATAATAGCCATAGAAGCTATGGGTGATTGGGCAACCATAGTCGTCGTTGATATGGATGTTTTCGAAGTTCGCTTCATATCCGACGTAGGGCTGGTCGTTTGCCTTCGCGGCGAGATAGGTCCAGGGGTTGTTGATTCCTTCGTTCGTGGATTTGGCGCGGATGCTGACGACGTTGTCTTTGTCTGCCTTATCCGTCAAAGTGAGATAAAGCTCCGAGAAATCCATTGAACCGACGTTGCTAGGGGCGGCGAATCCATTGAAAATCGTCCCTCCTTTTGAGATATCGAGAGGATTATTGAAGGTGAGGGTCTCCCCTTCGGCAAGAGAGACGTAAAGCCCTTGCTTGCCATAGGTCCGCTCGCTTTTCTCGTAAGAAGCGTAGGATTTGCTTCCGCTGAACTGGAAATAGGGGCAACGGACTAAGAAGGAATAATCCTCCGAATAGTACTTCCCTTCTTTCTCCGCGGAGTAATGAATCACGTAGACGCCGGACTCATTGAGGGTCACCTCGTCTAAGGAATAGCTTGCTCCGCTAGGGAATTCGATGATGGAGCTGTAAGTAACACCATCCTTGGTGAGTGTCGGCACTTTGAATGTCGATCCGAACTTGTACTCGCTTTCTAGACCGAATTCCTCGCCGGCCGCTTTCTTGCCGAACAAAGACAAAGAAGCGGGCGTGGCGCAAGAGACGGCAAGCAAAGAGAGCAGCAACAATGGCGTTTTCTTTTTCATGCTAGCCTTTGATACCTCCCATGGTTAAGTTGCCAAGCAATTTTTTATGGAATGCTAAGAAGATGATTAGGACCGGGAGAAGCATCAGCGCCGCAGCCGCGCAGCGGCAGGGGACATTGCTGATCTCGTTGGTCGTGAGGAAGGCCATGTTGTACATGCCTACCGCGATGGTGGGATAGTCTGGAAGATAGATGAGCGGAACCTGATAATCGTTCCAGAAGGTGATGAAGTTGATGAGCATCACGGTCAGGAAGATTGGACGCGCCATCGGAAGGATGAGCTGCAGCAAGATGCGCATGTTGCCCGCCCCGTCGATCTTCGCCGCTTCGATATAGGCGTTAGGAAGCGACTTGAAGTAGTTGTAGAAGACGATGAAGTACATTCCTAAGAAGTTAGCTTTGAGAATCCACGTCCCCCAGATTTGGTTATAGAGACCAAGGCGTTTTGCCATCGCAATCTCCGCGGGCAGGCTCCCTACGATAGGAAGGATCATCGCGATGACGACGATGAGATAGATGATTTTCGAGAGCTTGTAGTTGAATTTGGCGCAGAGGTAACTCGTTATACAGGGGATGAGGGTCGCTGCAAAAGCGCAGCCAAAGGAGTAGAGGAAGCCATAAAGGAAGAGCATTGGGAAACTCACGCTGTCGTTCCCGTTATGGATGGAGATGGAGAAGCGAGAGTAGACGGTCACGAAGTTGTCAAAAGTGAACTTCGTGGGCCAGCCAACCGGGTTGATGCGGAAGTCCGTCCGGTAATCCTTGAAGGAGGAAAGCAGTCCCCAGCCCAAAAGGAAGAGGAGGATGAAGCAATAAAGGATGAGGAAAATGACGATGACGATTGAAAGGGGGCTGAGTTTCTCCCTTTTCTTTTTACGGTGAGCCAAAGCGAGATTCTTCATGTCTTAGTCCTCCGAGGGGCCCCATTTTTCGAGAGCCCATTTTGTAAGCAAGGTGAGAGGAACGGCGACGACGGTCAAAAGCAATCCGACCGCGCAGATGAAGGGGTATTCCGATTCGGTATTCGCGGCGTTCACGGTTTGGACGTAAAGGTAATAGCCATAGGTCTGGACGTCGTTAGACGCGGTCACGTTGAAGAAGGAGAACAGGTTCATCTGGTTGATGAAGATGCTCGCGACGCTAGTGACCGCAAAGGTGCTGATGGTTGGGAAGACGCCGGGGAGAACGATGTGGATGAACTCATCCCAGGCGTTCGCTCCATCGATCTTCGCCGCTTCGCTCACTTCGACGGAGAGGCCGCTCATCGCGTTGCTATACATTAGAACGCTCGTGCCGAAACTCACGAAGACGTTGTAGAAGACGATTGTCCCGTAACGGGTGTCCGGGTTTTCGATGAGACCTTTGATCGTCGTGCCGAACCAGGAATGGACGAGGCTAGGCAAGCCGATCTCGACGAAGTTCTGGTAAATTGTGACCATGACGATCGCCGAGAGGATGCTAGGCAAAAAGAGCATGACCTTGAAGAAATTCCCAAAGGGCAGCTTCTTATAGATGAAGTAAGAGAAAAGCAAAGCCAGGATCGTTCCGATCGCGTAAGTCAAAGCAAACGAGAGGAAGGACACCCCAAGAACCTTGAGCAAAGTGGGTTCGAACATCTGCTTGAACGCGTTCGCTAAAGGCTCGATGGTCCAGCTGATCTGATTGGTTAAGGTATCGACTTTCTGAAAGGCGTAAAGGAAGCTTCTCCCGTTGACCCCGATGTAGAAAATCGCGAACTGGGCAAGAGGAAAAAGCAACATCAAAGAGTAGAAAAGGAGGTCTTTGGTGAAGAAGGACTTTTTCTTACTCGGGAGAGCTGAGGTCATAAAGGAAGGCCCTTATTTGTTGTAGGAAGACCATTTGTCCTTGTAGTAGCGGTAAAGCCCTTCGAAGACCGTCTCCGCGCTTTGGCCTTTTTCAGCGATGGCCTCAACGCAATAAGTGATCTCGGCGCCGCTCGCGTCTTTGGTGCTGTACTGGTTTCTAGGGGCGAATTTGGACTGGTTATTCGCGTAGAAAGAACTGGAGGAGCAAGGATAGACGATGTCGCTCTTGTTCTTGAGCTCATAGACGGAACGTCCGAAGGGGGACATCTTCGCAAGATCGGTCTCGCTCATCGTGTACTTGAGGGCCTTCGGGGTGTTGGTGGTGTAGGTGTACTCGGAAAGGGAGACGTCGGTGTTGCAGAACTTGATGAATTCCTTGACGATGGATTTCTTGCTCTCTTCGACGTTGCTCTTCATGAAGCAGAAGGAGAAAAGGACATCGTGGAGGGTGGATTTGTGTTCCGCGGCTTTTGCCTCGGTAGCCTGAGGAAGGGGCATGAAACCGAAGTGGCGGTTCAATCTCGAGAAGCTGTCACCTTTTGCCTGGGCCATCGCTTCGAAAGTGGATTTGGCTTCGTTCTCCCACCAGATGCCGTCGCTAAGCATGGCGATGGAATCGGTGACGCCATCGTTGCCAGCATAGAGGAAATCGGTCTGGGCGTCGGTGTGCGAATAGCCACTATTGGTGATCTTGGAGTTGTGGTATTTGGTGTTGCCAAAGAGGGTTTCCATGAACTTGAGGGCGTGGTATTTGCCTGCCATACGGGCGGTTTCGTAGCCGTTCTCGGTGGAAAGAGTGGTCGGGGTCTCATCCATCTTGAGCGCTCCGTTTTCGATTGTCGCGAGCGTTTTGGTGGTGCCGCTTAGGCTATAGACCATGCTCATCTCGTCCTTGCCTTCGTAAGTGGTGGTCAAGGCATTCACAAGCCAGTTGAGATAGTCTTTGTAGTTATGGCCGTTGCTTAAGAAAGGGGTGCAGCCTTTCTGGGCGATATAATCGCAGAGCTTGAAGTACTCTTCGTAAGTCGTGGGGAGGCCGTCATCGCTCGTGTTGTATTCTCCGTCTGGGCCCGCGCTCTTCTTGGAGTTGCGCGTGGTGATGAATTGGTCGGCTAGGCGGTCGCTTGTTGCTTTGTCCGCGAAATAGAAGCCCTTCTCATCAAAGAGGTCGATGTTGTAGGTGATGCCGAAGAAGCCCGAATAATGGGGCAAGGCGTAATAATGGGTCTCTCCATTCTCAGAAATGCCATAGAAGGATTTCTGCTCATCGGTCATTTTGTCGAGGATCGTGGCGGATTCGCCAGGGAGAGTTGAACTCACAACGTCGGTGATGTCACCTAAGATCCCTTGGGACTTCAACGTGAAATAAGAGCTTTGCTCGGTGAAATAGACCTCGTTCTTGTTGTCGAGGATCTTCGAGAGCTCGGCATCGGCGGTATTGGCAATGTTGTCGATGACAATCTGAACACCTTTCTTGCCTTCCTCGATGACGTCGTCTTTATGGGCCTCTTCGAAGCGCGTCTTCACCGCGGCGAGCCATTCAGAGCCATATCCACCGGCGTAGTTGCTGACGTAGATCTGAGTCTTGGACTGGTCGATTTGGGTGTTGCTTCCGCCTCCGATTGAGCAGCCTGTCATCCCTCCGGCGAGGAGAGAGAGGCTAGCGAGGGCGAGAATTGGCTTTTTGTTCATGGTTTTGCTCCTTTTTCATTCAATGTAACGGCTTACATTTGAACTTAGAGGTCTTCCTTTCTTCTTTTCGGCGGTTTCTTACGCTTCCAACAGGAAAAAGGGTTTCCCTTCTAATGTGGATAATTGTAGGTCCCGCCTTGATTTGGCTATGAGATACATTGTGATTGAAATAATGCGTTTTTCGCCCATCGCAAGGCTAAAAAACGATAAACCGCCATGAACGGGTGGGTAAGAAAAGACGTCCCGCTTTCGCAGGACGCCTTGCTTAAAAACCTTTCTTCTTGAGATAGGCCGCTAATTCCTCACCGATGAGGCGGTGCCCTTTGGTGCTTGGGTGAAGCCCATCTACGTAGTATTCGCTTGGCTCGCCGGTAGCTGGCATTGGCAGGGATTCGATCCGCAGGGTATCGATTCCGTAGTCTTCGCAGACATCGATAATTGCCTTGCGATATTCTTCTAATGGGAGTTTCTTCATCCAATAGATCGACCCATCCCCGCTGGGGTTTGTCTCATTCAAGCGATAGGTTGGCAAAACAAAGCAGATTTGTTCTTTCTTAAGACCCTTGACCCCCAGTAGATAATCGATGAGGCATTTAAGAGCGCCATAAAAGGTCCAAGGGGTGTCATCGCCTTTTTTTCCCATTGGAGCATCCCCGTGGCCATAATCATTCGTGCCTCCAAAGACGAAGAGAAAATCGCAGGGGTTCATCCATCTTGCCCGGAGTATGTAATCTTCATCGGGGTTGCCGTTGATGTTGACTCTTTGCCTGGCTATGCGGGTTCCGCCGACCCCGTAGTTGCCCTCTTTCGCGCCTAAGATTGAACAGCAAACCGCGGAATAGATGTGCTCAGGGGAGTCTGCCCCTGCGCCTTCGGTTATGGAATCGCCCAAGAAATTGATGGTCATTGCTTTGCCTCGTTTTATAACGGCTTAACGATAGGCGTTTCAAAATCGCTAAACAAGGAAGAGAAGGAGGGTTCGCAAAACAAGGGCATAAAACCACAAGAAAAGGCCTCGCGCGAGGCGAGGCCTAAAG
>CAVEPD010000016.1:0-23001 GCA_963617535.1 bacterium
AACGCGAAGCTAGAAGATGATGAGACGGACTTCTCCCCATGCTTTTCTTGTCTCCCTGCCTCTAATCTTTCCATTAAGGCAGATGAGTATCGGGCTTTGCTCAAAGGCAAGACGGTGGTCGTTGAAGGGCTAGGGGAAGAGAAGGAGAAATTCAAAGAGGATTTCCACACCAACGAGTTCGCCTTGGCTGGCGTCAACGGCATGCTGCTCGCCTTTGAGTCCCTCTATTACGTCTATGCCTCCCATACCTTGCTTTTGAAAGCGAGCCCTCACTTGATCAAAGGGATCCGTGAGGAACAAGTCAAAGAGATGCAGGGGTTCCTTTATGATTTGCTTTCCCAAATATTGAAAGCCTTATGCGAGGAAGGAAACGGGATGAAGGAATTCATCGACGAGGTGAAAAACGAGCTTGTAAGTCATCCTTCTTTCAAGGTATATGCCGTCTCCAGCTCTAACAAAGAGGAACTACCTCGCTTTGACTGGTTTGATGATCTCCCTTCTTTAGAGCCCCTTATCCAAGAAGCCACGGATATTGCCCGATGCTCGGCGAAGTGGAAAGAAGCCTTATGCAGAAGGGGAGGGCAAATGGTCCTCGCTAGGGCCGATGAGGATTTCCTCCTCCATAAGCTTCATCGTTCCATCAGCACCTTCCGGGTCATCAATTTCGCGCTCAACTGTTCTCTTCGTCCGGATTCCGTTTGCCTTTATAGCGATGGCGAGGGGCTAAGGGAATCCGCCTTGGTGGGCGCTGCGAACAAGGTTATCCTTAAGGTGAGTGGCCCGACAGAAAAAATGCCAACTGAGCCTTGAATTTCGGGGCCTGGTAGAAGCGGTACCCTTTTTGAGTACAAGGATATTCGAATGTTTTCACCGATCTATAGTTAAAGCAAAATTGATTTGATTTTGACCGTTGCTTCTCGTTTCGCTCTGCTTATAATGACGTTGACCGGCGTTGGGATCTCACTATTGAAGAAATAGGAGCCCCAACTTTTTTATTGCTTTGCGGGTTTCTGACTGCGCTGGGATTCCGCTAGCGGTGTCGATGCTTATTTCTTGTTCTCGTTTAAATTTGGGGGCTCTTGTTTGATGGATGCGCGCGACAAGTCCTTATTAGAAGGAAAGATGAATACCCTTTGATTTGCTAGGTTATTAAAGCGCTCATCGTCGAACTTGATCTTCTTTAAACGGGGATTGGCTAGCAAAGCGTGTCCCCGCCCGCCGCCCTTTGAAGCGGTTTTTCTAAGGACCAAAATTTATGTCTTTTTCGATTGGTCCTAAATATCTAAGAAAGAGGAGGATAAACGTGGTAGGATTTAAGAACTAGATAGGTTTAGCGATGTCCTTTGAGCAAAAAACAAAAAGATGCCCCGTCTGCGGGGCGACTCGGTATTTCGACGAGGAAAAGCAGTTCCTGGATGATGAGGGGGAGCACGCCCCTTGCCCAGCTTGCTATCCTCTAGATAAGTTCCTCACGAAGATCAGCGTCTATTTTCAAGACGTCGTCAAGAGCGATCTCGACTTCACGGGGGATGGGGATTTGATCGAATACAAGAGCGTCTTTTTCGACAACGATTTCCGCCTTAGCGTGGAAATGGACGCCTTGATGCGCGCCTTGAACGAGCTTTATGATACTTTTGACACCCATGAGCTGTTCCTCGCTAAGCCCATATGCGCGGTTCGGGGGCTTAGCGATGAGCAGATAAAGGCGATGGTGGAAATCGTCTATGACGAGATCGTGGAATGCATTTCCTTCTTCACCCGAGAGGATGGCGGGATGAGGTGGCTCATCGCCGAGGTGAAGGAGGCATTGAGGAAGAATCCCTCGTTCAAGGTCTATGGAATGAGCCCGGAGGGCAAGAAAGAAGCCCCCGTCTTCGATGGGCTTGGGGCGGTCGCTATGGCGGATCCTTGCCTCCTTGAAGCGGAGAAGATTGTGAAAGAGGCGCCTTCCTGGAAGGAGAGGCTCTGCATAAAGGATGGTTATCTTGCTAGAGGCGAGGATGATGAACCCCTCATTCACAAGCTCTCGCGATGCGTCGCCACTTTCAGGGGCTTTAACTGGGCTTTGAACGTCACCATTTGTCCTTCCTATCCTAGCTACCTCATGGATTACGAGGGCGAGGCGGACGAAGTTTTGCAGAGGGTCGTCAGGAAGGTGGTCTTCTCGGAGGAAGATCCCCCTGAAAAAGCCGGGGCTTAATGCCTAGCCTCGATGAAAGGACGAGTGGATTCGCCCTTTCATCGTAATCAGTCTTTTAGGATAAGGGAGCTTAAACGGAGGCTTTGCTTTCGAAGGCTCCTTCGCTCATCGGACTTCACGTTTCTTTTGCAAGCAAAAAACATCTTATGTTGACTTATCCTCGTTGCTTTTGCAATACCTAAGATTGCTTCAAGCGAGGGGGGCGTCCGCTTTCTTGGACGCTTGAGGGATTGGATGAAACCCTTTCGTCCAAGGCAAAACATCCTTGCTAGAATGTGGGCGAAGGAGGGGTTAAAGAAAAGATTAGAAACGTTGCAAATGAATCTTCGCCCGTTTGAATGGATCCTAGCTGATTTTGGGGCCCTAAAAAGCTTCAAAGAATCAGATCGGAAGAGAAAGTTCTAAAAACGAACCGCGATTAAATGACGAGTCGACTAGGCATTTAATCGGAATTCAATTTCAATGAAAAGGAGGGACAGGTATGTATTATCCAAGAGACATTGAAGACTATCTTGTGGAAGCTGCGAAATACTTCGAGGCCATCGTTATTTACGGGGCTAGACAAATCGGGAAATTAACGACGGCTAAAACTGTTTTTAGCGCCGGCTTTTCTTACGTCACCTTAGACGATAACGATGAATTGTCTTTGGCTCTCTCCAATCCAAAGGCTTTTTTGGAGAGCCATCCTTGGCCGGTGCTAATCGACGAGGTTCAAAAAGCGCCGAATCTATTAAGCCTCATAAAGATGAAGATCGACGAGGAGCGGGAGCGCAAACTATCTAGCGGCGAGCCCAAGCAAATTATGTACGTCCTGACAGGATCAAACCGCTTTGAGCTTCAGGAAGGGATTTCCGAATCCCTCGCCGGGAGAATAGCGGTCTTCGAGATGGGCTCTTTGACCCAAATGGAAATCGCTAGGCGAAAAGGTTCCTGCTTCTACCCGGAAATTCGTTCCCTATTGGAAAAAGAGAAAAAGGAAAGCATTCCCCACGCGACCCAAAAAGAGATCTTCGAGAGGATATGGCGCGGTGGCATGCCTGAGGTCTCGCTTAACGGGGCACCGCGCGACCTTTTCTTCAAATCCTATCTGGATACCTACATCGAGAAAGACGTGCGCAAACTGATCAGCGCCTCTTCCGAGATGACTTTCCGACGCTTTGTGTCCTATCTTTCCCTGCGCACGGCCCAGCAGGTTAATTATGAGGTTTTCTCTAGGGAATTAGGCATTGATTCCGCTACTTGCAAAAGATGGATATCAATCCTTAAAACTTCGGGAATAATCGTACTTTTGGAGCCTTACATGGCTCAGACGTCGAGCCGAATCATCAAAGCTCCGAAGCTTTATTTCATGGACACGGGCCTATGTGCCTACCTTTGCAAATGGCCGAACGCCGAGATGCTCTCCGATTGTGCGATGAGCGGCGCGTTCTTCGAGACCTACGTCGTCTCGGAGGTCATCAAAAGCTTTTGGAACCACGGCAAGGAAGTCGAAGGTACTCTCTTTTATTACAGGGACATCGATCAAAAGGAAGTCGACCTTCTCTACGTCGAAGCGAACTGCATCTATCCCATTGAAGTCAAGAAGGGCATCGCGCCCAACAAGCCAACCAAAAACTTCGACGTGCTCTCCAAGTACAAGATGGAGATAAAACCCGGCCTCGTGATCGACTGCACGGATAAGATCAGGCCCATCAACGAAGAGGCCTATACCTTTCCCGTTTCTTTGCTTGGGATTTAGGACGGCTTCTTCTCCTTTTTTAGATTTTATAACGACTCAAAGCCACTCTTCCAAGAAGGCTTCAATAGTCCTTTCGAGTCTAAAAGGGGAAGCGCGATTGGCTTATACTTAAGCCGTTCCTAGGCAAAGCGATTCGCTACCAAGACCATTTCAGGAGACCTAGTTTAGAAGATGAGGATCAAAGAGCTGCCAAACGGTGACCTAAGCCTCCTTCTTGAGAAGAAGGAGAAACCTTCTTTCGAACTTTGCAAAAAGGTCAAGGGGGAAGACCTTTCCTTAGGGGAAGAGAGCTTTTCCACCCCGCCTTTCGACGAGAAGACGATTTTCTATGGCTGCACGAAGCCAGAGATCCTTGAACTGCTCTCTAAGAACAAAGGCAACGCCTACAAAATAAAGTTCGCCACCAAGGTGAACGGGGAACCCAAAAGCGCTTTGGGTTTTATGCTTCTTAAGACGGCTGAAGGAGAAGAAAAGGAATACTGCGAGATCTTAAACGCGGAGACCTTCAAAATCTCCTGCTGCGTGCTTGGCTATTCCTATGACTCGAGCAAGCGTCTTTTCAAAAGGGAAACGCCTTTGGAAGAGAAGAAAGAGGAGACCGCATCTCTCCCTAAAGTCGACCTCCCTTTGCCTGGCGCGCCGCTAGATGGCTCGGAAGGCTTGCTTCAAGAATTAGAAGCTTATCTGAAAGGAAGGGAAACTCCGCTATTAGGGAAAGAGAAGCTAAAGACCTACGAGACCATCTCACAGTCGCAGCTCAAAAAGCTCCTCAAAGATTCCTTAATGGAGAAAAAGGCTTTCTCTCCCTCTTTCTTCATCCCCGTCTCGCTTTATCAAGACGAGGGGAACAAGAAAGCCTTGCTCTTCCAAGGGAATGAAGGCTTCTACCTCGTGACGAGGCTGGAACTAGATGAAGAAGGTCTGATCCAAGGAATCGTCCCCGAAGGCTTCATCCCGAAGTCCTACGAATTCGTTTCTTTCGAGAAGGAGAACAAGCGGTTGGTCTTCAAGAAGGCGGAGACGAAAAAAGTAGAGGTAGTGGAGCCTTTGAATGAAGCCGCCCTGGTGGAGGAGACGCCTAGCAAAAGCCTAGAAGAAGAAAACGCCCCTCAAGAAAGCGATGGCGACGAGTATGTGAGGATAAAAATCTTAGAGGAGCTTCCTAGAGACGGCAAAGAACGCCAAGAGGCTGAGCGGTATCTTGAAAAAGGGAACGCGTCTTTGGATGCGCCTAAGTATTTCCTTAAAGGAGAGCGAGGCATTAGGGCACGCCTAGAATGCCAGCAAGCGACAAAAGCGAAGGATTATCGCCTCTCTTCTTTCGATCTGGTTACCTGCTATCGGAGCAAAAAAGGGCTTCTTTGCGCCGTGTTGAAGCACCGAAAGACTGGCTTCCACCTGATTCTTCAATTGCTTTTGAAGCAGGGCAAAGGAAGGGTGACCTCTCATGAGGAGGTCGTGCTCATCCCCTCTTCTTATGAAATCGGGAAAAAGGCCAAGGGGGAGCTCGTCTTCACCTTGAAGAAAGAGACAAAAGAAAAAGCCAGGGAAGAAAGCAAACCTCTTGCTGAGGCAAATGCCCCTAGCGAAGCGCCCCAAAACGCGGATTCCCTAAAGGAAAAAACCGCTTCTATCGAGAATCCTTTTGAAACGCCTAGCGTCCCCAAAGAAAGAAGAACCCCCGTGAGAAGGGTCTTCGACTGGGGCAGGAACTTCGAGGATTGCTATAAGAACGACAAGGACCTTGAGCGGAGAGTCAAAGAGATCATCGATGCCTTCCTTTACGAGGAAAGAGAAGAGACTAGAGGCAAGTGGGACGACCTCAAGCACGATTTCATCATCAAGACGAAAGCCGGGGAGAGAAGCATCCGAATTCGGAGGGCTAGAATCTCCGGGAACTACGGGAGCAGGCGTCTCTTCTATTGCTTCGGCGACCAGATGGGGGATGACCGCTTCAATGAAAAAGACATCATCCTGCTTTATATCTCGGATAGCCGCGAGCATGATGACTATAAGAAAATCGCCGAGAAGCTCGCTTCCTCCATCGGGAGAAAAGTCGATTTCTCCCTCATCCACGAGAACAAGGAAGAGGAGAAGGAGAGCAAGGTCTTCCTTTATAACGCCTACCTTGGCGAGAAAGAGGACGGCTCCTATTACAAAGTGCCGTTGCTCACGAATGAGCAGGAGAATCTCCTCAGCGATTCTTTCGGCGCGCCCCCTTCTTTGGTCTACGGGGCGGCGGGCACTGGGAAGACCCTCATGAGCGAGCAGCTTTGCAAGAGAATCAAGGAAAGCGCCGAGAAGGGGATGATAATCCTTTACCTCACCTTCATGCCGATGCTTGCCAACCACGTGAAGCAAGAACTCGAGAACTACGGGGTGGGCGAAAAGGAAGTCCAATGCTGGACTTACCGCGACTTCGTGAAAGATTGCCTGACGAGCGCGATCAAACTTGGGTGCGGAAACGAATACGCTTACGAAATCGAAATCGATGGGAAGAAGGTCGTTAGAGAGAAGGGCTTTGCCTATTTTTACCGCTGGATCAGCGGGGTAAGCGGGGTCAAGCATAGCCTTGTCAAAGGGGTAAGCGAGATCGAGAAGCTAAGAAGGGACAGGGTCAATCTGTCCTTGATCGACCCTAATCCTTATGACGCCGCTTCGACCATCTACCTTTTCTTCCGTAGCTTCAACCAGGAAAGGGATTTCGCCTACTTCCTAAGCGGAAGCCTACAAAGGTTCAAAGAGGATCTTTCCGACGAGAAGGACCTAGACGAAGCAAAGATCGAGGTCATCTACAAATATTGCAAAGCCTACGCCTCCCATCTTAAGGAATTCGATTATCTAGACGACAACATGGCCTCTTTCCTCGTGAAGGATCTCTTCAAACACGGGCAGCTTAAAGAACTTAAGTTCGACGCGGTCATCGTCGATGAACTGCAGGATCTGACCCTTCCGGAGATCGACAGCATCGTCGCCGCGACCAAAGGCAGGAACTTCTACGCCTATGGGGACGATAACCAATCCATCAACCCCTCCTTGCTCAGGATGAGGGAGGCGAAGAAGCGGATCTACCAGGATTTCGGCATCGACAAAAAAGAGATGAAGGAATCCTCTTACCTCACCGAGGTCATGAGAAGCTCTCCAGAGGTAGTCAAATACATCAATTTGCTTAACGACATAAGGAAGAAGACGGTGGGGACGGACAAGCTCTATTCGGAGAATCCGCTGGTCTCTCTTACCTCGGCGAAGCAAAACGAAGAGGCCGCAAAACCGGCTTATCTACTGGATCCGCTTGCTTTTAAGGCCCTTGCTAGCGACGAGTCGCTCTCCCTGCAGAACGAGATCGCCATCGTCACCCCAAGCGAGGCCAAGAAGCAGGAGTTCCTTAAGCTCTATCCTCTTTTCCCTAGGGACGAGGTCTTCACGATCGAGGAGATCAAGGGGAGAGAAAGGGACATCGTGATCCTTTATGATTTCTTCTCCGCCTCGCCTAGCGTCTGGAGGAAGATCGCGGAGAAAAACAAAGAGGACAAGAGACAAGAGAAGTTCTATAGCACCCTGTATCGCCGCTATTTCAACCGCTATTACGTGGGGCTCACCCGGGCGAGGAAGAAAGTGATCCTCTTCGAGAGTTCCAAAGTGAGCGAGGAAGTGAAGGAATGCTTCCTCTCCAACAAGGAGATGCCCCTAGAAGAGATCTCCTCTTCAAGCCACCTCTCCTCTTATTTCAGCAACGACTTCACCTTTGACCGGTGGCTAAGCAACGCGAAGCAATACTTCGCCTTAAAGGAATACAAAGACGCTTACGCCTATATCAAAAACGCCGTCGCTTCCCTAGAGAAAGAGAAGGGCAATCCCTCGTTTGACTCTAATGCTTACGAAGAATGCTGCAAGCTTGAGGTAGAATACGGCTATCTCGACGCCTTCTCCTCCCTAAGCGAGGATTCCTTGGGGCTAGAAGGGGATGAAGAGAAGGCCCAACGATGCATTGATTTCCTCCTAAGGAGCAAAGACATCGAAAAGGCCAGGAAGCTGTATAAGAAATATTTCCCGGAGAAAGACAAGCTCGCCCACATCTATAAGCACCGCGAGAGGAAGGGGTTAGACAGCTACCTTAAAAAGTACGAGGAGCTGAAGCCTTCCCTCACGGAGGCGGAAAAGGAATACTTCTCCCTAGACGCGCTAAATTGCTACCAAGAGATCATCAGAAAGATATTAGGAGGTTTGACCTATGGCAGAAAGAAACATCGATGAGGCGATCGCTAAACTTGATTCGATCGTCGGAGAGCTCTCCACTTTGGAGAAACTAGAAGAAGAGCTCGCCCAGAAAGAAAGCGAAATCGCCAAGAAAATGGAGACCTTGAAGGGCTACGAGGAGAGACTCTCCTCTTGCCTAGAGAAAATGAATGAGGTCTCTTCCAAGGTGGAGAACTTCGCGAAAGAAAGCGAGCCCCTTGTGAAGCGGCTCGACGCTTTGCTGAAGCGCTTCGGGGGAGAGCTCGAGGAGGCAAAGCAACTCGAGACGAAGCTCATGATGAGAAAGATGGACGAATTGCTTTCGAAAGCGGAGTCTCTCGCCCCGAAAGAAGAGGCGGAAGAGGAGGCTAAGCCTCTTCCAAGGAAAGTAAGCACAGGCAAATTCGGCCCCGATTCCTCAAAGAGGCTGAAGCCTAGCAAAGGCAAGAAGTAGTAAGGTTGATTTTAACTTTTTTAGGCCTCATCCTGAAAAAAGCTCCATGCCCATCCTATATCCTTTGAAACGATTTCTTTCGGCGGTGGCGTTTGTTTTTTGATTTCGCAGTCATTCTTTCGCTTATCTATATTCCCCCAAAAGTCGTTTTTTCTTTGAGATTTGGGGGAATATAGCTCTTTTTTCGTGTCGCACTTCTCATGTCGGATAGGGGGTAAGCGGGGTGCTTTAGGAGGGTCAGACGAATAAAAAAATGGCGGGACTTCTTCCCGCCGAGAGGTGGACCTACTGCGTAAGCCCATGAAAGCTCTATTGAGAATGGCTAGTTTTGTTAACTTCCCAATAATTTCGCGAATTCCGTAGCTATATCGCAAATCTCAGGATCTTCAGATGTTTCTTTGACTCCTCTTTCTTGCCAGCTTAGGTTCTTTTTTCAAACCTTTTAAATAACCTTCCAATAAATTCAAAACAAAAACTTTGAAAAGTGTCCGTTAAACCTTATTTCCTGTGACAGAAGTCCAAGAAAAAGGTATTTTATTTAGGAAGCGAGCAAGAAGCTCAGAAGAAAGAGTGACTTTAACATGAACAACCAAGAGAAGAATTGTCCCATCTGTGGGAACACCTATACCGAAAAAGGCGAGAAGGCCTGCCCTGATTGCCAGCAGATCGTCGCTCTTGCCGACGCGATGGCCTCTTATGTGAGTAAAGGTAACGGCAAGAAATTCGTAAGCGAGGGGAGAAATGAGGAAGAAAACGCCCTGCTGAAGAACGTGAATGAGTGCTTGACCATCATTCACGTCGGTCTTCTCCCTCACCTAAAGGCCCTTGAGGCCCTTTATGATGTTTTCAACACCCACGAGCTGATCTTGGATTGTCCTCCCTATAAGGTGAGCAACGTCCCTTATCTTGGCTTGCAGGAGATGCATGAATTCGTCTATGACGAGTTCCTTTCTCTCCTTAAGCCCTTCCTAAAAGGGGAAAGCAGCCTTTCCTATATGCAAGAAGCCCTTGAAAAACCCTCGCACATCAAGGTTTATCTTTTGAACGAAGAAGGGCAAAAGGAGAGCTTTCCCCGGTTCGACGCCTCTAGTGAGCTAAATAAAGTGGCCTCCTTCTTAAATGAGGCCAACAGGATTCTCCTCGCCTGCTCCAAATGGGGCAAAGACCTTTTCACCTTCATGGGGGACCGTTACCGTTTCAAAGGGTTCGACCAGATCTCTTTAGCGAAGATCTACCGCGCGGTCTATGCGCTCGATTCTTCTTATCGGGCGATCAATCTCTCCTTATCTCCTGAAGCCACTTTGGAATTCAGTTCCACGGACAAAATCGTCGGCTCAATCCTTAAGGAGGCCGTCTCGCGGATGGGGGATCACGAAGAATGAGGAAATAAGGGAGAGGGGGTTCCTCCTCTCTTTTTTCGTTTCCTTCCTTTGCCTCCTTCCTTTCCCTTATAATTGAGGCGAAAAGAGACACAGGAGAAAAAGACATGGCCAACGCTTTGCCTAATAACACCGCGGCGCTATTCGAGGATTTCGAATCCTCCCTTTCAAAGACCTTCCTTTCTTTTCTAGCGGAAGCTAGGCAAAGCGAGGAGGGCTTGAAAGAAGAAAAGAAAGAGGCTTCCTCCCTGTTTTTGGCTTCTGCCTGCCTCGATTTCGTCCTTTTCGATGGAACTTTCATGAAAAGGCCGTCATATCCTTTTGATTTAGTCGCCTACCTTTGCTCGTTATCGGGGGAGAGCTTCCATGAAGAAGCCCCTTCTTTGCTTTGCTCTCTTCAAAGGAAAGAGGGATCGCGGATTTTCCTAGAGGGGCAGAAGGCGCTTTTCCCTTCCCTTTGCCTAGAGACCTTGCAAGAAGCGGGGATGATACGCGATGAGGCTATGGAAGGGCCTCTTTTGGAATCGCTTTATCGCTTCGCGCAGGTGAGTGTTGCCCCCTTGAAGGAGAGATATCGGCTTTTTAAGGATCTATGCAATGTTTCGCTTGTCGCTCTTGAGAACGGGAGTAGAGGCAAAGAGAAGCTCATCGAGTGCGCTTCAAGAATCGAAAGCGAGCTGAAGGAGCACTCCCCCTGGACGAAGGAAGAAGAAAGAGAGATCCTCGCTAGGGACATCCTCGCGATCAGCGCATATCTCAATTCCCGCTTAGACGCCCAGATCAGGGAATTCACCTTGGACAGCACCGTCAGCGTCGAGAAGGAGCTCCTCGAGCAGGCGAAGCGCCACCTCAAGATGTATAACCAGCCACCCTGGAACGCGAACACCGAATACGGGCAGTGGGTCTATTGCTTCGCCCGCCTTTTCGCCTCGCGCGACTGCATCAATGACCTGAATGAAGACGAGGAGCGCAGGATCCAATGGAAGGTGATGAAAGAGGTTTTTAGGGATAACCAGGCGATGATGGAGGCTTTAGGCGAGATAGAAGGGGGCGAAGACTACGAGATGGGAGTGGTGGATCTCTCCTTTATCTACGCGGGCTTCCTTTTCGCCAACAAAGAGACCTTCGGGATCGTCAGCGAGAAAGAGATCCCCATCATGACCGCCTTGATGTGCAACGCGGGACTCATTGAAGAGCTAGGCGCCTGGGGCGACAAACGGCTAAAAGAGATCTATTCCTTTTGCGTTAGCCGCGAGGCCCAAACAAAGGAGGGGCCCTTGTTCTTCGACCATTTGGTCGCGGGTTCGGCTTTGGCATCGCCGAAATTGAGGGTCTTTTTCGGAGCGGCGTTAGGCTCACTCGCCCTTGCTAATTACCTCAACACAGGAACCCTTGATTTTGCTTCCTTAGGGAAAAGAGCGGAGACCTTCTATAAAAGGCTCGTGCTTCTAAGCGAGGGGAATCTCGTTCTTCATGACGAAAACGACTATATCGAAGAGATCATGGACGACGAGGGGAAAGAGGACCGTTATGCGAACATCGCCTATTTCCGGACGATCGCCGCGAAGCATCTAGAGGAACTCGCCTCCCCCTCGAAACCCAATGAAGCGTGATTGCTGGCTGCAAACAAGACTTTTCGCGAAAGGAAGGTTGGACGAAACGTGATAGAAGCGACCTTAGGAAAAACCAAGGCTAAGAAAACGACCCCATCGCCTTATTTTCTGATGCATAAAGACCTCGAGGTAGCTTTGCTTGCCTTTGATTATGAATGCGGCGTTATCGCAAGTATCGACGAGGTGAAGTCGGTTTCTCACCTTCCTCTGGGGTCTATCGAAAACGGGGAAGCGAGCCGAAACAAACTAAATGAATGGTGGGAGGATCGGGCAATCCCATCCAGCCGAAAGGGCTTGGATGAGGCTTTAACCAAATTTGGGTTGAGCAATGCGAGATGCCTTTTACTTCGCTCTTTTGGCTTAAGCCTTTCAGACCAATACTGGATAAAGCCCAAGAACAGTGGTCTTACCTGGGGAAAGGTCAATTTCTTCCAAAATGAGTTCTCTAGCGATGTCGGCGATGTGCTTTTCGGCGCCGATAAAAGCGGGAACAATCTGAATTTCTCCTCTCCCGACTCTTCTAGCGAAGGTTTTCTTAAGAAACGCTGGAAAATCGAGAATGGGGAGAGAATCCTTGTGAAAGGAGGTTCATCCCCTTTTTATCAGGAACCTTTTAATGAAGTTATCGCCTCTAGAATCGCTTCTTTTTTGGGCATATCCCACGTCCCTTATGTCCTTCTTTGGGACAAAGGTCTCCCTTATTGCGCCTGCCCTGATTTCGTCGATGCTAATACCGAACTGATTCCTGCCTGGCGCCTATTGATGCTAAATAAGCCAAGCAACAACGATTCCTCCTATACGCATCTCCTTTCTTGCTGCGAGGCCCTAGGAATTAAAGGGGCGAAGGAATTCCTCGATAAGATGATCGTGTTCGATTATCTCCTGGCGAATGAAGACCGACACTTCAATAATTTCGGGGCTCTCCGAAACGCGGATGGTCTCGTTTATCTAGGCATGGCCCCGCTTTTCGACAGCGGATCTAGCCTTGGCTATAAGAAACTTGAAAAGGAAATCAGAAGATGCGGGGAGATTGAGAGCAAACCTTTCAGCAAAGACCAGAGAAAGCAACTGGGGCTCGTCTCCTCTTTCTCTTGGCTGGACGCGGATAGGCTTGACGGGTTAGTGGAAATAGTTAGAGAAGTTTTAGCCCTCGACAAGGAAGAAGAATTCATCTCCTCTGCTAGAACTGACGTCATCTGCTTTGCCCTAAGGGAACGAGTGGCTAAACTGAAAGCCTATATTGCGAAAAGAAAACAATGAGGCATCGCCTTTATCGATTTGCTCTTGGAAGGCGCTTTTTGAGTTGGTTTCGAAATCTGTACATATCAGCAAAAAATGAAAAATTGCCATTATGTATGGAAGGGTGGCTCGCGGCGGAGATTTTTGGGACTGTTTGGCTTTGGAAAGACGAGAAACATTGACGAAAACCGCACTTTAAAATCACAATGAACTTGATTGAACGAAATGTTCGTTTATCATAATTCTTAGGAAAAAAGACATGAAAAGCAAAGAATTGATGAACCTTATCAAGAATAAGGAAGGGAACGCCCCCTTTGACGCGAACGCGCTTTACCGCGAAGTCGAAGACAAGATGAGCGAGCTTGCCTATTACAAGGCGCTCAACCGTTTCGCCCAGGCCGATGAGCTCCTCCGCGTGGGGAAAGGGATCTATTGCATCCCTTCGTCCTCGGAAGGGCCAAGCAATGAGCAGATCATGGAGCCTTATCTTAGGAACAAAAAGGGCATGAAAGTCGGCTACGCCTTGTACAATGAGCTTGGCCTCGTGGAGGAAAAGCCTACCTCCTATTCCATTTACACGAACGCCCTCCCGGGATATAGGAAGACCATCAAAGGGGTCTCCATCAAAAGGGTGGAGCTTACCTTTGACGAGAAGACGAAGCAGCATGTCGCTTTGCTCGAGGTCCTCGCGGACTTCGAGTCCATCGAAGACCTCGACATGGATGCCTTCGTCGCCTATTGCGAATCCGTCTCGAAGAATTACGACGAGGCCTGCGCGAGCAAAGTCATCAAGAACATCTCCTATAAGAAGCGCACGATTGCCTTCCTTAAGGAAGTGCTTGATTACTACGGGATCAGCAATTCCCTTTCTAGATATCTCAGCCCCTTATCCGTCTATCGACATCCTAAGATGGCTGACCTCTGCGCCCGTTAGACGGGCGCTTTTCTTTTGGACGGTGCCCAAAAAAGGAGGAAAAATTGCCGCTTCCACGGGTGGCTTAATGAAAGTCTTCACTTGTGGAAATCAAAAGGCAAGAAACTATAGCGATGGTATAATCCGGGCATGTCCGCTTCTGACCTTAAGGAAAAACCGTTTCTTCAGAAAGCGATCGCTTACTTTAGATCCCACTGGAAATGGCTTGCCTTTGGATTTGGCTGCATTCTTTTCCTTTATATTGTCTATTTTGCTTTTTGTTTCAAGACCTCGCCGACTTATGAGAGCGCGGACGCATCTTACTGGAACGTACGGAACATCCTTTTCCGCGTCTTCTGTGGCGTTTTGGACGTGGCCATATTCGTTTGGGGGATGTTCTTACTAGCAAGAGGGAGACTCCACGCGAGAGAAGCCTGCATCTTGCTTTCTTTCATCGCGATGATCACTGCGATGTGTTATTCCTTCTCCACGCCCATTTGGGACTATGCAAGGCATTGGAATCAGCATGATGACAATTACGCCTCAGCCTCCGGGCAATATCTCATGAGCGATGGCAATCTAGACGGAGGTAGCGGCCATTTCGGCCTCATCATGACCTTCTTCCGTTACATGAAAGTGCCGGAGATCAAGCAAACTAGCGAGGGGGTGTATGATTTCTCTTTCTCCGCGGTAGGGGAAAGGTATCAGCCGAAAACCTTCTACCTTTTGACTGCCTTGTTCATGCGTTTCAATTCGCTCTTCATGCATGGGGCGGAAGGGAACGTGAGCATCAACGGTTATGCGATGAGCAACACCGAGTGGCTTCTTTTCGAAAGCGCGCGAATCCTTTGGACCGGCGTCGTTTGGCTTGGCTATTACTACATCTACAAGACCCTGAGGCTTCTTGGGCTTAAAGGCAGGCCGCTTGCTTTAGGATATGCGCTCATCGCCTTCTGCCCGATGTTCTTCTTCTTCGCGAATTGGTGCAACAACGATGGCATGTCCGCTTTCTTTGGGTTTGCCGCCTTATATCGCGGCCTTTCTTTCTACAAGAAGAAAGACTGGAAAAACTGCTGCTTATGCGCCCTTGACATCGGCTTATCGATGTCTTGCAAGCTAGGCGGGGCGATCGTTGCTCTTGCAATCCTTCCCTTGCTTCTCCTTGGCTTCGTCCAAAACGTCAAAGAGAGCAAAGGCAGGAAGATGATTTCCTATAACCCCTGGACGAGGAACCTCCTGCAGGGGTTAGTCTTCGCTTTGATCGTCTTCCCGATCGGATTGTTCTGGCCCATGTACAACAACATTCGCTTCGGGCAGGATATCCTCTTCTTCAGCGACGCGAAGAATAGCCGCCTATCGATCACCATGAACCTATACGAGGCCTGCTTCCTTTGGCCAAACAAAGAGACGTTCTGGTCGATCTTCGTCTATCATTTCGAATATCCTGGCTGGAACCAGATTCAAGACGTCTCCTTGACGAGCAATCTTCTCAAGAAGACTCTTTATAACGAATATCAATGGGGCCATTCCTATGTCCAGCTGAGCGTGCTTTATGTGGTGGCTTGCCTTGTCACGCTTTACGCGCTCATTATGCTGCCAATTCGATTTGTCGTGGCAATTTGCAAAAGAGAGAAGCCCAAGGACTGGGCGAGACTAGTTTTCCTCTCCTCCGTTTTGGCTGTCAATTATGGTTGGGAGGTATGGTTCGTCTTCAAGTCGCCCTATACCTGCAACTGCGACATGCGTTATATCCCAACCTTCATGCTTGGCTTCGCCGGGCTTTGCGCGACCCACTTCGAATCCAATGAGGAGCATATCGAGAATCCCATCATGAACAAGGTGAGCCGGGGGTTTGAAATCGCTTTGGTGGCCTGCTTTGTCGGCGCGGTGGTGCTTTCTTACACAACCGTCTGCGCCTGGTACGCCCCTTTGAAGGTATAATGGAGCGCGCTTATGGATAAAATCGCCGTTCTAATCCCTTGCTACAACGAGGAAATCGCCATCGCCAAAGTCGTTTCTGACGCGAAGAAATACCTGCCGGAAGCCACTGTCTACGTTTACGACAACAACTCCACCGATCGCACGGTAGAGGAAGCTTTGAAGGCAGGCGCCACCGTGAGGAGAGAGCCAAGGCAAGGCAAGGGGAACGTCGTAAGGACCATGTTCCGCGAGATCGACGCGGAAGTCTATATCATGGTTGACGGGGATGACACCTATGGGCTAGAGAAAGCCCCTGAGATGGTGAAACGTATCCTAGACGGCGACGACATGGTCGTGGGGGACCGCCTCTCTGGCGCCTACTACGAGGAGAACAAACGCGCCTTCCATAATTTTGGGAATGACCTCGTCCGCTTCCAGATCAACCATCTTTTTCACGCGAACATCAAGGACATCATGACGGGATTAAGGGCCTTTTCCTACGAATTCGTGAAAACCTTCTACATCCAAAGCAAAGGCTTCGAGATCGAGACCGAGATCAGCGCCCACGCCGCGGATAAGAACCTCAGGGTTTCTTCGCTGCCGATTACCTACAGAGACCGTCCCGCGGGGAGCTATTCGAAACTTCATACCTTCCGCGACGGTTTCAAGGTGCTTTTCACGATCGGCGATCTTTTCCGGAAATACCGCCCGATGGCTTTCTACACCCTTTGGGCCGTTCTTTTCGCGGGCTTAGGCATCGGGTTCTTCATCCCCGTCCTCATCGATTTCATCAAGACCCATGAGGTCTCGCGTTTCCCGACGATGATCGCCTGCTGCTTCGCGCTTTTGGTCGCCATCCTCTGCCTTTTCTCCGGCTTCCTTTTCTCGACGCTCCGCAGCCAAGAGAAAAAGAACTTCGAGAAGTCCCTTATCTCCGCTAACGATTCCAAAAGGAATAAGCTCAACTAGACGTTGTAGTTATGGAAGACCTGCTTGAAAAGTAGCAAGAAGCCTCCCATATTGCCTTCTTTCATCCCGTCGAAGCTGTCGAAGCTTAGGCACAGGCAGACAAAGCCCCCGACTAGCAGCAAGACGTAACCCGCCCCGTGGACGAAATTCTCCGCGGGTTTTTCTTTGGCTTTCTCCTCTAGCTGCAGCAAGGCGAAGAAAGATCCTAGGGTCGCTAGATGATAGAACTCGATGAGGTAACGGGGGCAGATGCCTGCTTTTGAATAGGTCGTGAAAGCGAAAAGGAAGAGGAAGAAAGGAAAAATCCAGCCGAACCAGGAGAGGGCTTTCTTCTCATGCTTATGGAAAACATAAGGGGTTAGGAAAGTAAGCCAGAATAGGGGCACTCCAAGCAGGCCATAATAGCTAGAGACATAAGGAGCGAGGGCGGTGGTTTCGAAGTCGTAGCGTTTGGAAGTGCAGCTAAGGTAGGGGAAGCCGTCATAGAAGTTGCCCCCTTGGGTGTAGAAATGGAAGAAGGTGGGCAATAACTTCTCGAAAGAATAGGTGAGATGCCTTTGGTCGGTGACGTTCAATTGATACGATTGCCCGAATTCGAGGATCGAGTCAAAGCGCGCGTAGTTGTAGACGCAGCAAAGGGCTCCGCCGATAGTCAAAACGACAAACATCGGCACGAAGGAAAGGACCCTTTTGCCGAAAGGTTTCCCTTTTTTGAAAAGCAAGGCGAGCAAGAAGGGCAAAGAAAGGATGACGCCTAAGAAGAGATTAGGCCTAGTAAAGACGAGGAAAACGAAGAAAAGGCCCGCAAAAGCAAGCTGAACGCTTCTTAGCTTCTCCTCGCGGTACGCCCTTAAGACAAAGAAGAAGAACAGGTCGAAGAAAGCTAAGCCATAGATGTCAGGGACGTGGTAGATGGCCTCATGGCAGGAACCATCTTTGAAGGTGATTGCCGAGATCATCATCGTCGTGATTAGGCCTATCGCGGCGAAGAAGGCGTATTGGCCCCATCTCACTTGCTTCTGAACGGTTCTGAATACCTCTAACAGGAGCAAGAGGAACGAAGGGATAAGAAAGGCCATCCCGACGACTTCTAGGCCGAACGCGGTCAAGACGTAATTGCATCCGCTTAGGAAATAGAAGGGGAAGGAGACGAGGATGACGGGGGCTGGGCCGTAATAGGAATAGTACTTGCCGTTATAGAAAGCGTGGTCCCAGTAGTACTTTGCCCCGGAGGAGGATCTGATCGTTGGGTCCCAGGGATTCTCCAAGGCGAGAAGCTTCGAATCGACCTCTAAATCCAAATCGATCCTTCCTTTTTTGAACGCGTCGAACATCGAGACGAAGATGTCTGTCTTTCCCGTTGACGAGCCGATGTGCGCGTGAAGGGTCTCCGTGTCGATTGGGTAGGAAGTCATGAACGAAGAGGGGTTTGCTAGGATGAGGATAGAAACTCCAATTAGGAAAGCGGTGGCGATGCCCCCAAGGATGAGATAAGGAATTTTGTTCGGCTCGCTGCGCTTAGCCTTCTTGACGAAGGAAGGCAGATAGGCAAAGAAGAGAATGGAGAGGGAATAGACCCCGTATCTTAAGGGGGAGAAATAGAAGGATAAAGGGGAATTGAAAGTGATGGAGGTAAGGATTGCGGAGTTTCCACTCGCGTAGTAGCCGCTAGTGAATGTAAAGGAAACGCGGTAGGACTTGACCCCTTCTCGCTTTGCTCCGTTTCCTAACGATAGCACGTTGAAGTTCTCGTTGGCGCCATTGAGCTTATAAGTTCCCGTTTGAACGAATTTCTCGCCATCGAGGGTGTAATAGACCTTTGCCTCGATCGTGATCTCATTCGCTTCGCTGAAGGAGAGACGGATGTTCTCTTTCGCCGTCTCGTCATTCAGGATATCGATGTAGCTGTTTGTCTGGATGCGGATATCTCCGTTTTCCATTGCTTCGTACTTCCCTGAGATTGACGAATTGGAAGACAAAGAGGAATAGGAGAGGCTTGGAGAAGAAATCCGATAGGCTTCTTTATTGAAATAAAAGGCCTCAAAAAGAAGCCCGAAGAGCAACAGGGAAGAGACGATGATCTTCTTTCTGGCTTCTTTTTTGTCTTCCGCCTGTTTCTCTTTCTTAAAAAAGAAGAGGAAGGGGAAGAAAAAGAACAGACAATCGAAGGCGAAGAAATAAAGGGTCCCATAAGCCCAATTCATGTTCGGGAAAAGGAAAAAGAAAAGCAGGGCGAGCAAAAGGCTCGTCGCAAAAGCAGCAAGGGCAGGTATGCGTTTTCCTAGAAGATAGCTCTTCCAGGCCGCTTTGTCCTTCTTGTTCTTGACTAGCCCCTTAATCCCGAAAAGGAGGACGAGAACCAAGAAACCTAAAAACCAACTTAGAAAAACCACGGCGGAATTATCGCCCTATCGGCCTTGGAAAGAAAGCGCAACCCCAATGGGGTTATGGAAAAAAGAAGGCGAGGGCCTTACAATCTTGCTCATATGGGCAAGAAGAAAGAAAAGATTCTCCGCTACGTGATTTATTTCTTTTTCTTCCTTTTGGCGGGCGTTCTGCAGTGCATCGCGAATTCCCTTGAGGGGACCCTCCATTTCCTTTTGCTCCTTAGCGCGAGCGCCATATTCTTCGGCCTTTTGCTTTTCTGGACTTTCTCGGTGCAAAGGAGAATGCCCAACAAAAGGAGTCGTAATTTGCTTTTAAGCATCGCGGGTTTCCTCCTTTTCTTCCTTCTCGTCCGCTTCATCAAGTATTTCCTCATCGACGAATCGCCCAAGATGCTCCGTTACCTCTGGTATTGCTATTACATCCCGGAGCTTTTCATTCCCGCTTTAAGTCTTATCTTGGTCTCCGCGACCAAACACAGGAAGCTCGTTACTAGCATTTTCGTGAGCGTCTCTGGGCTCTTTTCGCTTCTGATTTTCACCAACGACCTCCATCAATGGGCCTTCCGCTTCAAGGGGGATGAGGTGAACGGGAATCTTTATGACCATAACTGGCTCTTCTTCGTGCTCATCTTCTATGTCTTCGCAACCCTCCTTGCGGCGTTGCTTCTATTGATTTACCGTTGCAAGAAGCAGGGGAACAAGCGCTTTTACATGCTGCCCATCATCGTCTTCTTCTTTTGCCTAATCACCGACATCGTCTTCTTCTTTTACGACCTTCCGATGTACAAGATCCCTGAGCTTCTTTGCTTCACCTTCCTCGCGATCTTCGAATCCTGCATCCTGATCTCCCTTTTCCCTAGCAACGCCAACTACAGGGAATACTTTGCTTTCTCTAGCGCCCCGGCGCTCATCATCGACAACGAGAACAAGTTGATCGCAAAGTCGAAAGGGGCCATCTTGCCTAGCGTCTTAGAGCGTAACGCCGCGCTCTCAGGCGAGCTTTACCTCAATGATGACGTCCGTCTCCGCAGCCAGAAAATCCACGGGGGATATGTCCTCGTCGAGGAGGACATCTCTTCCTTGAGGCAGCTTGAGAGGACTCTTTTGGAAAACAAAGAAGAACTCATGGGCGAGCAGGACCTGCTCATGTATGAGAACGAGCTCAAGGGGAGGGAGGCCGCGATCAAGGAGCAGAAAGCGGTCTTCAAAACCATCAATCAGCTAGGGAGGACTTTGCTTCCTGATATCAGCATGTGCCTTCTGATGGCTAGAGAAGGGGACTACGCCAAGAACGTGAATGCGGCTCTGCTCCGCCTAGCCTACCTAAAAAGAAAGGCCAACATCCTTCTGAAGGAGGAGAAATTCCTGCCTTTCGGGGAACTCTCCTTAGCCATCAACGAATCCCTCAATTACGTGAGCAATCCCTCTTCCTTCCGGCTTGTCGGCAAAGGGAAGATTTCCATGAAGAACCTCCTTAAGATCTACGAGGATTTCGAGCTCATCGTGGAGCTTCTTCCCGAAGAGGTTTCCTTCCTTCTAACGCTTAGCAAAGAGGAAAACAAGCTCACCCTCCGCTTCTTTTTCTCTTCTTATCTCTCTTTGCCTCCTTTGCTTAAGGGCAAGAAGAAAACGAAAAACAACGAGGAAGGTTATAGGGTCGACCTCATCTATCTGGAGGCGAAGGCATGAGCTACGGCGACATTCCCCATAATTTCCGCGACCTGATCACCCTTCTTCCCCTAGGGGCCTTTTTGGTTTTCTTCTGTTGCGTCATCCTTTCCACCTTGCGCAGGAAAAGGAAATTCCTCTCCTTCGCTCTCTCTTCTTTCTTCAGCCTTATATCCTTTTTCTGCGTCTTCTTGCTCGTCTGCTACGACAAGAAGATCGATTTCGCCTTGAACCTCATAAATGTCTTCCCCTCTTGGCTCATCATCGCTTTTGAATCCTTCCTCTTCCTTTCTTCCGTTTTCTTATTCGTCTATCTTCTCCTAAGGAAAAGACGTCTCCTTTCTTTGACTTCTTTCCAAGACGCCTACGACACGATGCCTCTAGGGGTGTGCTTCTACGACGATGACGGCACCCTTTTGCTCACCAATCGCTTCCTTTTGGATTTCTCCGACATTTACATGGACTATTACCTCATGAACGCGAAGGAGTTCATCAAAAGGCTCGAGGAAGGGCGTTGGGCGGGGAAAAGCATCCCCTTCGAAGGAGGGAAAGCCTATCAAAGGAACGACGGGAAGATCTTCGTGCTTTCTTTCTCGGAACATTTGATGAACGGGAGCAAGGTTAATGAGCTGACTTTAAGCGACGTCACCGAGCTCTATAACCTGACCGCGGAGACCAAGCAGAGCAACGAGGAGCTCAAGAAGAACAACGAGAGGCTAAAGAAAATCGGGAAGGAGATCGCCTCCTTGCGGAAAGAGGAGGAGAACCTTTTGGCGAAGAAGAGGATCCACGATGACCTCGGGGGGCTTCTCCTTTACGCGAAATCCTGCTTGGACAAGGACCTCAGCGAGGAAGAGAAGGAAGCTTTGCTCGTGTATTTGGAGAAAGAGGCCAAAGAGGCCGTGTCTTTGGAGAAGAAAGAGATCGGCGAAGGGCTTTTCGACGAGCTTAAGAAAGCGGGGGAGGACATTGGGGTGGAAGTGACTTTCGCAGGCGACGAGATCCCCGTGAGCGAAGAGAAGTTCATCTATGAGGCCGCGCTGGAATGCCTGCTTAACGCCTATCGCCATGGCAAGGCTAAGCACCTAGAGGTTAGCTACGTTCAAAAAGAGGCGGGGCATGTGCTTGTTATCAGTAACGACGGCTCCGTGATCGGAGGCAAGATCAAAGAGGGTTCGGGCTTAGGCTCCCTCCGTTCTTTGGTGGAAAATAGGGGAGGGACCATGAAAATTGAGCCCTCGCCAAAATTCGCCGTGACGATTACAATGGGGTGAGTATGAAGAAACGCATCCTGCTTGTCGAAGATCAGCCGCTCACCGCGGAGCTGTTTGCCCGCTATCTCTCTAGCGATCCAAACCTCGAGCTCGTGAGCAAGGTCATCGCCGCGAATCTGGCGGAGGTGTATTGCCTCAAAGAGGGGCTCGACCTCATCTTGATGGACGTCATCACCGCAGGCGAGGCGAATGGGCTAGACGAGGCGAAGAAGATCAAGGAGAAATTCCCCCATATCAAAATCCTCATCATCACCTCGATGCCTGAGGTCTCTTATCTTCAGAGGGCCAAGGAATACGGCTGCGACGGGCTTTGGTATAAGAAAGACGACGAGGAGGAGTTCCTCTCCGTTATCCACAAGGTTCTAAACGGGGAGAAGAGTTTCCCGGAGTCGACCCCTTCGGTTAAGCTAGGCTACTGCTCGAGCAACGAGCTCACCGAAAGGGAGATCGAGGTGCTTCGCCTCGTCACCGGCGGCTATACGAACGACGAGATCGCCGACAAGCTCGTGATCTCGGTCAACACGGTGAGAAACCACGTCGCTTCCTTGCTTCTTAAGACAGGCTACCGCAACAGAATCGAGCTTGCCGTACAGGCGAGAAAAACGGGCATCGTGATCCTCGATTCCGAGGGGGGGGACAATAAAAAATTTCGGTGACGACTGATTTTCGCTCCATCGGAATTTAAACGAACCTTAAGCGAAGAGCATCCCTGGCTCTTCGTTTTTTAATTCTAATTTCCAAAGAGACGGCTTTGTGCCCTTAAAGGTAAGGTAGCATTTGCTCCCATATATGCATGAAAAACTACGATGTGGCAAATGACCTGAAAAGAATCCGTCAATTCTTCGACAAAAGCCAAACTTCTTTTGGGGATGAGGTTGGGATGTCCAAGTCGAATGTCCTTCGCATTGAAAACGTTGCGTTTTCCCTAGGGGGATGACTTTGGAAAGCATCTATTCCTATTCTTACGAGAATGGACTGGATTTGAATAAAGCGAAAGCGAGGTTCTTCGAG
>CAVEPD010000016.1:23272-35581 GCA_963617535.1 bacterium
GAAAGAAGATCAAGATGATTTTCAAAAGGAAATAGCCTTTTTGCCTTCTATTGGAAACTTAGACACAGCCCTCTTGCGGGGGGGAGCTTTTAGGCGGATTTTCAAAGGAGGTTGTGGCGGGCTTTTCCGGGTGGGCCAGATAGTTCAACAAGACCATATGTTCTTAAAGCGCGCGTTCCTTGCTCAATTTTAAGAAGCTCGTGTCTAGAAGATCTCCTAAAAACCCAAAAGATTAGGCCCTTTCTTTCAAATTAGCGAATTATCGATTGGAAGAGTCTATCAAATTTGAGCAAAATCTTTCCAAAGCGCGCGCACACGCATAAATAAATGCTAGAATGAGCGAGATTTCGGTTTTCAGATACCGAATACCGATTTAGGAGGAAAAAAATGGGAGTCAAAATCGTCGACACCGCTCTCCGCGATGGCTCGCAGTCGCTTCTTGCGACGCGCCTTACCACGGAAGAGATCTTGAAAGTGGCCCCGCTTTTGGATAAAGCTGGCTACTACGCGTTAGAAGTTTGGGGAGGGGCAACGTTCGATTCCTGCCTCCGCTTCTTGGATGAGGATCCTTGGGAGAGGCTGCGCGCCATCCGCAAGGCCTGCCCGAACACCAAGCTGCAGATGCTATTCAGAGGGCAGAACATCCTCGGATACCATCATTACCCGGACGACATCGTCGAGAAGTTCGTCGAGAAATCCCTCGCGAACGGGATCGACATCATCCGCGTCTTCGATGCTCTTAACGACGTGCGCAACTTAAAGAGCGCGGTCGATGCCTGCAAGAAATACCACGGGCATTGCCAGATCGCCCTCTCTTACACGACTAGCCCTGTCCACACGGTCGAATACTATGTGGAACTTGCTAAAGAAGTGGAGAAGATGGGCGCGGACAGCCTCTGCATCAAAGACATGGCGGGCGTGCTTCTTCCTGAAGACGCCTACACCCTCATTAGCGAGCTTAAGAAAGGCACGAAGCTTCCGATTGAGCTCCATAGCCATTGCACCGCCGGCGTTTGCCAGCTCACTTACCGCAGGGCAATCGAAGCGGGCGTCGACATCATCGACACCGCCCTCTCGCCTCTTTCCGGAGGCACCAGCCAGCCTTGCACCGAGGCCTTCAACTATTGCCTTAAGGGCACCGAATACGATCCTTGCCTCGATCAGGACAAACTCGATGAGGCCGCGGCTATCCTGAACCCCATCGTTGAGAAATACCTCAAGAAGGGCACCTTGAAGCCGAAAGCGCTCCTCGTGAACCCCAAGATCCTCAAGTACCAAGTCCCGGGAGGCATGCTCTCGAACCTCATGTCGCAGCTTGATAAGCAAGGCGCGATGGACAAGTTCGATGAGGTCCTTAAGGAAGTCCCCCAGGTCAGGAAAGACCTTGGCTATCCTCCGCTAGTGACCCCGCTCTCCCAGATGGTCGGCACCCAAGCGGTCATGAACGTCATCACCGGCGAGCGTTACAAGATGGTCCCGAAGGAAATCAAAGATTATCTCCACGGGCAATACGGCAAAGCCCCGGCTCCGATTGATCCCGAGGTTCAAAAGAAGATCATCGGGGACGATGAAGTCATCACCTATCGCCCCGCGGACAAACTTGAGCCCGAATTCGAGAAGCTAAAGAAAGAGTACAAGAAAATCGCCAAATGCGACGAAGACGTGCTCTCGATCGCCCTCTTCGACCAGGTGGCCATCGCCTTCCTCAAGAAGAAGTACGGGCTGGAGGCGGAGAGCTTCTCCGTTAGCCTATGATCGCCCTAGCTGAAGCCAAGTCGCCGATGTGGGAGGTCAATGGCTTCCTCGACGCCCTCTGGATTTCGCTACTTTGCATCGCCGTCGTCTTCGTGGTCCTCATCGTCATCACCCTCTTGCTTGAGGCGATGAACCACATCAAGGCGCTCGACGTCAAAGAGACCGTTACCCTAAAAGACGGCACCAAAGCCGATGAAGACATGATGGCCGCGATCCTCGTCGCGAGCATCGATTACCGCAAAACCTGCAAGGAGGACTTCAAGGTCGCTTCCTGCAAACTGATCGAACAGGAGAACAAGAAAAAATGAGAATCTACAAAGTGAAAGTGAACGGCAAGACCTATGAGGTCAAGATCCTCTCCGTCAGCGAGACCGAGCCGCTCGAAGTCAAAGAAGTGAAAGCGACCGCCCCGGCTGCCGCCCCCGCCGTCGAGGCGAAGAAAGAGGCTGCGCCTGCTTCTGCTAGCAGCGCTAGCGGAACCACCGTCGAAGCCCCGATGCAAGGTGTCATCCTTAACATCCTCGTCAAAGTCGGCGATGCCGTGAAAGCCGGCGATAACCTCGTGATCCTCGAAGCCATGAAGCTCGAGAACGAGATCAAGTCGCCCGTGGACGGCAAAGTTATCGCCGTCAACGTCGAGAAAGGCGCCAGCGTCAACGCCAAAGACGCTCTCATCGTCATCGGGTAAAGCCTATGAACCTCGCCTTAGCCAATGACTTAGGCGGCTTCTTCCAGGGATTCTGGGGCAGCACGGGCATCAGCCAGTTCTTCATGGACGGCGGATGGAAAAACATCATCATGATCGCCGTCGCCTGCTTGCTCCTATATCTAGCCATCTGGAAAGAAGCCGAGCCTTATCTATTAATCCCGATGGGCATCGGGATGCTCCTTGCGAATTTGCCTTTAAGCGGCATCTTCGAGACGAGCTACAGCCATATCGCGACCGCCCCAGAAGTCGTGAAAGGAATCACTTACAACGTGGGTGATACCGTGCCGACGGCCGTGTACACCACGAAGTACTATGAGGGGCTGCTTGGATTGATTTATCCAAACGGCGAGCAAGTGGTGGACGTTAACCTCACCACGACCTCCTATAGCGGATTGCTCGGTTACCTCTATTACGGCATTAAGTTCGAGATCTACCCCTGCCTTATCTTCCTTGGCATCGGGGCGACCACGGACTTCGGGCCATTAATCTCCAACCCGAAGACGCTTATCCTCGGCGCTGCGGCGCAGATCGGCATCTTCGTGACCTTCCTCCTCGCCATCCCTTGCGGCTTCACGGCCGCTCAGGCAGGCTCGATCGGCATCATCGGCGGCGCGGATGGCCCTACGGCTATCTTAACGACAACGAAGCTTGCCCCTGAGCTTCTATCCTCCATCGCCATCGCGGCCTATAGCTACATGGCTCTCGTCCCCTTCATCCAGCCTCCGGTAATCCGCCTTCTCACCACGAAGAAGGAGAGGATGATCCACATGGATATGCCTAAACCGGTCTCAAAGACCAAAAAGATCCTCTTCCCGATCATCGTCACCATCCTCGTCACTCTCATCGTTCCTAGCTGCGCGCCGCTTATCGGCTGCTTGATGTTTGGGAACCTCATCAAAGAAAGCGGAGTGGTGCCTAAGCTCGTCGAGAACGCCTCCAATTCGCTTCTTTACATCGTCACGATCCTCCTTGGCCTCACGGTCGGGGCGACCGCGACCGCGGCGAACTTCCTCAACGCGAAAACCCTCCTTATCTTCGCTCTCGGCGTCATCGCCTTCATCACGGCGACCGCTGGAGGCGTCCTCATCGGTAAGCTCATGTGCTGGATCACCAAGGGCAAAGTGAACCCGATGATCGGCGCGGCTGGCGTCAGCGCCGTTCCTATGGCGGCTAGAGTCGTCCAAAAAGAAGGGGTCAGAGAAGACCCGAGCAACTTCTTGCTGATGCACGCGATGGGGCCTAACGTGGCCGGCGTCATCGGAAGCGCCGTTGCGGCGGGCCTGCTCATCATGCTCTTCCAGTAAGATGGGCTATCAGTTCCTCAACTTCGTCTCCCTTCCTAGCACCTCGGACTACATCAAAAAGAACTACCTCTCCCTCCCTTCCAAAACCGTCGTGGCCACCCAGAATCAGACCGGGGGCCATGGCAGGTTAGGAAGAAGCTGGAGCGGTGGGCAAGACTCGGTGACCTTCTCCTTGCTTCTAAAAGGGGAGGAATACGTCTCTTCTCTTCCCTTGTTGCCTATCGCGACGGGGGAAGCGGTGGCCCTAGCCCTAGAGAAGCACGGGGTGAAGCCGATGCTCAAGTGGCCTAATGACGTCTATATAGACAACAAGAAGGTCGCGGGCATATTGCTAGAAGCCCTTTACGAAGGAAATGAGTTCCTTGGCCTCGTCCTTGGGATTGGGATCAACCTCAATAACAGGGAGTTCCCTCCTGAGCTAGATAACGCGACTAGCCTCTACCTCTGCAGCAGAAGGATCGTCGAGATGGGGGTAGTCGTGAAAGAAGTCCTCGAGGCGCTTGAGCCAAGGCTAACTTCCCCTGAAGGCTCTCTAGATTACTTCTCTTCCCATGATTTCCTCCTTGGGAAAGAGATCTGCCTCAATTATTATGGCGAGAACCTAAAAGGGATTGCTAGAGGCATCGATAAACAAGGCAGGCTCCTCCTTGAAACCAACGGAGCCATCAAAACAGTTTCTTCGGGTGAGGCAACCCTTCACCCAAAGGATAAAAAATGAAAGGAAAAACAATGAATCCGATCGATCTCAGCCAATATGGCATCGTGGATGTCAAAGAAGTCATCTACAACCCTTCCTACGAGTTCCTTTTCGAAGAAGAGAACCGTCCCGAGCTTGAGGGATACGAGAAAGGGAAGCTCACCGAGCTAGGCGCGGTCAACGTCATGACCGGCATCTACACCGGACGCTCCCCGAAAGACAAGTACCTCGTCGTGGACGACAATAGCAAAGACACCGTCTGGTGGAACTCTCAAAGCTATCCTAACGACAACCACCCGATGAGCAAGGAGACTTGGGACGCGGTCCATAAGCTCGCCATCGAAGAGCTCTCCCATAAGCGCCTCTTCGTCATCGATGCCTATTGCGGCGCGAACAAAGACACCCGCATGGCGGTCCGCTTCATCGTCGAAGTCGCCTGGCAGGCTCACTTCATCAAGAACATGTTCATCCGTCCTAGCGAGGATGAGCTGAAGAACTTCAAACCCGATTTCGTGGTCTATAACGCCTCCAAAGCCAAGGTCACAAACTACAAGGAGCTTGGCCTCAACAGCGAGACCTGCGTCGCCTTCAACATCACCTCCAAAGAGCAGGTGATCCTCAACACGTGGTATGGCGGAGAGATGAAGAAGGGCATGTTCTCCATGATGAACTACTTCCTTCCCTTGAAGGGCATGGCCAGCATGCACTGCTCCGCGAACACCGATATGAACGGGGAGAACACCGCGATCTTCTTCGGGCTTAGCGGAACGGGCAAAACCACCCTCTCCACGGATCCTAAGCGTCTTCTCATCGGCGACGACGAGCACGGCTGGGACGATAACGGCGTCTTCAACTTCGAAGGCGGCTGCTACGCGAAGGTCATTAACCTCGATAAGGATAGCGAGCCCGACATCTATAACGCGATCAAGAAAGACGCGCTCCTTGAAAACGTCACCGTTTCCGAAGATGGCAAGATCGACTTCGCCGACAAGTCCGTCACCGAGAACACCCGCGTCTCCTATCCGATCTATCACATCAAGAACATCGTTAAGCCGATTAGCCACGGCCCGGCCGCGAAGAACGTCATCTTCCTCAGCGCCGACGCCTTCGGGGTCCTTCCTCCGGTCTCGATCTTGACCCCTGAGCAGACCCAGTACTACTTCCTTAGCGGCTTCACGGCGAAGCTCGCGGGCACCGAGAGAGGCATCACCACCCCGACCCCGACCTTCTCCGCTTGCTTCGGGCAGGCCTTCCTTGAGCTGCATCCGACCAAATATGCCGAAGAGCTCGTCAAGAAGATGCAGAAGAGCGGTGCCAAAGCCTACCTCGTCAACACCGGCTGGAATGGCAGCGGCAAGCGCATCTCCATCAAGGATACCCGCGGCATCATCGACGCGATCCTCGATGGCTCGATCAATAAGGCCGATACGAAGAAGATCCCTTACTTCGACTTCGAAGTCCCGACCTCTCTCCCTGGCGTCAACCCCGCGATCCTCGATCCGCGCGACACCTACGCGAATAAGGGCGAATGGGAAGAGAAGGCCAAAGACCTCGCTTCGCGCTTCATCAAGAACTTCGTCAAATACGAAGACAATGAGAAGGGCAAAGCCCTCGTCAAGGCCGGACCTCACCTCGACTGAGCCTAATCTCAAACAAAAAAGCCACGCCTAGGCAAATGCTAATGGCGTGGTTTTTCGTTCTTTAAAATCTCAGAACGTGATTTGCTCTTGCTCTATATGGACCCTTTTCTTGTAGAAGGCGATTCCATAAAGGGTAACAAGGCTTGGGGAGTGGGGCTTGATCTCGCCTAGATAATCTTTTTCCTTGATCTGCTCGATGGCTTTGATGGCACTGTTTTTAATTCGGGATAGGCTTGCGTTGGAACGGAGAGCTTTGGTCTCGATGACGAAAGCCGGCTTTCCTTCTTTCAAAGAATAGACGAGGATGTCCGCTCTCCCCGTTCCGGCGTTTACCTCATTCCTCACGATGCAGGACTCAAAGATTAAAGACAGGGCCGTTGAAAGCATGACTTGGTAACTTTTTTCCTGTCCGATCTCATAGCAAGAGAAAGAGGAAAGAAGATATTTTTCCAAATCGCGTTTCAATGCCGCCGTGTCCCCTTTCTCAAATGAATATTTCATGCTGAGGAGGGCTGGGAAATCGTTTTTGGGGACATAGCGGAGGGCAATTTCCCTTTGGAAGACGCTTTCGATTTCCCTGTTCGGGAAAACAAGGGAATAGAAGAAGTCGCTTAGTTTCTCCTGAACGGTCAGATACCCGCTTGCAAGTAGAAAGGAGAGGGTGTTCTCGCTTGTTGAGCTTAGATCCTTATAGCTAAGGGCGATATCAATGGGGGAAGTGACGACTTGACCGCTGATTAAGGGGAGCAAAGAATCGCTTTCACTCATCCCCTCGATGATGCTTCCAAGGACGGAATTATCCGCTGTATTGTTCCAATAGGTCGCATACGACTTGCCGTTTTGGAGGAAGCTCAAAACCGATAAGGGGTTATAGACAACCGCGTTCCCGAAATGGTAATTCCCATACCATTCTCTGACTTTGTCTAGCTCCTTAGGGCAGCCATAATAATCCAAAAGGTCTCTAGTTTCCTCTTCGCTGAAGCCGAATCCCTCGTCCATATTTACGGAAAGGACGGAATTGGTGATGAGATTGTTCAGACCTGAAAAAAGGGATTCCTTCGCGATTTGAAGCACGCCGGTTAAAAGGGCGAGATGAAGGGAGTCGTTACTTTTTAGGACCGAGGAGAAAAGCTGCTTCAAGAAGAGAATGGCCGGTTCGTAGAAGCCGTTTTGATAGGCGTAGTGGGCTGGGGCGTCATATTCGTCGATCAAAACAATCGCCTTTTTTCCGCTTGCTTTCTCCATGAAGCCAGTTAGTTTCAAAAGGGAAGAGGAATAGTCCAAATCGCTTGCCACTTCGTTTCTAATCGACTCGAAGTATGCTTTGTCCTTCGCGGAGAGCTTCCTGCTTTTTAGAAGCGAGGCGTGTCTTTCGTATTCGAATGATATGGCTTCTTTTATTTTTTGGATCATGCCCTCGTAATTGCTTGCGATGGCGTTCTTGAGGTTTAGATGCAAGACGGGGTAACGCTGAAAATGAGTCTCCATCAAAGGTTTGTCTTTGAAGATCTTTTTATCCTCGAATAGGCTTGTTTTATCCTTTTCGCTTTCCTCGAAAAAAGCCTGAAGCATAGAAAGCATCAAGGACTTTCCAAATCTTCTTGGGCGAGTAAAAAGGCAGCTCGTTCCTTCGGGAAGGTCGGCTAAGGCGGCAATAACGCTTGTTTTGTCGACATAGTAGCAATTTTGGCAGACGGCTTCGTAGCTATCGCTTCCTAAAGGTATTCTTTTCATGGTTTTTCTCCTCATGGATTGAGGATCATCAAAAAAGCGGTTTTTGCTACTTTTTGATGATTTTTGCTACATCACGCTACAACTTGCTACGCTATGCTACAGCATGCTACTTCGTGCTAAGTCAGGCCATCTCTGGCTTGTTTGCCCAATTTTGCAATCGGAGACAATTTGACCTTCGGGGATCCAAAGGAAAAGGCGAATATAATCATCATAATTTGGCGAAAAAAGGTGAGTATAGTCACCATTGTTTGCTAGAAAGCTAGAAATCAAAGTGTTAGCTCGAGGCCTTTGAATGCTTTAAAGGCATACCCGAACGGGTATAACTGTCCTTTCGTATAAATTAAGCATACCCATTAAGGTATAGTTTCACTGAAATGAATGACTTCTTGGCTTATTGATCTAGCTTGCAGATTGAGGCGATATAGCCTTCGATTTTGATCTCCTCGATTGCCCAATTCCTTGCTTCGGCCGTTTGCTTAAGGATTATGCCTTTTGAAGTGGGGACAACACCGAAGGAAGATAGGCTCATTGCTAATCCCATCTCCAAGGCTTTGATGAAGCTTTCCTTATAGGCCCGAATACGCGTGAAAGCCACATCCTTGCCTTTTGCCCGGGGATAGCGGTTGCCTTTCTCTAACCTAGCAAAAGAAAGAGAGGCGATGTCGCTTTCTTTGAGATCAGAGGTTTTCACAAGAATGATTTTAGGCATTGTTCGTTTGGACTTCGAAGGGGGGCAAGCAAGATTTTCCTGCGCTTAAATTCTGGCGAACAAGACGAGAAAAGTGCAGTTTTTGCAACACCGAAAACCTTAAAAAGTGACAAAAATGCAATATCGGCTTGCTAGTGATTTAAAGTGCTTGCCCCTTTCTTTTAGAGATCGCCCCCTTTTTCTTAGAGACTTCTGTGTAAGAGGTTTCCCTTTCTAGGCGTTGAGGAGGCTATCCCTTTTTGATAAAGTTTCTCCGAACATTTTCTCAGGGGGTCCTTTATGAGAAGAAACGTTGCCTTCATCGCTCTTGCCTTGCTTAGCTTAGCTAGCGCCTGCGCCCAGGATAATCAGGAACAGAAAGGCAACGTCTCTTTGACGGATCTTTCTGAAGAGGCGAGTTTGAGTGGTGATACCGTTTCAAGTGAAGACAGTCAAATAAAAGATTCCTCTGAAAAGGCTGAGGACGATTCCAAGAAAGCAAATTGCCTGAAGCTTCTTACTTCCTTAGATGAGGTCAAAGCCTGCAAGAAAGTGGCGATGGTCGCCAAAGACGGCTCCAACTATTATGGCTATACCGGCGTTGCCAAAGAGAATTATTCCTGGTACCACATCGGGGAATCCTTGACCGCGGTCACTGGCCACGATGGCTTATTGAAACTCGGCACCTCGACGAAGGAACTGATCCTTACTTTCTCTAATGACAAAGTATCCGTGAAAGCGGGAGGAAACTACCTTTGGGCAGGCATGGTCACTAGCTCTGGCTCAGAACATGCGAACCTTGGCTTAAAAAGCGAGGAGACCTATCTCAACATTAATGATTTAGGGAGTGGCAATTTCCAACTTTATAGCGATGACGAGGTCTACGTCGAATATTACAAAGGCAGTTTCTGCGGGGCTACCTCCAGTTATAAAGACAAGGCTTTGGTTTCGTTCTACGCCTACCATTACGAAGAAGACCTCGACGTCTCAGATTCTACGGATCATGGGAACGACCCCATCGATCCCACGGATGGGAACGAATACTGGTCGACTTTGGATTTAACCAAAACGGGGAACGCTTTTCGGGCGGATCTACAGAAGCTCATAAAGAGCTACAAGACTGCGACGACTAGTTACAAGGGATGCATGGACATCGGCGCCGCCGCGGCTGCCTATCCTGTCGGCTCGAAAACCTTCGTGCCGTTCTATCATGCCGCGCCTAACGTCAGTGAAGGCGTGAGCGGCAACGGGGCAATGACCACGACGACGGGAAGCTGCAACAAAGAGCATACCTGGCCTAACAGCCGGGGATGCGGGAAAAGCAGCGGACCTGCCGCGGATCCTTTCATCATCCGCCCGACGATTACGACCGAGAACAGCTCCAGAGGGAATTCTTTCTATGGGAATTCCTCCGGCAGCGAATGGGATCCCGCTTCCTGTGGGTATGAATATGCTAGGGGAGAGGCTGCCAGGGTCACCCTTTATGCCGCTACCGCCTATTACGGCACCTGCGGAACCGGAGGTACCTCGAATGGCAACGAACCAATGGAACTTTCAAACAATCCTAGCGACAACAAGGACAAGCACACGATGGGGACGTTAAAGACCCTTTTAGAATGGAATACCAAATACGCGCCGACTGCGATGGAAATCCAGATCAACAACTATCTCTACAAAAACGGCTATGGCAGGAATCCCTTCGTGGATGAGCCGAAGTTTGCTTCTTACATCTGGGATTCGACCGGCGTGAGGGCCTAATCCTTATATATAAAGGTATCCAGGCAGCCTCCGGGCTGCCTTTTAACGTTCTGGACGAATTAACGATAAACTGGTAACCGCTTTCACAAAACAAGGAATTCCCACCCCATCGGAAGAAGTGGGGGAACGCCTGTTTTGGTTCGGTTTTCTACCCTTGCTTATAAGCCATTCCTAACCCTAAAATAAGGCACGTGGAAAATCTTTCGCTTCTATTGAAACGACGCGTTTGCTAAGAAGGGCTTATTGTCCTTATTTTCGCGTTTCAAGGGGTAGGAACCACGAATAGGAGAATAACTGCATGAAAAAGAGAACATTCATCATGGGTCTAGCCGCGTTGGCTTTGGCCTTTGGCTCCGCCGGAGTGATCGGGGGGGTCTCCTTAAGCGCGGGTAGTGGCGTGATTATGACGAGGGCTGCCTCACTTAGCAGCGTTTTGTGGGATTCCTCGTCCCCCTATGTTGCTTCAACCAATGAATCGATAAGCAAAGATGGCGCCATTAAATTTAAAAATTCTGAATCCAACGCTTATTCCAACCCCACAAGGCTATATTCCGGTACAACATTTACTGTAGAAATCGTTAGCGGCAAAGCCAGCACCATTACATCGGTTATTGCCGTTTGCACGGAAAAGAAATATGGCACAGCTTTCGGTGGGGCTTCTCCAACGGTAACTGGCGGCGGCTCTTTAGCACGAACCGCCAACTCCGATGGGAAAACTATTACTTTTACAGCGACTGGCACAGTTACGAAGATTGAGTTTAAGATGTCGGCTAAGTCTTTTGTCAGTTCATTGACTGTTAATTACGAAAACGACGCTAAAACATTGACCGGTGTATCGGTTAAAACAGCGCCGTCCAAGACCGAATATCTTGAGGCCACTAAATTTGATCCAACTGGTTTGGTCCTTACCGCCTCTTTTGATGACGGCTCCACCGAGGATGTCGCCTATAGCGAGGACACCAAAAGCAAATTTTCCTTCAGTCCAAGCCTTTCTGATAATTTAAATGTTTCTGACGATGAGATAACAATCACTTATACGGATCCTGAAACTGGCTCAGCAACAGTTAAACAAGCTATAACCGTTAAAGAGGATGCCGTTGTTTCCCTTTCTCTTGACGGTTCGTCCTTCGAAGGCAAGGTTTTTAAACTTGGCGGTTCTTGGGGGACTGACGGCATCATCGCGAGAATTACTCGTGCTAGCGGTAATGCTAGCGCGCTTGATATAAGTGACTCGAAACTTGTTTTAACCTTTGATCCCGCAACACCGAACTCAACTAGTTTGACCTCCGTTCAATTAACGGCCGTTTATGACGCCTCCGTAACGACCAGCATCGTTTTATCTGACTTCGTTGTCTCCGATACTCAAGAAGTCACCTATGATTTCGTTGCCAATTTCGGCACCTACGCAGAGGATTGGAGCACAACTTATGAAAACCATTCGCTTACGAATGCTGATTTAGGCACGTCTGTCAAGGCAAAGATCAACCTGGTTTGCAATAAAAACACGTCGACGATTAAAACGATGCCGGTGCTTAACAGCGACTCCGGGACAACCGTTATTGACTTCAGCTTGTCTCAACTTGGCTACAAAATCACCGAGGCCAGTGTTAAGTTCACCCAATGGTCGGCCAAGAAAGCGCCTAAATTTTCTATGTATAGCGGGTCATATGGCAGCTCGAAAACCGCTTTGTCTTCTTTAACCGTGACTTCTACGGATCTAACTTTAACGGGCAATCCGAATTCTGATTCGTTCTCAGTGGTGGTTGACAACAAGGACCAAGCTGGACTTGAGTCTATTACTGTCGCCGTTGCAAAGGATACGGAATCTATTAATGCCGCTAATTCCTGGGCACAATCCTTTCTTGACGGGACATCGGCCTCTTGCACGGATTACGAAGCGAATAATTTTGAAAAACTAAGCGCTGATTCGGTCTGGCCCGCTCTTAAAACGAGTTTTGACGGATTAAGCGAAATTGCTCAAAAAATCATCAAGGCGCAAAGTGGAAATGGTGATAGTGTCGATG
>CAVEPD010000017.1:0-27397 GCA_963617535.1 bacterium
GACGCTCTGTCCAGCTGAGCTACGGGCCCTTATGGGCAAGGCAAATTATATGCGCAACAACTTCGGAAAGAAAGCCGAATAAAGAGGCCCGGCGCAATGCCGAGCCTCTTAACAATATATAAGTAATCTTGAAAGGTGGTTATAGATATTTGGAAGAAGATATCCGCTACGGTGGCTTCTCCCCATCTTTGCCCGTCCATCGAATCTGGGAGGCTTTGTTTTTAATTATGTTTTTACATTTCATATTGTAATTCCTCAGAAACATTTAATTACGTTTTGTTTCTTTACGCATACATATTAATCCGCTTTGTTTCTTCGTGCAATATGTTTGTTACACTTTTTGTTCAAATTCTTATTTTCGTCCAGCGCTCAATGTAAAAAACGGGCGATTTTACTCGCCCGTCTTTGATTTTGAATGGTCGGAACGACGGGATTCGAACCCGTGACCTCCTGGTCCCGAACCAGGCGCACTACCAAACTGTGCTACGTCCCGAAATACTCGCGCCGAACCGCGCGAGCGATAGTATAAACCCCCAATTAGAAGAATTCAAACAAGGACATTTGGTTGGTTTCGCCCATGCCCTTCAATACTCCAAGAGCATCGAGATCCTTGAGGTTGGTACCGTTAAGCTTTGTCCTAGCGAGCAAGTCCTCTTTGGAGAGGAACTTCTTACCATCTTTTCTTGCCTCCACCACGCTTTGAGCGGCGTTCTCGCCTAACCCATCAACGACGTTGAAAGCAGGGATAAGTGCGTTGTTCTCGTGATCGGCGACCCAAAGCTTCGCTTGAGACTTATACAGATCGATATTCGAAACTTTATAGCCACGCTCATACATTTCTAGGGCGACATAATCCGTCTTCAAAATGTTCTTCTCTTTCGGAGATAAGGGGTTATTGCGGTCATTTTGACGTTCGGTGAGGTTTTTAATCTGCTCAATTAAAGCATCCTCGCCAGCGAGCATTACCTTCAAATCCCAAGCATCGCTTCGGATGGAAAAGAAGACACTATAGAACTCAAGAGGATGGTAAAGCTTGAAGTAAGCCACTCGCACAGCCATCATGACATAAGCGGTCGCGTGTCCACGAGGGAAGAGGTATTTGATCTTCTTCGCAGATTCGATATAGAACTCAGGGACGTGATGCGCCCTCATGTCGTTCTCATAATCTTCCGTAAGGCCTTTGCCGTGTCGGACATCCTCCATGATTTTGAAGGCTTTACCTTTTTCGATGCCGCAGGAAATCATGTAGGTCATGATATCGTCACGGCACCCGATGACGCCATGAAGGTCGGTGGTTCCAGAAAGGATGAGGTCTTCAGCGTTCCCGGCCCAAACGTCGGTACCGTGGGACAATCCCGACATGATAAGAAGGTCGTTGAAGGTTTTTGGCTGAGCCTCTTCAAGCATTCGCTGGGCAAGTCCGGTGCCAAATTCAGGAAGAGCGAGCGCGCCCGTCTTCTGTTGCATATAGTTTCGATGCAAGTTCAACTCCTTCGGAGAGGTGAACAAGGACAAAACGCGTTTATCATTCATCGGAATCTCGCGAATTTTCACTCCAGTCAAATCACGGTAATAGCGCATCGCCATCGGGTCAACGTGGCCCAAGATGTCAAATTTCAAAAGTTCGTCGTGCATCGAGTGGTAATCGTAATGGGTGGTAAGCCACTCCGACTTTAAATCATCCGCAGGATGCTGAACGGCTGTGAATTCATAAATGTTTCTTTCCTTTGGGACAACGACAATGCCGCCAGGATGCTGACCAGTCGTGCGTTTAACGCCCGTGCACTTCGCCGCAAGGAAAGCGATGAAATTGCCGTTGATTTTCGTGATGTCTTTGCCGATTTTCTCAAAGTAGCCACGAACATAACCATAAGCCGTTTTGTCGGCGACGGTTTCAATCGTGCCAGCGCGGTAGACCTGCTTCGCGCCCAAGTGAACTTTGGTCATTTGATGGGCAAGGTGCTGCGCTTCTTCCTCAAAGTTTAAGTCGATATCAGGGACCTTATCTGCGTTGAACCCAAGGAAGGTCTCGAAAGGAATATTTTGCCCATCAATGGTAAGTTTTGTTCCGCATTTGGGGCAGGCTTTATCCGGCAAATCGAAGCCAGACTTCACCTCTGGGTCGTCGCTGAATTCAAGGTAATGGCAATGAGGGCAATGCCAATGAGGGGGCAAAGGATTAACCTCGGTGATATCCGCGGTTGTCGCTGCAAAAGAAGATCCGACAGAGCCACGGGAGCCGACGATAAAGTGCTTCGGGGCGTTCTCAACATCTTTAATCAAAAGGTGAGCAATGTAATAGGTAACCGCATAACCATTGCCGATAATACCGGTAAGCTCCCTTTGCAAACGATTCCAAGCGAAATCGATCGCCTCTTTGACTTTTGGATCGTCGTCCGTCCCTAAATAGTCATATCTCTCATGGAAATTGGATTCGCAGAGATTGCGGAGGATCAAATCCGAATGGGGAAGGTTTTCGTTCGGGGTATAGGTGCCAGAGAGCATCGGGACAATGTCATCTCTAATTTGGTCTGCAACCCAATTCGAGTTCTTAATGACATACTCCCTCGCTTCCTCTTCTGGTAGCCAAGCCCGGAAAGAATCGAGCATCTCCCGCGTCGAACGGAAATGCTGATCGGGGTTGGGGAAAAGAGGCCTCTTCTCTCTTGCCGGCGGGTTCAAAGGATGTGAACCATTGCCTACGCCTTTGGAATAAACGTAAACGTCTCTACAAATCTTGTCCTCTGGGTTTACGTAATGGCAATCGCCGGTGGCCACCACGGGGACCCCGGCGATCTTCGCCGCCTCAATAATGTCTTTCAAAGTTTGAATGAGCTGCTCTTTGGAATGAAGTCTGCCCATATCAATAAGGTAGGAATAGTTTTCAAGAGGCTGGATTTCGATGTAGTCGTACCAGCGAATGGCTTCCACCAAAATATCGCGGTTACGCGTCGTGGCAATTTCGAAGATCTCACCGTTGAAGCAAGCGCTGCCGACCATGAAGTTCTCACGGTACTTATTAATGAGTTCGCGAGGAGTCTTAGGCAAAGCGGCACGCTCAAGGTAAATCGTCTCGCCTTGGGTCACAATGCGATATAAATCCTGCAAACCCTGGGTATTTTTCACCAAGACGGTAGTGTGGAAGTTCTTGATATGCTTGCAGAAATTGGTGAAACGCTCGCAATCTTCGTTGTACTTTTTTTCGGCGGCTTCTTTGATTGCGGGGTCATCGGACACAAGGTTCGGGTCATTTTCGTCCCCGTTCTCGATTTTGAGATCCGCCAAATCGCAATGGCGGATGCCGGGATGGTCTTTTTCAAGGCGAAGGATAATCTCCTGCCAGCCATCGTTTAAGCATTCCGAGTCGTAGTCAGCACGGTGAGCTTTCGTCGCGTCGTAAACATTGAGACCGAGATTTTTAAGCATCGTTTGCTCATTGTGACGCCCTGCGAATGGGAACAAATAGTGAGACAAAGGCAAGGTATCGACGATTGGATTAGCGATGTGATCGGGGAATGGAGTGTCAGGGTGAGCCAGCTTGTTCCTCTCTAAAGCGGCGTTAAGCATGCCGATATCGAAGGTCGCGTTATGAGCGACGAGAATATTGTCCCCAAGGAACTCCATGATCTGGGGAAGGACCTCTTCCATCGTAGGAGCATTTGCTAAGTCTTCTTCCGTAATGTGGTTGATGGCCATAGCCTCTTTTGCGTGCTCAAGGTCGATATCCGGTTTAATAAAGGTATCAAAACGCCGCAAAACCCTTCCCTTTTCGATGATGACACCGCCAAATTCGATGATTCGCTCATAGCGCGCGGAAAGGCCTGTGGTTTCGGTATCGAACACGCAATAGCGGGCTTCCCTTAAAGAGCGCTCGCAAGGATTAAAGATATAGTCCTGTTTCAGATCGAAGGTGTAAAGTTCGGCCCCATAGATGATTTTGAGGGGTTTCTCATCAAGGCCCTTCTTTTTAATCCGTTTCAAATCGCCATCGTGGGCGGCTTGGGCGGCGGGGAAGCCTTGGACAACGCCATGGTCTGTCACGGCAATCGCCTTCATACCCATATGTTTTGCAAGGTCATAGTAGTCGCCCATCTCAGCGACGCCGTCCATGGTCGACATTTTCGTGTGCAAATGGAGCTCAACGCGCTTTTCTTCTTCAGGGTCGTCTCTTAATGGCTTAGGAGGAAGAGGGTCAATGAAATGCGCTATGACTTCAAGCTGGCCACGGAACTTATCTCTATCTAGCGCTCCGCGGATGCGCACATTGATTCCGTTTTTAATCACGGCTAGTTTTTCTTGGTTAAGGCGTTTTCCTTCAATCGCTTTCACAGAGATAGCATTTGTGGTGTCGCCAACTCCAAAGGTAACGATTCTTTTCCCGGTTTTGGCAATGCGAGAATCGGCTTGGAAAATCTCGCCCGTGAAATCGACGTTCACCAAGCCAACGTTTTCAATTTCTTCAAGCTTTTCGATAATGTTGTAGTCGCCAATTGAGAAAACTCTCTTACGATTTCTCTCTTCTTCCATCGCCTTTTGGTTGGCAAGAAGTTGTTCCATAAGGACCTCTTCACCGGCTTGCTGGTTTTTATCGAATTCCCTTTGAATATGGGCCTGGACCTCCTCGTTGCTCAGGAAAGCAAGAGATTCTTCTTCAGGCTCATCTACAAAAGAAGGCACCGCTGACTCTTCTTGGATCTCCACGTAAGTTTCTTTAAGCGCCTCTTGGGCTTGCGCCTGGAGCTCAGCTTCGGTCACAACCTCAGTTTCCACGTTGGGAGCAATAACTTCAGAAGAAAGAGTGACGTGGTAGCCAAGCCAATCGAGCAAGTTCTGGAACTCACGAACATTTTTGAACTGTTTTTTCTTTTGCTCCTCGCTAGAGAACACGAAAACAAGTGTACAAGCATCATCGACTTTCGTTTCGAATTCGCATTCGGAAGAAACGTGATCAAGATGCCAGTCTTTAAATAAAGACTCAGCATCAGAGGCAGTAGGGATTTGCTCATAGCGGAACGTCAAGTCATAAGGATAGTTGATACTCATGAGGCCATTTTGAAAGGAAACGAGCAGACGATAATCCCACGGGGTGGATTTCATCATCTCCATGATCATCTGCTTACGATTTTCCGGGCTCCGATGAAGCTTCGTAAATTTTAAATCGAAAGAATCGATCTCTTCTTTTAAACCGATAGAAGAGAGGAATCGGCTCATCACATCGTCCATACGCAAACCTCCATTACACGATAAGCTGAATGATATCTTTGACCATGATGGCGACCATCAAAAGGATAAGCAGGCCCAGGCCAACGAAAGAGACAATCGATTTTACCTTTTCAGGAACCTTTTTCTTGCTGATTCCTTCAATCACAGTCACTAGAAGCGCCCAACCGTCAAGTCCTGGGAACGGGAGCAGGTTGAAGAAAGCGAGATTGATCGAGATCAGCCCGGCGTAGAGGAAAACGTATCCGACTCCGCCCATGGCCTCTACGGAAGGCAAAGCCGCGGTCATGCCCACGATGCCAGAGATGTTCTTGAACCCGCCGGTGAAGAGAGAGCCAATGCCCTGCACCACCGCACCGCAAGAATATGGAACAAGTCTCGCCCATTCGCCCCAAGTCTCTTGGAACGAGAGGTTCTTTTGAATGGTCGGAAGGTAAATTCCTGTGGACTTCGCCTTGCCATTTTCCACCGCAATTTCGAAATTCGTGAGGGTTTTGCGGCTTTCATAAGCGCTTTGCCAATCTTTATAAGTGGATTCACTCGTTTTAACGGTAAACTTATCCGCCTTGATCGGGACGAAAGTCAGCTGAGGAATGGTGATTTTTGTTCCATCCGTGAGATTGCCGACATTCAAATAATCAGAGGTGAGTTTCGCGTCTTTTGTAAGCCCAACGTCGGAATAACCTTCAAGGTCATCCCCCTCCAAATAGTAATAAACCGATTCCGAGAGATCTTTACCGCTAACGAGGTTCTGAGGAACAAAAGTGACAACGTATTTTTCGCTCATCCCCGTCACGGTGACGCCGGAGCTTAAGCCAAAGCCATAAAGCGAGCTGCCAGAAGTCTCTTGATGAGGCAGGAGAAGCACAAAGTCCTGTGCTGCGTAGGTCTCTTTGCCTTCTTCTGAAGATTCCAGAAAGCTTTTGATCTCCTCGCTATAGGTTGGGGTGAGGTAATAGCAATCGATCTTGGTCTCGGTCGTCAAAGAAATCTGAGCATCGGCTTTATAGGCAGAATAATAATGTGGGCAGCAAGCGGAGATATAAATAAGCACAAGGCCCAAAATGAAGTTCATTGTGACGCCCGCGAGCAAAACGATGGACTTTTTCCACTTCGGAATGCGCTCGAGCGAGCGGGATTCCTCAGGAACCTCCACTCCATCTGGCACAACGCCGGGCTCACCATACATAGAGACGTATCCGCCGAAAGGAAGCACGCAAAGCTTGAAGTAAGTCTCGCCTTTTTTCCGCTTCTTTTTAATGATGGCTGGGCCAAAGCCGATAGAGTACTCAAAACAATAGACGTGGAAGGCTTTCGCGGCCGCCAAATGCCCCGCCTCATGAATAGAAATCAGCACGCCAAGGATGACGAGCATCAAGACGATGTTTCCAATGGTAGTGAATATTTGACTCATGCCCCTCTCCTTTCGATTTTCTTTTGGACGAATAGTCTAGCATAAGCGTCAGCGGTTCGTATTTGCCTTAATGACGGATTTTGAATCACGGGCATAGAAGTTATTGCGCTCCGAACAAATGTGTCGATGTCCAGAAAGCCAATTTTCCCATTTAGGAAGGCGTAGACTGCCTCCTCATTCGCCGCGTTCAAGGTGGCCGTGCAAGTGCCGCCCGTCTTGTAAGCATCAAGGGCAATGCCGGGGGCTAAGAAGCGTTTCGGATCAAATTTGTGGAAATGATACGGCGCCAATTCGCTTAGCTTCTTAACTTTAACAGGAGTGAAGTCCACATTTCCGGTCATCAAGGCGTATTCGATTGGCCCGCGCATATCGGGCTTAGAGACATCCGCCAAATAAGTCCCATCTTTCAGCAAAACAAGGGAGTGGACCCAAGATTCATCGTGCATCAAAATCTCAATTTGACTCAAAGGCAAACGGAAAAGACGAATCGCCTCAATAACCTCGAATCCTTTGTTCATCATGGTCGCCGAATCGATGGTAATCTTCGCGCCCATGCTCCAAGTGGGATGGGCCAAAGCCATCTCCGGGGTAACGTCAGAGAGTTCTTGCCTGCCTTTGGTGCGGAAAGAACCTCCGGAAGCCGTAATCAATACCTTGTCTAATTGCTCAGGCTCGATGCAAGAAAGAAGCTTAGCGATGGCAACGTGCTCCGAATCGATGGGATAGAGCTTGCCCTTGCCACTATCCAGCGTCTTTTGGATGAGTTCCCCTCCCACAACAAGGGATTCCTTATTCGCAAGGCAAAGGATCTTGTCTTCGTTTAAAGCAGTCAAAGAAGGAACTAGCCCCGCGAAACCCACCAAAGAATTCACCACCATTTGGGAAGGGCACTCCCGGATGATGGAAACCAAACCATCATCCCCGAAGAACCAATTTAAGGAGGGATATTCTTCCTTTAGGCGGACAAAGTCTTTTTCCTCTTGTACGCAAACGTGCCTAATGCTAGGAAAACGCTTAAGGATTGCGGGGATTTTATCAATTTGATGACCGATCGAAATGCCTTTTAAGCAAAATTCCGAATGATGTTTTTCCAAAACATCGAGGCTTTGGGTTCCAATGGAGCCACTAGCCCCTAAGAGTAATACGTTTTTCATAAGATAAAGCCCGTCGTTGCCGGAGTAATGAGCCTTGCTTCTGGTTCCATCCAATAGATGCCAATCATCGCAATGACAGAAATACCAAGAATCGTGAAGATGCAGCTGTCCACGCGGTCAAGAACGCCTCCGTGAGGCCCAAGAACGTGGCTGTAGTCCTTGAAACCGAAATGCCTCTTGATCAGGGAGAAAGAAAGATCGCCCAAATCTCCAAGCCCCGGGGCAAGAAGGGAAGCGATTATGATCATGTACCAATGTTTTAGGTCGAATACGCCCGGCAGCATGTCGAGTTTGAAATAGGAGAGCACGAGCCCGTAAACGCAAAGAATCGCAGAAGTCATGCCCCAGCCAATGAAGAAGCCCTCCCAGGTTTTCTTCGGAGAAACCCTGGGGTTCATATGATGACGACCAAAAAGCATTCCGCCAAAGTAGGCGAATGTGTCATTAAGCAAAGCGCCCAAGCAGGCAAAGACAACAAGCTCAATGCTTTGGAAATAACGGAAACCCGGATCGGTCGTCCCCCAGATCAAAGAACCTGGGTTAGCAACGAAAGGCACATAACGAAGATACATCGCAGCCTGCAAGCCGAGTCCAACGAGCACCACCATCGTAAAGTAATAGCAAATGTCGACAAAAGAGAACGTTTCTTGAGCAATGGAAAGCCAGAAGAAAATCAAAATCATCGCGCCAAGAACAATAGGAGAAATGCTGATGCAACTGCCATTTGCCCCGAATCCATTAGAGAAGTAATCCCCTTCTAGCGAGAAAGAAAAATCTTTGATGTAACCGTATTTTTCATATTGAGAAACAAGGCCATCCCCATAATTTTTGAAGAAAGCCCAGTTGGCAATTAAGAAAAGAAATACGTAAACAATGAGATAGATATACCATCTCGCCTTCTTTTGGGGGGCCTTGACGATTTCATAACCCGCCATCACGCCAGCCACAGTAACTAAGGCGAACCAAAACCAGCCGCCAAAAATGAGACAAGGCAAAACAATGGCAATCAAGATTAGCGCCACAAGGACGCGGGCACGGATGGACTTCTTTCCCTTCTCGGAAATCTTGTTGACCTCAAGAGAGCCAACTTTGACGGTCTCGGGAAGTTCTTCTTCTTTAACGGGGTTAATCGTTTCTAAATCTTGCTGTTCGTCACTCATTTTTCAAGCCTCCGTAGCGTCTATTTCTCTCTTGAAATTCTTGCAGACATTTGACGAATTCGGCACGATTGAAATCGGGCCATTTTGTTGGGGTGAACACGAATTCAGCATAGGCATTCTGATAAAGCAGGTAATTGGAAAGTCGCTGCTCGCCTGAGGTGCGAATCATCAAATCGATGTCGGGCATGCCGGCGGTGTAAAGGTAATCGGCAAACCTCTTTTCATCGACCATAGACAAATCAGTGATAACGCCGCTCTTATAATCCTCGGCGATTTTCTTCGCCGCGCGGACGATGTCGTCTCTTCCCCCATAATTAAGGCAAACATTGATCACCCAGGTTGAATTGTTCTTCGTGCGATCGATCGCGTTTTGGCAAACGGCTCTCGTCTTCTCCCGAATCCTAGAAAGATCACCAGAGACACGGATTTGGGTCCCAATGGAATCTAGATAGTCGATTTCCTTATGGAAGAATTCCTCTAGATAATCCATCAAATGATCGATCTCATCTTGAGGGCGGTTCCAGTTTTCCGTCGAAAAAGCGTAAACGGACATGTATTTGATGTTAAACTCACGGCAGGTTTCGAAGATTTCGATGATGCGATTGCAAGCCTCATGATGGCCAAAATGGCGTGGCAAACCACGCAGTTTTGCCCATCTTCCGTTGCCATCCATGATGAAAGCAACATGGTCGCATTTTTTCGTGAGTTTAAAGTTAGAGGTGGCCTTGGATTTCATTGCTAAAAATTATATAGCCCAAAGGGCTATTTTTTAAAGGAAACCGAGCGGAGATATCGACAAATCGTTTTAGCAAGGGGAGAGGCCAAGTTTCAAGGCAGTACCAAACTTCAAAATCCCCGCAAAACCTCTACAAAATAAAAAGCAGGAGATTATCCTGCTTCGATTGGATTTCAATCAGATGGTCATGATTTCCTTGGTCTTTTCAGCGACGATGGAATCGATTTCCTTGTTGCCTTTGTCGACTTCTTTTTGAATTTCTTCTTCAAGGCGGTCGCGAAGGTCATCGGAATAGGTGTCATCGTCCTTCAAGAGGGAAAGCGTGTCGCGACGGATATTGCGGATAGAGACTTTAGCTTCATCGCCAAGCGCCTTGCACTTCTTCGCGGTGTCTTTTCTGATTTCCTCGGTCATCGGGGGAACGATAATACGGATCGCGTCGGCCTCCACAAGAGGGTTAATGCCAAGATTCGCCGCGGCTATTCCAGCAGCAATAGCTTTAATGTCCTCTCTAGAATAAGGTTTAACGAGAAGCTGACGGGGCTCAGGCATCGAGATGGAGCAAAGGGAAGATATCTCCATCTTGTCGCCATAATAATCGCAGGTGACGCCGTTAAGCATAGCGGGGTTCGCTCTGCCAGAGCGGAGCTTCGTAAGTCCGGTGCGGAAGCTTTCTAGGCTCTTCGCGACTTTGTCGGTTACTTCTTTAACATAGGGGTCCATGAATGTTTATTCTCCTTTAATTTTTCATTCCTTGTGAATGATTGTACCGATTTTTTTGCCTTCAAGCACCTCTAAGAAGGAAGAGGGCTTATCCATATTGAAGACACGTACGACAACGTCTTTGCCATCAAGCATAGCAACTGCAGTCAAATCCATGACGCAAAGTTGCTTTTCCACTACTTCATGGTAGGTAAGCTCAGGAAGCAATTTGGCGTCTTTGTTCTTTCTAGGATCGGAATCATAAACGCCATCAACGCCATTTTTAGCCATGAGAATCGCATCAGCCTTCACTTCGAGGGCGCGTAAGGTTGCACAGGAATCAGTCGTGAAGTAAGGGTTGCCTGTTCCGCCGGCGAAAATCGCGATCTTGCCGTTTTCCATATGGGCGATCGCTTTTCTACGGAGGTAGGGTTCGCAGCATTGAGGAACGTTGATCGCAGACATCACGCGCGTATCAAGCCCTTTTTGTTCAAGGGCGTTTTGGATCGCCATGCCATTCATGATGGTACCGAGCATCCCCATATAATCGGCCTGAGCTTGCTCAATGCCAATCTTATCGGCCATGCGCCCGCGCCAGATGTTGCCAGCTCCGACAACAATGCCGATTTGCACGCCAGCATCATGAATTTGCTTCACGACGTTTGCGATGTTCTCCAATTTGCTTTTGTCGAAAATTGAACCGTCAGCCGCATCGGCCAAAGCTTCGCCGGAGAGCTTGATAATGATTCTTTTGTAAATGGATTTCATACCGGGGGTTATTATAGCGGAACAGGCGCGCGAATAAAGAGAAAGGGATAGAAAAAGCCCCTTGGTTCAAGCCAAGGGGCGAAGGTCTACAAGATTACTTGGAGAGCTGACCAACTTCGTAACGGACGAAGGTAATGATCTTGAAGCCTTTTTCTTTCGCGAGCTGATCGACGCTGAGCTTGCCAGACATATCGAGAGCGTAGGCTTTGCTGCCGAGGCAGGCATCGCCAAGGCGGGAATCGACTTTGCGCTGGGCAATGGTCGCTTTGACCTGGTCAGGTTTGGAAGCAAGCTTCGGATCTTCGGCGACTTCCTTTTGGGCAATCGCGAGTTCTCTTTCTTTCGCTTCAGCGGGAACATCGGCGAGGGAGAGATACTCAGGGGAAGAAGAGGCAACGGTCATGGCGAGACCTTTGTTGATCTCGTCGCCCATGTCTTTGCTGACTTCAACAAGAGCAGCGATCTTTCCGCCGGCGTGGATGTATTTTCCGAAGGCCTCATCGCCATTAGCATGGAGGATGAGGTAGCGACGGAAGACGAAGTTTTCTCTCATAGCAACGACGGCATCGGTGAAGATGTCTTCAGTCGCTTTCTGAGCACCTTCGAGATCAGCAGGCTGCTTCTCGAGAAGGCGAGCAACGATCTTGTCAACGATCTCGTGGAATTTCGGGGAGCCGGAGACGAAGTCGGTCTCGCAGTTGATTTCAACGACGACCGCGGTCTTCTTGTCATCGCTCAAGCCGATGGAGGCAACACCTTCAGCGGCAGTTCTGCCAGCTTTCGCGGCAGCTTTGGCGATACCCTTCTCGCGAAGGATGTCGATGGCTTTCTCTTCGTCACCGTCGGCTTCGACAAGGGCTTTTTTGCAGTCCATGATGCCGGCGCCAGTACGATCCTGAAGCGCTTTGATAGATTGAATCGTGACGGCCATTACTTCTTTTCCTCCGTAGTGGCAGGAGCAGCGGCAGCACCGTCTTTAGCGGCGGTAGCGGCTTTGGCGGCTTCGGCTTTGCGGGCAGCGAAGCGGGCATTGCGCTCGGCCTGCATCTTGGCATAACGCTCTTCGCGGGCTTTGCGGGCAGCACGGAGAGCAGCACGGCGTTGTTCAGCGGCGACGTCAGCGACTTTGATGGCATCGGCCATGGTGGCCTCTGCGCCTTCGTCTTTAACGTGAGCGACGGTGGTAAGTCCGCCACGGGCTTCGACGACGGCATCGGCAAGGGCACCGATCAAAAGTTTGATGGAAGAGGTGGCATCGTTATTGGACGGGATGGGGAAGTCCACGGTGTCGGGATCATCGGAGGTATCGCAGATTGCGAAGACAGGGATGTTAAGCTTGTGGGCTTCGAGAACGGCGTTATGTTCAACGGTCGGGTCAGCAAGGACGATCGCGTTAGGAACGCGGCGCATTTCTTTGATGCCCTCGAGGTTCTTCTGAAGTTTGGCAAGTTCTTTGCGGAGAAGGGCGACTTCTTTCTTGGGGAGCTTGTCCCAGGAACCGTTTTCGGAAGCTTCTTCCAAATCGCGGAGTCTCTTGATGCGGCCCTGGATGGTGCGGAAGTTGGTGAGGGTTCCGCCGAGCCAACGGTTGGTGATGTAGAAGGAGCCAGAGCGGACAGCCTCGTCGATGACGATTTGCTGAGCCTGGGTCTTGGTGCCGACGAAGAGGATCTTTCCGCCAGCATCGACGATGGACTTAAGCGCGTTGTAAGCGACTTCGGTCTTGGAGACGGTTTTGGCAAGGTCGATTAGATAAATGCCATTGCGAGCGCCATAGATGAACTTGCTCATCTTGGGGTTCCAACGACGGGTCTGATGCCCGAAGTGGCAGCCCGCTTCAAGGGCTTTCTTCATCGTGATGATGGGGGCGTTGGGATCACGGATGATCTCCGCCATGGTCGGTTCGACCGGTGCGGCTTCCGCCGCTGGGGCTGCGTTAACGACAGCCTCGACTTTCGTTTCGTCACTCATTCTTGGTGACCTCCATTTGTTTGTGCCTCCCTCGTTTCGAACAGCTGACCACCTAACCGATTTTTAAGCCTGCTTCGGCCCGGTAGGAACACGGCGCTGAATCCACGAGGTGCGTATTAGCCCATCTCCCTACGGGAGAGAGCCGAAAAGGATTGTACTCTTTCGCTTTAGTCGTGAGAAGCACAATTTTCAGAAGTTCACTTGTCTTCGCCCGGGAGCTTGCCTTCCCTTTGGGGGAAGAACTGATCATACTGTTCCTTCATTTTCTCTTTGCTGACGTGGGTGTAGACCTGGGTCGTATCGATGGTCTCGTGGCCCAAAAGTTCTTGAATAAGCCGCAAATCCGCCCCATTTTCAAGCAAATGGGTCGCAAAAGTGTGTCTTAGCTCATGAGGATGGAGGCCCAAATAAATGCCTGTTTTCTCTTCGATTGCCCTCAAGATGTACTCTAGTCCGCGGACTGTCAAACCCTCCCCGCGATCATTAAGAAAAAACTTGTCGCTTTTAATTTCGGCCTTGGATTTGGCAAGCAGCGCAGGGCGGGAAGAGCCATGATATTTCTTCATCGCAGCTTCTGCGGACTTCGAGAAAGGGACGATTCTAGTTTTGTTCCCCTTCCCCTTCACGCGGATTGAGCGCACGCGGAAATCGATTTGCCGATAAGTCAAATTCACTAGTTCCGAGGCACGAAGACCGGAGGAATAAAGAAGCTCGAGGATGGCCTGGTCCCTTTCCATCAGATCATCCGTTCGCTTGGCGTTTGTAGCAAATAAAGACTCAACCTGCTCTAGATAAAGGGTTTTTGGGAATTTGATTTCCGCTTTCGGAGAAGAAGCCCCTAGAAAAGGATTTGATTCGACGTAGCCGTGTTTTTTTAAAAAAGTGTAATAGCCTCTTAAGCAAGACATCCTGCGTTTGCAGGAACGATGAGAGACCCCCTGGCCATAAATTTCATCATAAAGAAAATTGTCGATGTCCTTCTCCTTGACCTGATCAAAAAGAATCATCTCCTTGTCCAGGAAATTCTGAAATTTGTCGATGTCCCTTTGGTAGCTATCCAAGGTCCGATCGGTATAGTTCTTTTGGTAACGAAGATAATCGAGAAATTCTTTTTCAGGCTTATTCATTGGCTTTCTTCCAATAGAAGTCTATCGCAAAAAGAGCGTTTTGAATGGATTCGTCGCGATGATGTTTGTCGCTGTTTGGCAACAAAGCCCAGTTCGCGTTCATCGGGGAGAAGTATTTGCCGCTTGCTTGGCTAAGATAAGAAAGCAGAGCCCCAGTCACAGAGGTATCCGGAACGCTTAGATGCTCTTTTCCGTTCAGTTTACGGTCGAGATTGATCGCGGCGATGATGCCGGTAACCGCGCTTTCTACGTACCCCTCCACGCCGGAAAGCTGGCCGGCAACATAACAAGAAGGCTTGTTCTTCAAAGACAAATCGGGGTTCAAAGCCAAAGGGGCGTTGATGTAAGAATTGCGATGCATCAAGCCATAACGGACGAATTCCGCGTTTTCTAAGCCAGGGATCATTCGAAAAACGCGACGCTGTTCGGGATAGGTGAGGTTTGTCTGGAAGCCAACAAGGTTATAGCAGTCCCCTAGTTTCGTATCCTGGCGAAGCTGGCAAACCGCATATGGATGCGGATGGTTCTCATCCCACAGCCCAAATGGTTTCAAAGGACCATGACGAAGAGTCTGTTCTCCGCGGGAAGCAATCACTTCCACAGGAAGGCAGGCTTCAAAGTATTTGGTGTCAAACTCATGTAGCAAAGCCTTTTCGGCGTGGGTGAGCTCGTAAACGAATTTGAGATACTCATCCTTGCTGAACGCGCAGTTAATGTAAGAAGAATCGTCCTGCTCGTAGCGTGATTTGTAATAGGCCTTCGTAAAATCGATGCTGTCCTTTTTGATAATCGGAGCGCTCGCGTCGAAGAAAGAGAGATTCTTTTGCCCGACCAAAGAAGAAAGCTCTTCAAGCAATGACGAACTAGTCAAAGGACCGGTAGCGAGGATGACGTCCCCTTCGGGGATGGATTGGATTTCCTCGCGAATCACATGGAAAGAAGAAAAAGAGTTGAGAATTGCAGTGATTTTCTCCGCAAAAAGGGTGCGATCGACGCTTAAGGCGGCCCCTGCCGGCACCGAGCAAGTCGAAGCAGCCTCCATCATGATGGACCCCATTCTCCTCATCTCTTCTTTGAGCAAGCCGCAAGCGTTATCAAGTTTCGCGGACTTCAAGGAGTTAGAACAAACGAGTTCCCCGAAAAGGTCAGTTTCGTGAGCGCCGTCGGAAACTTCGGGCCGGCGTTCATACAAAGTTACCTCATAGCCCTTTTTCAGCAAATAAAAGGCGGCCTCGCTACCTGCAAGGCCCCCTCCTATGATGGTTACTTTCTTTTCCATTCTCACTTTTCTTTTTTATCGAGCCATTCCACGTAACGGCATTTAGGGAAATTCGTGCAAGCGAGGAATTGCTTCCTCTTGCCTTGACGAATAATCAGGTGCCCCGTCTTGCAACGGGGGCAAGGTTTAACGTAATCGGCTTCTGTATAAACTTTCTTCGGCGCGGATTCTTTGCCGTCGATTGAGCGAGTGTAATGGCAAGAAGGGAAGCCAGAGCAGCCAATAAACTTCTCACCTTTTTTGTTTTTCTTATAAACCAAGGGTTTGCCGCAATCAGGGCAATTCTCTCCAACCAGTTCATCGGGCTCTTTTGGGTTTTTCTTGATATAACGGCAAGAAGGATAGTTCGAGCAGCCAACGAAAGTCTGACCGGTGCGCGAACGCTTAATCACTAAAGGATGGCCGCATTCTGGGCAAAGCTCACCCGTTTCTTCGTCGGGTTCCTTTTGCATTTTCTCTTTGGCTTCAAGATATTTTTTCTGGAAAGGCTCATAGAACTCAGTCATGGCCTGAAGGAAGGTTTCGCTTCCCTCCTCCACTTTGTCGAGCTTACGTTCCATCTCAGCGGTGTAATCGGTAGAAACGATGTCGGGGAAATATTGCTGAAGGGCAACCACTGCTTTTTTGCCGGCTTCGGTAGGAGTCAAAACTCCGCGAGTCGCCGTGACATATTTTCTCTTGATGATAGTTTCGATAGTGGTCGCATAAGTAGAAGGGCGACCAATGCCTTTTTCTTCCATTGCTTTGACGATGGAGGCTTCGTTATAAGGCGGCTCGGGCTTCGTGAATTTCTGCTGAGGATTGATATCGGAAGTGGGATACGAATCGTTTTCCTTTATTTCGGGGAGCAGCGCGGTATCGTCCTCGTCAAATTCTTTATAAACAGCTTCAAAGCCTTGGAATAAGGTGCGCACGCCCTTCAAAGAGAATTCAAGGCCATTGCCAGAAAGGGCGACGGAGGTGCTTTCGATTTTCTTGGGGGCCATCAAAGACGCCATAGCGCGGCAATAGATCAAACGATAAAGCTTCGCTTCGTCAGAAGGCAAATATTTAGCGACTACCTCAGGGGTTCTGTGGGTGCCGGTCGGGCGAATAGCCTCGTGGGCGTCTTGGACATTTTTGCCCGTCTTCGCTTGGCGAAGCGAGCCAAGATATTCTTCGCCCCAGGTTTCCTTGATGAAAGGAACGGCGTGGCGATTGTAGAACTCAGGCGAAATGCGGGTGGAGTCAGTACGCATGTAGGTGATTAAACCGACGTGCTCCCCGTTGATTTCTTCACCTTCATATAACTTTTGGGCGATCGATTGGGTCTTGGCGTTGGAGAAATGGAATTTCGAGAACGCTTCTTGTTGCATGGAGGAAGTCGTGAAAGCGGCTTTCGGGAAGATTCTCTTTTCTTCCTTCTTCACGCTGGAAACAAGGAGATCGGAAGGGATGCGAGCCAAAATGGCATCCGCCTCTTCTTTCGAAGAGATTTTTGCGGTTTTTCCATCCACTTTGGTCAAAGTGGCTTTGTAGAGTTTGCCGTTGATTTTAACATTAAGGTCGATGACCCAATATTCGGAAGGAACAAAGGCGTCGATTTCATTTTGGCGGTCGACGACCATCCTAAGCGTGGCGCTTTGGACACGGCCAGCGCTTTGGACGCCGATTCTTCTTTGCAAAAGGGAGCTGACCTGAAAGCCGATGATACGGTCTTCGAGGCGGCGAGTCTCCTGGGCGCCAACAAGATTGAGGTCTATTGTTTTCGGCTCCGCGAGCGCTGCCAAAATGGCGGGCTTGGTGATTTCGTGGAATTGGAGACGTTTCGTGGTTTCAACCGGTAGATGAAGAACGTTGGCCAAATGCCAAGAGATCGCCTCTCCTTCACGGTCAGGGTCGGTAGCAAGATAAACCTCGTCCGCGTTCTTCGCCGCGGCGGAAAGCTTGCTGACCAAAGCCTTCTTTTTCGCCGGAATCTCCCAATCTGGGACGAATCCTTTTTCGATGTTTATGCCAAGGCCTCCCTTGCCATGCGTCGACAAATCACGGATATGGCCTTCGCTGGCCATAACCTTAAAATCAGAGCCTAAATAGCGACCGATTGTTTCACATTTTTTGGGGGACTCAACAATAACTAGTTTCATGGACGGCAAAGAATATAAGCGTTTTTAGGACCTTGTCAAAGGCAAAAGAGAGACGTTTTCCTTATATAAATAAAGTAATTATTTATAAGGGCGAAAAATATTTTTTCACTTCGCCGGGCGAATGAGGTTCAAAACGTCTTCTGCATTCTGAACTAAGGCGGCTCCTGTTTGAATCAGCAAGTTATTCGAACTGCCTTCATCCGCGCGATAGGGCAAACAGGCGACCTCCCTTCCCATGTCCACGGCAATCCCAGCGGTAATAAGAGTGCCGCTATGCTTCGCGGAGCCGCCAAGGAGAGTCAAACAACTCAAGGAGGCCAAAATGCGATTTCGGCATGGGAAGTTTTCTTTCCTCACCCCGACGCCATTTGGAAATTCAGTAATGATAAGCCCTTTTTTAGCAACGAGTTCTTGCAGCTCCCGGTTCTCGTTAGGATAGGCGGTGTCTAACCCAGTGCCGAGAACGCCAACGGCTTTCCCAAACGGAAGCGCCCCTTTGATGGCAGCCGTGTCAATTCCTCTAGCTAGGCCGGAAACGATCGTGTAGCCCTCCTTAGCAATCGCGCCGGAAATCTCGCGGCACTTATCCGTGCCATAGGGCTTCGCGTCCCTGGAGCCAACAACCGTAATGCAATTTCGCCAATCTTTTAAGAGTTTAATGTTGCCTTGATAAAACAAAACAAAAGGTGGCTGGTGGCATTCTTTTAGAATTGATGGGTAATCCTCATCGACGATGGTGACGTATGGGGTAGAAAATTTTTTTGCAAAATCCTCCACCAGTTGAGGGATCACGTTTTCACGGATCTTGATGGCTTGATAAAGTTTGTGCCAGTCGCCATCGTACTTGCAGCTTAGATAGAGTAATAGTTCACTTGCTTTCATATCTTTCCTCCACCACTTAAATAAAGAGGAAAGAGACGAAATTCCCCAAAAATCAGAAAAGTTTTAATTGTTTTTGTTTCCAGTTCGCGACTGGAGCAAAGCTTTTTCGATGTACTCCCTCAATCGGGCCATGCTCAGAAAGCTCGTCCATATGGGCTTTTGTTCCATAGCCTTTATGTTTAGAGAAGGAAAACATAGGGTAAGTTTGCTCAAGCTGAACCATGTAACGATCACGGGTGACTTTTGCCAAAATCGAAGCCGCGGCGATATTGAGGCACTTCGCGTCCCCTTTAATAATAGGAATAACGGGAGCGGGCAAATTCTTTAAAGGCATCGCGTCCGTCAATATAAGATCATAGGGATGTTTAATCTCGGAAATCGCGTGTTTCATCGCGACTTTCGTGGCTTCGTAAATGTTTAGCTTGTCAATTTCCTCCGCCGAAACCATGGCGATGCCAAAGCCAAGGGCGTTCTCTTCGACGAAGCGATACAAGGATTCCCTCTTTTTCTCCGTGAGTTGTTTGGAGTCGTTGATGAGCTCGCATTCAAAGTCTTTAGGGAAAAGCACGGCGGCCGCGCAGACCGGGCCCGCCAAAGGACCGCGTCCGGCCTCGTCCACACCAACGATGAAATTCACATCATCGCTATAGTATTCCCTCTCTTTCGTCAGCATTTCGCTTCAGGCCTTTCCAAGGAGATGCGCCCAAGCAGGCCATCTTTGAATTCCTTAATTAAAAGGTAAGCGGCCTTCTCAACGGAAGGCTCTCCTTTTTCAAAAAGTCCGCGTTTCAAAGAAATTGCCCGCAAAACCTCATTCGATTCGAGATTTGCAAGGTTTTCAATGCCAAATCTTCCGAATAAAGCATCGGGGTAATTCCCCTGCAAAAACGTTATTAGATGCTCGGCAAGCTCTACGGTGGGGAGAACATCCTCTCTCATTGATCCAAGCAAAGCGAGACGAATCGCCTGAGTTTTATCGGGATAGTTCATGGGCAAAACGCCAGGGGTGTCCAAAAGCAAAAAGTCTTCCGAAAGCTTGATCCATTGCTCCGCCCTAGTGATGCCAGCCTTATTTCCAACCGCCGCGACTTTCTTGCCCCGGAGGTTGTTGATCAAAGTGGATTTCCCTACGTTAGGAATGCCCACGATCATCACGCGAACAGGCTGAGGCTTCATGCCCACGCGTTTCTCTTTTTCTCTTTTTTTCGCAAGGAGGCCAGCGCTCGCCGTCTTAAGTAGAGAAAGGAAATTAGCCTTCTTCAAATTGCCGGCAATGGCTATTTCGCCTTTGCCCCTATAGTATTCAAGCCATTCTTTGGTAACAGCACCATCCGAATAGTCTTCCTTCGAAAGCAGGTGTATGGTGGCCTTGTTTTTTAATTTTCCTTGCAGCAAGGGATTTTCGCTGGACAAAGGGGCTCTGCTGTCTAGCAACTCCACCACAAGATCGATGACCTTCAAATAGCCTTCCATTTCGCGAAGGGCACGCGCCATATGACCAGGAAAAAAGTGGACTTCCTTTTCTTTAGGCATTGGAAGAAGACTCCTTTCTCGTTTTTGCGATAGGTGAATTATCTAAATGAGTGTAATTCCAGAAGGGACGAATTTTGTCGATTGCAAATTCCGGCGAGAATCCATCGTCCGTCTTTTTCAGTTTTCGAAGAGACGTGATTAAATAAGCTTTCCCTTGCAGGCAATAACGATAAACTTTGTTTTTATCAGAGCGACAATCTTCGGAGAAAGTTGAGGCACGATTGTCCCCCAAGACGAAGTATTGGTTCTCCGCCATCGTGACGGGCCCATACGTTTGCTTGTCCGCGGTGATTATGTCGCGATATTTTTTGCCGTTGACGTCCGGATAATCATCAAACGTATAGAAGGAAGGATACGTGGAAACTTCGCCTGCAGCGCTAGTGATGGTCAAAGTGCCCCATGGGGTCGTTAAATTAGCTCTTCTGTCTTCCCCCTCCCCTATATAGGGTTGGTCTTTATCTAAGTCTGGTGTGAGCTGAACTGTCTCGCCAGGGAATGCGATAAGGCGCTTGACCTTAAGGGAAGCTCCACTTTTCGGCGCAAAAGTCCCGTCTTTTTGTTGTTCCATGTCTTTGGAATAGTAAGTGATCACAATGTCAAAACGCTCAAGTTCGGCAATTCCTTTTTCGCCCATTTTCGCCCAGCCATAGTCAACATAATCGCCTTCCTTTTGCTGGCCGGAAGACCAGTTGACCTTGGAATAGCTACCGTCTTTTTCTAACTTAAGCGCATCTCCATTTAGGGCCGGGTACATCGACGTCCCGTCAACGAAGAAGGCATATCCATAAGCGCATTTTAGATAAAGAACGTTCACCGAAACGGCGACGACACAGCCAATAATGCCGAATATCAAAACCTCGAAGGCTATATCCCACCAGCGGCGTTTTTTCCGCTTTTGCTTCGGGGTTAAGTCCCCGGTAAGTTCTCCTTTTGTCTCAAGATATTCGTCAGGCATAGAACAGGGGAAATTATAGAGACTGGCCCCTTCGGAAACAATCCTGCCAGGCAATTCAACAGGTGATTCCCTCACATTTATCGATTAAGCCTTCGCACCTGCTTATAACCGTGGGATTCCCGCTGTTTTCGGCGCGGATTGCCTCAATGTGAGAAAGAAAGGGCTCCTTGAGGCTAGGCCTTCTGCAAAACCTAGCGATCACATGGCAATAGGTCCAAAGCAAACGGTTGATGCGTCCCCGAAAATCAGGCAGGAAGAAATCGTTTCTAATCAAAAACCTTTTGAGCCATTCGACGTAACGCCCATACCTTACGGCCTCGTTTATTTGACAATCGACGGAGTGAATTATGCGCTCACCGACTATCTCGAGCCGCTGGATTACTTTGGAGAAACGAAAGACCTTTCTTCCATGAAGTTCAATGCGCATAGCGGACCCAAAAAGTCCAATTTGAAGGGCGTTAAATTCGCCACTAATAAGATAAACAAAAAGATCTCAGAAATAACTTTAGTGAACTCGGAACAAATCATAAAAGACAAAGAAACAGGTGAGGAATACGCATTCCTTGACACGCAATGCATCATTTTCACATTTGAAGACAGCAATCAGCTTTCATTTACGAAGGACGATTTCTGCGAGATGATTTCCATTTACAGAGGAAAAGACGCAAAAAGCGACATCCAGAATTTCTTGGAAGATTATCTTAATTCTTTTAGTTCGGACGTCGAAGGCAAGGCGCATGTGAACTACATTGATTTATGAACGGTCAAAAAAGGCCCCTAACCAGGGGCCTCGTCACTTGATAATTATTGTCTAGCGAATTACTGCTCTTCTTTAATACGAGCGGCTTTGCCAGAGAGCTTGCGCATATAGGTGATCTTGTTGCGGCGAACCTTGCCCTTACGGACAACTTCGATCTTGGCGATCGAGGGGGCGTTGATGGCCCAGGTGCGTTCCACACCGATCCCAGACGAGATCTTTCTGACGGTGAAGGTCTCAGCGATTCCACCACCGCGGCGTTGCATCACAACACCTTCGAAGATCTGAAGACGTTCCTTTTTGCCTTCAACGATACGGACATACACACGAATGGTGTCGCCGGAGCTGAAGTCGGGAATGTCATGGCGCAGCTGACGGGCGGTAATTTCTTTCACGAGTTGATTGTTCATGAGGCTACCTCCTTTTCTCAGCTTTTTTGGTTTCACTTCAGGTTCATAATCCGTGACGGGGACAGCGGAGCCTGCGTAACGTCTTGCGACGCAAGAAGAAATATACTCTCGCCCCAAAGGGGAAGCAAGAAGGAAAAGCATGTTAAGTTTTTTTGCTTGACACTTATAAAGGAGGCTTTTACACTACTGCCCGTAAAGGAGAAAAACAAACATGTCTGTTAAAATCAGGTTGACTCGCATCGGCCGTCACAAAGACCCCTTCTATCGTATTGTCGCCGCTGACTCTCGTTTCGCTCGTGATGGGCGTTACATCGAGCAGATCGGCACCTATGATCCCGCGAATGGCGTCGACAGCGCCGACATCAACGAAGAGCTTGCCATGAAGTGGCTCAAAAACGGCGCGATCCCTTCCGATTCCGTCCGTGCCATGCTTAGCCGCAAAGGCATCATGACCAAGTTCGCCGAAAGCAAAGTCAAGAAAGAGGGCAAATAAGGATGGAAAGGGATTACGCAGCTCTGCTCCACCCCATCATTGACTCCCTCGTCGAGAACCCCGAATCCATCATGATTCGTGAGCTCCCCGGCGGAAACGAACGCAACGTCACTGTCTTAATCGTTGCGGAAGACGCGGACACTGCTCGCCTTATTGGCAAGCATGGTGCCGTCGCCAACGCTCTTCGCGAAGTGATTGGCATCGCCTCAAAAGCGGATGATACCAACACCAGAATCCATCTCAAATTTGAGAGTTTCAGCGAAGAAAAGAAAGACAATCAAGAGGACGACGGGAAGTAATTCCCGCCGTTTCTTTCTAAAATGGAATACGTAACAATTGCCAAACTACTAAGCACTCATGGTCTTAAAGGCCAATTTCGTTGTTTTTGCCTAACTTCCTTCCCAAAGGAACGTTTCCAACTTAGAAAGAAACTAACTCTACATAATGCAAAAACGAACGAAAGAAAGGATGTAACCCTCAATTTCGTCCGTATGAAAGGCGATATCCTTATCCTTGGTTTTGAGGAAATCCCCTCCATCGACGAGGCAGAAAACTTCGTGAAATGGGAGCTAGACATCAATAAAGATGACGCGCCTATCCCAGAGGACCACTACCGCATCGCCGACCTTATTGGGTGTGTCGTTTATGACGATGAAACCAATCAAGTTCTAGGCGAGATCAAAGACGTTTTCTCCTATTCCCCCACTTGGACAATCCGCGTGAAAAGAGAAGAGCAAAAGGATTTCTTCGTCCCATTCGTGGATGAGTTCATCAAGGAAGTTGACACGGAAAACAAGAAAGTCGTCATCCACGTGATCCCCGGTTTGCTATGAACATTACCATCCTTACCCTTTTCCCCGAAATGTTCTCTGGCTTCACGACGAATTCCATCATGAAGCGCGCTTTAGGCAAAGGGGTGGCCAGCATCAAAGTCGTTAATATCCGCGATTACACAAAAGACAAATACGGGAGAACGGACACTCCCCCCATCGGAGGAGGGGCTGGCTTAATTGAAAAATGTCAGCCAATCGTCGATGCCTTAAATGCGAACAAAACCCCCACCTCTCACGTTATTTTAATGTCTCCTAGAGGCCATACCTACGACGAAAAAACCGCGCAAAAGTTCGCTCTTTTAGATGATTTAGTGATTATTTGCGGCCATTACGAAGGAATTGATGAGCGCGTGAATGCCTATTGCGATGAGCTTATTTCCATTGGGGATTACGTCTTAACCGGCGGAGAGATCCCTGCGATGGCAATCGCGGATTCCGTTATTCGTTTGCTAGATGGGGCTATAACCAAAGAGTCCCTGACGGACGAATCTTTCAATAACAATCTACTAGAATATCCTCAGTATACAGAGCCTTACGATTATGAGGGCATGACCGTCCCGGATATTCTCTATTGCGGCAATCACGAAGCCATCACCAAATGGAGACGGAAACAATCACTGGCTTTAACAAGAGAGCATCGCCCCGACTTGTTCAATCAGCTGAGCTTATCGAAGCAAGACAAAAAACTTCTCGCCGAATATGATTCGGGCGACACCCCAAAATGGGAAGCCCAAGCCTTGGAAAAAGGCAAAAAGTTCATGAAACATTAAAAGGTCACCGCGCGGTGACCTTTTCGTTTTATTCGCCCTTCAATTAGAAGAGAACGGATTCGCTCTTTTCTTTCATCTCTTTGGAAGCAATGAAAGGAATACGAGTGGTATAGCCAGCTTTGGCGGCGACGATCATCTTGGTCGGCCACTGGAAGATTTCGGTGTTCCACTGCATAACGGTGTCGTTATACGCTTCACGGGCAGCGGTGATTTCCTGCTGGAGGTAGGAGTTCTGTTGCATGCAATCCGCAAGGGTCTGATGGGATTTGAGATCGGGATAGTTCTCGAAAGCGATGTTGATCTTATTGGAGATGTTCTCGAGTTTGCTCTGGAGTTCGTTACGATCGGTATCGCTCATATTGCCAGAACGGTACTTGGCGATCTCGGTGAAGGTCGACTTATCAAGGTCAACGGACTTTTCAAGAAGCTTAGCGGCATTCTGAAGAATGACGACTCTTTGAGTCTGGTAGTTATCAATCGTAGAAGCATCATGCTGGATCTTCTGTTGAAGCTGTTGGAGATAGCTTCTCGCTTTGATTTTCATCACGGCGAAGATGATGCCAGGGATGATAGCAAGGCACCAAAGGATCACTTGGAAAAGGGTGCTCTTCCAATCGACCTTAACAGGGACCTGCTTGTCGATGACGTGCACATCACGGCCCGCTTCATTGACTGGGCCAGTCATTTCGTCTAATTCGTTTGCCATAAATTATTCCTCCTTGGAACTTTGGACGTTCTTATTATCGTCCGTTTTAGGCTTTGTGAAAAGATTTCCTAGGCGGGAATCATCACTTGAAGAAAGCGCGCCTCCCGCAAGAACAAAGGCGAGCAAGCCACGCTCAAAATAAGGGTTGGCGACGCCAAGAGATCCTGCGCTTTCGTTCTTGAGGAAGTCTTTGCGGGTTCCTCCAACGTTTTTAACACCAATAGAAGTCTCTTTCTTAACGAGATCATATTTAATCCAATGAACGGGGATGGAATGCAAACGGCCATCGCCGCCCATCTTGGTGACATTCTCCACCATCGGGGTCTCTTCGAAAGAGTACGCAGAGAGAAGCACTTCGTCCGTCTCGCCAACCTTTTTAGAACCAATTTCTTTAATGATCAAAGGCAAATCCTCGCCGGCCTTTTCAGGACGGAAGCAAGAAGGCGGCATGCCGTTTGCCATAATTTCATGTTCAAACGAAGTCAAATTCGACGTAAAGCCTTTATAGATATATTCATGGGGCTTATGCATTTGGTATAAGGGGATAGAAAGAAGAGGAGCCAGGTCGAAGAAAAGGGAACGGATATAAGTGTCGCAGTACGTCACGAAGTTGACCTTCATGTCCGCCCAGTCATAGCCCATGAAAGTCTCTGGGTTTGCAGAGTAATCGAATCCTTGGGAGTGGGCCGAAGCGATGGAGTTCACCATGCCATCTTTCATCATCACGAAATCATCACCGTAAGGAGAGGAATTTTCGATAAGATCAAGAATGTTCTTTTGAGCAAGAGGGGTGAACAGCAAACGGAATTGAGCTTCATCATCGCGGTCCGTTGCCCCGAAGAAAACGTCGAAGTGGTCATTGCCCATCGGGGTAATAACGTGCTGGGCGCCTTTTTTAAGTTGTGTTTCGGAAAGCGAACGGATTTCTTTTATTCCTTTGGCCGCGGCCTTGTCTCTTTCTTTTTCATTCATCTTATCCGCGCCATAAGGGGAACGGGAGAAATGAAGTCTAGGGGCTGCCTCGTTTCCATAAATCAGCCGCACATCCGTACGGTAGAAAGGCGCGGGACGCATGATTGTCGCGGTCAAGGTCTGCGTATGAGTTCTTGTATGAGTTCCATTCTTATCGCGATAGGTGGTCGTCCAAGTGATCGTAATTGAACCGGTGTAAGCCTTATCTTTGGTGTGTTCCGTCAGGATTTTCTCCATGATGAACGGGTTGCCTTGGATATTGCCGGAGACCGCGCCCAAAACAGTCACGTGAGGATCGGTTTCTTCTTGGAAGCCAAATTTATCGCGAAGATAGCAGAAGCGTTCCGGGGTAAAAACGGGGTCTAAGTCAATAATCGGCGTGGCCTTTTCCATAACGGCGCAGGGGACATTCCAATCAAAGGAAGCGTTAAGAGGAGCCATATCCGCATAGCATACCTTCAAAGCGTTTTCGGTTCTTTCATGGGCTTTTTGCAGGGCTTTTTCTCTTTCATTCACCATCGCGGAGATCTTTTTGGCAAGAACGACCGCAAGGACGATGCCGCCCACAATCGCTACAGCCCCAATAAGAATGAGATACCAGAGCGAAGCGGCATTCAAAACGCCAATCAAAAGAACAAGAGTTCCAACGACGAAGAGAAGAATCATCATTACGATGACGAAGGTCTTCAGTCCTTTTGCGGAAGAAGCGCTTTTCTGAAGATCTTCCTCTTCGTCCAAACATTTTTTGTATTCTTTGACGTGTTCTGCGTTTTTCTCAGGGCTAACCTTCGATTCCTTGGTTAAACTATCAAAGTATTCTTCAGCGGTTTTGTGGTAAGCCTCTTTCAGCTGAGTTTGGAACAGCTCACGTGGGCGATAGAGAATTTCTTCGGCCATATTGATCTCCTTTTCTTATAAACATTAAGGGCGAGCATCTCTGCTCGCCGTAGATTCATTAACGATATCCACCAAAGTTTTTGGGCATCTTCCCCGACTTTTGGTATTGCTTCATCTGCTTCATCATCTCTTTAGACTGATCGTACTTGCGAATGACGCGATTGATGTCGGCGTTGGTGAGCCCAGAGCCTTTCGCAATGCGGTTCTTATGGGAGTAGCGAAGAATTTCAGGATGTCTTCTTTCGTAAGGGGTCATGGAATTGATGACCGCCTCGAAGACTTTCATCTCCCTTTCAGCCGCGGCCTTTTGCTCATCGGTAAGTTTCGGCATGCCGGGGATGAGCTTAGCAATCGCTCCGATCGAGCCGATTTTTTGGACCTGTTTCATCTGCTTGAGCATATCCTCAAGGGTGAATTCGCCGTCCATCATCTTCTTCGCGGCTTTCTCGGCTTCTTTCTCGTCAATGGTTTCTTTGGCTTTTTCAACGAGGGTGACGATGTCGCCCATGCCGAGAATGCGGTCCGCCATACG
>CAVEPD010000017.1:27413-35323 GCA_963617535.1 bacterium
TCTAGGTCTTCCATCTTTTCGCCTACGCCGGCGAACTTAATCGGGAGGCCAGTCAAATACTTGATTGATAAAGCCGCGCCGCCTCTAGCGTCGCCATCAAGTTTGGACATGATGACGCCCGTAAGGTGAAGATCTTTATTGAAGGCATTCGCAACATTGACGGCGTCTTGGCCAGATGCGGCGTCCACGAGAAGCAAAACCTCATCGGGATGGACCTCGTGATTGATGTTCTGAAGTTCTTCCATGAGGCCTTCATCGATCTGCAAGCGGCCCGCGGTATCGAGAATCAAGATATCGATTCCGCTTTCCCTAGCCTTTTGCTGAGCGGCTTTAGCGATTTTCACGGGGTTTTCGGTTCCCATGGAGAAGAACTCAATACCAAGCTGGTCAGCAAGCTGATGAAGCTGGTCAATGGCGGCTGGACGATAGACGTCAAGTGCCCCGAGCATGACTTTTTTGTTCTGCTTGTTCTTGAAAAGATTCGCGAGCTTGCCCGCGGTCGTCGTCTTACCGGTTCCTTGCAAGCCGACAAGCATGATGGTCGTGAGAGTTGAATTCAAATGAAGCTCAGTTTGATCGGCGCCTAAAAGTTCTTGAATCTCATCGTGAACAATTTTGACAACCATTTGAGAGGGATTGACCTTTTTAAAGACCTCAGCCCCCACCGCTTTTTCTTTGATGTCATTGATGAAGTTTTTGACGACTTTGAAATTCACGTCCGCCTCAAGCAAGGCGACGCGAATCTCCTTGAGCATGTCGTCCATGTTCTTCTCGGTGAGCGTTGTCTGCCCCCTCATCTTTTTAAAGATGGAAGAGAAGCGATCGCTGAGTGATTCAAATGCCATGGGTTAGTTCCTTTCCAAGATTCCGATATCCTTCAAGAATCTTTTCTTCGTCTTTTTCTGCCTCGATTTTTTCTATATCCCTGCAAAGGTCCGCTTTTTTCTGGATTAGTTGCAGCTTTGACTCGTATTCCTCTAGCTTATCAATAGATTTCTTTAACGTGTCATAAACTCCGGCGCGAGAGATTTCACGAGAAGAGGAGATCTCGCCAAGGGAAAGGTCGAAACGATAATAGTCATCCATGATCTCGCGTTGCTTCTCCGTTAATAGGGCCTCATAGGTTTCTAAAAGAGAAACGACCCGGTCGCGAGAAGAAAGGGCATCTTCATTCATCGCCTTTATCTCCTAGCAGCAAGCCATAGAGGTACTTATCAAGGTCGAACTCTTGCAAGTCTTCCATTTTCTCGCCTAAGCCAATAAAACGAACGGGCAAGCCGAAAGTGTCGCGAATCGAAAGGATAATTCCTCCCTTTGAGGTGCCATCCATTTTAGTAACGACGATACCAGTAAGAGGGCAGGCGTCCTTGAACGACGAGGCTTGAAGAACCCCGTTTTGCCCAGTGGTCCCATCTAGCACTAAGAAAGCTTCGTGCGGTGCGTTTGGAATCTCTTTGGAGAGGACGCGGGAGATTTTCGAAAGTTCCTGCATGAGATTGGCTTTCGTCTGCTGTCTGCCCGCAGTATCAACAATCATGAGATCGATGTTATTTGCTTTTGCGTAAACCGCGCCTTCATATGCAACAGAAGCGGGATCGCTATCGGGCTTCCCGGTAATGATTGGGCAGTCCAAACGGCTCGCCCAGGTTTTAAGCTGTTCCACCGCCCCTGCACGGAAAGTGTCCCCTGCCACAAGCAAAACTTTCTTCCCTTGGTGGATGTAGCGATAAGCAAGCTTAGCAATCGTCGTGGTTTTGCCCACGCCATTGACGCCGCAAACTAGTAATACGGTCACACCTTCCTTTTGGAAATGAAGCTCATTTTGGATCGATTCGCCGCTTGTCGCGTAGCCGACAAACATCTTGTCGACAAGCAATTCGTTAATAGCTTTCGGCTCACCGATCTTTTGCTTGCTAGTCTCGTCAAGAAGCTCTTCGATGAGACGGAGGGAGAGTTCAACCCCCACATCGCTTTCGATCAAAATCTGCTCAAGTTCTTCGAAATATTCCTCGTTGACCTTCGCATAGCGTTTCGAAAGCTCATCGAGCTTGGAAGCGAAGTTCCTGCGGCTTTTTTCCATGCCTTTGGAGTAAGAATCCAAAGACTTTTCTTCTCGCTTCGTCTCCTCGGTTGTTACGTTTTCGTTTTTCTTACCAAACTTGTTTTTTAAAAAAGAGAATAGACCCATATTCAACGTTCCTTCGGAATCGATAATTTCGCAAGGGCGCTTGCGGCGGCCTGCGTTTCCGCGGCTTTCTTGTTTCTTCCTTCGCCACGTCCGATCTCATTGCCTTCGAAATAGACCCCTGCGAGGAAACGTTTCTCTTCGCCAGAGCCCGTCTCGCCAAGGATGCGATAAGTGACGCTCACTTTGCTCTCAGCCTGCATCGCTTCTTGAAGAGCGCTTTTGGGATTGATGGTGACATTGATTTTCGCGTTGCGGATATCATCTTCAAAAATGTTCCTCACCATGCGGTAGGTGAATTCCAAGCCTTGATCGAGGTATACAGCCCCAATGAAAGACTCAAAGACATCTTCAAGCAAAGAAGTGCTCTGCTTAGCGCTTTTCGCAAAGCTGGCTCCGACTTTGATGTACTTATCAAGGCCAAGTTTTTTGCAGTAATTCGCCTCGGATTCGGTGCGGATGAATTGCGCTCTCAAGATAGAGAGGTCGCCTTGCTCCATATCGGGGTGAAGGTGGTAGCAGAGGTCGCTTGTGACAAAGCCGACAATCGAGTCACCCAAAAACTCCAGGCGTTCGTAATCCTGGTGCCTCGTGCCCGCCATTCCGTTATAAGAAGAATGGGTGAAGGCAAGGCGGTAGAGCTCCTCATTATGGGGAAGGATCTGGAAGGAGCGATAGAGATCCATGTACTCGCTGCTCACGGGTGTAAGTATAGACTAAAACATGGTTCTCTTGGGGTGCTAAGCCAAAGAAATTCCTTCCAAATCCCTTTCAACTTCCCTAATAAGGGAAGAATTGCCTTCTTGGCGGGGATTTTGGAGGATTTCCTTTGCGTCCTCTCTTGCGCAAGAAAGGATTGCAGAGTCATCGATTAGGTTGAGAAACAAGAAGTCTGGAAGACCGCTTTGTTTAATGCCTGCCCAAGTTCCTGGACCACGCATTTTAAGATCTTCTTCGGCGATTTTAAAACCATCGAGGGTGTCCACCATTGCTTGAATCTTTATCGCCGCGTTCTCTTCTTTTTGATTGTCCAAAAGCAAGCACAAAGCCCCTTTGCCATCTCTTCCAACGCGTCCTCTTAATTGGTGCAAGGAAGACAGGGCGAAATGAGAGGCTTCGTAGATTATCATCAAAGAAGCGTTTTTGACATCGATGCCAACTTCCACCACGCTCGTAGCGACGAGAATTGGACATAAGCCTGTCTTAAACGAAAGGATAGCGGCCTCTTTCTCTTCCTCGTTCATGCCCCCGTGAAGCATAACCACTTTGCCTGGAAATTCTTTTTCATAAAGCCCGAAGACGTTTTTGACTGAGTTAAGGTCATCGCCTTCGATTTGAGGCGTGACGACATAGACTTCGCGTCCAGCTTCCAAAGCTTTCTTGCAAGCCCTGAAAGGCATTTTTGAAGACAAGGGAAGGGCTCTAGTTTCGATATGCTTCTCCCCACAAGGAAATTCCGTAAGAACGGATACATCCAAATCGCCATATAAAGAAAGGGATAAAGTCCTTGGGATTGGCGTAGCAGACATCAGCAAAAGGTCGCAGGAGTCCCCTTTTTCCTGTAAAAGGGCCCTTTGGTTCACGCCGAACTTATGCTGTTCATCAATGATGGCTAAGCCAAGCGCCTTGTAATGGACGTCCGTAGAAAACAAAGAATGGGTGCCCACCACAATCGAAGCCTCGCCGGAAGCGATTTTCGCTAAAACCTCTCTTCTTTCCGCGCCTTTGATTTCTCCAGAAAGCAATACGACTCGATAAGGGGTAGACGAAAAGAAGGCCTTCAAATTCTCATAATGCTGCTTTGCTAAGGTCTCGGTAGGAGCCATCAAGGCGCCTTGGGAATGACGGGTTGCGTTAGCGAAAAGCAAAAGGGAGGCAACCATAGTTTTGCCCGAGCCCACGTCGCCTTGAAGCAAGCGATACATCAAGCTAGGTTTTTCCATATCGTCCAAACTTTCAGCGATCGCCTTCTTCTGCGAAGAGGTCAAAGGATAAGGAAGCGAATGAACGAAGTCCCTTAGGGCCCGCCGGTCCGTCTTCTCTTTCGCGGAGAAGACATAGGCTTGATTGGCTTTACGGATAAGCGCGTTCTTTAAGCAGAAAAGGAGGGCTTCCTCGTATTTCAAGGTTCGTCTCCCTTGACGGATGTCTTCTTCCGAATGGGGAAAATGGCATCGGTACAAAGCCTCCTCTCTGCTAAGAAGGCGATATTTTTCTCGATAAAAGGGAGGCAAAACCTCGCAAATCTGCCCTTTTTTCTTTTCGAAACACTTTAAAACCAGCTCGCGAAACAAATGTTCTGGATAACCTTCTGGCAATGAGTAGCAAGGAACAAAGGCTTCTTCTTCAGGGATTCTTCCTTTTTTTATGGAAATAAGGTTCATCTCATGTCTAGAAGCGTCATAGCTAGCTTTGATGGTGAAAGATTCCGCCTCGCCAAGATACTTAGCCATATAGGAACGGTTCCAGGCAACGACTTTAAATTGTTGCCCATTATCAGCTTCAAAGATGAACTGGGTGGATGTGACTTTTGCAAATCTAAGCGTCCTTGGTGTGCCAATGACCTTGCCATAGATTACAGCCCTTTCTTTGTCTTGCAGGCGAATCAGCCTTTCAGGAGAGGTATAAAGAAAAGAGTCATAACGACGAGGAAGGTGATTCAAAACATCTTCAGGCGTAGAAATGCCCATTTCCTTCAAGAAGGAGGCGATGCGTTTTGACCCCGTCAGAAGTTCCATAAGGAAATTTTAAGGCAAGAGAGACAAAGAAAAAACGGCTCGTGGCCGTTTTGACTTGGATTATTCAACTCCAACAAGGAAGGAATAAACAGGCTGGTTGCCGCGGATAATCATTGCGTCGACGCGGTCGCCGAGCTTTTCGCTAACCAAAGCGTTGATTTTCTCTTCCTCTTCTTCGCTGACGTCCTTGCCAATCAACAAGATCAAGGAAGAAACGGTTTCGCCCACAAGATGATCCAAGAGATCAATCAGGGCTTGAAGCTTATCTTTGACGCAGGAGACGATTTTCTTGTCTTCCATTGCCATGTAATAGTCTTTTGTGACATGGACCCCATCGATATCCGTGTCTTTGATCGCGTAGGTCACAGAGCCGGATTTCACATCCTTAAGAGCGCCTTTCATATCCTCAAAGATTTCTTCCGGAGTGCCATCAGGATTGATGCGCATCGCCGCGGTTAAGCCTTGCGGGATGGTTTTGCTAGGAATGACTTTCGCGTTCACCTCGCCATCCTCATAGACATCGCAGGCCTGCGTGGCCGCCAAAACGATATTGGAGTTATTGGGTAAGATGAAGACATTTTTCGCGTGGGCTTTCTTGATCGCGTTCACGAAATCTTCCGTGCTCGGATTCATCGTTTGGCCGCCGGAGACCAAAACGTTGACGCCAAGCTCCTTGAAAAGCTCATCTAGCCCTTCGCCCGAGCTGACCGCGACTAAGCCGAAGTCTTGAAGAGGGGTTTTGTCTTCCACCGCTTCAGGGGCATCTTTCTTATCGTCTTCGCGTTTCAAAGAATTATTGGAATCGTAGGCGATCATCCCGTGCTCGATGTTCTTATGTTCTTCCGACATATTCTCGATGACGATGGTGACGAATTCGCCAAATTGCTGCGCGTAATTGAGCATATTGCCAGGAGTCAAGGTATGGACATGGACTTTCACGATGTCATCATCCTGAACCATGACGACGGATTTTCCATGATCCTGGAGGTATTTTTTAAACGCACTCTCTCTGAAGGGTTTCTTGCCGTCTTCTTTGGTGCCAAGGCGGACAATGAACTGAGTGCAGTAGCCGTACCCTTCTTCGTCTTCGGATAGTTTGGCTCCGGCATAAGGAGAGACGTTATTCTCAATGCTTTCGGAAATCTCCTTGCGTTCGATCACTTTGCCATGGACCGCTTTATCCATGCCCTCGAGAATGTAAACGAGGCCTGCTCCGCCGGAATCCACGACGCCGACTTCCTTCAAAACAGGAAGAAGCTCAGGGGTGTGTTCCAAGGAAATGCGGGCTTCTTTCAATAAGTAATCCATCGCATCCTCGATGGAGGTGCTGGAGCGAACGTAATCCGCCAAGGCGGCGCTAGATTCGCGGATGACCGTCAAAATCGTGCCCTCGACAGGCTTCATGACGGCTTTATACGCCACTTCCTTCGCTTTCACGAAAGCTTCGGAGAGTTCAAGTACGCCGATTTTCGTTTTGCCTTTAAGAGCTTCGGCGAAACCGCGGAAGATTTGGCTCGAAATAACACCAGAATTACCCCTAGCGCCCATAAGAAGGCCTTTGGAAAAGGCGGAAGCAAGTTCCCCAACGGTTCCAAATTCCCTGTTTTGAATCTCTTTCGCACCGCTAGTCGCCGTGAGATTCATGTTCATCCCCGTATCACCATCGGGCACTGGGAAAACATTGAGCTGGTCGACTTCAGGATAATGATTAAATAAGTTATTCGCCCCTGAAATGTACATTTGTTTCAGGATGGCGGCAGTAATAGTCTTCATGGTTGTCAAATCTCTTTAAGGTCTTGGACGTAAATATTGATCTTCGGGAATTTCATCCCAAACGTTTTTTCAAGCTCGTACTTGACCATTTTTTGGACTTCGGAGGCCACTTCGGTGAGTTTCACCCCGTAAGCGCAGACGATATAGATATCGACTTCGTAGCCTTTTTTGCCCTTTCTCGCATAGACCCCTTTGACGTAGTCTTCGTCTTTCAAAAGGATCTGGACTTTATCCATCCAGGAATTCGTCCTAGAGCCAAGCCCCAAAACGCCATAGCACGACGAGGCGGCTTTGTGAGCCACGGTCGCGATTGCATTCATCGAGATATCGATGCCGCCATATTGGGTTTTCTGGTCAATGTTCATACTAAAGCACACCTAAAAGGTGTGGCTAATTATCCCACGATATGCGCACTATCGCAAATTTTGAGAAAGTCGCCTTAAAAAGAGGGTTTTTGCGGGGTTTTTCCGTATCTTTCTAGCAATAGCAAGAGCAAAAGCCTCGCCGAATTAGAGAAAAGAACATTCTGATCATTCAACAAAGAATAAACTTCCTCTTCCGAATATAGACGCGAATCAATATCCTCGAACTCTTCTTTGGCGCAATTCCCGCGTTCTTTCAATCTGCAGCAAACAACGGAATTGCATTCATCGGACATTCCTTCGCTGGTCGGAGAGGGAGGAAGAAGCCTTACTACATTCTCAATCTCATAGCCAGTTTCCTCTTTTGCCTCGCGTTTTGCGGCGATAATCTCATCTTTGTCCTCTTTATCCATAAGTCCTGCTGGGAAAGCGTAGACATAACGATTCAAGGTAGGTCTGAACTGTTTCTCCAGCAGGAAATAGATATTTCCTTCTTTAAGAAGGTAAGCGCCGATCAAAACAGCATCTGGTCTGTGAATATCATGGGTGGACGCTCTAAGTTCATCTTCTTTTTCATTTCTAGAAGCCAAAAAGTAGTCATAAGGTTTCTTAACGGAGCCATCGTCCACCTCATAATGCATCACATAAAAATTAAGGAAGCGATGATTCGTTTCCTTGCTAGATCCTAAATAAGTCCATTTCATAAAAAGAAGTATACTCCTCAAGATACGAAAAAAGGGCCGGGGGGCCCGATAAAAGAAAAGAGCTCGGCAGCGCGCTGTTTTCAGGGATCCGGGGATCCCCTATCGTCGCCGCTGCGGAGCTTAACTTCCGGGTTCGGGATGGGGCCGG
>CAVEPD010000018.1:0-34876 GCA_963617535.1 bacterium
ACACTTCTGCGATTCTTGCTGAAATCGCTTCTATCAAAGAGGAAGAAAAAGCCTATAAGAAGCAGAATGAGGCATATCTTGCCGAAGAGAAAAAGAAGGCAAAGGAAGTCATTATCGCCGCAAAAGCGGAATATTCTTCCGTTGCTCCTGACTTAAAAGCCAAATTGGATGCCTCGAAAAAGAATGCGAAAGAAAAAACCAAAGCCCATCACGATGAGCTTAAGGCCGATCTTGATGCAAAGCTCCTTGACCTTGAAACGAGACGTTCCGCCTTATCTTTAACAGACGAAGAACGAAATAGAGTCAAAGAACTGAAGGCTGAAGTTAAGAAGATCCGTTTCCTTTACGGCGGCAAATCCATTCTCTTCTACGCCTTCCCCAAAAAGCACATGGCCGCCTTGGCGGAGATGAACGAAAGGATCAAACCTCTTCAAGATCAGATCGATTTCATTCTCAAGGACTTCATTGCCTTGGACAAAGAAGAGAAAGCTGTGCGCGATGAATATCAAGCCCAAGTGAAAATCACGAAGGCCATGGCCAAAGAGAAGGCTCTTAAGGTCATGACAGAAGTTGGCATCCCCCAACCTGAAAAACGTTATAAGCAGTATCCCTTCCAGTTCTCGGGAGGTATGAGACAACGTATCGTCATCGCGATCGCGCTTATCTCTGAACCCGACATCTTGATTTGCGATGAGCCGACGACTGCGCTTGATGTCACGATTCAGGCTCAGATTCTTGAACTCATCAATCGCCTAAAAGAAGCCCACCATATGTCGGTTATCTTCATCACCCACGACCTCGGCGTCGTCGCCAACATGGCGGACAGGGTCGCCGTTATGTACGCGGGCAAAATTTGCGAGTATGGCACGGACAAAGAAGTTTTCTTCGACCCTCGCCATCCCTATACTTGGGCGCTTCTTGCTTCCATCCCTGATATCGATAGCAAGGAGAAGCTCGAAGCAATCCCCGGCACCCCTCCGGATATGATTTATCCCCCGGAAGGCGACGCCTTTGCTTTAAGAAACCGTTTCGCTATCGGCGTGGACTTTAAGTATGAGCCGCCTTTCTTCCAAGTCTCTCCCACTCACTTTGTGGCAAGTTGGCTGGAACATGAAGACGCTCCAAAAGTCACCCCACCGAAGATCGTCTGCGAACGTATCCGCCATGCATTAGAAGATGAGGAGGCGAAGATATCCCATGAAGAAAAGTAAATCCCCACAGGAAATCGATTCGAATGACGTCGCTAACTCCATCGTTACGACGGAAGACATCGATAAAGACAACATCAAATTGGCTTCTTCTGAAGAGAAAAACAATGTTTTGACATCCAACAAACAGGAAGAGGAGTTTGAAAAGACTCAAGACCACCTTAAGGGCGAAAACGAAACCCTCGAGGAGATGAAAGCCCGTTACGCGGAAGACGAAGCCATAAAAAAAGGTAGAAAAGCCGCGGCTAAGAAACTCCTTGATGAGGCGAACGCCCGTTTGCTGAACGTCAAAAACTCCATCCGTGAAGCGACAACCGCGAAAGCTTCGCCGGAAGAGCTCGCCAAACTTCATGATGAAGAAGCAGAGGCGAAGAAAGCCGTGGAGACTGCTGAACTTGCTGTCCGTTTGGCTAAAATCTCTTACAAACCCGAGCTGGCGGAGAATAAAACCCTTTTGGCGGTGCGCCATCTGAGGATGTTCTTTAAACTCGGCGCCTGGCCAAACACGGTCAAGCTCAAAGCTGTCCATGATGTTTCCTTTGATATCAAGGAAGGCGAAACGTTTGGCATCGTTGGTGAGTCGGGGTGCGGCAAATCCACGACTGGACGTTGCATCATCCACCTCTATGACATCACAAGTGGCTCCATTTATTTTCAGGGCTACCGTATTGGAGCGGGCGACAGGTGGAACCGCAAGGAAATCAAATATTCTAAGATTCATCTTCAAGAGAAAATCAAAGCAATTCGCGATGAAGAAGCCGCAAAACTCCCTTCTTTGTCTCCTGAAGAGCAAGAAAATCTTAAAAACGAAAACACTGCAAAAATTGCTTATCTAAGAGAACACAACAAGGTTGTTTTGGAACGCCAAAAAGAAAAAATCAAAGCGATTCATTACGACAACAAACACGCCCCTAGGGCTTTGCTAAACCAAATCCAAATGATTTTCCAAGATCCGGTGGATTCGCTTGATCCTCGCATGACGGTCGAAGATATCATTCAGGAAGGTCTTCAGATTCAAGGGCATCACAACCGTGCTGAGAACCACCAGAAGACCGTCGAGATCCTTAAAAAGGTCGGTTTGGTTCCTGAGCACGCTTCGCGTTATCCGCATGAGTTCTCCGGCGGCCAAAGACAAAGAATCGGCATCGCCCGTGCTTTGGTTATGAACCCAAAACTTCTTATCTGCGATGAGCCGATTTCTGCGCTTGACGTCTCTATCCGCGCGCAGATCATCAATTTGCTCAACGACTTAAAAGAAGAGATGGGCCTTACCATGATCTTCATTGCTCATGACCTCTCTACGGTTAAGTATTTCTGCAATCGAATCGCGGTTATGTACTTCGGGAATATGGTGGAACTTGCTAGCTCGGATGAACTCTTCAAGCACCCGCTCCACCCATACACCAAGGCGCTTCTCTCCGCGATTCCTCAGCCAAACCCCTTCTCCGAAAAGAGAAGGACGAGGATTGTCTATCACCCTGAACAAGTCCATGACTATTCTGTGGACAAGCCAAAATTCAGGGAGGTCATCCCAGGCCACTTCGTCCTTTGCAATGAAGAGGAGTTAGCGAAATACAAAGAAGAGGTCGCGAAAATCGATTCTGGCGAGCTTGTTATCAAAGCCGGTCAAGAAATCCAAAACGACAAATGAAATTAGGGGCGCCTCGGCGCCTCTTTTCAAACGCGCAAGCGCGTGCGCATTTACCAAATGAAATCAATATATCGGTAAAGCGTTACTTAGTGTTTCTATTTCTTTATACTTTGCTCATAAGAAAGGAGCCTTTTAAATGGCCAATAGATTCATTCTTAACGAAACCGCTTATCATGGCTTCGGCGCGATCAACAACATCGTCCCCGAAGTGAAAGCAAGAGGTTTCAAAAACATCCTCGTCGCTTCCGACGCTTCCCTTGTGAAGTTCGGCGTCACTCAGAAAGTCACTGATCTCCTCGACAAAGAGGGCATCAAGTATGAGCTCTTCACCGACATCAAACCCAACCCGACGATTGAAAACGTCCTCGCTGGCGTCGCGGCCGCGAAGAAGATTGATGCGGATGGCATCATCGCCATCGGCGGTGGTTCTTCCATGGATACCGCGAAAGCCGTTGGCATCATCATGACCAACCCTCAGCACGCCGACGTCCGTTCTCTCGAAGGCGCTATCACTGACACCAAGCCCTGCCTCCCGATCATCGCTGTTCCGACCACTGCCGGTACTGCCGCTGAGGTCACCATCAACTACGTCATCACCGACGTTGAGAACAAGAGAAAGTTCGTTTGCGTCGATCCTCATGACATCCCGGTCGTTGCCATCATCGACCCCGATATGATGTCCTCGATGCCGAAGTCCCTCACCGCTTTCACCGGTATGGACGCCCTCACCCACGCGATTGAAGGCTACATCACCCGTGGCGCTTGGGAACTTTCTGACATGTTCCACATCAAAGCCATCGAAATCATCGGCCACAACCTCCGCGGCGCTGTCGCCAACGAAGCCAAAGGCCGTGAAGCTATGGCTCTTGGCCAGTATGTCGCTGGCATGGGCTTCTCCAACGTTGGCCTTGGTATCGACCACGCGATGGCTCACACCCTTTCCGCTTATTACAACGTTCCTCACGGCAAGGCTTGCGCTATGCTCCTTCCGATCGCTATGGAATTCAATGCTGACTACTCCGGCACCAAGTATCGCGACATCGCGATCGCCATGGGCGTCGAAGGCGTCGACAAGATGAGCCAAGCCGAATATCGCAAAGCCGCCATTGATGCGGTTAAGAAACTCGGCGAAGATGTTGGTATCCCGACCGTCTGCGAAGAAATCAAAGCCGAAGACTTGGACAACCTCGCTTCTGACGCTCTCAAGGATGCTTGCTATCCTGGCAATCCTCGCGAAGCCGACCACGCTCAAGTCGTGGAACTCTTCTCCAAGCTTCTTAAGAAGTAATTTCTATTTCTTGATTTGCTTAAGCTCCCTCGCTTCGGGGGAGCTTTTTACGTTAGAAAAGCGTTTTCTTTCCCTGTTTACCGCTTGGACATGGGCTTAGAATATGGATATGCATTACCGTTATTGTCCTGAATGTGGTTCTAAACTCGTTGATCATCCCGCGGGGGATGATGGAATGGTTCCTTTTTGCGAAACCTGCAACCGTTATTACTTCGATGGGTTTCCGACTGCCGTTCTTACGATGGTAATTAACGATAAAAACGAAATCTGCATGGAACTTCAGAAATATCTGAGCGATCAGTATTGGAACTTCGTCTCGGGTTACGTCACGCCGGGTGAAACCGCGGAAGAAGCCGCTAGACGCGAAGTCAAAGAAGAAGTGGGCATCGATTTGGAATCAATTCAATATGTTTCCTCTTATTGGTACGTTCCAAAAGGCATCTTGATGCTCGGCTTTGTTGGCAAGGCTTCCTCTACGAAAATCACCCCTTCCGCGGAGGTGAACCAAGCTAAATGGGTTCCTTACCAAGAAGCTCGCCCTTTGTTTTTCCCTGAAGGATCAGGCAACTTGCAATATCCGCTTTATGAGTCCTTCGTTAAGTCTTTAAAGAATAAATAAGCGTCAAAGGAACTTCTTTCCTTCCGTTGTTTTACAATTCGCCCGTGAATAATTTCGCGGGTCTTTTATTAGACTATTACGACAAAAACAAACGGCCTCTCCCTTGGAGGTCTGATTCAGTTCCTTACCACGTTTGGATAAGCGAGATCATGCTCCAGCAAACGAGAATAGAAACGGTAAAAGAGCGTTACGTGTCTTTTTTGAAATCCTTTCCAAATATTGAAGCTTTAGCTAACGCCCCCGAAGAACGAGTGCTTAAAGAATGGGAGGGGCTTGGCTACTATTCAAGGGCAAGAAACTTGCACAAAGGGGCGATAACGATAGTCCAGAAATTCCATGGCGAGCTGCCTAAAACCAAAGCAGAATTAATGACGATTCCTGGCATTGGCGACTATACCTCCTCGGCGATTTCTTCTATTGCTTTCAACGAACCTGAGGTTGCTTTAGATGGAAATCTTTTCCGCGTATATGCGAGGGTGAATCTCATAGAGAAGAGCTACGAAGACTCCTTAGCCAAGAAAGAGGCAATCAAATTTTATAAGGAAGCGATGTCTCTTAAACGATGCGGAGACTTCAATGAAGCCCTTATGGAACTAGGGGAAACGATTTGCCTTCCTAATGGGAAACCGCTTTGTGAATGTTGCCCCCTTTGCAATCTTTGCAAGGCCCACAAGGCAAATCTAGAAACTAGGGTTCCTTTACCTAAAATTAAAAAAGAGAGGGGACGTGTATCGATTAATGTGTATTTGATTACTTGGAAAAACATGGTTTTAATTCGAAAACGCGACGGCAAGGGGCTACTTGCTTCCACCTATGAATTTCCAAATTATCCCCGCGATCAGATTGATGAGCCGGGTCTTCGTGAATTGACCCTGGCCGGTTCCGTTTCATTCTTAGGCAATTCGAAACATATCTTCTCTCATCTTGAATGGGATATGGATTGGTATGAAATCGAATGCAAAGAAGAGCCAACGTTAAGCGGATGTATGCTGGTTCCGTTTTTTGATTTAAAAACCGTTTATATGCTTCCAAACGCGTTTACAAAGTTCTGCAAAAAACACGCAATTTTAGGTTTTTAGCCGCAAAACCTGCTTATTTTTCCTTGTCGTAAGTGTCTAAAAACGAGTGGTGACCTTTTGGATCTTTATATCCGATGACTTTGTCTAAGACGATGTTCTCTGAAGATTTGAAAATATTTTTTTCAACCTGGGGATTGGTTTCTTTTAGTTTTTGAATCAACTTCTTTGTTTCTAAGCGGGCGCTTCCGACTCCGCTTTCCGGCTTAGCCACATTTTCGGTGAAACGGCATGCGCATTGAATGAACTGAAGATTATTGGCGTCTCTCCAAGCCTTTATGTCATCCTCCCTGACCAGATAAAGGGGGCGGATTAGCTCCATTCCTTCAAAGTTGTCGCTATGGAGTTTCGGAAGCATGGTTTGATAGGACCCGGCATGAAGAATATTCATTAAAATTGTTTCGATCACATCGTCATAATGGTGACCTAAGGCGATTTTATTGCAACCCATATCCTGTGCTAGGCGATATAACGCCCCTCGTCTCATTTTCGCGCATAAATAGCACGGCGAATGATCCTGCGCGTTGGCTACTTCAAAAATATCGGTTTCAACAATTTTGGCGGGTATCTCCATTGTCTTCAAATTCGCTTTGATTTTCTCTAGGTTTTCTTCGTTATACCCTGGATTCATTACTAGATATTTGACTTCAAAAGGAAAATCGCTGTGACGAGATAGCAATTTGAAACACTCTGCAAGTAAGTTCGAATCCTTTCCTCCCGAAATGCAGACGCAGACTTTGTCACCGGGCTTAATAAGCTCATAACGCTTGATGGCGGCGATGAAAGGAGACCAAATATTAAAACGGAATTCCCGCGTAATGCTTCGTTCTATCGCTTCTGCTCTCGTTAATTCTTTCTTGCTCATCGGAATTTCTCCGCGAGTGATTATAAAGGTTTCGCTCGTTCTTTTGGTTTCCTCTTCTAAGAGGAATGGGGTAAAATTCGCTTTGCATATGACTACTGAGGCCCCCCAAAACCAAGCTTCAACGAGCCCAAGCCCAGCTTTGGCTGCTGAACCAAAGAAAAGAGAGAGGGTTTGGGAAATCGATTTTTTGCGTGGTGCCGCGATCCTCGGGATGGTTATTGACCATTTCCTATTCGATCTGGGGGCACTCGATGGCTATTTTATTAATTTCAATGAAATCGCAAGCCCGGGGTTGGTGGCTTTTTCAAGCCAAATGCATGCATATTTTTATGGCCCCATTCGCCAATTTTTCCATTCATTGGCCCTCTTGTTTTTCTTGATGTCCGGGATTTCATGCTCTTTTTCGAGGAGCAATTTCCGCCATGCTGGCAAGATTTTGCTCTGCGCTGGTCTCTTCACGGTATTTACCTATTCCCTCTATTTCATCTCAAACGGTTTGGGGTCGCCTATTGATATTCGCATTATCTTTGGCGTTTTGTTTGTGCTTGGAGTAGGCGTGCTTTTGGTTGCCATCATCCAACTTCTCCCAGGATCGAAGTGGATTGAGCTTGGCTTAGGATCTGCAATCCTTTTGTTCGGCGTATTTTGGGGTTTTCTAGGCCCCACGAGGATTCAGTTTAACGACTTCAATTCTTTTGTTAGCCAAATCTTCTATTTGTTCGATGTCACCCCAGAGGTGCATATGTACAAGGTGAGCGAAGCGCCCAACTGGTTTGCTCTCGTCACGGGTTTTGACGTTCCCACGTTCTTCGCATCAATGTTTGGCTTCGCTCGCGCTGGCACGGATTACTTCCCAATGATTCCTTGGGTTGGCTTCACTTTAATCGGAGCCTTCTTGGGCCAAACTCTTTACAAGGATAAGAAATCCCTTCTTCCCCAAATTGATGGGATATGGCGTCGTCCTGTTGATTGGTTCGGCTCGAAATCCCTTTACGTTTATGTGCTTCATCAGCCCTTTTGGCTTTTGATTTTAATGCTCATCTTCCTTCCGATGGGGTTCCGAATGTTTTGAGGCGCTTTTATGAAGATCGATCGCGAAAAAACAATATACGAAAATTTCCTGAATATTTGCAAATGGCGTGGCGACAACGATGCCATTTACTATGAGAATAAAACCTATTCTTATGCCGATTTTCTCGCAATAATCCATCGGATTGCTGGTTATTACCATTCTATTGGCTTGAAAAAGGATGATTTGATCACCTTGGTAGCCCCCAACACTCCAGAGACCGTTGCCTCTTTCTACGCGGCTTTGCAGCTAGGCTTAAAAATACACGTCCTTCATCCTTTGACCTCAGAAGACAACGTTGTCCGCGAACTAGAAGATAAAGGTTCCAAATTGCTTGTCACGGTTTCTTTGTTCCTCCGGTTCTACGGGAACATCTTGGATAAGAAGTTTCCTACGCTCGTGATTGATCCAACCGCTTCTTTGCCTTGGTATAAACGTGTTGGGTTCTCGATTGGCTGTGGGAAAAGACTAGACGCCTATCGAAAGCATAAAGAGTTGCCGGATTATGGTAGAGACTGCAAAACGGAATATGACGAATTCGTGCCTTATGATACGAAGGAAGGCCATATCATCCTTTCTTCGGGTGGCACGACAGGCGTTTCTAAATCGATTATTTTGAATGATTTTTCCTTCCTCACGATTCTGCAGGATGGCCTTTGGTTCTTGGGCGATACAGAGGAGCAGGGCGTTAACGAATCGATGCTCGCCGCTCTCCCAATGTTCCACGGCTATGGCCTTACCATGGGCATCATGGCGGTTCCTTTTTTAGGAGGGAAAATTGGATTGCTGAGCTCCTTCCGCACAAAAAAGGTAATTCAGCTGCTGAAAAAAGGAAGACTCACTACCCTTCTTGGAGTTCCAACGGTATACGAGGCTTTGCTTAAGAACAAACACTTCAAAGGAAAGATTTTGAAGCCAATCCGTAATTGCTGGGTTGGCGGTGATTTCATTTCGCCTTCTTTGCTGAATCGTTTTAATGTCCGCCTTCGTGAGGCGGGGTCGGAAGGCCGGCTCATGGAGGGCTATGGCCTAACTGAAGCCGTTAACGTCCTTGCTGTGAATAGACTCTCCGATTGGCGCGAGGGTTCTATTGGACGTGCTATCCCTGGCGTGACGGTCAAAATTATTGATGAAAATGGAACTGAGGTTCCGCCGATGTGCGAAGGAGAAATCGCCGTTGGCGGAGATACTTTAATGGTGGGCTATTACCATCAAGAAGACATCAACCCTTTCATTGAAATTGACGGGGAGCGCTTCTTGAAGACGGGTGACCTCGGCAAGATGGATAAGGATGGATTCATCTATTTTATTTCTCGGTTCAAACGCATCATCAAAAAGAAAGGGATGAACGTTTACCCTTTGTCCATTGAAAAAACGGTCTCCAATTTAGACGAGGTTGAAGAATGCGCCTATCTTGGCGAAACGTATAAAGGCTATGACGATACCGCTCTTTATGTTGAGCTTGCCTCGGGAGTAGACGCCGAACAGGCCAAAGAGAAGATCGTTCATGTTCTTCATCATCAATACAACAAATACGAATGGCCAGACTTCATCTTCGTCAAAGAAAAGTTTGATCACACGTCCGTTCTCAAGATTGACTACAAGGTTTTGAGCGCTGAATTTCACGATTTCTTAGTCGAAAAATTTGGCCCCATTCATAAATGAACGGGGTTTTGCGGGCTTTTCAAAATTAAAAAGCCTGCAAATAATATGTTTTTCTCCGATGGTGTTTTTCTTCGGTATAATTACCGGGCAAAGGAGGTTTCTAACTTAGAAACAAAGTAACAATCTATATGTATAGCGATGAGAACAAAGCCTCGTCCCTCGCGAAACTGCTAATCGGCTTCGACACGGTGATGCTGGATACTTGCTCTCTAATGGAAGATAGCTTCCCTGAATGGCTTGATGTCTTAAAAGAAGCAAAAGACTATCTTGACCAAGGATTCACCCTCGTGGTGCCTAAAGCGTGCTACACGGAATTGCTTAAACATTCAATTTCGCGTGATGTGGAGAAGAAAATCACTGCTAAGCGCGCTCTTAAAATTCTCAAGAAGGCCAAGCACGATAGACTCGTGAGCGTTGGCAAAAAGAACTTCAACGAGAATTTTGCGGACAATGCAATTTATTCGCAGGCGAGTCAGGATCGAATCAGCCAAAGAATCCTGGTTATTACCCAAGACAAAAAACTTGCCACGGATCTTAAAAACCTTAATAAGCTCACTTCCCAAAAAGGCAAACCCATCTCTGTCTACAAAGTCGTTCCTGGTGGAAAATTAGAGTACAACCAAGGAGAAACTTTCCAAAAGAACAATAATTGGAAAGAGAACAAACCATTTGCGGATCGCAAATCCTTTAAAACTAAGGATTATGGGAACAAAGACGTTAAAGAGAACGCCCCGCTTTCGCTTGAGGAGAAAGTGGTTCAAGGAGATAAGCGCTTAAGCGCAAATCTCAAAAATCCGAATTATTCGATGAAGGAGAAAATCTCCGACATCGAAAAGCAGCTTCAACTTCTTTCGGGAATATCCGAAGAGAAAATTAAGTCCCTTCACTTGCTGCAAGGCCGGAATAAGCTCACCGAGAGCTTAGCGATGCTTAAAGGCAAAAAGGAAATTAAACCTGAAGCCCCAAAACCCACCGAAAAGAAGGAGCCCGTTTCAAATCCTGAACCGGCTAAGAAGGAAATTCCTTCTGAAACTAAACCCGAACCAACGATTTTGGTGAAAATGCCTCCGAAGAAGTTATGGTATGGGGAAGGAAGCACAATTGCCTCCGCCCTCAACATGGTGGCAGAGCATTACAATCTGATGTTCCGCGACCCTTCTATTCCGTATTTTGCCATGGTGCACGGTGCGATTGACCTGACGACGAATGACTTCAACGAGATAATCAGGAAGCTCAGTCAAGGCTTCCTCGCCTCGACTAAAGTTGAGTTTAATTACTCCTCCTTCAAGGTCATCGGCGAGAAGGAACCGAAAGGTTATAAGGCCTACATTGACCTTGATCCTAGAACTTCCGTTCAACCCGAGACCGAGGAAAAAGCTAAATCTGCCGCTCCTCTTAGCGTAGAACCCGCTGAGAAGAAGGAAGAAAAGAAAACTACTAAAAAGCCCGCAAAAGTTGAAGAAAAGCCCGCAAAACCAAAGGAAAATACAACTTCCGAGGTTAAGGCGGTTCCAAATAATTCTGCGGCGGTGCCTGGGGGAGTGACCCTCGTAATCGGTATTCCGACGGATGAAAGAAAGCGCGGTTATATCGAACGCAGCGCGAAGCGTGATTCTATGAAGAACACGTCCGAGCATGCCGCGAAGCCTAAAAAGACGAAAGACGCCTCCTCTTCCACCAAGAAAAAGGAGACTGCCTCTTCTCCTAAAAAGGCAGAGCCTGCCCCCAGCAAAAAAGCCAAAGCCTCCGCCGACAAAAAGACGAAGGAGAAAGCTGCCCCGAAAGGGGATTCTAAAGCTAAGGCTAAAGCTCCTGCTAAAAAGGAAACTGCTAAGCCAACGGCGGAGAAGAAACCCGTTTCGAAACCCGTCGAGGAAAAGAAGCCTTCCCCTAAAAAGGCGGAACCCAAAAAGAAAGCCGCTGATTCTAACTTAGCTGTCGCCTTGAAGGCTGAAAAGATCTTAAAGGCCAATATCCATAACCCCAATTACCCTTCTGCGAGTAAGAAAAAGGATTTGGAAGCCCAAGTGGCTTTGGTAAAAAAGCTTTCGAAAGAGGATCAGGCAAAACTTACGTTGAACTTGGATGCTCTCAAAGGAATGCTTTATTTGCTTTGACGAAAATGGAGTTGCGATGAACAACTCCTTTTTTCGTGTTTAGAATAAGCGCATGGCGAAAAGCGAGAAAACAAATGTCATGCGCTTGCTTGAAGCCTCTAACGTTCCTTATATGGAAAAGGAATACGACCCCGAGGTCGTGGACGGGAAAAGCGTAGCAAGCGTATTGGGTCAGGATCCAGATTGCGTTTTCAAGACCCTTGTCACCAAAAACCAGAAGAAAGAGCATTTTGTTTTCTGCGTTCCGGTTAATTGCGAGCTCGACCTGAAGAAAGCCGCGAAGGCCACGAAGTCGAAATCGATTGAGATGATTCCCCAAAAGGAGCTTCTTCCGCTTACGGGTTACGTCCATGGGGGATGCTCGCCGATAGGCTTAAAGAAAGCCTTTCCTGTCTTTATTGATGAAACGGCTCAGCTCTTTGAAACGATATTTGTTTCAGGCGGTCGTCGTGGCTTTCAGATTGGTATTTCCCCTTCCGACTTGGTCAAAATGACGAATTGTGAATTTTTTGATGTAGCAAAACGGGAATAACGGCCATTTCTCCTTTATTAATAGGGTGGAGGTACTTATGGATCCGTTTAATTCGTTTAGCCTAGAGCGAGAAAAGTTCGCCAATTTCGTCGTCGATTTCGTTAGCCGTGACACGTTTGTCTTTTTTCGAGGCAAAAAGAAGCATCCGCTTGATCGAGGGTGCATCAAACTTCTAAGCCTTTATTCTTATGTGTTCTTTGATGCTTCTCATGAAGCTAAGCCTTCGATTCAAGAGATGGGGCTGTTTTTAGACAAGGGAAACGACATCGCTTCGTTATACCAGGATGCCTGTTATTGGTATGACCATTGGAAAGGGATGGATGAAGAGTCTCGCTGCATTTCTTTCTGCGAGGAGCTTAATTCCCTCATTTTAAAGAAAGCCAGAGAGGTGAGCACTGATGCTTGGCTTTTGCTCCCAGACTTCCGCGCAAGAAGAGACGGAGTTCGAAGAAAGGTTCGTTTTGAGGATGCCATTTTCTCAGAAGAAAAAGAAAAAAATTCTTCACATTTCACCGCTTAATAAATGCAAAAACTACAAAATAATTCCATGGGGTCGAAATAAAATGGCCTAAGAAATGATTTTAAAAAATTAGCACTCAACCCTTGACAGTGCTAAAAAACGGGCTATCTTATTGTTAGCACTTGAAAGCGAAGAGTGCTAAAAACAAAACCATTAGGAGGTTTGAACTTATGCAAAACAATGTGTCTCGTTACAATGGCGGATTCCTCGATCCCTTCTTTGACGCTCTATTCGGGGATGAGAATGAAAGCGAGGACTATGGCGTCCTCAATATGAAGAGCGACATCACCGATGAAGGCGACAATTATGTCATCTCCGTCGAAATGCCCGGCATGGACAAAAAGAACATCAACCTTTCTCTGAAAGACGGGTATCTCACCGTCAAAGCCAAGGTGAACCGCACCGAAGACATCAAGAACAAGAAGGGTTCCTTTATTCACAGGGAACGTTTCTCCGGTCTTGCGACTCGTTCCTACTCTGTGGGCGACGTCGAAGAGAAGGATATCAAAGCTTCTTACAAGGATGGCGTTCTTGAAATCACCTTCCCGAAAGCTGCGGTTAAGAAAGTCGACGCCGGTAGCGTGATTGCGATTGACTAAGGTTCCTTTCCCCTTAGTCATCGTCACGAGGAGAGTTTTATGGGAACTCTCCTTTTTTTGTGACCTCTAGAAGAGGATAATTGCCCCATGAATAACGTAATTTCCGCACATTTTGTAGCTTGCTCTCGGGAAGAGGTCGATTCTAAATATCCTACTCCGACGCAAATCATCCTTCCTAGGCGCGGCACGCCTAGATCGGCGGGCTATGACTTCTATTCCCCTTATGAAGTGGTCATCCCTCCCCATCAAAGTGTCTTTTTCCCAGCCTGGGTTAAATGCATCGATATGCCCGAGGATGTGGTGCTAAAAATCTTCGTTCGTTCTTCTCTGGGAATTAAGAAAGGCCTATGCCTTAGCAACAGCACCGGAATTATCGATAGCGATTACGTGTGGGGCATCGGCGTTTCTATCTACAATCGGAGTGATAAAGAAGTAAAAATCGAGGAGGGTGAGCGCTTTGCCCAAGGTATTTTCGAACACTATCTAATCACCTGCGACGACGAGCCTATCGAAAGCGAAAGAACTGGCGGTTTTGGCTCCACCGGGAAGAAATAAAGCAAGTTAGAAACTTCGGCTTTATCAATCAAATTAAACATTGTTTGTACATCGTTTAGTTTGCTTGAGCATTTCTCTTTTCTTTTCCATCTCTTGCTCTAAAATAAGCACCGCACGCGCGGAGAATCGCTGCCTCCGAAATTGCGTTCTGGAGGTTTTAGTATCTATGGAAGAGTCTTTTTCATTCGCTTCCGTTCGCGTTATCAAGAAGAACGGAAAAGAGGAGCCTTTTGACGCTACTAAAATCGAGAAAGCAGTTCAATCCTCTAAGGCTCGTTTAGACTCAAAATTCACTCCGGATGAGATTCAAATCATCGTGAGGAAGGTTAAAGCTCAACTTCAAAACGCCAAGGAAGAAGAAGTTCCTGTCGCGACTATTCATATCTACGTCGAAAACGCTTTGGACGAAGTCGACCCATCTACCGCAAATCAGTATCGCAGCTGGCGCAATTACAAGGCGGATATGCAGGCGATCTCGGCGGACGCTTTAGCCACGGCCTCTTCGCTTTCTTATCATGCCGATCACAGCAACGCCAACAGCGACTCCGAGCTCATCTCTACGAAACGGTCTTTGAAGTACAAAGCGTTCTCCAAGGGCGTGTATAAGCGATTCTTCCTTACCCCTGCCGAAAGGCAAGTGGTCGAAGACGGTTACTTCTATGTTCATGATATTTCCGATCGCTTGGACACGATGAACTGCTGCCTTTGCGATATGGGGTCCATTCTTAAGGGCGGCTTCGACATGGAGAACATGCATTATACGGAGCCTACTTCGATTGGGGCCGCGATCAACGTCATGTGTGACGTAATGCAGATGGCTGGCTCTCAGCAATATGGTGGTTTTACGGTTCCTGAAGTCGATACCGTTTTGGAACCATACGCGGAGAAGTCCTATAAAAAATACCTCGCAGAATATGCTTCCTTAATGGAAGACATTAATCATCCTGTCGACCCCGAAAAGGCTGCAAAATACGCATATTCGAGGCTAGATAGGGAACTCGAGCAAGGTTTCCAGGCCCTTGAATATAACTTGAATACCGTCGCATCCAGCCGTGGTGATTTCATTTTCACAACCTTTACGTTTGGCCTTGATCCTCGTCCTATGGCAAAGCGGATCTCAGAGACCATCCTTCGCGTGAGAGGAAATGGCGAAGGGGCAAAGGAGAATCGCATTCCGGCCGTTTTCCCGAAACTCGTTTTCCTTTACGACGAGGAAAAACACGGCAAGGGCGGCATCCTAGAAGACCTTTATAAGAAGGCGGTTGTTTGCTCTTCGAAGGCTCAATACCCCGATTATCTTTCTCTTACGGGCGAAGGTTACGTGGCCTCCGTTTATAAGAAATATAAGAATGGCGTCATGAGATGGTATCTTGGCGAAGACGACAAGGTTGCCGAAGACCCCAATTGGCACGATAACGTCATTTCCCCGATGGGCTGCCGCGCCTATCTCTCGCTTTATTATCGCAAAGGCGGTTTCCACCCTGCGGATGAGAATGACCTCCCGGTGTTCACCGGGCGTTGGAACGGCGGGGCGATCTCGCTCAACCTTCCAATGATTCTCCGCAAAAGCCAGCTCGAAAAGCTCCCTTTCTACGAGCTTCTTGACCATTACCTTGAGATGATTCGCGATATTCATAAGCGCACTTACGAGTACTTGGCGAAGATCAAGGCAAGCTGCAACCCGCTTATGTTTACCCAGGGCGGCTTCTACAATGGCCATTTGCAGCCAGACGAAGAGATTAGGCCTCTTCTTGATTACGTTACTTTCTCCTTTGGCTTTACCGCGCTTAATGAAACCCAAATGCTTTATAACGGGAAATATTTGGATGAGGACAATGATTTTGCCTACGAAGTCTTGCAACACATCAACAAATTCTCCGAGGCGCATAAAGAAGAAGACCACATCCTTTGGGCGATTTACGGCACCCCAGCTGAATCGCTTTGCTACACCCAGCGCGACCAGTTCGTCCGTAAATATGGCGTAACCAATCACGTTGGCGAGCACCAGTACTTCTCGAATTCCTTTCACAATCCCGTTTGGGTTGACATCGACCATTTCGAGAAGATGGACCGTGAATCAAGCTTTTTCCATATCGCAAATGGTGGCCATATCTGCTATACCCGCATTCCTACGGGCAAGAACCTCATCGCGATTGACGAAGAAATCAAATATGCGATGAAGCTAGGCCTTTATTTCGGCGTTAACATCGCGAAAAGTTACTGCAATTCCTGCGGCGAGCAATGGGACGATGACAAATTGGATGAATGCCCCCATTGCCATTCGCAAAACATCACTTCGATTTCTCGTGTATGCGGATATCTTGGTTTTACGAGACAGCCTTCGAATAACCCTCGTCAAAAATCGCGTATCGCTGATAAAAAACTCACGGAAATCAAAGAAAGAAAGGCTATGTGATGAATATCATCCGCATTGATCCTATAGACTTCAATAATGGACCGGGCCTGCGTTGCGTCATTTGGTGCGCGGGGTGCAACCATCACTGCCCCGAATGCCATAACAAGGAAGCACAGGACCCAACCCTTGGCCGCCCGATTGGGCAATGGGTTTATGACGCGATCGACAAGGCTTTGATTAATCCTCATTGCGCTGGCGTTACTTTTTCCGGTGGCGAAGCTACTTTCCCAGACAACCGTGAAGACTGCTTGGCCTTGATGCGGTATATCAAAGAAAATTACCCTAATAAAACTATTTGGATGTGGACAGGGTATCTTTTCGAAGAGATTTCTTCACTTCCCATGATGGAATACGTTGATGTTTGCGTTGATGGACCTTATATCGCCGCTAAAAACACTGGCTTCAATCGATTCCGCTATCGCGGTTCTTCTAACCAAAGGGTTATTGATGTTCAATCCTCCAAGAAAGAGGGGAAGATTATTTTATACGTTGATTTTGACGGTCTGACGAGCGATCAATTTTGACCGTTTTCTCTCTAGGCTCTTCTTTTGAGGGCCTTACCGTTTTATCATTACTTCAAAGGGAGATATATTATGCCGACTGAATTTGAAGTAACCTTAAAAGACGGAACCGTGATGAAAGGGTGGCATTGGGCTGCTGAAAACGCGAAGAAAAATTTCGTTTTCATCACCGGTATGAACGAGCATGTTGATCGTTATGACGAGATGTTCAAACTGTTTTCCGATAACGGAATCAACGTTTGGGGACTCGATGCTCTTGGACAAGGTAGAAACGCCGCTTCTGTCGAAGAACAGGAACTTTGGGACGAGAATGCTTTCGAAAATAACGTGGAAGGAATTCACGAAACCATTGTCTTAGCGAAGAAAAACGGGCTTCCGACCGTTCAAGGCGGCCACTCGATGGGATCCTTCTTGACCCAGGCGAGACTTGAGACTTATCCAGAAGACACTGAAAGAACGCTTCTCATTGGTTCGAATGGCGGGCAGAAAGGATTGATGAGCCTTGGTTATTTCCTTGCTAAAATCTTGGTTCACAAATCCAATTGGGATAAGCCTTGCAAGATGCTTGATAATCTAGCTCTTGGAGGATACACGAAAGCCGTAAAAGACCGCAAAACCGACCTGGATTGGCTGTCTTACGATGAGGAAAACGTCAAAAAATATATGGCCGATCCCTATTGCGGTCATCAAAATTCCGGAGGCTTCTGGAGGGAATTCCTCAAAGGACTATCCAAAATTTGGAGCAAAAAGGAACTCGCGAAAATCTCGAAAAACGAAAAGGTCTATATTACCGCCGGGGAGGAAGATCCCGTTGGCCAAAACGGCAAAGGGCCCAAGTGGCTTGCGGACACCTATAAGAAACTTGGCTTAAAAGAAGTGGAACTCAAGCTGTATCCCCATATGAGGCATGAGATCCATAACGAAAAAGAAAAGGCCCAGGTTTGGCAGGACCTTATAAACGCGATTCTGAAGTAAGCCCACAAGCGAAGTCCTTACTTGGCCTTCGCTTTTTTCTTTACCTTCAAATAGCCTTTGCGAGCCCAAATCACTAAGGGGTGAATCAAAATGTAGCCTAATCCTAAGCCGAAGAAGACATAAGCTTCCATGCCGAGCCAGGATTGGGATTTGGCAACATAATAAAATACAATCGTGGCGATGATTTCTAGGACCGGGCTTAGGAGAAGGGCCAAATAATAATAGCCTTTTGTGATCTTTGATTTTCCGTCCGTCACATAAGCTAGCGCGATGGAACACATAATCAGGAAGAAAACGTCTAGAGTTAAATAAATCGCGAAGTAGAAATTCGCTGACTGGCTAAGCAATCCGAAATAAAAGTATGGCGCAGCGATGGAAAGCGCCAGGAAAACAAAGGAGAAAAGAACATTGCCCCCTAGGTCTTTTTTGACGGATTTCTCGATTTTCGAACCTGGCTTTAGGAATCCTGACTCTTTTTTGGGCTTTATGGTTTTCTTCAATGAAGTCGCTTCGGGCTTGCTTTGAACGGGTTTGCTTGGCTTCTTTTTCTTGGCTTTTTGAATGTTCTCAAGGTTAGGCGAAGCGATGCCGCAAACATCATCAAAGAAAGTTTGATAGCCTTCTTCTAGGCAAAGGTTATTGTCCTCACTTTGCGTTTTGCTCCGCGGTCTTTCGATTTTCAAGAAAGGCACGGAGAACTGAAGATTCTTGGGCAAGGTAAACAAAATATCGAAGCCCTCAAAGAGGGATTTCACAACGTCTAAAACAAGTGGAGCGTTTTCGCAATTTCTCAAATTCAAATACACGTATCCACTGTTTTGGGCTAACTTCTCGTTCAAGGACAAGCATATCTTCTGGAGGAATGTCTTATCTGATAGAGTCAAGTCGTGCTGTTTTGCGTAATCGTCAAGTAAGTTTGCCAAAAGGGCATTATCGGCTTCGGATTTATTATCAATAGATGGAGAGATGATTAAACATCCCTCGACTTCTTCGACGTCCAAAGGATCGATGGAAGGGTCTAGCAGATTCTTCCCGTTGATAGAGGCCAAGCCTTCGTAAAGTTTTTCTCCCCCCTGAAACATGTCTTCGTATTTTTCCGGAAGCTGAACAAAACCTTCCTGGCACGCGACAATTTGAATGACATTATTGGGTTCTTCTTTTTTATGGCAAAAAAACTCAAAAGAAAGCATGACCATATTATGAAGATTTTGCGGATTAAAAGATAAACAAAATCGATAATGACGAAATATAGTGCATTCGGATTTGGGCTAATGAGGATTTTTGCTCTATCATTAGGCCCGTCACTTTAACCAGGAGATTTTTATGAAAGGCATTATCCTCGGGGGCGGCAATGGCTCCCGCTTATACCCAAGTACTTCCGTTACGAACAAACTTTTGGTCCCGGTTTATGACAAGCCGCTCGTTTTTTATCCGCTTTCGATTTTGATGGAAGCCGGGATCGACGATGTCATGATCATCTCGAATCAGCGCGATCAGGATCGCTTCAAGATGCTATTCGGGGATGGCAGTGAGTTTGGCATCCACGTTTCTTATGGCGTCCAAGAAATTCCCACGGGAATCGTCTCCGCGTTCCTTATTGGCGCTGATTTCATTGGGAATGAGCCCTGTGCCCTCGTTTTGGGAGACAACATTTTCCACGGAACAAAGTTCAACGCCTCTTTGCCGAACGCTTTGAAACGCGCGGAAGGCGGCCTTGCGACGCTTTACGGCTATGAAGTCGATGATCCTGAACGTTTTGGTGTTGTGGAACTCGATGATGACAACAATGCCTTGTCGATTGAAGAGAAACCCAAGCATCCGAAGTCCAATTACGCCGTTACGGGACTTTATTTCTATCCTAGCGACGTTGTCAGCATGGCTAAGCAAGTCAAGCCTAGCGCCCGTGGCGAATATGAAATCACCGATTTGAATAACCTTTATTTGAAACAAGGGAGAGTCAAAGTCGAGAAAATGGGCAAAGAGACCCTTTGGCTTGATGCCGGAACCTTTGATTCCTTGCTCGAAGCCTCTTCTTCTATCAAAGAAGCCCAGAAGACGGAACCAATTGCCTTCCCTGAACTCATTGCCTATCGCAAAGGCTGGCTTTCCAAGGAAAAAGCCGAAGCCAGAGGGAACTTAATGGCGAAAAACAGCTATGGTTCCACGATTTTGGATTACCTTAAGAATAACTAATTCTTCCCTACTTCCCTTTTGACGTTGGTTTAAATGGACATTGAGCAACAAGAGAACAACCGCCTTTACCATCTTTCTTTTTGGTGGTTTCTTTTGGCGTCGATTTCCGTTGGAATTCTAACGGAAGGGATCGCTTTTTTTGAGGGATGGGGCGTCTGGCTTGAAAATTGGGGCTATTTCCTAATGTGCGGGATCGCCTTTCTCCTTTGCCTCTCCTATTGTGTGTTCGCGCATATTCATTTCCATATAAAACCTGCATGGATTTTTTTAGTACTTTTCTTGGCGCTCCTTATCGGCGACGCGATAGCGATAGCCGTTTTTCCTAAGTCCTCGACTTTGCCTTTGATTTCTAGCGACCCACCTGCTCAGATAACTTACGTTTTAGAGGATATAGACAGGGTTCGTTACATTATTTCCTTTGGAATTACCTGCTTCTATTTCTATATTTTTTGGGCGATTGCCCCGAAATGTTTAAGAGATTCCAACGTCATTCTTTTCGTTATCGCCGGTCTTCTTCTCTTGTGCTTTGCGCTGATCATCTATTCTTGGATTGTCGAATGGGACATGTACATGCGTTACTTTGACCCGAATGTTGAAGTGTTTTATGAGACCAACATCTCCAGCTTTTCCGGGAATCGCAATATCTTTGCGGCAATTGTTTTGTTTGGGATTGTTTCGTTAGGCATCTTGCAAAGTCGCAGGCATTGTTGGATCCATTACGTCTTGATGGCTTTGTTTTTCCTTGAGGAAATTTTTATTTTCTCTAAAACGTGCCTCATTATTTTGGCTTTTTACCTTCCTGCGTTTTGCTTATATCGCTTTGTTAAAACCGTTCGCTTTCACCCCGTTCGATCTTGTGTCTGCCTATCCATTTTCATCCACGTTTGCATTGCCGTTGCGATTGCCTGGGTGATCTTGGCAAACACGACAGAGAATTCGGTTTTTGAGAAAATCGGCGAAATGTTGAAAGGGACTATATTCACCGAGGAACACGGCACGATCGATGCCCGAAAAGCGATTTGGAAATTCCTTATTGATCAGTTGAATAGCCCTCTGAGAATTGCGTTTGGCCTAGGGGAAAGCAATATGCAATGGCTTTTGGGCCCTTGTGACGGGAATGGTGAATTCGGCTTTACTCATAACGGTTTCTTATTGCAACTTGCTGCGGGCGGGGTGCTTCGCTCAGCCATTTATGTGATTCTATTTGGCTACGTTATCTTCCTGTACATTCGTGGTTTTGTGCGTCATCGGAGAGGAACCTTCGCTTTCTTGCTTGGATTTTTAGTCGTGCATACGCATGCTTTAACCGAGACAACGTCGTTCCTAGAAACGGATGGTAAAGGAATCCTAATTTCTTTTATTTTCATTCTGCCTTTCTTGATTGAGCAAAGAAAAGCTAGCGCGGTTGAACCTGCCGCAGAGCAAAAGGAAGTTCAATACTTAACAAAGCCATATACTTACGCTTTGCTCGGCGTTTCTCTTCTTTCTTTGATGGTCTCCGTTCTCCTTTATGTAGCACGCGTGAACGATTGGAATTTAACGGCTCTTTTCGTTGCTTTTGGCATCACGCTTTCCTTGGTTCCCTTGGTCCTAATTATTTCTTGCTGCATTAAAAAAAGGCCATTTTTGCGAGGGTATTTTTTGATTTGCGGACTTTTTGTGGCGATTTCGGCTGGCTCTTTGTTCCTGGCTTATTTCCTGCCTTTAACCCAAATCGCTTCCAACATCGGCCTTCTTTCCGGCCTTTGCCTTGTTTGTTATGTGCTTGTTGTCGCCTCTTGCCGTCGTTGGCTTGATCTTTCTGCCTTTTCCGCCATGCAAGAAAGGATTGAAAACTATTTCTCTACCCATTCCCCACGCTGGTTCATCAAAGGCCAGAGAAGGGAAGATCGTTATTTCACCAAATCTTAATCCCGTTTCTCTTATGTTTTTGATGCGGGGATAGTCCCAAAATGATATTGTCTTTTCCGCTATGATTTTAGCGGGTACGAGTTCAGGCATTATCTTCACGATTATCACGCTTGGCGCGACTGTTTTGGTGTTCGTCCTTGCTAAGGTTGCCTCCGCCTTGAAAAGAGGGGGCAGATTCGACGTTGTTCTTAAACCTATTGGCTTGCTTGATTCGCATGAACTTCGTTTTAATATTTCGTTTGAGAACGCCACCCAGAAAGATCGCTCCTTAAACGATGTATGCCTTGCTTATTTTTTGAATGGTGAACTGCATTCGATATGCAAAATGGCCCATCAGCCTTTGACCCGCGGTCTCGAAACTGGCTTTGTGACGAGCGGTGATGATTACTATGGCTTTTTGATTGAAGGTGGCAAAAGCTGCAGTGCAGTCATTGATTATTTGCTACCCCCTTCGTTCTCTCTTCCAGAAAACGCTAAGCTTTGCCTTTCTTGCTTCGATGAAGGCAAACATCAGCTATACGCCGTCATTGACTTAAAAGGCGAAGAACCAAAGTTACTCTCCTTTAAAAAACTTAGGTCCAAGGCTTAAACCTTGTTCTTTCCTAGACTGAAAAAGCATAGAATAGTCGAGATGATTTGTTTTTGCTTTGCAATGAAAAAAGAGGCGGATCCGCTTCTTGAAAAATGCACTATTTTGGAACAAAAAAAGTGCGGTTTTGCGGAAATATCGCTTTGCCAAAAAGGAAAAATCATTTTTGTGGCTTTAGTTTCAGGGATCGGGAAAGGCTTTGCCTGCTCTGGGCTAACTTCTGCGCTTCTCCTCTACAAGATTGACCTTGTCGTTAACGCAGGCGTCGCCGGATCGCTTGATGGAGCAAGGGCACCGATTCTTTCTTGCGTGGTTTCTTCTTCCTTAGTCCAACACGATATGGACACCTCCGCTATCGGGGATCCCAAAGGCTTGCTTTCGGGAATCAACGTCGTGGATTTGCCTGCGGATAAGCATTTGGGCGATGCGCTTGCAAAGGCCGCTAGCAATGTCGGTATACCCTGCGCTTTCGGAAAGATCTCTTCCGGCGATACGTTCTTTAAGCCGGATGATCCGAAGAAAAAGGAAGCTATTGAAACTTTCCATCCCTTGGTAATCGACATGGAATCCGCTTGCTTTGCGCAAATCGCTTATGTGTTCCACGTTCCTTATTGCTCGTTGCGTGTGATTACCGATTGCGATCACCCCGAAACGGAATATGCAGCAAACGTTGGCGAGGCGTCTCTCCGCGTTAAATTGATCCTAGAAGAATATTTAAAGGAGGCAGAAGCATGAGAAAAGCTTATGTTACCGGTGCTGGCGGCGTTGTCGGCAGCCATTTAGTCGATTATTTGAAGAACAACGGGTACTCCGTCGTCGGAAGCTATTACACCCCGACCACGGACATCAATGAAATTGACCCATCTATCCGTATGGTGGAGCTCGATGTGAGGGATCATCAAAAGATGATGGAGCTCATCGAAAAAGAACTACCTGACGTCATTTACCATTTGGCCGCGCAAAGTCGCCCCGTTCCTTCTTGGGATGACCCTTACTACACCTTTGAAGTCAACGCTGAAGGCACGATTGGGTTATTGGAGGCCGTGAAAGCCGCTAGAAAAAATTACCCAGGCTATGATCCTAAAATCATTGCCATCTCTTCTTCGGCCATTTATGGCGATGCCTTGAAAAACTACACGGTTGATTCCTTGCCCGATGAATCCTGCGCTCTTCTCCCCCTTCATCCCTATGGGGTTTCAAAGGCCGCTGAGGATCTTCTTTGCTATCAATATTTTAAGAATTTTGGCATCAAGACCATTCGTATCCGCTTGTTTAACTGCACTGGCAAAAATAAAGACCAAGATATCACGGGTGATTTCGTGAAAAGGGCAGTGGCTCTTTCTAGAACCGGCGGCAACAAGCTTGTCGTTGGTAATTTGAAGGCGAAGCGCGCGATTCTCGATGTCCGTGACCTTTGTTCCGCCCTTATGCTTTTAGATGAAAAAGGTGAGCCGGGTGAAGCTTATAACATTTGCTCCAGCCACATTTTCCCGATGACTCATGTTGTGGAATGCCTTGAAGAAGTGACGGGCGTTCATTACGAGCTTGAATCTGACCCTAAGCTTTTCCGACCTGCCGATGAGCCACTTTATGCTGGCGACTGCAAGAAAATCAAAAAACTCGGATGGGAAGAGAAGTATCAGTATATCGATACCATCCGCGCAAGCTACCAATACTGGTCGAAAAAGCTACCTCGTTAATGCTTTTCCAGACGTTTTACTGCGACTATAATTCCCCCTGTACCGAAAGGAAGGTAACAATTAATGATTAAACTAGTATTGCTCCGCCACGGCCAGTCCGAGTGGAACCTCTCCAACCTTTTCACTGGTTGGACCGATGTCGAGCTCTCCCCCAAGGGCGTGGAAGAAGCTAAGGAAGCCGGCAAGGCTCTCAAAGCGAATGGCTACTCCTTCGATGTGGCGTTCTCTTCTGTCTTGAAGCGCGCAAACAACACCATGAATTTCGCTTTGGGCGAAATGGGCGAGACCAGCATCCCGAAGTTCTTCACTTGGAGACTCAACGAACGTCATTACGGCGCTCTTCAGGGCCTCAACAAAGCCGACTCCGCCAAAAAGTGGGGCGATGAGCAGGTCCACATTTGGAGACGCTCCGCGGATGTTCCGCCTCTAGCTCTTACTAAAGATGACGAGCGTTGGCCGGGCAACCAAGAAAAGTATCAGGAACTCATCAAGAAGGGCGAAATGACCATCGATGATTGCCCTCTTACCGAGTGCTTGATCGACACCGCCAAACGCGTTAAGCCCTATTTCGATGAGAAAATCGCTCCCGAAATCAAAGCCGGGAAGAAAGTCCTCATCGCGGCGCACGGCAACTCTTTGCGTGCCATCGTTATGATGCTTGAGCATCTGACTCCCGAAGAGATTCTCAAAGTTGAGATTCCTACTGGCAAGCCCCTTGTCTATGAGCTCGACGAGAAAGATCTCTCCGTTCTTAACAAGTACTATCTCTAATTTGTTTCGAGAGGGCTCTATGAGGGGCCCTCTCTTTTTATCGAACGGAAGGAGAAAGAGCATGAGCGATAAGATAGAAGCCCTCGGAATTGACATCGGAGGCACCAGCATCAAAGCTGCCTTTGTGGATGAAAAAGGAAACCTAAGTGGGCGATTCGTGGTGCCCGTGGATTTGAATTTGAGCCAGGAAGAGCTTTTGGGTCTTGTGATTGAAGAGACCAAAAATGCCTTGAAAGAGCACCCCGGATGCATCGGCGTCGGCATTGGCTGCCCTGGTGCGATTAATCCCGAAAAAGGGACCTGCGACTATTCAAACAACCTCCATTGGTCTGATTTGCATGTCGTTGAAGCGTTCCAAAAAGTTGTTTCTCTTCCGGTTTGCATCGAAAACGATGCGAACGCCGCCCTGCTTGGCGATGTACTCTTCGGTGTTGGCAAAAACTACAAAAACATTATCTTCATTACCTTAGGAACCGGGGTTGGCGGAGGCATTTACATCAACGGCCAAATCTACTCGGGGAACGAAGGAAAAGGCGCAGAACTCGGACATTCTTTGCTTGAACTCGATGGTAGAGAGTGCACCTGCGGTAGAAAAGGCTGCCTAGAGGCTTACGCTTCTGCCAGCGCACTTTGCCGTGATGGAGCAAAGGCCATGAAGACCAACAAAGGCAGTTTGCTTTGGAAGATGTGCCCCAATCCTGATGAGATGAATGCCCGTTACCTTTTCGAGGCCGAAGAACAAGGCGATTCTACGGCAATCGAAGTTATGAAGAATTATTACCATTATCTCGGTGAGGGCTGCATCAACTTCATTAATATCTTCCGCCCTGAGGCCATGATTTTCTCTGGCGGTCTTACCAAACAAGGCGAAAAATTCGGGAATAGAATCCGCGGCTATCTCGAGGAAAGGAACTACGGCTTCGGCGGCAAGGTTTCCCCGAAAGTCGACATTTTGGTTTCTAAACTCGGCAGTGACGCCGGAATTTATGGCGCAGCTGCCCTGATTTATCAGAAAAGAAAGAACAAATAAAATGGAAAAAATAAATCTGTCTGAAATCTATCCTTCACTCAAAGGAGGTTCGCTAACTCCATCTATTTTGCCCTATCCCTTTGATGATGAAGGCACCCCCTTTAAGAGACCTGCGCTCATCGTTGTTCCTGGTGGGGCTTATTGGATGGTCAGCAAAAGGGAAGGGCTCCCTATTGCGAATCAATTTCTAGCCCGCGGGTTCCAAACTTTTGTTTTGGATTATGTTTGCTCCCCGGAGGCTGTTTATCCTGAACAGCTTAAAGAGCTTGCCTGCGCGGTTGACTATGTGAAAAAGCACGCGGATGAATACTGGGTGAACGCCGACGAAATCTTTGTGATTGGCTTTTCCGCCGGAGGTCATCTCGTGGGTGATCTCGCGATGGAAGAACCCACTATCGCCAGCGACTATAAGCTAGATATTGATTGCAAGGTTAAAGCAATTGGCCTTCTTTATCCCGTCATTTCTCACAAGTTCGGCTATTGCGGTACTCACAACAACCTTTTGAAGGACCTTGAAAACAAGGAGGAACTTCTTGAAAAGCTTTCCCTTCATGACCATGTTCACGAAGGCCAAGCGCCGGCTTTTATCGCGACGAGCATTGAGGATGGTGTTGTTCCCGCTGAGAACGCTTTGCAGTATGCCGCTGCCCTAAAAGCCCGCAAAATCCCCTTCGAATTGCATTTATTTCCTACAGGATGGCACGGATTTTCGACGGCTTCCGATGAAATTAACCCCGGTCAAAATCTCTCCTTGCTCAGCAAGAACATGAAAAATTGGCCAGAGATGTGCTCTAATTTCTTTAAGGGTTTCTGCGTCGAAGATCTCGACTAAACCAAATTAATTAATGGAGGCGATCACGAACGTCGATTCGGGCGCCTTCTTTTTATATGCCTCAGACAAGGGGATAGACGAAATGATGATGTTAGCTTGATCAAGCGGGAAAGTACGGGCGAGGTTCTTGCGATCAACTTTCGTCTCATCAAAAAGGACGATCGTTTTTTCGGAACATTTGGCCATCATCTTCTTGACGTCCGCGCCTTGCTCCGTGGCTTCCGAAAATCCGAATTCCGGATCGATGCCAGCGGTAGACATAATGGCTAGATTCGCGTGATATCCTTCGATCATGGCTTCCGCTCTTGAACCTAAGACTGAGTTAGAAGCGGGCTGGATATCACCGCCGATTAAGGTAACCTGATGTTTTGTCTTGGTCACGAGCTCATTGGCGATCGCGAGACCGTTGGTGATGATGCGAAGATTCTTGAAATCATTGAGCATCGTTGCGATTTGAAGCGTTGTCGAACTTGAATCGAGAAACACCGCCGAGTCATCTTGAATAAATTGAAGCGCGGCGCGGGCCAAGGCTCTTTTCACTTGAAGATTTTCTTTTTCACGAAGGTAAAAAGAAGTTTCTTCGATGGTGGGCGTGGATTTGAGGATTGCTCCCCCGAAAGTGCGGGTCACTAGACCTCTTTGTTCCATCCTCGTCAAATCGCGGCGGACCGTGGATTCGCTTACATAAAGTTTTTGCGACAGCTCATAGACTGTGCACGCTTTTTTCTGCTGCAGAATTGCAAGAATCTGCTCATCTCTTTCTAAATCAAGCATAGCTTGCTCATTATCGGCTAATTTGGAAGTATTTGAAAGAGTTTGGGCACTTTTTACCGATTTTGGGCAGATGGATGCGTAACTTTCTATTTCCCATGAATTAGGGAAACGAGTTCGCTTTAGGAAACGTTAATCTTTTTCCAAAGGCTCGCGCATCGATGAGGGCTTTATTTTTCGCCGTTTGGTTGGCTTTCTTTGACGTTCTCTTTTAAAGGGCTTGCGCACATTCCAACATATGCGCAAAAACGAGCAAACAGAAACGATACTCCTACGGAGAATAGTAAAATGTGGCCATAAAGGAAGGTTTACTATGAACGACTTTGAAAAAGCAAAGCAAGCCTACGCCGCCTACGGGGTGGACGTGGAAGCTGCTTTCAAAAAAGCTGCTGCCACTCCTATCTCCATTCAGTGCTGGCAACTTGACGACGTTATCGGCTTTGAAAACTCGGGAAGCTTGACCGGCGGCATTCAGACCACCGGCGATTATCCCGGCCGCGCGAGGAACTATGAGGAAATGATCCAAGACCTCGACAAAGCCCTCTCCCTCATCCCTGGCAAAAAGAAAATCAATCTTCACGCCATCTACGAGTCCGATGACATCGTGGATCGTAAAGACATTACCGAGAAGAACTTCGCCCGTTGGATTGACTACGCGAAAAAGAACGGCCTCGGTCTTGATTTCAACCCCACGTGCTTCTCTTCTTCTCATATGTATGATGGCTGCTCGCTTTCTTCTAACGATGATGCGACCCGCAAATACTGGATTGAGCACTGCATCAATTCCATCAAGGTTTCCGAGGCTTTCGCCAAAGCTACCGGCCAACGCTGCCTTTGCAACATCTGGATTCCGGACGGCATGAAAGAAGATCCCGCGGATCGTTTCGGCCCCAGAAAACGCTTGGTTGAAGCTCTCGATGAGATTCTCTCTTATCCTTATGACAAGAACTTGGTTGATGTTGCCGTCGAAAGCAAAGTCTTCGGCATCGGCATTGAGTCCTACACGGTTGGCTCCAACGAGTTCTATGTTGGCTACTCCGTCTCTCGTCAGATTCTTTGCCTCCTTGATATGGGGCACTTCCATCCGACTGAGAACGTCGCGGATAAGATTTCTTCTCTTCTCTGCTATCTCCCTCGTATTGCCCTTCACGTCTCGCGCCCCGTTCGTTGGGATTCCGACCACGTGATTCGCTTCAACGACGACCTTAAGGCTGTCTTCGACGAGCTTGCTAAAAACGATGCCTACGATCGCACGGACATCGGCCTTGATTACTTCGACGCTTCCATTAACCGTGTTGCCGCTCTCGTCATCGGCTGCCGCAACGCCCAAAAGGCCATGCTTAACTCTCTTGTCACTCCTTGGGATCTGCTCAAGAAAGCCCAGGATGACCATGATCACACCAAGCTTCTCCAGCTTAGCGAAGATCTCAAGACTCTTCCCTTTGGAGAAATCTTCGCCGAATACTGCGCTAGACAGGGCGTTCCTGCCGATGGCAAGTGGTATGGCGAAGTCGAAAACTATGAAAAAAGCGTTCTCGCTTTAAGGAAATAACAACAATGGCTAAAAACTTCTTAGATTGCCGCACTTTCAAAGACTATCTCGACATCATCGACAACATGTATCGTCTCGGCTGGGACGAAAGAAATGGCGGAAACATCTCCGTTCTCCTCGATAAAGCGGACGTTGATGAATACCTCGACGGTGGCAAAAAAGTCATCCGTGAGATCCCCCTCCCTCTCGAAGTTGATCCGATCCTTGTCGGCAAAGTCTTCGCCATCACTGGCACTGGCAAATACTTCCGTAACACCAAAGCTTATCCTGAGGAGAACACCGGCGTCTTCCGTGTCAAAGAAGATCGCAAGACTGCTGAAGTCCTTTGGGGCTTCGCCAATGGCAGCAAGTTCACCAGCGAGATCTTCGCTCATATGATGTGCCACGCGACGAGACTCAAAGTGAATCCGAACAACCACGTCATCATGCACTGCCACCCGCAGAACCTTCTTACCTATTCCTCCATCCATGATTTGGACGAGAAGAGCTTCACCAAAGATCTTTGGAGAACGATGACTGAAGAGATCGTCGTCTTCCCCGAAGGCATCGGCGTGCTTCCCTGGGAACTTTGCGGAACCAACAAAATCGGTGTCGACACCGCGGAAAAGATGAAAGAATACCGCTGCGTTATCTGGACGCTTCACGGCATCTACGGCGCTGGCAACGATTTGGACGAAGCTTTCGGCCTTATCGAGACCGTTGAGAAGGCCGCCATGCTCTATTTGATGGCTCTTCCTTACGAAAAGAAGCAGGTTATCACTGACGAGAACCTCAAAGAGATCGCCAAAGGATTCAACCTCACCCCGAAGGCAGGGTACCTCGAGTGAAATACTTCCTTGCCGTTGATATCGGCGCCACAAGCGCCAGGCACATCCTCGCCCATTTTGAAAACGGCGAAATGAAGCTTGAAGAGATTCATCGCTTCAGGACACCTCTTGTTCAACAGGGCGAAGGACATTGCTATTGGGATGTGGAAGTCCTCTTCGAAGAGATCCTCAAAGGCATGAAGATTGCCAAAGATCTTGGCAAGACTCCTTGCAAGATGGGGATTGATTGCTTCGGCGTGGACTATGCTTTGCTCGATGAGAACGACGATAGGATTGGCTTGGTCCAATCTTATCGCGACGTTCGCACGTTCGAAGCCCAAAAGGAATTCATGACTCCGCTGTCTTTGTTCCTTGCCAATGGCGTCTATCCTCAGAACTTCGATTCCGTTTATCAGCTTTATTGTGACAAGAAGAGCGGGAAGCTTGCGAAGGCTAAAACTTTCATGATGCTTCCTAGCTATCTTTGCTATTTGCTCACTGGCGTGAAACAAAACGAGCTATCCGCTCTTTCTACTAGCGCGTTGCTTGATGAAAGAACGGGCAAGCCCAATCCGGAAACCTTGAAGCTTCTCGGCGTCGATTCAGCCCTGATTGCTCCCATTGTGAGCGCAGGGACGAAAATCGGAACTTTGACGGAAGATATCTCCGCAAAAGTTGGTTATTCTTGCGAGGTCTACGCGACTTTGGAACATGATACGGCTGCTGCTTTCCATGCTTCTGGCGCGAAGAAAGGGGAGATTCTCCTTTCTAGTGGGACTTGGAGCTTGCTTGGCTGCATCCTTCCTGAACCAGTCATCCACGAAAAAGCTTATGAAGCGGGATTCACGAATGAGCTTAGCCATCCTGGTGAAGTCCGCTTCCTGCAGAACATCATGGGCATGTGGATCATCAACCGCATGAAAGACGAACTCTCAATCGCCTCTTTTGGTGATATCACTTCCTCGGCGAAAGAGAATTCCTCTTATCCTGGATTCTTCGATGTGACGGATGCTCGCTTATCTAATCCTGCTTCCATGAAGGACTGCGTCTTGTCTCTTCTCAAAGAGAACGGATATGACGCTCCTAAAAACAACGGAGAGCTCTTCTTCTCAGTTTATCATTCCTTGGCTCTTGGCTATAAAAAAGCTATCGCCAATATGGAAGAGATCATGGGTCAAAAAGCCACGGGCATTTGCGTGTTCGGTGGCGGAGTGAAAGCCGAGATCTTGAACAACCTTACTGAGTCCATCACCGGACTTAAGGTTAGCAGAGGACCTGAAGAAGCGACCGCGATCGGCAACCTGCTTTGCTTCGCTGCTTAATTGATTCAAAATCCTAAACAACGAAAATTAGCCCGCTTTTGCGGGCTTTTTTCGCGAAAACAATGCAAATCAATGATTTTTCTATGCCAAAATGAGCGTGCAATCAGCACTAGTTTTGGCTTTGTTATATAATCTTTGCGGTATGAATAAAGGCTTTAAAAACATTAATCTCGTCCTGCCTGATAAGGTAGTAAAAGGCTCTCTTTCTTTTGATGGAGATCGAATCACAGGTTTCACCGAACCCGATGAAGCGCTTCTATCTGACAAAGACGTCTATCTTTGCCCAGGCTTCATTGATGAACACATCCACGGGGCGAATGGCTGCGATGTGATGGATGGGAAAATTTCCTCCCTCCAAACGATGGCGGATGCCCTCGTTCAAGAAGGCGTCACTGCTTTCTTGGCCACTACGATGACCGAAAGCAAAGACAAGATCCTCGCTTCTTGCAAAACGGTTAAGGAATATGTTTCTGGCTCGCATTCTGGCGCGGAGATCATCGGGCTTCATCTTGAAGGGCCGTTCATCTCCCCAATTCACAAAGGCGCGCAAGATGAACAATTTATATTGACGCCTGACGTTAATTTGCTCGAGCGCTTTAATCAAGAAAGTGGCAATCTCGTTCGTCTTATTACCTTTGCCTACGAAAATGATAAGAATTCGGAATTTCTTAAATATTGCTTAGCCAATGGGATTACTCCTTCTATTGGCCATAGTGACTGCACTTCTGAACTTTTTAAAGAAGGAATTTCAAAAGGGCTTAGATGCGTCACCCATTTGTTCAACGCCCAGCGACGTTTCCATCACCGCGATCCCGGCATTACTGGGGAAGGCTTGCTCCAAGACGGAGTAAAAACGGAGATTATCTGCGATACCTATCACGTATGCCCCGATGCTTTGGCGCTTATGTTTAAGTCCAAAAAGAAAGAGGACGTCGTGATGATTAGCGATTCCTGCGAAGCTAAATATCTTCCTGAGGGCGCGAAAGCCCATCTTGGTTCACAGGAGATCTTCGTCTCTGGCGGCGTGGCAAAGCTCTCCGATGGGACTATCGCGGCTTCTATTTTAAAATTAGATCAAGGCCTAAGGAACGTTGCCCCTATCGCCGGCAGATTCGGGTATCAATATAACGATCTCATTAATTTGCTCACACTCAACCCAGCGAAGAACTTGCACATCGATAGCAATTACGGAAGCCTAGCAATAGGCAAAAAAGCCTCCTTCGCCGTGCTTGATTCTTCTTTCCACGTTTTAATGACCGTGGTGAACGGCAGAGTTGCTTATCAACAAAAATAAGAGGTACGTGTACCTCTTATTTGCTTAATTTCTCAACGATAGCTCTCATTTCTGGGAGCTTCTTTTTCATGTCGTCGACCAAGGCGAATTGGTCTTTCGCACGAATTAGGTTATGCATTGGCTTTGAGACGTTGAAGTAGATGTCTCCGTCTAAGTAATCCTTCAAGAAACGGATGCCACATTCGTAGGTAAGGGTCATGCCTGCTTCTGGGAATAAGGAGATCTCGTCTTTCGTTAATGCTCCGCCGGTGCCCTCGAGATAGCCTTTTGTGTAAGCCTCGAAACGAACCAAGTCGAGCTTGATCTTGGAAAGGTCTTCTTCATCCTCGACGCAGGTGTTTGCGCCGAAGCGAATGGAATCGCCGTAGTCATATAAGGATAAGCCCGGCATAACCGTATCAAGATCGATGACGCAGGTGACATCTTTCTCTTCGATGAATAAGACATTGTTCAACTTGGTGTCATTATGTGTAACGCGCAGGGGGAGATCTTTTCCCAAAAGGTAACTGGCAATCTCTTTGTTGGCTCTAGCCCAAGCAATTTGGTCTTTTGCAATTTCAAGCCTGTCTGCAGGAGCTTTTGCGATACTTTCTTCCAAGTCGTTGTAGCGTTTGACGGTATCGTGGAAGTGAGGAATGACTTCGAATAGTTTGTCGGCGGGGAAACCATCCAAATCACGTTGAAATTTCCCAAAAGCGTAGCCAGATTTACCAAAAATTTCTGGTGTGGCTTGGTTGTAAGAAGCAGAGCCTTCGATGAAAGGGTAGGAACGGAAGAAATTGCCATCTTCGTCCTTGAAATAACCTTCTCCCTTTTTCGTTGGAACCAAAGATAGCGTTTCGATATCGGGATCGCCGCCTGCGGCAGCGACTTTTTTCTTCATGTAGGTAAGAACGAGCACGATGTTCGACATGATTTCCTCAACGTGGGGGAAGACGGTTCCGTTCACTCTTTGGAAGATATAGCGATGACTCTTGTCGCCATCTTTAAAGGTGAGAACAAACGTGTCGTTGATGTGACCAACGTGGTTTTCTTCAATCTTTTCTAATTTTCCAGGGAACTGGAAAACGGAGATTGCGCTCAAAAGTTTTTGTTTGGACAATGTTTTCATGCCCGCGATTTTAAACCACTTTAGAGCGTTTTTCCTTATTTTTGTGCGTGCTTGCTAAGTTTTTGTATATACGGAGCCTAATTTTAAAAACGCGAATATCATTTTTTGACAAGACTGCGTAGCAAAATAACATCGACCTTCGACATTTAGACCTCTCAAGAGTATATTAATTCGGCGTGCACTGGTGGCGGAATTGGTATACGCGCTAGTTTCAGGAGCTAGTCGGGCAACCGGTGTGGGTTCGACTCCCATCCAGTGCACCATTTGCGCTCGTAGCTCAGCTGGATAGAGTACAAGCCTCCGAAGCTTGGGGTCAGCGGTTCGAATCCGCTCGGGCGCGCCAAAAAGGGAAAAAAGTTTGGTGCCGCCTGGCGCCTTTTTTGTAAGAAAAATATATAATTAGAGCCATAAAGGCAGGGATATTTATGAGCTTAATTATTACTGTGGGCCGCGAATTTGGTAGCGGTGGACGTGAACTTGGCAGGCGCTTAGCCGATGAGCTTGGCATCGCCTATTACGACAGGGAGATCCTTCTTGAAATAGAAAAGCAGACCCCTTATTGCCTTGAATATATTGAACAAGTCACCGAGAAGAAACCTGTGCCCTTGCTTCCTATTCATTACGGCATGTCATTCTCTACGGCTGGAGATCCCCATCTTGATCAATCGATCGATATCTATGCCGCCCAAACAAAGATTCTGAAAGAGCTTGCCGAGAAGTCCTCTTGCGTCATAATCGGCCGCTGCGCGGATGAGGTTCTTAAGGAAATTAAGCCGACCCGTGTATTCGTTTATGCGGATATGCAAAGCAAAATCGCCCGCTGCAAAGGAAGGGATGATTCCCCAAACAAGCCAGATGATAAGGCGCTTGCGAAGAAGATTAAGAAGATCGATAAGAACCGTTCCAAGTATTACGAGTTCTATACGGGCAAGAAGTGGGGCGACAAAGTCAATTACGACTTCATGGTCAACACCTCAAATCACAGCATCAAAGACATCGCCCACGCCTTAGCCGAAACTCTTCGCCCCGAATTGAATAAATGATCTCTTTAAAAAGGCGCCCTTGTGGCGTCTTTTATATGACTTTTGCGGGCTTTTTGAAAAATTAGACCGCAAAACAATGGTATTTTGCTTGTGTCTCAGAAGATGATTTCGTGCGTTTCTCTATTGAAAGGCAAAAACCTAATTCTTATAATTCATAGGCTTTTGTGAGTAACAAAGGTACCACGCCCGAATGGTGGAATCGGTAGACGCGTTGGACTCAAAATCCAATGTCTGATGAGGACGTGCCGGTTCGAGTCCGGCTTCGGGCACCATTG
>CAVEPD010000019.1:0-20839 GCA_963617535.1 bacterium
CAAGCAAGCCACTGATTTTTATCCCATCAAAATAGTCAAAATTCTACGGATTTAAGCGGTTTTCTATCTGCAAAGAAGTATAATTATTTCAACTGGTTTTTGATTTATAAACAAAGGAAACAGATCATGAAAAACATACCCGAAATCAAAATAGGAATTGTCGCCGTATCAAGGGATTGCTTCCCCGAAAGCCTTTCCGTCAACAGAAGGAAAGCCCTTGTCGAGGCCTACGCGAAAGCCTATGGGGAAAACAACATCTACGAATGCCCCATCTGCATCGTCGAAAGTGAGATTCATATGCTCGCGGCTCTTGAAGATATCAAGAAAGCCGGCTGCAACGCCCTCTGCGTCTATCTCGGGAATTTCGGCCCTGAGATTTCCGAGACGATGCTCGCGGAAAAATGGCAGAAGGAGACAGGGAACCCTGTCATGTTCTGCGCTGCCGCGGAAGAAAATATCACCGTCCTTTCTTCTGATCGCGGAGACGCCTACTGCGGCATGCTCAATGCTTCCTATAATCTGAAGCTCCGCAACGTCAAAGCCTATATCCCCGAGTGCCCAATAGGCGATGCCTCCTACTGCGCCTATCTCCTTCACGAATTCGTTCCCATCGCGCGTGCGCTCGTTGGACTGAAGGATCTCAAAATCATCTCTTTCGGCCCGCGTCCGTCAAACTTCTTCGCCTGCAACGCGCCCATCAAACAGCTTTATAACCTAGGGGTAGAGATCGAGGAAAACAGCGAGCTTGACCTGTTTGAAAGCTTCAACAAGCACGCGGGGGACAAGCGCATCCCTGCAGTTGCCGAAGACATGAGGAAGGAATTGGGCGAAGGGAACAAGAAACCCGAAGTGCTAGAAAAGCTCGCCCAATACGAAATCACTCTCCTCGACTGGGTGGAAACTCATAAAGGAAGCAAGAAATACGTCGCCATCGCCGGAAAATGCTGGCCCGCTTTCCAAACGCAGTTCGGCTTTGTGCCTTGCTACGTGAATAGCCGCCTCACCGGAGCGAGCCTGCCCGTCTCTTGCGAAGTCGACATCTACGGCGCCCTCTCCGAATACATCGGAACCTGCGTCTCAGGCGAAAGCGTCACCCTCCTTGATATCAATAACACACTCCCAAGCGAGATGTTCGAGAAAGACATCAAAGGGAAATTCGATTACAAGCCTAGTGACACCTTCATGGCCTTCCATTGCGGCAACACCTGCTCCAGCCGCCTCTGCCACCCTGAGATGAGGAATCAAAAAATCATGGCAAGAAGCCTCCCCGTCGAAGTCACCAATGGCACTTTGGAAGGCGACATCAAGCCAGGCAAAGTCACGATGTACCGCCTCCAGTCCACTTCCGACAACCACCTGTATTCCTATGTTGCGGAGGGCGAAGTGCTCCCTGTGGCGACGCATTCCTTCGGCTCCATCGGCGTATTCGCGATCAAAGAGATGGGCCGCTTCTACCGCCACGGCTTAATCGAAAACGGCTTCCCCCACCACGGCGCGGTCGCTTTCGGGCATTATGGGAAAGCCTTGTTCGAAGTCTTCAAATACCTCGGCGCGGAGAAGATTTGCTACAACCAAACCGCAGCCTATCCTAGCGAGAACCCCTTCAAGGAATAATCATGTCTGAAAGAATACTAGGGATCGAATTAGGCTCGACAAGAATCAAATCCGTCCTAATCGATGAGACGGGGAAAGTCTTGTCCACCGGCGCCTTTCAATGGGAGAACCATTTGGTGGATGGCCACTGGTCCTACACGCTAGAAGAGGTGAAGCTTGGTTTGCAGGCCAGCTACAAAGAGATGGCCAAAAACTATGGCGAGGCCCTAACCAAGCTCGATGCGATCGGCATCTCTGGGATGATGCACGGGTATCTCGCTTTCGACGAGAATTGGCACCTTCTCGTGCCTTTTCGCACTTGGAGAGACACGACGACCGAGCAAGCTTCCGAGATTTTGACCCGCGAGCTGAAGTTCAATTTTCCCCAGCGCTGGTCCTCCACCCATTATTTCCAGGCGATTCTGAACAAGGAAAGCAGCGTGAGTAAAGTCGCTCACTTGCAGACTCTTGCCGGCTACGTTCACTACTTGCTCACCGGCAAGAACGTCCTGGGGCCCAATGACGCAAGCGGCATGTTCCCCTTATCTAATCGCAGCTACGACCAAGAAAAGCTAGAAAGATATAGCGAAGTCGCTGGAGCGGATATTAGCAAACTCCTTCCCGAGGTTCTCCTAGCCGGAGAATACGCCGGATCGCTCACAAAAAACGGGGCTCTTTTCCTAGACCCTACGGGCGTGTTACAGGAAGGATGCCCCCTTTGCCCCCCAGAAGGAGACATGGGCACCGGGATGATCGCGACCAACAGCGTCCTCCCAAGGACGGCGAACATCTCCGCCGGCACGGCAGGCAATATCACCGTCATTTTGGAGAGGCCTTTGAAAAGCTACTACAAGGAGATCGACGTCGTCTTCACCCCAGACGGCCATCGCGCCGCGATGGTGCATGTGAACAATTGCACCTCGGAAATCAACGAATGGGTTTCTGTATTTGATGAGGTTTTACGCCTTTTCAACATCGACGTCACCAAAGATGAGCTCTTCAAAAACCTGTTCGAAAAATCAAAGGAAAGCGATGGCGAGATTGGGAAACTCGTTTCTTATAACTATCTTGCAGGCGAGCCTTTGGCCGGCACTTCTAGGGGCGCCCCAATGGTGGTTCGCCCCGCCTCGGGCAACCTGAACCTCGCCAATTTCATGCAGGCGCAGATCTATTCGGTCCTCGCTGCTTTGGCATTAGGCAAAGACATCTTGAAGAAAGAAAACGTCCAAATTGACCGAATCACCGCCCACGGCGGCTTCTACAAAACGAAAGGCATTGGGCAAATCGCCACCAGCGCCATCTTCGACGCCCCCGTCACCGTCATGGCCACGGCAGGAGAAGGCGGGGCATGGGGCATCGCGCTTCTAGCAAGATACCTGCTGCATAAGGAAGAGGATCTCCCTTCTTACCTTGAGAAGACCTTCGCCTCTTGCGAGCGGACAACGCTCATAGCGGGACCAAACGATAAAGCGAAATGGGAAAAGTTCTTTGAAAACTACAAAGCCTTCCTTCCTGCTGAAGTCGCTGCATCCAAAGCGAAATTCAATTGATTAGGCGAAATATCACCGCAAAACCACGCTATTTTGGTAAAATCATGGCCGTCATAATTTCCAAATTCTTTGGCGTTTGGTATCAAAGGGCATCGCGGGACATATCATCTAAGCAAAAGACATGCACTTCATCGCCTTCGGAGAGGACCAACCTCCCGAAATGGGAGCCAGCCCAGGGACAGAGATGGCGATAGGGCCTCAGAAGGAAGCGGACGGAAAACGCCTCCTCAGCCTCAAAATGCTGTAGAATCAAAAAGAATGGAAACGCTTGAGGAATTCATCAAAAGACATGAAAAGAACGAGGAGAAAAGCTCCTCCTTCGTTGAATATCTTTATCTCCTGATGAATAAATACGGCTTTGCAAATGGTGCCGATTTATACAACAAAGCGAATGTCTCCAGGCAACTTTACTCCTCCATCATCTCGGGCAATTCGAACCCTTCTCTGAACGTTTGCCTGAAGCTCGCCTTCGCTTTGCGAGTAGACAACCACGAATGCAAATATCTGCTCAAGAAAGCCGGGTACACCCTCGCTTCTTCGAATCGATACGCCTTGATCATCCGTTACGCAATCGAGAACAAAATCTACGATACCTATAAAGTCAACGAGCTCCTAGAAAGTAACGGCTATTCCGATTCGCTCATCGTCTAAGAAAAAATGAAGGCCAAGCGATTGTCAAATGCGGTTTGACCTTTTCTTTTCGATTCCTCCGTATAGTGGTCTCGTAAGGAGGAAAACTCATGAATAAGGACCTAGAGAAAATACACGCTTATCTGCTTAGCGTCGGCGTGAGCAAAGAAAGAATTGATCAATCGGACCGCTCAACGGTATATCTCGCCATGGAAATCATGGAATACGCTCACCGCAACCAAAGAAGAGAAAACGGGGAGGAGTACGCCAATCATCCAGGAAGGGTACTTGAGAATTACAGGAATCTGGTGGGCATCCTCCCGGATGACTGCTTCTGCATCGACAAAGACCTGATGGAAAAATACGGGATCCCCTACGCCGGAGTGCAAGAGGTTTGCTTGCTGCATGACGTCATCGAGGACACAGAGTTCACGATGGGGGACGTCGAAGGGATCTACAAAGAATGCGGCTTTGGAAGTTTCTTTGAGCTTTGGATCAAGGACGCCCTCAAATGCATCACCCATGACAAAAGCCAAAGTCAAGGAGAGTACATAACAATTTGCCTGAGGAACAGAATCTCAGCCATGGCGAAGATGATGGATCTGCAAGACAATCTGCGCGTCATCGATCTCGTGAGCTTTGAGATGAAGAAACAGGAGAGGGCCGTTTCCTATCTGAGCTCCATCGCAATCATCAACTACCAATACCATTTCCTTGAAAACGTCAAAGCCTACAAAGAGGAATTTGGCAGGCAGCGAAAGGTCAGCAAGACAGGTCAATCTTCATAAAAAAGACTACAAAACCAACTGATTTCCTATGAATTGCGGCGTTTTTATACTAGGCAAATGAACTCCCCTACGCCTTCAGGCTAATCAAAACCACATCGTTCGTCGCTATCTTCACTTTGAAAGAGGTTTTATCGCCGCCCGCTATGAATTCGATGCCCTCTTCTTTTAGCTTGCTTTTTTCCTTTATCGTCTCGGCTTGCTCCCTGGTCAGCAAATCGGGCTTCCCCAACTTCTCCCATTCGCTTTTTGGGTTGCAATGGCCGTCATCGATAAAGCGCCCCGTCACTTTCTTTGCCACGAAGTTTATGGAAACATCCACCTCATTTACTTCGTTCTTATAAAAATCATGATCCTGAGCCCAGATGAGGATTTGGTAGTCCTTGCCATCAGCGAAACAAGCGTATTCGACTTCCCCGTCTTTCTCGCTTGCGACCTCAATCCTCTCCGGATAAAGGAGCGAGAGCAATTTGAAGGCGTAGAAATTGGGCTTAGGTATGCCGTCATTATTAAGAAGTCCAAAGCCCCCGTGGAAAGGCTTGCCCAACATGAATACTTCCTCATAGACGTCGCTCATGCACCAGAACATGTATCCGCTGATCCTGCTATCAAGATCCATGCAGGTCTTGATGATGAAGGCGGAAGAATACTTGGAATCATGGGCAGCCGAGGCAAAAACCGCCATCGAGTTCCACTCGGTTATGAAGAAAGGTTTGCCTTCCGCTTCTCCCAAGGCTTTCTCATCAAGCTTCCTCAAAGCCCCCTTGGTCCAAGTTTTATAAACCTCGGGACGGAAGAACATCTCCCCCAAGGTATCGCTTAAATCGGTCTTGTTTTTGGCGGAATCACTTGCGATCTTCATTATTCTGAAAGCGTCTTTGGCCCCAAAGGAGTTCCCGAAGGCATCGCCGGGATAATGGTGGGTGGAGACGAAATCGCAGGACAAAGACTTTTCCTCGCAGAATGAGAGAAAATCCTTGATCCAAAGACAGGAGGAAGAGGATGGACCGCCTACGCGCAGTTTATCGTCAACTTCTTTAACGGCTTTCGAGGTTACCTCATACAGCCTAAAGTAATCCTTCTGCTTCCCTTTGAAGAAAATGGCTAAATCAGGCTCATTCCATACCTCGAAATACCAGCTCTCCACTTCCTCTTTCCCATATCTTTGGAGCAGGAAGCGGATAAAGGATTTGATGAACTCGGCCCATCTTTCGAGGTTCTTAGGACGGGTGATGTTGTTAAGGTATCTGAGGCCCGTCTTCTTGCCTTTAGCAAGGGCGCTAGGTATGAAAGAGAGCTCAACAAACGGCTTAAGCCCCGCGGACAGGACGTTGTCATAGATATCAGCGACCTGCTTGAAGTTGATTTCGCTTATCCCAAAAGAATGAGGAACTCCTCTGAAGGGCTTATAGTCGGAGAGCCTTTGGTAGCAAAGCATGTCATCGTCGAAGATGCCATGGAAGCGGATGTATTGAATCCCCAGCTCCTCATGAATGAACTTTGCCTGCTCATAGACGTCCCTCCGATGCATCTGGAAGGCATGGTCATTGCCTATTCCGAAACGCCAGCTATAGGAAGTCGGGCTTCTCTTGCCTTTTGTGTCGATTTCAATTTTCATACGTGCACCTCAGTAATGTTTTAATAATCATCTTGACGTCTTGCTGCAGAGCCCCTTTGGATATTTCTCCACGTTTAGCCGCCTTCAACACCATCTTGTGTATCTTCTTTGTGCCGGGGGTGAGCATATTCATCCCGGCATTGGCCATCCTGATCGAATCAGAAGTATCGTAGCTTCCCCAATCGGTCATGAAAAAGCCTGCAAAACCCCATTCCTTCCTCACCAAATCATTAAGCAAGGAGGCGTTTTCGCTAGGATATATGCCGTTCACGGGGTTATACGAAGTCATGAAACAGGAAGGCTTGTAAAGCGACAAAGCCTTGTCGAAGACGGCGAGATACAGCTCTCTTATCGTCCTCTCATCGATGATGCTCTGGGCGGACTTCCTCTCGAATTCCATCCCATTGGCGAAAAGATGCTTGTATGTGGCGAGGACCCCGTTTTCCTCTAGCCCCCTTGCTTGTTCCGCCATTAAGCTCCCCGCCAGGATCGGGTCCTCGGAGAAATATTCGGGATGTCTTCCGCAGAGAAGGTTCCGGTGGATGTTGCCCCCTGGGCCGAGATTGATTGATATCCCATTTTCCTCCGATTCTTTAGCAAGGGTCTCCCCGACTTTGTAAGCAAGATCCCTATTGAAGGTAGACGCCAAAAGATTGCTCGAAGGGAAGCCGGTGGTGAGGCAATTGAGGTTCACGCTGCAATTGCCATCGCTCATATAGAAAGTCGGGATCCCATATTTCTTGCTGTGGCCGATTCTTCCAGCCGCCCCGCTTTGTTTTGGCCTCCAGCAGGAGCCATCGCATACCAAGAAATTCACGAGTTCCTTAGTTGAGAGCTGCGAGACGAAATCATCGAGTTTGCCTGCATCGCCTTTCAGCTCATCGAAGGTGATTCTTTTGCCTTTGTAGGGCTTGAGTTCTTTGAACCCGCCCTCCTTATACTCAGCTTGAACAGGCAAACGGTCTTTGGCGTCTACCACCTTGGTTCTTTCCTTCACTTGGCCCGTTTCATCGATGGAGCCCACTTCCTCAATGGGGGCGCAGACGGAGATGCTCTGTTCGACGAGCTTTTCTTCCGAAAGGGTGAATTCACCGATTTTGCTTGCCTCTTCTATTGAGCCTCCGAGATAGACTGAATAAGTTCCTTTCTCAAGGATGAAGGCGCTCTTCTTGTTGTCAAAAGAGGAGAAATCCTTCGCCGGTATCTTGATTTCTAGTTCTTCGCTTTCGTCTTTTCCAAGCTCTTTTGTCTTCTTAAACCCGCAGAAAAGGCGCTTCGGTTTGTCTAGACGCCCTTTTGGGCACCCAACGTAAACAAGCAAGGACATCTTGCCAGCTCTGTCCCCGGAATTTCTGATTTTGGATCTCACGTTGAGGAAATCGCCATCGAAACCAGCTTCCGCCTGGAGGTTGAAGGAAGTATAGGAAAGCCCCTTTCCAAACCAGAACGCAGGCTTTCTGCCATAGCTATCGAAATAACGGTAGCCGACGTATTGCCTTTCCTCGTAATAGACGAGGGCGCCTTTCTTCTTCCCATCGTCCGTGTAACTGGGAGAATCCTCGTCTAGATTGATGAAGTTATGCGCGGAAGGGCAATCGCGGTAATCAAGGGGCCAGGTGTCCGCAAGCCTTCCTGAGGGATTGACTATTCCGGTCAATATGTCGACGAGGCTTTCCGACCCTCTTTGCCCAGGGAAACCAGTCCAGACGATCGCGGAAAGGGGAAGCGATTTGATGAAGCCCATCTCGATGGGGTAGCCAGTATTAAGGATAAGAATGACTTTCTTATGCGCTTTGAGGGAATTCCTGAGCCCTTCTTTTTCCTCCTCGCTGAGGTAATATCCCCCTTCGATAGGCTTGTTGTCTTTGTTCTCTCCGCTGCCGCGCGAGATGAAAAACACCGCAAAATCCCCATTTTTGTCAACGATTAGGCTCTTTTTCTTTGCAATTGCCTCTTCGATTGTAAGCGTCCACCTAGGTTTAAGAAGGCCTGCCCCGATGGCGCTGATGCGGAAGTCGTGATAGTCGCCTTCCAAAGCGATTTTCGTCCCTTCTTTCAAAGGCAATATCCCATCGTTCTCCAACAGGACGATGCCTTCATCGGAGACATCTTTGGCCGCCTGCTCATTTTCTTTGTGCTTGCCATCGTCAAAACGCTTCTTCGCGGTGTGGACAACGAATTTGATGTCCTTGAATTTGCTTCCATCGACGGCTTTGAAGCCCTTTAGCTCAACGAGGTAATCCTTGTCGAATTCCCTTGCCGCCTCTCCAACGGGGATGAAAAGGAAGGGCAAAGGCGAGAAATCGAATTTGACGCATCTCCCTTTCCTTATCTTCTCTCCGTTTACGCGAACTTCCCCATAGCCATCGCCGTCGATCATTTTGGTACAAATGAGGGGGACGGATCTCCATGCCTGATAAAAGAAAGCGAATTGCCCGTTATCGATGTCATAAGGGTCGTATTTTTTGGCGAACCAAGTGAAAAACAACGCCATGATCTGCTCCTATTCGAATTTGAATGACTTGAAGTCGATTTTGCCTTCGCTATGAAAAAAGAAGGTGAGGGTCTTAATCCCTCTGACATCAGGCAATTTGGTCGAGAGGCTCGCCCAAGAAGCGCTGCCTTCGAAACGAAGCGAGGCAAAAGGCTCGTCAGAGCCTGCAAGAATTTCAACTCCGCAGGGATCACCGCGTAGAGAGAGGGTAAGAGAGGATGGCGAGACGAAGGAGAAATGCTTGAAAACCACGCGCGTTCCCTCCCTTATCGCGCGAAGGTAATGATCGCCGTCTTTGTAGGCGATGTTTGGCTGATCGTCTTCATGCCCGTTTCCCTGCACATTGCTCGTTCCAGCGTTATAGAGGTTGCAGCAATAGGCGGCGCTCCATTCCCCTTCCGCCTTCAAGGCCTCCCCCACGCCTTGGCTAGTCAGCTCGGCTTGGAGGAACTTTCCGTTTTTGAATTTGATTTTCTCCGCGCAGGCTTGACGCGAGAAATCGGTGTTGTTGGTGCAACGATGATAGAAGACGTAATACTGGCCTGCAATGAATTCTACCGAGCCATGTATCGTGCCGGCTGGGGCTTTTCTTTGCTTATTGCCAAGATAGCCTAGATCGCTATTGGAGATGGCTACGCCTTGATAGGCAAACCCCCTGTCAGGGAATTTGCTGGTTGCGTAAGCCAACTCATTGTTTTTGCCAGAGGAATAGAAAAGGTAATAGACGTCCCCGAATTTGCGGATTGAGGGGGCTTCATAGAACGGATGGTCGTATAAGGGACTGCCTTTCTTGGCGGTGGTGAGACTATCCAAAACAGCGACCGGCTTCTTTTTTGCGGTCAGCATGTCGCTTTCCAGTTCCACGCAGGCGCAGGAAAGGACTGAGGGCTTGGCAGATCTGATGTTTTTGAGGCTCCTTTTGCAGAGCTTCGAGAGGACGAAATCGTAAAGAGGCTTAAGAGGCTTGCTCCTGAAATCCCTGCCTAGCCCCCAGCCGTAATAAAGGAAGATCCTTCCTCCATCATTAATGACCGCGGGGTCGTTTGTGAGATAGTCAAGAAGAGGGCTTCCGTCTTGGTTTCTGATGTCACCAAGGTATTCAAAAGGCCCTTCTGGAGCGGAAGAGACGGCGACTGACATCGGCCCGAATGGGGTGGTGTTTGGGCCGGCGGCGAAGTAGTAAAGGTAGTAACGTCCGTCATTTCCTTTCACGCAGTCTGGCGCATAGAAATCGACGAGTTTCCCTTCTTTGCTTCTTGGATCCTGCTCTTTCTTGTAGGCAACCCCATGGCAAGTCCACTTGTTCAAATTGTCGATGGGCGCGGAATAAACCACATAATCCCTTGTGCAGAATCTCTGGCCGTTAACCTCGTCATGGCTGCCATAAAGATAGACCCTATCCCCAAAAACGTGGGGCTCGCCATCAGGGACATATTCATCCAACGGGAAAAGAGGATTCATCTGATATCGCCTCCGTTATTAGCGATGATCGAGGAATAATGGTAGGCGGAATTCTTGATCGTCCGCTTGAAAGTCTTGTAATCGACGTGGACGAGTCCGAAGCGTGGCGCATAGCCTTCCGCCCATTCGAAATTGTCGAGGAGCGACCAATGCTGATAGCCGATGACGGGTACTCCATCATCCATTGCTTTTTTCATGTAGGAGAGATACTCATCGAGGTATTCCTCGCGCAAAGGGTCGCTCACCACGCCGCCTTTAGCTTGGTCGGCGAGAGCGATTCCGTTCTCAGTGACCATAATTGGCAGATGGTAGCGTTCGTAGATGAACCTCAGCGTCCAATAAAGCGATCTCCCATCAATCACCCAGCCAAGGAAGCTCTTCTTGAACTTGGACCTATCGACGTTCTTATCCCCTCCCCAAAGGGCGTAGTTGAAGGCTTCGTAGTTGTTGATCCCGATGAAGTCGAAATCCACTTTGAAGTCCTTCATGTCCTTTTGTTTCGTCGCGTAGATGAGATAGTTTCTAACTGGCTTGCCAAGAAGAATCGGATCCATCCACCAGCGGTTATTCATCGCGCCCATACCCTTAAAGAAGCTGTTTTTGCGGGCTTTTTCGATGGAAGAAGGGTCATTTTCGTCATCTGGAATAAAAGCTCCAGCGGCGAAAGAGAGCCCGATTATGGGCTTTTGTTTGGCGTTTTCTCTTATCGTTTTTACCGCCTTAGCGTTAGCAAGCATGAAGACTTTCGTGAATTTCGGCAGGGCGAGGTAATCGCGTTTGAAAGGAGCGTGCACCCCTTGCATGTAGCCGTTCATCAGGAAGCATTGGGGCTCATTGAAGGTGATCCAGTACTTCACGCGGTCAGAGAAGGCGACAACGGCCGCTTTGACGAAGAAGGCAAAGTCATCGATCACCTTCTTATTGAGCCAGCCGCCTTTCTTGTGCTGCCATTCTGGCAGATCCCAATGGTATAGGGTGAGGATTGGCTCGATTCCGTTTTTGATGAGCTCATCGATGAGGAGGTTATAGAAAGCCAAGCCATCCTCGTTTATCTTCCCTTCCTCGGAGATGAGGCGCGGCCATGACAAAGAGAAGCGGTAGGACTTAAGCCCCAGCTTCTTCATGATTGCGACGTCTTCTTTGTAATGATCGTAATGGTCGCAGGCAAAATGGCAGTCGCTGCCGTCTTTTATCTTCTCTTTCGGGGCGAGGTCCCAAATGCTAGGGGTCCTGCCCCCTTCATCATAGCCGCCCTCAATCTGAGCGGCGGAGGTCGATGCCCCCCACAAAAATCCCTCGGGGAATGTCTGGCTCATCTTGTTTCCTCCTCATAAGTATAGCTGCCGCCTTCTAAGGAATGTTCCTCCCCGCTAGGGAGGCGGAGAAGACATTTGCTGCCTCTAGGAACGTTTATTTCAATGGCGAAACGTTTGCCCTCCATTTTCCAGGCAACCTTGATTTCGCCCAAAGAGGTCTTCCTAGAGCCTTTCGCGTAAGTGAGCCCTCCGCCTAAAAGCGGGCTCACCATAAAGCTTTTGTAGCCACCCTCAAGAGGCTCTATCCCTAGAACCCTCCGGTAAAGGAAATCTCCCACCGCTCCATAGGCGTAATGATTGAAGGAAGGGATGTCCTTCTTGCCTTCGATATCAGGAATCTCCCCCTTCTCATCCAGAATCGCCCATTGCTCCCAGGTCGTGCTCGCCCCGCGTTTGACCTGATAAAGCCAAGAAGGGGCCTTTTCTTGCAGGAGTACTTTGTAGGCAGTCTCCGCATAGCCGTTGTCCGCGAGGGCGAAAAGAAGATAAGGGGTGCCGACGAAGCCGGTGCTTAAGCGATATCCATTCTCCCGGACCAGGCGGTCTAATTCTTTAGCCATCGTCTCTTTTTTCTTGCCTTCGGCCATCTGGAAGAACAAAGGCAGTACGTAGCCGGTCTGAAAAGGCTTCTTGAGTTTGCCATCCTCATCGCAGAAAACCTTAAGATAGGACTCCGCGACAAGTTTGCTGAGCTTTGAATAGTAAGCGGAATCGCTTGCCTTGCCAAGAATCGAGGCAATTTCAGAAAGAGTCGCGCATGAAAAGGAGAGATAAGCCGTCGCGGTCCATTTCCCTTTCTTCATCCAGTCCATCACTCCGCCATAAGGAGCGCACCAATCGCCGAACTGAAAGGGAAATTTCCAGATGTGCCTTTTGTATTTGTCTATCCCTGAGAGCCTCGCCCAGAACAAAGCGGCTTTGATGAACCTTTTCATGGTCGGGTACATCTCTTGCAGGACCTTCTTGTCCCCGAAAGACAAGTAAAGGGCGTAAGGGACGGCGATGCAGCAATCGCCCCAGCAGGCAGTGGCAACTTTCGGGGCGCGGATGCCTTGGCTAGGCACGACGAGGGGGAAACCACCTCCCCTGCCCTGCTCCGCTTTGACGTCGAGCAGCCATTTATAAAGGAAAGAGGTCATCTCGAAGTTGTAGCAGGCAGTCCTTGCGAAGACGGAGATATCTCCCGTCCAGCCCATCCTCTCATCGCGCTGCGGGCAGTCGGTGGGTATTTCCACGAAATTGCTTTTCGCGCTCCAGACTATGTTGCTTTGAAGCTTATTGAGAAGGGGGTTCGAGCATTCGAAAGAGCCGACTTGCTCGATGCTGCTATAAAGCGCGACTCCCTCAATCTCGATGTCTTCTTTTTTGATTCCCTTGACCCCTATATAGCGGAAGCCCATATAAGTGAGGCGAGGGGAATAGTTTTGTTCGCCATCACGGCAAATGTAAGTGATGGTGGCTTTGGCGCTGCGAAGCGATTTGAGGCAAAGCTCGCCATTGAGAATGATCTCGCTGTGGCGGATTCTTACCTCCTGGCCCTTCTTCCCTTTGAGTTTGAATCTCACAATGCCCGCGAAATTTTGCCCGAAGTCGTAAATAATCTCCTCACCGCTTTTAGAAGGGAAAGCATCAATTGGCTTGAGGATCTCATGCTCAAGGACTTTTGGCCCGTAACGAGACGCCAAATTCACTTTGAACCTAGGATTATAGAGATCGGCTTTCTTCCAAACGACTTTGTTTAAATCGACGCTCGCGTCGTAACTCTCCCCATCATAGAAATCGGCGAAACGGCAATTTCCTTCTAGAGTCGTCTCCCAAGAAGAATCGGTCCCGATTGTTTCTTTGCTCCCATCCTCATACTCAAGGACGATCTCGGCGAGGAAAGCTTGCTTGGAACAAGTTATCTTGCTCTTCGAGGAATAGGTGAAGCGGCCGACCGCCCACCCCCCGCTTACGACGGCGATAAGCTCATTCTCCTTTTGGAGCATAGGGGCAAGATCGTATTCGTCATATTGCAGGACGTGCTTATAGGAGGTGAAACCCGGGGCGAAATAATCGTCGCCTACCCTTCTTCCATTAATCTCGAGAGTGTAAATGCCCAGAGCCGTCGCTTTTATCGTGGCTTTGCGAAGTGGCTTAGTCAACGCAAAGCGCCTTCTGAAAGTGAAAGGGAGAGGTGACCACCCCTTCTTGAAGCGATAGCTTCTTTGGCTGATCCATTCGCCTTTGATGGGGCGGCAAAGAACCTCAGCCATGGAGCTCATTCACCTTGCCTTCGCAGATGCCCTGCTCGTTGAAGGAATCAATCGCATAATAATAGGTCTCGCTTTCTTTGTTGAGAAAGGTGAGCCTATAGGAATTCCCCTCATAGATGAGGACGCTGTTATAGAGTTTGTCCGGGGCAATGCCAATCCTAATGCAATAGCCAGTCGCATCGTCTTGTCTCCGCCAGGAGATCTCCGCTCTTGTGGGACCAGTCCGCCTTGCCTCTTCCCCTTCGACTTGCTTCGGCTTAGCTCCTTGCCCGTAGCCGAAAACGCGGAGGCCAGAAAGAGCGAAATTTTGGCCATAAGGAGCGAAAAGGAAGCGCACCCTGACATATCTAGTTTTGACTTCGCTTTCGAAAAGCTTATGGGGAAGCGTGGTTTTCATCTCCCCTCCCGCGTAAGGAAGCCAATTCTCCCCATCGAGGCTAGTCTCTAGGATATAGCCATACTCGACGAGTTCTTCCTCGATGTATCTCTCTTGGGATATCGTCCCCCCGTATTCTTCCCATTTGGCTTTCTTCTTGGGGGTCTCCCAATCGGCGAAATTGACCTGGATCGCTCCAACGTCGTATTCTTTGCCCAGATCAAGGCAAACCCATTCCCCTTCTTGATTCGAGGAGGATCGCCAGAAGGTCTTAATGCTTTCGTCGGCGATGTTGGACGAAGGGAAGGAGACACTTTCGGAGGAAGCCATGGTCTTCTTTTTGTAAGAGAGAAGCATGTATTTAGGCTTGATTGCCAAAGGATCGAATTTCCCATCCGGGATTTCCTTTGGATAATCGGCGAAATATTGGTTGCAGAAGAGGTTCCCTTCCTTGTCCACCCCAGCCGGCCAAAGGCCAAGTCTTCTTTCGAAGTTATGGTTGATTCCCACTCCCACCGTGGAGGCATGCCAAAGGTTGCCGCTTTTGTCGTAAAAGGTGCTCCCGTGTCCTGCCCCGGTGAAGAAGCCAGAAGGGACGATGGAATAGGGATTGTGCTTTTGCCAGGAGAGTTCGCCCAAAGGACCATCCCCCACATACACCGCGTCCCCATACGTCGGGAACTCGGTTCCTGGGGTGGCGTATTGGAAATAGTACTTTCCATTGATCTTGTTCAGGAAGGCGCCTTCGATGAAGGTGCCGCTGCCGACGAAGAGATTGATATAACGCTGCCAAAGGCTGATCTTCTGGTCATTATAGATGCTCTTGTCGTCGATCCCGTGGTTTTTACTATCCCCGAAGATGAGGGCTTTTTCCTTGCCGACAGGAAGCATCGTCTTGATGTCGAGCTCGATGCCGTGAATCGGCTGTTTCGACGAGCAGCCCCAATAGAGGTAGCACTTATCGCCTTCGAAATGGAGATGGGGATCCCAGAAGGCGAAGGGGGCTGAGACCACCTCGAAGCCCTTGAAGGGGTCTTTGCTCCGCATGATTTTGCATTTCTTGGCGTAAGAGGATGCGCAGAAATAGAGATAGCCCTCATGCTCGTTGACGTCTGGAGCATAGCCGTGGATCTCAAGGTTCCGATCGGAATGGAAATCCCAAGAGAAAAGATCTTCGGAATAATAGAATCCCCCGCATTTGGAGGTGAAAAGAAGATACTTGCCCTTGAAAAAGATGATGGTCGGGTCGGCAGCCTCCTTATAAGCGTATTTGCCATGGAGCGGATGCTGGTATTTGTAAGCTATCTCCAGTGGATTGCAGTAAGCCTTTCCCATCATTTTGCCTCGATTTCTATTGTAGCCGGCTTCACGCCCGAAGAGCTTATCTCAACAAAGGTTTTGCCTTTCCCCCCGGTGGATCTGAAGACCGCCAAAGCCCTTCCGCGATAGCTGGTGTGCCTGTTAGAGAGGAAGCCCTCATCGCTTTTGCACAAAGCGCTTCCTAGTCCAACGAGAGAGGCGGATTCGCCTTCGACCTTCAGCTCAATTTCTTGCTCGATGTAGGGCTTAAGGACCCCAAAAGCATCGGTGAACTCAATCTCGACGTAGCATAAATCGCTCTTGTTGGCCTCCATGATAGGCTTGCTCGGAGTTACGGTGAGAACGGTTTCTTTTTGGCCGGAAGAGAGAGAAAAAGAGGTCTCATGGCCTTCATCATCGACGGCCACCGCTCTTATTGTCCCTTTCTCGTAAGGGGTTCTGAAGATGGCCTTCATATTCTTGGTTTCCTTGCTGCCGAGGATCTCGCCGTTTTTATAGAGAGTGACGTATTTGGCGTTGGCGTAGACTTCGATAGTCGCCATGACTCCTTCATAGCCTCCCCATTCCCAACTTGCAATGGCGTCAGTGAATTGCCAAGCCCCTTTGGAGGGGGTCTCTTTGGCGTGGTTAAGCGGCCTCACGGCAATGTAGGGTTCCTTCCTCATCCCCCAGACGATTTGGAGGAAAGCCATTTGGGCAAGGGGTTTGCCCGTGATGTCGATCATCCCCTGGTTGGCTAGAAGCGGCAGGCCTTTGTAGGACTCATAGGTCCAGCCCATGCATGTCTCGCCGATATAGTCCCACCCCGCCCAGACGAAATCGCCGAAAAGCTGGGGGTATTTCTTGACCCTGGCCCAGTTGTAAGGGAGATCGGCGGACATCGTCTCCGTCCCGACCATCAGCCTGTCTGGGTATTTTTTGGCGTCTTTATCGTAGCGAGAAGAAGCGTAATTGAGGCCCACGACGTCCAAAGAAGGCGCGATGTCCCTCACCACTTTCTCCGCGCTTCTCCCTTTGCTCATGAAGAAGAGCAGCCCGCGGAGCTTGCCAGCCCAATAATTAAAGAAGGCGGATCCCGCTTTCTTGTCTTTGTATTTCTTCCCCTCTGGAAGAGGCTCTCTCTTATAAGCCCCTTTGTCCTTGTAGACCCCTAAGCCTTTCTTGACGTAGACGTCGAGAAGAACGTTGATGCCGCAGGTGACTGGACGAGTCCCATCCAAAGAATGGACAAGGTCACGCATAGAGGCGCAGAGGTCGATTCCCTTCTTGCTCGCGGTCTCGGTGACCTCGTTGCCCAGGGAATACATGATCACGCTTGGATGGTTGAAATCCCTTTTGACCATGGTTGCGAGGGCTTCTTCGTATTCCGAATAGAAATCACGCGAGAAATCATGGTAATCCTTGGGGATATACCAGCCATCGAAGGCTTCGTCTATCACATACATCCCAAGCTCGTCGCAGGCTTCTAATAAATCAGCCGATGCGGGGTTATGGGAAACCCTTATCGCGTTGAAGCCCTGTTCTTTGAGGATTTTGACCCGTCGCCTCTCGGCATCAGGGAAAGAGCAGGCGCCGAGGACTCCGTTATCGTGATGGATGCAGCCTCCGCGCAGCAAAGTCCTTTTTCCGTTGACCAAAAACCCCCTTTTCGCGTCCCATTCGAGCTTCCGGATGCCGAAAAAGGAGGAGATGGCCTCGCCTCCCTTGCTCGCGACGCATTCGTACAGATAGGGATTATCCGCAGAGTAAAGATGGGCGTCTTTGATCTCTATCTCGCCGGGGTTTCCTTCATAAACAAGTTCCCCTGAAGCATCTTTGATGGCAATGGAAGCCCCATCGTCGGTAGACACTTTTACAACGGCAGGAAAATAGCTGAGCGTTTCTATCCGCAGCGTTTTCGACGCCTTAAACGAAGAGATGTTCAGCCAAACCGGGCGGTAGATACCGCTGCCGCTGTACCATCTGCAATTCGGGAAAAGGGAGTTATCGACCTCCACGCGAATGGAATTGCTCCCCGCGGAAAGAAAATCATTCAGACTGACCGCAAATTCGGAATAACCGTATTTGTGGGTGGCGGCCAGTTTCCCGTTCACCTTGATGGAGGCGTTCCGATAGACGCCTTCAAAAAGGAGGCTGATATCTTTCGCGATATCATTCTCTGATATGTTTAATTCTTTGATGTAAGTGTATTTGCCGCCAGGGAAATACCCGCTCCGAGAGGAATTGCGGCAGCTTGCATAGCGCCTCTCCTCAAGCATCGCGTCATGGGGAAGGCAGACTATTTTGCGGTCGCCATTTTCCTTGACGAAAAGCCAGCCACTATTGATATCAATCTTCATAGTAGACGACCTTATTTGATCTTTTTCTGGGCTTTTGCGGCTTTTTTGGCAGCGGCTTTTCTTTCCTTCTCAGCCTGCTCTTCCAAATATTTTTGGTTCTCGGCGTCGAAGTCTAAGCCTTTCTTTTCGCATTTGGCGCGCAAATCGGCGACACGAGCTTCCTCACGCTTCCGAGCGGCTTCCTCTTTCTCGATCCGGTCTTGCTCCTCGGGTTCAATCCAGACCTTGCCCTTTGCTAAGACTGCCTCTTTCTTGCGCCTAAGGAGCTCGGCCTTAATCTCAGGCATCTTCTTCTCAACATCGACGAAGGGAAGAAGGATGACATAAGCAGCGGCCAAAATGATGTCGAATAGGTAGAAGGACATCGTCATGAAGCTCTTCACCTCGTCTGAGGCGGCGACGCCTTCCGCGTCGACGAAGCCCATCTGAAGGATTGAGGACTCGAAGCCTCCAGCAAAGGGGGCGTAAATAAGGGACATGATGGCGGTGACGATCCCGGTGGCGAGCAAGCCCTCAAGCCTGTAGCCTGACTTGAATTCAACGCTGTCGAAAGCATAGCAAATGAGCGTGGCGAGAATATAGGCGTTAGGCAGCCAGCCGACGTTGCGGAGGAACCCGCCAAGAAGGGCGAGCACCATGTTATCAGGGAAGATCCAGCCAAGCGCGCTTCCCACAAGGACCAGCGAATAGCCGATGATCGACATGTTTTTAATCCCCAGTTTCCTCGCAAGAGGATAGATAGCGAAGGCCCCGATGCCTAAAGGCACCCCGGTGATGATCGAATAAAGCATGTACATCATCCCGTTGTTCTCGCCGTCTAGCATGAACTTGACGTAGAAGTACTGAACATTGCCGCCTTTAAAGTTGTCGACGATCCCTTGCAAAAGGGTAAGCACGGTCAAGATGATCCAATAACGGTTGGTGAAAAGGGCTTTGAACTGCTCCTTTAAAGGAATCTTGTTCTCGTTTTCCTCGCCGACGTTCTCGGCGACGTCCTCAACGACGCGTTCCCTGGTGAAGAAGTACTCCATAAACAGGAGAGGCAAGGCTAGGACGGCGAGAGCGATCATCAAAATAGCGTACCCGTTGATGTCCTTTTCAAGCCAAAATGGGATAAGGACGTTGGAGACGATCATGCCGATGAGAATGCCCGACATCAAAGTCCAAGACATCTTGCGGATGAAGGTAAGCTGCTCTTTCTCTTTTGGGTCGCGGGAAGAAACGGAGACGATGTTGTCCCTGAACAAATAGAAGAAGGTCGAGCCGACCGTGTGGTAGCAGATGAGCAAAGTGAAGAAGTAGTACCAATAAGACTCTCCCAAGGTGGTTCCTGGGAAAAGGAAGATGAGGGCGCCGACGGCGATGGAGACGAAGCCAAAGACCAAATGCCAGGGGCGGAAGCGGCCTTGCTTTGACTGAGTATGGGAGATGAGCCAGGAATTGATTATGCCCATTCCCACCGCGAGGAATTTGGCGACGGTCATGATGACCTCGTACTTCGAACCCATGGCCTTGACCATGTCGACGTTTCCTTCGCCATACATCGCCCCGACTTGCTGTGTGAAGAATTTCTCGACCAAGGCAGAGATTGTGTTGATCACAAGGATCAGCCCAAGCGGCCCGATGAGGTGGCCGAGGATCCTCTCCTTCTTCGAAAGCGCGTGGGTCGTGGCACGCGTGTTCATGAAAGACCTGGAAAACAGCCCTTTCTTCAGCAACGTTATTCTTTTCATTGGCTTCATCCACTCCTTTTGGCGGGTTTATTAAGTCGTGAGATTAAATTAATTCAAAAACAATGGCATTTATTGCATTTTAGTACTTTATATTGTAGATTCGTCCAGAGATAGATTATGACGGAAACAAAAGGGTTTGACATAGACATCAAGGTTCTTTGCCACCTCATATACGGATCTTACAGCATTCCCTTGGTTTCTTTTTCTAGCGATTTCCTTCTCCAAAGCATCGATGGGTGTTCCAACGATCTCGAAAGGCTTTTCCTTCGGGCCGCGAAAAGCCGGAAAAAAGAAGGTGGCGCCACCCTGGTAAACGCAGAGATCGGTTGCTTTGGCGTCATCGCAAGCAAGGAAGAAGTCCTCGTCAGTGGCCCTTTCATCAACAAAGCCATCGATGAGGCGGCCATCGACAAAGCTATTGAAGGATGCCTTATGAGCAAAGAAAGCAAGCCCCAGCTCAAAAGCATGCTCAGCGCAATCCCGAGAATGCCGCTCAACAAATTCCTCAATTACCTCCGCATGCTGAATTTCCTGCTCAACAAGAAGGAAATCCCCCTCATTGACTTCCTCAACGAAGGGGGGAAGGAATCCCTGATTGGCGAAAGGCATACTAACGAAATTTGGAAAGAAGGAGGCGTCTCGCACGGGACCTATTATCTAGAGCAGCGCATCCTTTCCTATGTAAAAGAAGGAGACGTCGATGGTTTAGCCTCTTTCTTCAAACAGTTAAGCCAAGACCAGCCGATTCAAGAGGGAAAACTCGCCGATGATGTGTTACGGCAAGCGAAAAACGTCTTCATCGGCTTCATCGCCCTGGTAGGAAAGTCCGGCGCGATAAAGGGGAACCTCGACATCGAGCAGACCTACCAGCTTATCGATCTCTACACGCAGGAATGTGAAAAATGTCTCACCGTCAATCAGGTTGACGAGCTTCGCCTAAACGCGATCATGGATTTCACCAGACGAGTGGCCGAATTAGCCCATCCAGAAGCCTATTCCGAAGAGGTCTATTCCGCTTTGCAGTTCATCAAATCGCACACCAATTATCCTTTGGGCGTGATGGATGTTGTCGAGAACGCCGGGAAAAGCAGATCTTATTTCCTCGCTCGCTTCAAGGCAGAAACCGGAGAGACCGTTGCTCACGCCATTTTGAAAGCAAAACTGCAGGAAGCAAAACTCTTGCTTCGCTACTCCGATCGTTCTTTGGCAGACATCAGCAATTTCCTTTGTTTTTCCAGCCAAAGCCATTTCCAGAATCTCTTCAAAAAAGAGTTTGGGAAAACTCCTTTAACTTACAGAAAACAAAAGAGGAAATAGCAAGAGGCTGTTCCCCCGATTATGCTAGCAACGAGAATCGAGCAAACAGGTG
>CAVEPD010000019.1:20874-33843 GCA_963617535.1 bacterium
TCTTAAACCATATGCCCTTTTGCGCCGAAAATCGTTGCTAACAACTTTATCCTGTTTCAGCAAAAGCCCGCAATTTCTAATGAAACGGCTGGTTTTGCGGTTATTTTCAGTCGGGCGCTTTAGTCTTAGGATCTAGTGGGCAACTCCGCGCAGGTTCGAGTCCTGTTGCCCGCGCCGTCGAAATCAAGGGCGGCGCGGTGCCAGTCCTTTTCTTTGGTCTGCGCCTGCATTGCCGTTTTGAAGCCAAAGTTTTATGAGGCGAACATTCTTTTAGACTCAAAGAGTACCTGGAAGACATCGTCAATAGATATCGAACGCCGAATCGGGGAGTTTGGAAAAGATGTCCTCCAAGGTTCTTCCGCCGATCTTCGTCTTGAGGGCGGCATCTGCGCTATCAACGTAAACGGGATTGCCGTAAAACTTCGTTACGCAGATTTTTTTCTTTCCTTCGATCTTTGGGTAGGTGATTGAATATCTGCTCCCTCCGTACTTGAATTCAATCTCCCTGTTTCCATGTACAAGTTCTTCTATGCATTCGCGTCTCATATAAATTCTTCTCCATCTAATCTCTTGAAACTTATTTCTTCGTCTTCGACCCATTTATGTATGTGGGGGACGTGAATATGACTTTTTGGTGTTCCGTGACAAGTATAATCGATATCTAAATAAGGATTACCATTTTCGTCATAGTAACGTTCGCTAACAATGTAGCCACCCACTACTTTTTTGTTTACGGAGTTGGGAGTGCCTTTATTTGGTATTTTTTCGCCTTCTCCAAAACTTTTGATGTGGCAGACTTCTTTGACTAATTTTGACTTTAAAGCATTGTATGTGCCCCATTTGTTTTTGATGCAACAATTCCAAATTGCCGCCTTCTTTTTTACTTTTCCGCAGTATTCCCCGCTTTCTTCGCCGTGACCGGCCGGGACATAGGGCTGGGGCTTATTCCCTCCCCCTGGTTTGTAATTCGCCAATATTCTTTCCTCCATAGCGGATTGGCCCGCTTGTTTACGGCTAATGCTATGAAGGCCAAAAAGACGGAACTAGATGGGCAGGACGTTTACAAACAGTGACGGAATGAGCAACGCGAAAAGGCAATCTTCACTATACTTTGGTGCAATCAATTTACGAAAAAGATAACTTAGTTAATCAAATCGTCAATGTTTATAAACTGATGACGGAAGGAGAATCTTATATGAAAAAGGGAACGAAAGAATTGCTTGAGCTTGGCAAGAGGATTAAAAAGGCCAGGCTTGAAGCAAGGCTCACTCAGTATGAGCTTCACATGAGGACGGGGATTTCCATCACGCAAATCTCAGCTTACGAAAACGGGAACCGAAGCATCGGCCTACATTCTTTGTTTAAAATTTCCGAAGCCACTGGGAAAACCATGGACGAAATCTACGGGGGGCCGGCAGAGACGAGACCAACGAGCCAAGCCGAGAACAAGGGCGCGCTCATCGTTAATTGCATCGTTGCGCTTTACGAAGAAAAAGTAATCGATATTGATGCAAATCCGAATGGAGATGGGGAATACGAAACAGTTCTTTGCTTCCCACTTTATGAAGATGAGATTGAAGATTTGATTATCCAACTTAACAATTTCGATAATCGCAAAAACGACTACCCTGATCCAGACAATTTCAAAAAACAGATTTTGACAGCCGCTGCGAAAAGGATAAATGCCAGCTTGAAATAGCGGGTGGCGAACAGGTGTTATAAAGTCTTGTTCGCATTTCGTCCGCACATATTCTTCAGTTGGCTGCATTTATATGTTTGAATCCGTTGCGGACAGCTTTATACAGCTTCAGCAAAACGCCGCATTTTGCAGCGAAGCGGCGGGTTTTGCGGTTATTTTCACTCAAACGCTTTAGTCTTAGGGTCTATTGGGTAACTCCGTGCAGGTTCGAGTCTTGTTGCCCACACCATGAAAAGATGAGCCTTTAGACATGAACGTCAGAGATTATTTCTTTTGCTTTTGGGTGTGCTTTTTGAACGCCATCGTCCCTTGACGACCTCCTTGACAAAAGCATTGCATTCCCTATGCTTCTTATGAATAAGGATTAACCAAATGAAACGGAAAAGAACTTTGTTAATTGTCTCGTCGTGTTGTTGCGCGGCCTTGGCGTCTATTTTGACTTTGGGAAGGATAGACTCGCTCTCCGCTTCCACTCTGCGCGGGAATTCGATTTCCTATGGCATATCCTTTAGCCTGGAGAAGAACAAACTCCATTCCTATGTGGATAATGAAGCCCATGAAGGCGAGACAACCCTTAAAACGAATCTAGGGGGCGACGTCAAATTCGCTTTTAGCGGGGTGAAAGGAAGCAACTCCTCTTGGCATGTGCTTGGCTCAGACGGGTGTTTCTATAACGCCGATCCAATACATGGTTTGAGTTCGATCACCCTGTCTTTCAACTCGGATGGTCTTTCCTACGAAGTCCTTTATTCAAGGGATGCTAGTTTCAGCCGGTCTAAAAAACTCACTTCGTCGCAGTCGAACTCAAATACCTTTGATTTCGATGAGTATAGACCTAATTACTTCAAGGTATTGAACACCGGCGGTTCGGACCTCGATATCTCTTCCGTAGAGGTCAGTTTCTCTTGCCTTGACGACTATTGGAACCTCTCGGTTGTTTCCGAAGACGGCTCTAGAGGAACCGTCACCGGTGGAGGGGTGATGAGACGCGGGGAAGAGGTCACCATCGAGGCAAAGCCAAACGATGGGTATGTGTTCTCTGGCTGGTATGAGGACAACAGCCTTCTTAGCAAAGACAACCCCTATACATTCGAAATGCCCTCCAACGAGCGTTCTTTGAAAGCAAGGTTCATGACAAAAACTGAGGCGGAAGGACTTGGTATTTTGCCTGTTATCGATGAGACAAACTCAACCCTCACTTACGGGCTTTACCCTCAGACGCACGTCAATGATAAGACGACTCTAGGATCGCTCAATAAGCTTACTTCTGAAGATGCGGATCCCATCAGCGGCTGGTACCTCCTTGACGGAACCTACTACGCGAAGAAAACGGCGACTCCATGGAGCGACAACTACAAATTCGATGATGGCAATTCCATCATCAAGGGCACTGATTACTGGTTCAAATGCGAGCCCATCGCCTGGAAGATCCTTTCTTCCTCTAGTGGCGTGTATTCCCTTGTCTCTAGCCTCCTCCTCGATGTTCAGCCCTATGCTAATTCGTCAAATAAATACATCGACTCCAGCATCAGGCTTTGGCTCAACAAGAGCTTTTATAATTCTGCTTTCTCGCTCGATAAATCGCTCATTCAGACCGTGACCGTGGATAACTCCCTCTCGACGACGGGTGATTCCGTCAACCCATACGCTTGCGAAAACACCAAAGACAATGTCTATCTATTGAGCTACAGCGAATACACGAACTCCTCATGGTTTGCCGACAACCCTGCAAGGATGTGCAAAGCCACCGAATTGGTGCGGGCTAGTGGGGCTTTCTTCTCCACCGGGTCCGTTTGCTCTGATTACTGGACGCGTTCGCCTGATTCGAGCTCTTCCACCCGAGCCCGGGACGTAAACGAGGAAGGCGGTATCGCCACCCATGACGTGAGCTCCGCCGATCGAGCCGTTCGTCCAGGGATTTGCATAAAAATTGCCCAATGAAATAGAACTAAATAATCTCTTTTGGGTATTTGCTCTTAATATTGGCGGGTTTTCTTGACGTCATTCGAATTTGTGAAACGTCGTCTAGAGAACGTGGTTGTCTTAATACCGCGATCTTTTGATGTTATCGTTCGCGAGATCACATGAAGATCTGGAAGGCAATTTGCGAACGGTTTTGACCACAACCGGTTGTTCCTTTTTCTTTGATAACCAAGGGGCGTTAGGAAACAAATGCTTTATGGTGCCTTTGGCCAAAGAAGCTTGCAGACCATTCTTCTTTTCTGCCTTTCGGATGCTTCTGATTCGTCTAAGGGATTTAACTTTTTGATCACAGAAGGACGCGCGGAGGTAATTTATGAAAAAGATGTTGGTTGTTGCATTGAGCGCATTGGCTCTAAGCGCTTGCTCTAGAGGGCAGGGCGATTTGAATTCTAGCCTATCTCCCGAGAGTCAACTCTCATAGAAAACGGATAGCCTTGAGAGTTCGCAAAGTTTCGTCGAGCGTGCAATAACTTATGAGTTTTATGAGCTGGCTTCTCCAATTAAGGAAGGCAAAGCAACGACGTATGGCGCTAAATTAGAAGGCGTGAGCAACCCTAACCCCTTGGCAATCTGCGGTGAAGCGGAAGCCGCGGACGCTTCTTTGAAAGACGCGAGAAAGAAGGGCTATCGCTTCGAGGGATGCTTTGCTTTGAAAGAGCAAAGCAAAGCCCCTGAGGATGGGACGCTTTCTTGGCCCGTCTCCTAACTTATGAATCTTCACGAAGGCTATCTTGGGACTAAGGTGTGCGGACTTTTCTTGAAATATCACGTCTTTTCAGCATCTTCCGAAGACGAATCCATGGGCTCGGTGAACTTCCTTGACGAAACTCTTTCCTCCGCGTGCTTCGGGGACAACCTATTGGTTCAAATGCGAGCCAATCATGCGGAGAATTCTCTCTTCTTCTAACGAAGCTTATTCTTTGCTTTCCACGCTTATCTTTGATGCGGAACGCTACAACGCAAACTGGTCAGGGCAAGATGATGACGGCTATTACGCGAATAACTACGCCCGCTCGGAAATCAGAAACTGACTGAACGGGATTTCTACTCCTCCGCCTTCGCGCTTGGGATTTCCTGCCTTTTAACCACGGATGTCGATAACTCTGCCTTGACCACCGATTCTTCGTCTAATGTCTACTCTTGCGAGAGCACAAGCGACAAGGTCTATCTGCTTAGTTTTGAAGACTATGCAAGCGTTGATTGCTTCGCCGATTCTGTAGCAAGGCAATGCGAAACGAGCGATTGGGCAAGGGCAAGCGGGGCTTATTGCAACGAAGGCCCCGCGTATTTGAACAACGGAGAATATTGGACGCGTTCCCCAATAGTTCCTCTTGGGGCACGGGATTTCAGGGCGATCTGAACTGCTCTACTGTGGACACTTCAGATAAGGGCGTCCGGCCTGGCATCCGCATCAACATCGCGGAATGAACGTTTTCGTCTTGGCCCGTTTTGCTTCGTTTGGGAAATCCCCGATGCCTTGGTTTTCCCTTGATGATGTCTTTTCTTCATAGGATAATCACGTGAACTTACTAAAAAGGATGACCGTATGAAAACAAAATACATTGCCTTATCACTTGCCTTCTTGGCCCTTGCCTCCTGCTCCCCGCAAGAGAACAAACACGAAAGTCAATCCGTCACGTCTGAGCAAGAAAGTCAATCCATCACGTCTGAACAAGGGGGCTCATCCTCTTCAACTTCGGCGGATGTCATTTCGGCGACGACCCACGATTCCAAACTCTACTTCGGGTCGTTGCAAGAACAAGCCACGCTTCCCTTCCCTTGCACCTTCTTCAATTTCTCTGAAGATGTCCCTTATCTTGAATTGTCCCAAATGGGTGACCAATTCTTCAATTTGGCCTTCGGGAACGGAGCTGCGATTTTCAGCGTCAAGGCGAACATGCTCACCAACAATCTTACGAGGACCAGCCTTATCTTTGATGTGGCCAACAACAAAATCACCTGCAACGATTTCGATCTTTTCAAAAGCATCCTCGGAACTACGGTCATCCACGAGGACAACTTCACCGCGGCCAACGACGCCTCCGCCCAAATCGTTGAGGATAAATGCTCAAGAACCCCGGGCAAGGCTATGAGCTGGGATTTGACCCGCTATGGCATGAAACTTGTGTCATATGATGGGAAGATTTACGCCCCTTTCTCTATTTTTGAGACCTTCATGATGACCCAAACCACCAGACGTCTCGTCTTCAACGGGGATGATTTCTATTACGCGAGCCTTCCTTTGATGATTGATGAGAATGGCGATCTCAACGAATACGGGAAAGCTTACTACGGAGGGTCAATCTCCAAGAAAAGCGAAAGAAGCGAAAGCTTCGCGAAGTATTTCTACGGCACCTTCTTGCTTCAGCTAGAGACCTATAATGGCAAGCTTCCCACGATGGGGATTGCTGACCTCGACGCCGAATTTGAGTCGAAGGGGCTTAAAACGAAACTCCTTTCTAAAGATCCCAAAATCGCAGATGAGGCGGTGGCGGAAGCCATCAACAATTACTTTGGCGACGGCGGGCACACTGGCTTCCAGCACCGCGGCATGAGCGTGAGCCTTGATCTAGAAAAGGATAAGGAACTCATGATGGGCATTTTGGAGCATGATGAGCGCCTAATGAACAATCGCACCGTTATGAACCAACTGAATGAGCTGCGCGGACAAAACGCCCACCATCTCAATATGAGCGGGGAAACCGCGATTATTTCCTTTGACGAGTTCGCTTTGAACGCCCAGGGGATTGCCCCGACCATCGCTAACGTCGAAACGGATTACAAGAGCACATTCGGCATCTTCTACAATTGCTTCAAGGAAATCGAAAAGCATACGGAAATTAAAAACGTTGTGCTCGATGTTTCTTTAAACGGTGGGGGATACGCGCAGGCTCTCGGGGAAAGCCTCAGCTTCCTTACCGACGACGATATCTATTTGACCACGAAAAACACGCTCACCGGCGCTATCAACACCGAAACGGTTGCTTATGACACTGATCTGGACGGAGATTGGTCCGATAAAGATTCCTACGCGGGCAAATACAATTTCTTCGTTTTGACTTCTCTTTATAGCTTCTCCTGCGGGAACGCCTTCCCTAACCTTGTCTCGGAAAATGGCTGGGGCAAAATCATCGGGCAAAGAAGCGGCGGCGGAGACTGCGTCGTTGGGCTCACGAATGGGGTGGACGGAACCTATTTCCAGATGTCCAGCACTTCTTCAATCCTCCGCAAAGACGGAAGCAACGTCGATGACGGGGCGAAAGTCGATTATGAAATCGACTATGAGCATTTCTACGACGTCGAATGGATTGACCAGTTCCTCAAAGAGAAGGCTAACGCTTAAAAATCTTAATAGCCATTCGGCGTTGCTCTACGCACGCTTATGAACTAGACATACAACCCGCGCTGAACTTTTGGTTCGCGCGGATTTTTATCATTCAGAAATTTTTAACCGATCTTATCGCTCTTACGATTGCTTTTTGCATGACTTCCGAGGCTAAGGTGCCGGCCGCATTCAAGTCCGCTTTCACCTGCCCTATCGTTGCCGCATAGATGGTATCTCCGTCGACCATCGTCCCGACGGGATCGATGCAACGCGCATAGGCGTTTCTAGCCATGGATGCGATTTTGCTCATCTCGGCTTTGGAAAAATCGCCATTGGTGACGATGGCACCAATGGTTGTATTGCCCTTAAATAGATTTGTTCCTGCCGTTATTTTGTACAACTCGTCTTTAGAGTCTAAGAAGCCCGATCCGTCGTTGTTTCTTAACCCTGCGATTTCCTCGCCGGTCTCGGGATCATAAACGTCTCCTAAAGCGTTCACCACGACAATTGCCGCCATTTTCAGCTCCCCAAGTTGGACTGCATAAATCCCTAATCCTGAATTGGAGGCGTGCTCCATGCCTTTCATCTTTCCGACGGTAGCGCCGATTCCTGCGCCGAAATCGCCGCATTGCGGGTCGTTTCTTTCGGCGTCAAGGCAAGCTTCATAACCCATGTTGGAATCAGGACGGATATCACTGCGGCCATAGCCTAGGTCATAAATGCAAGAGCCCAGCACAAGGGGGATTTTGGCATATCCGGTATCATAGCCTTTCCCTTTTTCCTCAAGATATCTCACCACACCGTCCGAGGCGGATAATCCAAAGGATGATCCGCCGGAAAGAACGACGGCGTTAATGGGATGATCTCCGGTAGTGGGGTCGGCAAGATGGGTTTCCCTGGAAGCTGGACCGCCTCCGCTGACATCGATGCCGATGCGGGCTGGCTTATCAAACAAAAGAACAGTTACGCCAGTCTTTGCCTCTTCATTTTGGGCGTTGCCTATTCTAAGACCCTCAATATCTTGAATTCTAATTTCCTGCGGTAAGGTGGATGATTTCATAACGGCCGTATTATCATTCAAACAAGAATCCAATTCAAAGATTAGCGTCCCCCTGTGGCTTGCTTTTACAGGCGCCGGTGGCAGGAACTAGCTAAGTTCTGGCTTTATTTGCCTCGTTCTTCTAGCCAAAAACCATCCGCAACACGATGGTTTCAATGTTTTGATAGCCTAATTCCAGGGGTCCCAAGCTTGAACTCCCCGTCGCAAAACGAGGAAAATCAGAATGAAGAAGTGGTTGAACAACAAGATGGGAAGGGTGTATAAATTCGCCCGTATTTATAGGAGACAAACATCATGAAACAAATGATAAGAAATTTAGCCTTGGCCTCTCTCTCCCTTTTCCTCGTTGGATGCGGGGGATCAGGAGAAGACAAAGTGACCCTTAATGGCACTGGGAAAGCCTATTTGAAGGGCGAGCAGTACATCCGGCTCGACATCCCTGAGGAAGAAAAAGGGAAATTCAGTTTCAAGGAAGAACAAAAAACTGAGTATTACACCCTTTCCTCTTCGCTCTCTGGGAAAAGCGTCACTGAAGTTGAGTATGAAGACCAATACACGGTTGTCATCACGATTGACGGGACGGTGACTAGTCTCACTGAAAGTAGCGATTCTCTAGCTGACGCCATCACTGTTCTTCCAGGCGCTTTCACCGCCAATTACACCTGCACCGCCTCTATCAAATACGCGAACGAGTCGCCGAAAGTCACCTTCAGCATCGGTAGTCTTGGTCTCAATGAGGAGGAGACCGGTTTCTCTTTCTATGTGCTTTACGTTGATTTCCCTTATGGGCTAGTGAACCAAGACAAGTGCAACGAGAGCAATATCTCTGTCACGAACGCTAATATCAAGGAAATCAAGTCATCCACACGCTCCATCCAACTTTGGATCATGGACATCACGGCCATTCCGACCATCACTCTAGCGAAAGAAGTTTCTACCTTCGACAAAGCCATCACCAAGGAGCTCAATTTCGACCACACTCAGCTTGGCAACGTCCCCTCCTTGACGGAAGATCTTTATTGAGATTTTTCTTTCTTGGTTGTGGCGGGTATCATGGCTTAAACCAAGGAGCAAAAGTCAATTCCAAATCAAAAAGGGCTGCTTTGGAACCGTGCTAGGTTTCGGCAGCCCTTTTATTCGTTTTCTTGGTTAGGCCTTTTTCGTATAGACTTTTTCGCCTTCGAAGTGGACGGAGGTGATACTCGCGTCGCCGATGATGCTCTTGTTCATCTTGGTGATGTCGCTGTCGATGGTGACGAAGTCCGCGTATTTGCCGACTTCGATCGAGCCTCTCTCTTTATCGACGCCCAATTGCTTCGCGCCGTTGATGGTCATGACGTCCATGGCTTGTTGAAGGGTGATGAGCTCATCTTTGTTCAGAGAAGTATAGGTGTCTCTTAGCCCATATTTCGGGGCGAAGGTTCCATCAATCGCGCATTCCATGATGTCGAGCACGTCGCAGGGGGCGCCGGAATTGGCGGGGCAATCGGTGGAACTAGTCACGTTGATCCCTTTGTCCAAAAGCGACTTCATGGGGTAGCCCGCCATGTAATACTCCATATCGATTTTGTCTTTCATTTCCTCGATGGAGTCTTTGGTGACGATCCTCCAGCAGATGTTTTCGGCGACGGAGATGCCGTGGGAGGCGATTTTGTTTTTGGTTTCCTCGTCGATTTGCCTGCCGTGTCCGATGGCGTTGAGGACGCCTTCTTTGGCGGTTGCTTCCGAAGCGATGAAAGCGTCGGTCGCTTGCTTCACTCCGGCGTCTCCTGAAGCGTGGATATGGACCGAAAGGCCGCTTTCGTTGGCCTTTTTGACCATGTCGTTCATTTTGTCGTCTTCCCAGCATTGGGTTCCAACCGATCCGTCTTTATAAGGGGAGACCCCGTCTTTCTTAAGCACCCATCCGGAGAGATGCTCGACGCACTCCCCATCGGCAAAGGCTTTGACCGAATTGGGGTTGAAGCGGGTGGTTTTGTATGTTGACGAGATTCGTTTAGCGTCCGCTAGCTTGTCGTCTACATCTTCGCTCGCCTCGATTTCAAAGGACCCGCCCATATAGAATTTGAGTCCTTTCTCCTTGTCGTATTTGCTGATTCCTTGGAAGGCACATTCGCCGAAATAGGAGGTGTAGGCGTCGAAATAGGAGGTATAGCCATTGGAATGGAGCTCTTCCTCGCATTTGCCCAAGGCCTCGTACCAGTCTTCGGAAGTGATGATACCCGAAGGCTGAAGGACCTTGTGAAGAACGTAGTTCATCGCTCCATCGCTAGCTAGTCCTAATAGCCTGCTCCCGTCTTCGCTTATGGAAAGAAAACCGCCTGGAATGGAGGAATTGACGCTGAGGCCAGCCATTTCAATGGCTTTGCTGTTCATAAAGACGTTGTGGCTTGCGTCATCAACCATAAGGATCGGCTTCTCCGTGCTTACTTCATCTAGAAGCGCTCTCACGTCGGTTGTCGCTTTGACCCCTTCGATTTTCATGTTCTGCCAACCGAAGCTGAAATAAAGATTCGCATTGGGGTCTTTTTCGGCTTTTTCCCTTATATAGTCGACCGCTTCCTTGATGGTGTTGGCTTCGTATAGAGCGCCTACTTGGGAAAGAACCGCCTTCATTGAGTAATGAGCGTGTCCTTCGGTGGCCCCGGCCATCACGAAGCCGTTTGTGTTGTCGACGATTTCCGTCACGCCATCCTGAACGTATTTCTTCGCTCCATCTTTGCTGCCAACGTAGACGTATTTCCCGTCTTTGACGGCGAAAGCCTCAACATAATCGTGATTCGCATTCGAGGTATAGATGTTGCTGTAAACCACTTTGTCTGCGACGACTTGTTTCTCTTGGCTGTTGCAGGCGACAAGGCACGAGGCGCTCAAGAGCAAAGGGAAGAGCATCCCGAATCCTGTTAGTTTGTTTTCTTTCATATTTTCTCCCTGAAAAGATTGCCTGCATTTTAAAGCTTCCTCTTGCTTCCGTCCTAGTCCGTTCGGACGTTTATAGAGACGGGAGATTTGTGAAGGGCGATGGCGTTTAGGGAAAACGCCTCCAGGCGATCAAACCGCTTATAAATCGCCACATCAATCGATTGTAAGTAGGCGAGAGTCATCTTCATGTAGAAAATTTGATTTTATAGCGTATAAATCATTGCTAGAAGCCGTTTTGACTTACTTATTCTCATGAGCAAACTCTTCTTAATGGATGTCAGCGAACTAAACGAAGATGAAATCGCCTCTCTTTCGCCTTCACGAAGAGAGAAAGCTTCTAGGTTCGTTTTCGAGAAGGACCGCAAACTTTCTCTCTGCGCGGGCATCGCCTTTGTTAGAGGGCTGAAAAGCTATGGGTTAGATGAAAAAGAGATTGAACTTGCTTATGGGAAATGGGGAAAGCCTTATCTAAAAAACCACCCGGACCTTTTCTTCAACCTCTCCCATTCAGGAAGCAAGGCAATCGCTGTCTTTGATGAGAAAGAAGTGGGGTGCGACATCGAGAAGATTCGCCCATTCTCAAAGGAGGTCGCAAATCGTTGTTTTCATGAGAAAGAGAAGGAATATCTGAAAAACGCGAGTAACATGGATGAGGCGTTTACCCGCATCTGGGTTTATAAGGAAAGCTTTCTGAAGGCCTTGGGATCAGGGATAAGCGAAGAGCTCTCTTCCTTCGCCACGTACCCAAGCTTAGAAGGCATAAAACTTGAGCAAGATCTTGACGATAGGGAATGGACAATTCAGGAAATCGAATTGCAAGACTACATAATTGCCCTTTGCACGCAGAAGGAAAAGGAGATATGAAAATGGGAAAGACAAGCGCGTTGAACGACAGCCAACTCGGGGTTTATCTTGATAGCGTTGGCGATTTATCGTCCACAAAATACAATATCCCCTTGCTTAAAAATTTTGGGCACGCAGACGCTGATAGGCTTTCTTCCGCCGTTAAGAAGGCCATCGTCTCCTGCGCTTCTTTCTTTTATTCTTTCAAAGAGAAGGATGGGATTCCCTATATGGAAGAAGGGGAGCGGTGCGAAATTAAGGTTCCATTCATTAAGGTGGATGATGCAAAGAAAGAAGCGCTCACTCTGATCAAACCATTCTCTTTGAGTGAAACCCCATTATGTCATGCCTATCTCCTTGAGGATAAAGCAGGCATCCATCTTTTTCTTGACATGCACCATCTCGTCAGCGATGGCACCTCTGCGAAGCTTATCGTGGACAAAATATCCGCTCTTTACGAAGGAGGAGAAGCTCAAAAAGAGGGGAAGACCCTTTTGGAAGAAGCGCTCGAAGAACAAAGCGAGAGCTATAAGAATCAAGCGAAGAAAGACGAAGAATATTTCCTAAACAAGTTCGATGGAATCAACGTTGATTCTAATCTCCCCATCGATAAGCCCGACGAGGAGCCAACCTACGCCTGCGATAGGCTCGACCGGAAACTTTCTTTGCCTTATGGGGATTTTGATGAACTCGCCAAAAAACACCAGGTCACCAAAGGCAACCTCTTAATCGCGGCTTTCGCTTATTGTTTAGCTAAATTTGCCGCAAGCGAGGAAGCACTTTTCTGCACCGTGAGCAGTGGCAGGGATGAGAGCATAGCGGGGACGAGCGGGATGTTCGTCCGCACTTTTCCTTACTATCAAAAATTCGATGAGGAAGAGCCGATCGGAAATTGCTTCCGCGATGCCTCGAAACAAATGAAAGACGGCGTTGCTCATAGCAAGGCCTCTTTTGCTTCGCTATCTAAGAATTTGGGAATCAACACGGACATCCTCTTCACCTATCAAGGCAGGCTCTTCCAAGGGATGAGCCTTCTGCCAAAAAAGGACGCTCAGGCAAATATCGCGTTCTTCGTTTTGAACGAAGGCGATCATTTCAAAGTCGAGTTGGAATATCGCTCATCTTTGTACAAAGAAG
>CAVEPD010000020.1:0-33579 GCA_963617535.1 bacterium
AGGCGCAGCTTGCCCCTTCCTCAAATTCCCAATGCCACATCGGATCGATGTGCGCGGCGGCGACTAAATATACCTTCTTCATAATTTTTGCTCCTTCTCAATTGTGTCCTTCGTTTCATCTTCTTCTTTCGCTTCGTCTTCCAACTTCTTGTCTTCTTTTATCCCTTTCTTGTAGAGACTAGGATAGTTTTCCTTGTTGAGGTACAAATCGAACTTCGAGATGGCAAAACCAGAAAACACCAGCTCATAGATAGGGCTAAGGAAAGCTAGCAAGCAAAGAATGACGTTATAAGCCACCAAAGGCAAAGGAATGAAGCCGAGGAGATAATGGGCCAAAGGCAATAAGGCAAAAAGGAACATCCACGGGAAGTGTTTCAAGGCGAATTTGCTTCCATTGGAAAAGTAGCCCTTCACGCGGCTATAAGAATAGATAGGAAGTTGAGCCAGGCTAAAGCAGAACCAGGGATAGGCAAGAAGGCAGAAAGCCCCTAGAACGAGGAAATAGAAGACCCCAGCGAAAGAGAAAGAGCCCGAAAGGGAGCTTAGATATACTAGAAGCATCCCTGTTGACCCATAAAGAAGTCCAAATAAGGCAAAGAGGACGTGCCATCCTTCAAAGAAATCCTTCCAAAAAAGTACCCCCTCCCCTAGATAAAGCCTCCGATAGACTTTGCTTAGACCGCCGAAGGCGCTAAAAGGAAGAATCAAAGACACCGCCCTGATGGTTTCAAACATCATTGAATAGGCAAACTGGTCCACCTCCTCGTGGACGGAAAGGTAATATTGGCCATAAATCGTCACGCCTAGATAAGGAACGAATAAAAGCAAAAGAAAGAAGCAAAGCAAAAGAAGGAGTTTCCATTCTTCTTTCAGAATGCGGAAGAATTGTTCTTTTCGATCAACAGGCAAATCATCCTTTGTGAAATCTTTACTAGAAGGGACGACGCCTTTCTTATGGAAGAACATGGAATAGCTCCTTCGCTAAAGTGAGGCAGAGATCGCTTTGGCTTGCTTCGTCTAACGAGCCAAGATGAACGGAGGTTTTACGGAAGAAACAATAATACGTCCCTTCCGGAATTTCAAAATAAGGGTTCGTCGTAAGATTGGCCTTCAAGCCATAGGTGACCCCGTCAGCCTTATACCCGTCGCTTACGTTAAGAGAATCCAAGACGGCGAATTCACTCATGTCTTTTTTTGTTAAATACTCGCTAGAAAAGAGCAAGAGATCGCTGCTCGCAGCCCAGGTTGAATAATAAGTTTGGTAGTCGCTAGAAGAAGGATCGAAGGAGAGAGAGCTTGCCTTTTTGATCGCGGGGTCCACCTCTTTGATGCGGCTTTCTAGTTCCGAGGACTTCACGCTCCCGTAAGGCAAATCCATGAATAAGGAGAATGTCTCCCGCGCGCTGGGCGTGGTTTTGAGTTCAATCCCAAAGCAGAGCCCAACTCCAATAACGACGCAAAACGCCACTAAAATACCCCAATAACGACGCAAAAGCTTCCCCAATCCGAACTTAGGCATTTTCAATCTCCTTAATATAAAGGGAGACGATGAGGAAGCGGTAACGCTTGCCGATTTCAAAATCAAATGCTTTCCTTTTGTCAGAAGAGACATAGAAGATTTTCTTTTCCTCGGGGGCTAGTTCCACCTCAATCTCATACACCTCAAAACTATTCGCCAAAGTGATGGGGTAATCTTTTATTGAAAGGATCGTCCCTTCGTAGGATTCCCCTTCCTCGTTGAGGATCTGACGGTAAAGATAGAGACCATCGAGACGGTGCTTCCTCTGCATGAAGAAAAGGAATGACAAGCAACATGGAACAAGGCTTAGGAAGCATCCAAAGATCATCCAAAGAAGTTTCGTTTCATAGGAGGACAGCAAGATGGATAAGGTGAATGCGATTACGGCAAAGGCCAAAAAAAGAATCGCCAAAATCAAACTGACCTTGCTCTTCCTCTCGAAAAGAGATGCTTCTTCTTCCGTATAGAAACTAGCTTTCATCTTACCTCCACGCCCAAGGAATCCACGTAGGAGGTGAATTCGTTTTGGCCGCCCGAAAGAACTATTTTTCCTTTCTCCATCACGGCGAAATGTTCGCCCATCAAATAGGCTTCCCTTAAGGAATGGGTAACATAGATGACGCTCGCCCCTTCTTTTTGGAAAACTCTTTTGACATCTAGAAGCATCGGATAACGACTAGCCTCATCAACATTCGCGAAGGGCTCATCCAAGAGATAGAGCTCGCTTTTTTTCACGAGGGCTTTCGCTAAGGACGCTCTTTGGCATTGTCCTAGTGAGACTTGATTCGGGCGTCTTGCTAGGCAGTCTTCAATCCCTAAAGAGGAAGCGGAGGCGAAGACACGCCTTCTTATCTCCTCCCCTTTTGCGAAACTCCCTTTCAAAGGGAAAGCGATGTTTTGAAACAAAGTCAGATGAGGATATAAGGCGATATCCTGGTTCACATAAGAGAAATTGCGGTTCTTCGTTTGGATACCCAAGAGATTTATCCCATCAAGGGAAATGGTGCCTTCATAAGGGATTAGGCCCAAAATAGCCCGCAAAAGCGTCGTTTTTCCTGAACCGGATTCCCCAACAAGAACGCTTATCTTATTTAAAGGCAAAGTCAAAGAAAGCCCATGCAGAATTTCCTTCTTTTGGTCTTTTTTGCCTAAGGATAGAGTTAAGGAGTCGACGGCGAGGTTTCCCATATCGCATCAATTATCGTTCAAAATACCGGAGGAGACAAAGTAACGATACCAATTCGCATAAACAGCATCCGGATCATCAATAATCTTGTCACCGACATACTTCGGAAGATGTATCTCTTCTAGTTCATCAATCTTGCTGATTTCGCCTTTTTGATAAGAAGCAAGCACGTCGATCACATAACGGATTCTTTCTTTTAATCCACCCAAGCGAAGAAGCTGCTTCTCATAGCCGAAGGCTTTGTTCTCTTTCGCCCATTGCTTTTCGTAGGCTTTGATGAATCCCTCAAGGGCCAAATGGGCTTTCTTGGCGGTTTCTATTTCAGGGGAAAGGTCTCTTTTAGCAACATACGCCTCCCTTATTTTTCTTCCAAGCGTGCAGAGGTATTGGTCAACGTCCGCGAGATGATAAAGGGTGTCGAACATGTATCCAAAATCCTCCTGCCCCCGATAAGGAGACAGGCGCTCCATCGCTTTCGCATATAAGGATTCGTATTTGTCTAACGCGCACTCCATCATAGGGTCTTGCAATAAGTCTGAGTAAAGATGGATAAGAGACAAGCTGTTCCGTTTCTCTTTATAATCCACGTTTGGATCAAGGGTAGACAACGCGTCCACGTTCATAAAATCATCAAAATTCATCCCCGTTGCTTTAAGGAATGTCTTTTTGGTTTCTTCGTTCAGGGTTTTCCCGTTCGCGATAAGGCCCGCATAGAAAAGTCCAGGAAGGGTGGTAAATTGCCCGGCGTCCCCTGCTCCATCGCCCCAGCCGGTGACGAGGTAATCATCCAAGTCATATTTTTTTGCAACATTAATCTGTTCTTCCACAGCTGCCATTGAGTAGGTGTTAAGAGGGGAGAAGCCCACCCATTTGATGATGCCTCCACAGGAAGAAAGACGCTCCGGGGAAAGCTTTTTGTATAAGCGGATTTTCTCTTCCGCCTTCTCTTCCCCTAACTTCTCATATCCCCAATACGTAGGAATCACATTATCGGGGATCGAGCAGGAATAATGCTTCTTGTCTTCACGATAGGCGTTTTCCAGCATATCCGCCCAGATGAAGCAGGTGTAGCCGTATTTCCTTGCGATTTCAGAAACTCTCTTAAGATGCTTTGAAATGATGGAAGATTTCTTCTCATAGCCAAATCGGTCGATGTATCTCCCTCTCCCCAGCTGAAAGGCCTCGTCCATCCCGATATGAATCTTCTTGGAAGAAAAGCATTCCGAGACGTTCTTGAACATCTCCTCGATGAAACCATACACCTTCTCATCCCCAACAAGAAGGATGTTGTCGATGTCGAATAAGTCATTGAAGCCATCCCCTGCTTGAAGCCTCCCCAAATGGGCAAGGGTTTGAATGCAAGGGCGAAGTTCCATGCCTTTTCCGCGGCAATAGGAATCGAGTTCTTTAATCTCTTCATGGCTATAGCGGCCTCTCATATAGCCAAAATAAGGTTCTTCCTTTATTTCATAGGTATCTTCGGTGTAGAGCATCAAATAGGAATAGCCAAAAGAAGACAGGAAATCCACGAGTTTCTTAAGAGTAGGAAGTTTGGCGACCGCTCCCCGGGAACAGTCGATCATATATCCCAGTTCTTCGATGGTTGATTTCATAAGGTACCTCTGAGGTAAAGAAAGAGGCAAGGGAGCTTTCGCCCCCTTGCCAAGAACGAACGTTCAATTAGTTTTCGCGCTTCTTTTTAAAGACGAAGAAGGCTCCGCCGGCAGCAAGAGCAAGCGCGCCGGCACAGATTGCAAGCGCATAGACGTTGGAGCTGTTGCTAGAACCATTTAGGATTAGGGAAGAGGATTTCTTCGCGACGATGCTATTGGAAGCATCAAGCGCATCGCCGTTTGCGGCTGCCCAAGAGAGCAAACGGGCTTTCGCATCAGTGTAACCAGAATAGTTGAGGAAGGCATACTTCTGATTCTCGGTCAAAGTGTTATAAGCGGTTTTGACATCGGAATAGATGGAAGTGCAAGCGCCAGTGCCCGTTCCATCATAAGCAGCGTCATTCATATGCATGTTGCTGGTCACAAAGGCGTTAACAGGAGTGTAAATCATCTCCGCCGTGCTCTTCGTGCTGCCAAACATACGATCGTTCATGATTGTGATGTAATAATCATTCTCAAGGAAGCAGGAATAACCGGCGTTGCATCCACCGAACAATGTTCCTTTAGGGAAATAAATGGAAATAAATTTATCGGTTCCAGTGGTTGTGCCTAAGCCAGAAAAATAAACAACTACTCGCTCTGAACCGGACGCATTGGAATTGTCCTCGATTTCGCCAAGCAAGTAAATCTCACTGTTTGAGTCGTCGGCGGTATATCCTAGAGCGTAATCAGTCGATTCATCAAACGCATACGTATACGCATTCCCATTCCAAAGGCTGGCGGATTTCCACGATCCGGTTTTGGTATATGGAATCGTAATATCGTAACGGCCATCAGCGGTAGCCGAAGTCCCGCTAGCTGCATCCCCAAAACTAAAACTAGGGGTTTCTACGGCCGAGGAATCACCGTGTTGCCAAACCCAAGAGCTGAAATCGCCGCCTCCAGAATGGCGAGTGCGCCAGAAGTTATAGTCATTCTTCAAGACGTACTTGGCCGTATCGCTTTCAAACATCAAGGTGCCGGCAGGAATTCTCCAGTGACGGTAAACAGCATCTTCGGTAAAGGTACCGTTCCAAACAAGGTACATGCCTTCCGTTGCGCTGCTACCAGAATAAACCTGAGAAATAGCCCCTTTGCCATTAACAACCCAATTAAATGTCGGACAACTTGTGATGGTCGGAATTTCAGTGTCGACGTTGAACAAGACGACGTTGGCATTCATCGTCTTATACGTCGTAATGTCGAACTCAATGGTCGTCTTTTCCCCTTCCGCCTTAACCGCCGCGGCAGAATTGGCAGTAGAAGCTAAGATCCCCCCTGCAACTCCGAGGGCCGCGACCATTGACAGGCTCGCGACTAAGATTAGTTGTTTTTTCTTCATATTTTCTTCTCCTTTCTTTGATCAATATGGAATAAATATGAATCAGTTTTTATGGCTCATCTTCTTTTTGACGATGAGCGTAGCGCTAAGGGAGATCCCTATAGCGATGACGCAAACAACGGAAGCGATAATGATCTGAATTCCGTTTTGGCTTACGGTTTCTTCCTTCTGAGGGATTTCCACGTAGAAGGTGCCGTATTTCGAGCTGACGTAACAGGCGCTGCCCTTGCCATTTGCAGAGGCATCGCTAATAACCTTGTAAGTGAAACCATTATCCTCGTTCACGGGTACGCTTTCAACCGTGTAGCACCGCTCGCAAAGACGGGAAATGACCTTATCATTTTTATTGAATTCCCAGCCCCCATAGCGATGTCCGAGGGCAGCAACCGTTTTCTGTTCTTCAATGATTTCCCCGCAAATCTGACACTTTTTGCCTTGACTTAGGCCACTTTCCGTGCAGGTCGCTGGTTTTGCATCAATAATCACAACGGTATGACGTTTTGGCAAAACGAGATAATCCTCATTCGCCTCAACGAGTCCGCCATCTTCATTTAGATAAAGCTTATGGCAAACCTCGCATTCCTTATGGGCGCGTTTGCCATCGCTAGAGCAGGTATAAGGCACCTCATCGTGATCAACAAGTTTATGGCCCGCAGGAATCACGAGCTGGTCTTCATCAGTAAGGGTGTAGGTTTCACCTTCTTTGATGGCCAAAGAAGAGCAACGGGAGCATTCGTAATGCGCCTTCGTGCCAGGAACATCGCAAGTCGAGGATTTTTCCGCAACGAAATTAAAGTTGTGTTCGACGTCAACTTTAACTTCGCTTTCGGCGCAAGGGTGATAAGCATCGCCTTCTTTAAGGAACATCTCCCCTTCGTGACGAGAACAAGAATAGTATTCGACGTTCCCAGGGTGTCCACACTTGGCTTCGTGAAGGACATAATCATGAGGCGTGTCGAAGATGCCCGAGATCGAACCATCTTCCCCAATCTCGAAATAAGCATCGTTTTCAATCATGACGCCATATCCGCCATTCCAGCCGCCTATCAAAGTGCCCTTAGGAAAATAGATGGAGGCATAGCGAGAAAGGGTGCCGTCACTGCTGCCCAAGGCAGAGAAAGGAATATATGTGTTTTCGGTTCCTCTTGTGGCGTTTGTGAATTTTTCAAGCCACCAATATACGCCACCGCTAGCTTTCGTGTAATCAATCAATTGATAGCCAGTCCCATCCGTATCCGCATAAAAGAGATTCGCGTTCCAGGGGTTATTCTTGCCGGCCCAGTCCCCTTTCGTATAAGGCAAAGCGATGTTCCAGCGAGAGCCCCAGGCTTGCACGCCGCCGCCTACTTGCCCCGTCAAAGTCAAAGAATCAACTTCACCGAAAGCATCGGATACCAAATCGGTACCACCATGTTGGAATACCCAGGTGCAAGAAGAAACGGTTCCGTTCGCGCTGCTCGTCCACCAAAAGTTGTAATCGGATTGAAGAACGTACTTGGCCGTCTCGGTTTCAAAGAAAGCAGTCCCCGCTTCAATGTGATAATGATGATAGGAATAATCGCCGTCTGCGGGCTTTTCTCCATTCCAGCCCAAGCTGATGGAAGAAGGATCGGAAGAGTTATATAGCGCCGTAGTGGTTTTCGCTTTTGTATTTACATACCAAGTGAAATCATGATTTTCGAAGGAAGGGAGCGTCTTATCGGTCTTTAATAGGACCGTGTATTCCCCGATGGCCGCCTCGGTGGTAATGTCAAAATAAACGGTTTCCTTCTCCCCTTCCGCTTTGATTTCCATCCCGGAAGGCAGACAAGCAGCCCCGAGCGAAAGAGAAAGAGCAAACGAGGTTAGAAGAGCGGATAAGGCGATCTTTTTCATTATTCGGCCTCCTTCGCGTAATGAGCGCGGAAGTTATCAAGATAGACAACGCGCTTCTCGTCATAGTATTCGCCGCGATTGAAGATGAAATTCAGGGTGCTGAATTCTTTCGAATCGAAGACGCTCAAATCGAGCCTGATGTGATTCGTCCCAGGCTTCAAGGTAAAATTAATCAAAGTCGTGAACTGCGAATAATAGATGTTCGTGTTGGAGAAGCGAACCGGGATGTCGTAATCCATCGCGTTGTAGAAATCCGCCTCAAGATAATCAACATCGCTGAAATTGCTCTTTTGGAAGTAGGCGGCGCTCGTGAAGATGGTCATGACGGGGTCAAGCTTTTTCAAGGTCTCTCCCCTACCGACGATTTCCATTTTCATAGCTTTCTCACCATGGGTCACATAGGGCGAGCCTTCCGCTAAGGAAATCGTGCCGAACTTGTTCTCATAGCGGATCTGGGCGACTTGGTTGTAGTTTTCGAAATCGCCTAGCATCAGGTATTTCTCGCCGTTTTCTTCCACTTCAACGTTCTTCGCGTCGTCTTTAACGATGAGGCTTTGCTTGTTCCCCTGAGCGACTTCCTCTTCACTTTTAGAAACGGCGACACTGCCGAAATCCGTGGAGGAGGAATCTTCGTAACGCTTCAAAGACCGATAGGCGCAGTCATCAAGGTAGATAGTCAAAGAAGAAGGGTTGTCTTCCTCATCGAGGATATTGGGAAGGTAAAAACGGAACTCCTCGAGATTTTCAAGGGAGCGGATGCTCTCTTGGATGGATAGCTTCACTTCGTTCCATCCTTGCTTCAAATAGACGTCTCCGACATCGGTGTTGTAGGTAACCGCGCTTCCATAAGAAGCGGAGACGCTCATCTTGTAGCTGTCACCCATGTCTTTGGGAAGGTAAAGCGAGAAGGAGATCTCCGAAAGAGAGGAGGCATCCCCCAGTTTATTCGCCTCAAGAGCAAAAGAAGGCTGATAGGATTTGTTCTTGTCTCTGCCATTCAAGGTGATGGCTAAAGAGGAAGAGCCGGCCTTCGCGTTCTCGCTAGAAATCGTCATACTGCCATAGCGGTCAACGCTCCAGCCATCGGTATTCCCGTCTTCAAAACCCGTTAGCGGGGTCTCGATGTCCGTGATGCGTTTGGTGTAGGAGCTCTTTTTGTTGCCCACGCTAACGACGATGTCTACGGATGGGTTGCTGTTCGCGTTGAGGCCGATGCGGTAATAGCCGTCATTATCCTTAGCAAGCTCGGTTCCGTTCACGCTCGCTTTTGCTCCGCTGTTGGGAAGGATGAAGGAAACGATTTGGTCATTCGAGGTTTCCCCTTGGACGCTTGCCCCATAAAGAAGTGCAGTAGAAGAAGTGATGCTCTCATAGAGTTCCATCACGCTTCTCCTAGAAGTATCAAAGTCGCTATAGGAGCCATTGACGACGGTGCCGCTGAATTCTTTCTTCATGACCTCGTCTAAGGCTTCTTCCGCAGAAAGGCCATATTCTTCGTAACGGTCATAGATAGCCTGGAGAATCTCGTAATCTTCCATGCCGTCTCGATAGCTCACCGCGCGCAAAGAACCGATTGGCCCTTGAATGCCGTAAGGGGCGCCAGGATAAAAGATCTTGCCGTCGCTTACCCCGCTCATCGTGCTTGAAAGATCGTCGTAGCCATTCACGATTGGGGTGCCGTTATTGTCGCCATCCGTGTAATTGGCCGCATCCCAAATAAGGAAGCCATCCACGTCATAGTATTTCTGCATCCAGGAAATCAAACGAGGCGCAGCCAAATAGGAGTTGATAAGAAGGTTAGGATAAGGATACTGAGGGCCGATGCAGGTATACCACCATTCCTCTTGGCCTCCACTTCTCCTATAGGAGTCGCGCATCTCCTTTGAATTGTAATGATCAAGGTTAATGCAGGCGGAGATATCTCCCGCTCCGGCGTTCTCCAAAGTAGAGATCGAATAGCCGCCAGGGATGGTATTAGGAATGTTGATAAGGGTCTCACGAACCGTCGAGGCGTAATAAGAATAGTTTGAAGAGGTGGACAAGGAGGAATCTAGCTCCTCAGCAAGGTCGGTGAGCACTTTCTTCACCGTTGTTGCGATCTGTTTCACCATCTCCCAAGTGACCATGGGGTTGGTGTCGGGCTCATCCACGAAAGTCGAAAAATAGAAGAAGGCTTTATCCAAGTAGTTGACGTTATCTTCCAAAGAGGCGTTCACGACGGCCCTGAGGTAGTCTTTGCAAAGCGAGACGTTGAAAGGGATCATCATGTCGTTGTACCAGCTATAGGTCGCTTCATAAAAGAACTTATAGGAGGAAAAGCCCGGGGCGTTATAGTACTTTCTAAGCAATTCGACGTACTTCGTAGGCCCTCCTTCGCCTTCGAAAGGAAGTGAAGAGGACATGCGGTAATCGAGCATCGACTCAAAATACGTCGTGACCATTTCATCATCAGAAGAGAGCTCCGCGCTATTGAAGTGCTCAGTCCCCCACATGGCGAAATGGTTCTTCGTCGAGGGGCTATCCGGGATCGCGTAATCGATGACTTTGACGGTGATGGGCAAATAATGCGCGTAAGAGTCGGCAAGGACTTTGATTTGGCCGTTATAGGTACCGGCCATCGTGTTCTTGTCAGTCTTCACCTCAATGTAGACGCTTTGATTGACTTCGCTAGGCAAAGTGTTCTCCCCATACTCCACCGCCGTATCAAAAGGCAATAAAGCATCGGGAATAGAAGAGCCGCTAGGAAGAGAGGGGTTATTGTACTTCGGATTCATTCCCACGCTAGAGATGTATTTCGCGTTATAGAGAGAAATATTCTCCGCAGGGATGACGTAACGGTGGTCGTTGGAGATGAGGTCAGAGACGCTGACGTGATAGGCTTTGATGCTCGACGAGCTTCTAAGCATCAGCTGCGCACCTTCTTTCTCATTTTTTGCCATCAGGATCTCCATCTTCTTCTGACGGGTATCCACAGAAGAATCTTCGCGCGAAATGCGATTGACGCTAGAAGCGCTCCAGATTGTGAGCGGAGAAAAGACCGAGCCGTCGACGTTCCCGCAGCCTGAAAGCGCTAGCGCTGAGGCAAGGGAGAGGAAAGTTAGAAAGCGGAGGTCTTTTTTCATGATGGTTCTCCTTAAGGGCGATTACTGATTGATTTTGGAGAGGACTTTGTTTTGCCAGTTGCTTCCGGAGTAATAGGTGGAGAACTCCTCGTAGAACTGCTGCGGGGTGCGGTAAACTTTGGTGCTTGAGGAGCTAACGTTGAGGGATTCCTCGATCGTGTAGCCGCTTGCGTTGGCGAGGCTGTAATAGAGGGCGTTCCCCAAGTAGAAGACGGGGTTCTTCTTGGAATAGAAGACGTAGTTCGCGTCCTTGTTGACTTCTGCGACGCTCTTTTCGGTGACGGAGAGTTTGCTTTCGTCGTAGGTGTAATTGAAAGGCAAGAAGCCTCCTTTGACGTTGTCTTTGTAGATTTGGATGCATTCGTCCGTCGCCATATTGAGCAAGAAGTTCTTCGCGAGGCTCTTCGCGTTGGCGTAAGCCGGTATGTAAGCGATATGGAAATTCGCCATGGAGGTGCTGGTGTTTCTGGCTTCTTTGATTTTGGCGAAATCCTCAGGGTCGACACCTTCATAAGAGGTTTTTCCTTCGTCAATGGCTTTGACGACTTTAGAAAGCGTCGCATCGTCTTTGACGGAGTTCTTCGGGAGATTCTCAATGATCGAGGAGATGACCGGTAGTTTCATCATCTTGACGCTTGAAGAGGAGCCGATGCCGCTTTCTTGCTCAAGCCAATCGCCACAAGGATAAAGCGCGTAGTTCTGCTTTGAATCGTAGAAGAAGCTCTGGATGGATTTGAACATCGAGGATTGGGTGCTAGACGCGTATTGGTAGCCAAGCTTTTCCCCGTCCGCCCTAGCAAGAGGCTCGATCGCTTCTAGGGCCTTAAGTCTGCCTTGCTGAGTGTAAATGCGGACGTCATTACCGTAGGTTTTGCCAGTCGCATCGTCGACATAACGTGCATTATTGAAATTCCCATAGTTCTCAATGCCTTCATATTGCGCCCACCAGCCAAGGAAAAGGGTGCGTGAGATGCAGTCAAGGTTCTTGATGAAGAGACAGTATTTGTTCTCGTTGCCCTTTTCGACGAATTTCTTCCCTAAGGAAACAAGTTCATCACTCGTAACGGGGACATCGAAACTTCCGAGGGCGTTATTCAAGACTGTCTCGTTGTAATAGATGCCCAAGGTCGAGGTCGCCCAAGAAGTCGAATAGTAATGGCCGTCGAGCGCGAGTTCGTCTTTCACGGTGGCGTTCATCTTCTCGCCATAGGTGAGGGATTCGCCAGGGATCTTGCTGCTATAAAGATCATCGAGGTTCAGGAATCCGCCATCATAGGAGGCGTAGGTATTCACTAAAGAAGCCGTCTGGTATTCGGAGACGTCGAAATAGAGATCGTAGTCATTTTGGGATTTCCCGCCTTTCAAGGATTGGGTGATGGAATCCGCGAGGTCAGCGATTTCGATACTAACGCTCACCCCTTCGTTCTTCGTTTCAAAGTTCTCTTTGATCTTCTCTAACCAGGTCGTGCCATAGCCACGATTAAGGATCATGATCTTCAGATTCTTCGTGTCCTCGACATCGTTGTTAACGGAGCTTCCCCCACAGCCAGTAAGGGCCAAGGAGAGAAGGCCAGTCGCGACAAGAAGGGCTTTTTGTTTGATTTGCATAATGGTACCTCGATTCTTTTTATCCTTTGATTCCGCCGACGGTCATGTTCGACATGAGGGTTTTATTGAAGCGGATGTAAAGGATCACAACAGGGATGGCGCTCATGAAGACGCCAGCGAAATAGACAGGGATCGAGCCCTCAGAAGAGTGCATGGTGATCTCAGTATAGGAATATAAGGCGGAAGTAAGGGTTCTCCAGTGAGGGAGATAAAGCAAAGTGGTCTGGTAATCGTTCCAAGAGGCGATGAAGGTGACTAGGCCAACGCAGACGATGATTGGCGCCGCAAGAGGAAGCATGATTTGGAAGAAGGTGCGGAAATAGCCGCAACCATCGATGCGCGCGCTTTCTTCGTAATCTTTGGGAAGGGTCTCAAAGTAGCTATGGCAGATCATGAAATACATGCCGTGCCCCGCTCCCATCGCTAATAGGAACAAAGGGGAGTCGACTAGGCCAAGATTGCTTAGCAATTTGTAGTTCGCCGCGGCTTGTCCATACGTTGGGAGCATCATCTGAATCAAGACGAAGAAATAAAGGAATTTCCTGCCCGGGAAAGAGTAACGCGCAATTGCATAGGCAAAGAAGATCGTCGCGATGAGCTTCATGATGGTGGCTCCACTCGAGAACCAGATGGAGTTCCAAAGCAAACCGAAGTAGTTCGTCCCATCGAAGCTAAGGGACTTGAACGCATTCACGTAGTTCACGAAAGAGAAGGTATGGGTGAAGTAATGCGCGTTCTCGCTAAGCATCTCCTCATTCGACATCAAAGAGACATTGATGCCCCAGATGAGGACGAAGAGGAAAGAAAACGACCACAGCATGACGATGAGGGCGCCAAGATTGAACAAGGGGCCTTCTTTCAGCTGGTTGACCGCGCGCACTTTCAAACGGCGATACCAAGGGACGCGATGCTTAATCGGTTTTTTGATCCAAGAGAAGAGCTTCATATCAGAATTCCACTGCCTCCCCATGTTTCTTTAAGAAGATGCGCGAAGCGATCAAGATAGGCAAAGTCAAAACGGAGAATACGAATCCGGCCGCGGAAGCAATGTTGTAATTCGCCTCATCCGAGCCTAAAACAATTTGGTACATCCAATAGGAAATCGAATAGGTGTCAGGACCAGTCTCCAACAGGAGGTTCGATCCTCCCGCTCCGAATAGCCCGACGATCGTAAGGGTTACCATCGTCACAAAAGTCGGCCACATAAGGGGCATAACGATCTTCGTGAATTCGCGGTAAGGAGGCACGCCATCGATTTTCGCCGCGTCGAAGACGGACTGAGGAATGCGGCTCATGCCGCCGATCCAGATGAAGAGATTCCCGCCGATCGCAACCCAGACGTCATAGATAATCATGTAGATAAGACCATTCTCAAGCTGGAAGTTCTGCAGTTGCTCACCAATTCCAAACCAACTAGAAAGCAAGCCCATGCGAGAATCCGGGGTAAGAAGCCTGATATACAAAGAAGAGAAGAGAATCGCAGAAACCGCGCAAGGAATGTAGAGGACGATCTTAACAAAAGAGGACCCAAGCATTTTGCGGTAAATCAAATAAGAGACGAGCATGCCGGCCGGGATTAGGGCGAGTTGAATCCCGAAGTAAATGAGCGTGTTCCTAAGGAAAATGGCGAATCCGCCACCCGAGGTGAAGAACTGCTCGAAAACAAAAGCAAAGTTATCGAAGGTGAAACGGTTCGAACCGTAATTCGTAAAGGCCATCACGACCGTCTGCACTTCAACTCCGCCCCAGAAGAGAATCAGATGGAACACCGCGGGGAAAAGCAAAACGATGATGAAAATAAGCTTTGCCCAATCGAATTTCTTTTTCCCTTCGTTTTTCGCCGCGCTGCGAGTTAAAAGCATTTTAGTTCTCTTTCTTTTTCTTTAGCATGAGGGCAATCACGATGCCTCCGCCGATCAAAACGGCCCCGGCGATGCCATAAAGCACGATGGCGACCCAAGGGAAAGAAGAGGAGGTGCTTGGAGTGACCACGCTCGCTTCTTTTCTGGTCTTCAAGGAGATGGTGATATCGCCATAAACATTATCGAGGAAATAGACGCCGTTAGAAGAAGAGAGGGCGGCATCCCCGGCGATTGAGATATCTTCAAGCACATAGCCTTCCTCAAGATTCACGGAAAAAGAAGTGCTCCCCCCCGCCAAAACGGAGGAGGAATTCAAGGAAACGCTGGCGTGGCTGTTTTCATTTGAAGACAAAGCGACCGCAAAGGACTTATCTTCGCCTTCGACCACCACTTTCGCGTTTTCAATAAGAGGGTTAAGCTTCAAAGAGAAGACGTTCCCGTTCCTTTCCAAAGAAGCAACGGATTCCACCTCATTAACCAAAACGGAACTAGGGACCTTCCCTACTGGCATATTGAATTTGACCACGCTTCTAGAGCCATAAAGGGGATTCGCTTCATAGGAAGCATTAATGGTATCCCCTTCGACGGACAAGGAGACATGGACGTCGGAAATCAAAGAATAGGAAATGCTGATGGCGGAAGTAATGCCTTTTTCTTTCAATGAGTAAATGCCATCTTTATAAACAAGATTCGCCAAAGCATCGACCCCGTTGATGGATAAAGAGAGGAATTTATAGCCTTCGTCCAAGACGAAAGTAAGCCCCAAATCTTCGCCTTTCAAAACATAGGAAGGATAAGTAATGCGAACGTGTGAATCATTGCTTACATCGCTCACCGGGAAGAGATCGGCTTTACGATAATCCTCGAAAGAGACCTCCGCACCTTTCTCCCCTAAATAAGGAGCGGTAATAACGGAACCAAGCGATTTCCTCTCCGTGTCATCATAATAGGCAACGCGGACCCCATTCACTTCGACATAGACCCGATTGGCATACCAAATGCCACTCGCATTTGTGACTTTAGCTAGGCCAACGACGACGGCAAGCGCGCTAGAAGGTTTAATCAAGTTGCTCTCCCCGCGGCCTAAGCTGGCTTCTTCTCCGCTTAAGATGTCAACGACGCCCTCACGGAAGCGGATGATATAGCCGAAATTCGACCATAAGTTGTTATTCGAAGTCCAAATGCCGAACTTGGTTTGCTTTTCGCCGTTCCATTGCCCAGAAGCTACCTTCGGAGTGTTGAGGATGAAACGGAAGGCATGGTTTGCTTCATTAGGAATATTTCCTACGCCAAGGTAAGCGTTTTGCAGTTCGGTGAACTTCATCTCAGTCGTGCCCGCGACTTCAAGCAAGTCGTGGACCTGCACGTTTTTATCTTCTCGCATGACGGTCTTTTGGGTCACAATTCGAACCGTGTCGCTATCCTTTAATTTCGCAATCAAATAGTGACGAACGCCATCGGAGACTAAAGAGAGGGATTCATCTTCAACTCCATTTACTTCAATATGATCAAATTCAACACGCGTGTCTTCAGGGTCGGCCTTCTTAGTCAAAGGGATGAAGGTCAACGAAGAATTATAAATGGCTTGGCCGCCGGGGTCGCCATCATCGGAATTTACCGTTTCGTAATCCTCCGCTTCTAAGCTTGCGGTGATTGTCTTGTCATCAACGGTGATCTTGACGCCATCTTGATAATGAAGGGTGAAATCAGAGCCATAAGTGAAGGTGGTCAGGAAAGAAAGAGTTACATTCGCCCCATCAAAATAGTAACCATAGGTGCCGTTTAGCCCTTCGGTATCAGTGAAATCGCCCGCGCCGGCCTGTTGATAATCATAAACGTTGTTACGAATAATCGCCGTAGAAGAGTTCGCCCCAGGGGCCTTATAAAACAAAAGGGAATAAAAGACGTTCGTCTTTAACATGAAATGGGGGTCAGCGACACCATCTTTGAAACTTTTCGTTTGCCCTTTGTCGTAAGAGTCGGCGATATCGGCTTTGTTTGAAACGAAGACACCGGCATTGCCTAGTTCTGAATCCGGTAGAGAGACCTCGTCAAAAATATAGGAGAACCTAGCGGTTTCGTTCTCATCGATTGCTTTTCCAAAAGAAATATAAAAAGCCGCGCCACTGCTCTCAATCCGATAATGGGTGCCCTTAGTAATAGAAAGAATTGAGTACCCACCTTCCGCGGAAATGGACATAGAAGAGGACGGCTTCAAACCGGTTAAAGCAAAAAGAGAGCAAGCAGCAAGAGATGCTTTTAAGACGTTCCACCGCATAAAGAACTCCTTTTTCTGAACTCGCTTCGGATTACTTTAAAAAGTAAAGCGCTTTCATTTCTATATATTAAACCTACTTTAAAAATAGTACAATATGGAAGCAAATAAGCTGATCCCAAGCCATGCAAAATCAAAAGGACATCAACAATAGAAATAACCTGCGCATCGAAAACCAAGAGCAGGTCATTTCCTTGCTCCGTCAATTCGGTTCCCTTTCAATCGTCTCCATGGCTGAAAAGCTCGGACTTTCTTTCCCCGCCGTCAGCAACATCGTGGACGAATTAACAAGCAACGAGGTGTTGTCCGTCAGCAAAGAAAAACCAGAAAAAGGCAAAAAAGGGCGCAAGCCCCTCTCCTTTTCCTTAAACGATCAAGCAGGAGTCACCGCAGCTATCGACCTTTCGTCAAACAACTTAGTCGTGGCTTTATTTGACTTGAATGACAAGCTCATCTGCAAAGAGAATATTCCCCACGTTGAATTTATCGAAAAGAAGCATTTCGAACAGATATCGGAAATCATCGCTTGTCTGCTGAAACGCCAGGAAGTCAAAGGTAGAAAGCTTTTGGGAATCGCAATAGCAAGCCCTGGCATGATCAATGCCCATACCGGCGATTACGCGATGGCTTACCGCATCAAAAATTATGCGCAGTTCAATCCGCAGAATTATTTCTCCAATCTATTTAACGTCCCCACAAAACTATATAACGACGTTCGAGTGGGTGCTTTAGCTGAAAAATTGTTCGGCTCCGTGCCCCAGGGCATGCGCAATTTCGTCTATATGCACATCGGCTCTAGCTCAGGCCTCGCGCTTTTCTTAAACGGCGAGCTTTATTCCGGAATCAATGGCTACAGCGGTGAAATCTCCGTCTACAATCCAGTGGACGACATCAGCAAAAATTGTCGTCACAACAAGCTTTATTCCCTGAGGCGCCTCTATGCGAAGATCGCCGAAGAGAAAGGCATTGATCACAAAGAATTTGATATGGACCAGCTGCTTGTCTGGCAAAAAGAGAAGGACCCAGTAGCCGTCCGTTGCATCGAAGAAAGCGCGAAGTACAACGCTTTGGCAATCATCGGCTATGCGGATCTTCTCGACTTAGAAGGAGTGATTCTAGAAGGGCCAATCGTTGCTTTGGGCGAAGAATATCGCAGTCTTTTGCTTAAGTACATCAACCTCTATGACGCCCACGAAGTGAGAGTCCGTCTACTGTTCTCTGGCCTTCAGCAAAACAACAACCTTTTAGGGGCGGCCTATCTAGCCAACAGTCTCCATTTCTCCAAAGTTATCGGAGAGATCACAAAGAAACGCCTATCGCGTGACGAAAGCGTCGGGTCTTCACAAGAATTAGAAGAGGCCTGCAGCTTCTTCAAAAATCATTAAAAAGCCTTGCAAAACTTAGCTATTTTGAATTTCTGCGGCTTTTTCGATTTCCTCTTTTCTCTTTTTCATAATCCGCGGGAACAAGATTAGGAAGGTAATCGCGGTGATGACCCCAGCGCAGCAATCCGCGATGCCCTCCGAGAGGTAAACGCCATAACAGCCCAAGTAATGTGAGAGTAAGAAGCATAAAGGAATCAGGATTACGACTTTGCGAAGCACCGCAAGGCATAACGCGCTCTTAGCTTGCCCTAAAGCGACATTCACATTCTGCAAAGTCATCTGCACGAAGAACATCACGCAGCCCATAAGGAAGAAGGGGGTGTATGTTTTAACGAGCGAAAACACGGATTCGCTCGCGCTGAATAAGTAGGCGTAGATCTCCGGGAACGCCAATGACAAGCCCCAGGTGATCACCGCGTATACAAAAGCAAGAATCGTCACATCAATGATGCCTTTTTTAAGGCGATCCACATCGCCTTTCCCATAGTTATAACTGACGAAGGGTTGCATGCCATATCCCATGCCGTTTAAAGGCAAAGAGATAAGCTGAAGGGCACTGAGCATGATTGTCATCGCCGCGGTATAGTCCTTATTTCCGCCGCTCGCCCAATTCAGGTTCACGTTGAAAACGATCTGAATAAGGCATTCCGTAGCGGTCATCACAAAAGGAGAAAAGCCCAACGAGATGATGCTTTTGATGGCTTTCCAATCCGGCTTCATCTGTTTGAAAGAGAAACGAAAAACGCTGCCTTTTGTAAAGAAGATGCAAATAATCCAAACAAAGGAACAGAATTGGCTGATTATCGTCGCGTAAGCCGCCCCGGTTTCTCCTAGTTCAAAGACAAAGATGAACAAAGGGTCTAGCCCTATATTGATTAATGCCCCTATCAAAATAGAGATCATTGCCAAGAAAGAACGTCCTTGAGCGGTAATAAAAGGGTTGAGTCCCTGGCCAAGCATTACGAAGATGATCCCAAGTGAATAGGCTTTTAAATAAGACACCGCGTAAGGAAGTGAGCTATCTGGGCAGCCAAAAAGTTTCACTAAAGGCTCCGCCAAAAAGAAACAGATCAAGCTAAGAACAACGCCGAAGCCGAGCAAAAGGACGAAAGCATTATTGAAAATCTTGTTCGCTTCCTCTTTCTTCCCCTCCCCTAGTTTCATGCTCGCTCTAGGTGAACCACCCATGCCAACAAGGTTGGCAAAGGCCTGAAGGATAATCGTGATAGGCAGAATGATTCCTAAAGCGGCAAGGCACTCCATGCCGACGCCTTCGATGTTTGAGACGAACATGCGGTCCACCGCATTATATAAAAAGGATATGAGCTGGGCGATGACGGCAGGAAGAGTCAGTTTGAACACTAGAGGCCATATTTTGCCAGTGCCTAAAGATGAAGTAGCCTCGTTAGCCATAGGGCAAATTATAGACTCCACCGCTACTTTTTCGTAGTGAGCAAAGAGCGTAAAAAAGCGATTGAAAAAGCCTAGGTGACCTCTTATAATCCTTCTTGCCGCGTTTCAATCAGCGTGGAGGAATACCCAAGTGGTCGAAGGGGTGGGCTTGGAAAGCTCATAGGCGGGTAACACTGCGCTGGGGTTCGAATCCCCATTCCTCCGCCAGCGGCAACTTAAGTCACCGAAAGGTGACTTTTTTCTTATTTAGGGCAATCTCAAAAGTAAAAGTATTGGCACACGAAACCTAAATTTATGCGCAGATGCTTCCTGAATGTGGGCAAACAATCTGCCTATGTTTTGAGTTTTTATATGCAGATAGCTTAACCAGTATAGGCAGATAAACATGAGGTATACAAAAAACCGGAGCGATTAGGCCCCGGTTCAGTTTTGAAATGCTTATTCAGCTTTCGGTTCAGAAGGAACTTCGGTCGCTTCTTCCTTGGCGATGCCAAGACGTTGAGCGCGACGCAAGGCCCTTTCCGAATCTCTATCGCCTTCTCTAGCGAAGAGGGTAAGGCAGATAACGGCTAGAAGCGCAGCAGCCCCAACGAGGATGATTCCCCAGTAACGGTAGCCAAGCGGCGACCAGCTGGTGAGCCAAGCTTTCTCGGAGATGAGGATCCCGTTCTCGCTCGCGAGCATGGGGAGATGCTCCCCCACGATGCCCACGACGAGGAAGACCAATCCAGCCAGCCCGAAAAAGGCGGCGATGGAATACCACACGATCTCTTTGGTGCTGAGTTTCTTGGTCGACTTCTTTTCCATGATTAGGCAGCTTTCTTATCGGCTTCGGCGGCGGCTTTCTTCGCATCGTCCGCTTTCACCTGCTCGATGAGGGCATTGATGGTGGGAGCGTAGATGGCGCGGAAGGCGGCTTCGGTGTCGCGGACGTAGAGGTTGATGGTCTCGATAGCCTCTCTCATGACATCGGGGAACTTTTTGCCAACGGGGAGATCACGACGGCCGGTCATGTATTCCATGAGGGCGACGATCTTGTCTTCCATATTCTTATAGACGGCGTTGGTAAGCTTGGCGTTCTGGCGAACGAAGTTGATATTCTGGATGACGGCGGAGATGTCGTTGCCGATGAATTTGGAGGCGGGGGTCTCTTCACCCTTAGCTTCGTTCCTGGCCTGGTTGTACTCATTGAAGAGTTTGCAGAGGTCATTGACAAGAGCCATATAAGCGACGCCGCGATACATCGCTTCGTCGGCATCGTGGAGCTTCTCGACGTCAGCGACGTCAAGGTTGTTCTGATGACCATTGGCAAGGACGCCCATGATCATGTTGTTCACGTTCTCATGGATGGGGAGGACGTGCTTATAGATGGCAAGGTGCTGGTTGTGATCCACGCGGAGGCCGTCATCGGCGGCTTTGAGGATGGTGGAATCGTCGCCATAGACTTCCGCATAGAAATCACGGATGGCGGTTTCGAGTTTCTGACCGTTCTCACCAGAGTGGTCAATGATGTCCTTAAGAGGGGTGTGCTGATCGACTTCGACCAAGATGGAACGCTTCTTCTCTTGGAAGAGCTTGAGATCATAGGTATCCTTGCGGATGCAGTACTCAAGGGTGTCCCTGACAGCCACGTTGTAGTGTTCAAGCGTGGTAACGACTTCGCTGATTTGATTCATTCTTTTCAATTTTCCTTTCGAGGTTCGCTATCCTCTGATGGGTATAGCACTTCTTCCAGATCGCTCACTCTTTTTATCACGTGAGCGGCGTGGGTTCTGACGGAGACGGGGCTATGGGCCATGCAGTAGCTTTGCTCATGGAAAGCGTCGAACATGGGGATATCATTGCCGGAATCGCCAACAACTATGGTATTATCGTTAGATAAGCCCAACTTTGCAAGATAGAAGGCAACGCCTTCCGCTTTTGTGCAGCCCTTTGGGGCAACCTCAATGAATTGGTTGACCCAAGAGAAGCTGAACTCGGGGTATTTTTGTTTCAATTCCTCGGTCATTTTCTCCGCGAGGGCCTTCTTCTTTTTGCTGAAGCCGACGAGGAACATCATCTTGTATCCGTTCTCTTTTTCGATCTCATCATAGAAGACATGATCGCTGCGGATGGTCTTCTCTTGGTAGACCCCCTGCACCGCTTCGTAAGCCAAGTAGAGGAACTGAGTCCAGAAGGAAGTAAAGGAACGGGTCATCACGGTGCCTTTGGTGGCGCTGTTAAGCAAGAACAGCTTCGGGTGATAATGTTCTCTCAGCTCGTCGATGAGCTGTTTGAATTCCTTCGCGGGGAAGGCCTGCTTTTTGACGATTTGCCCGTCCGCGGAGATGATCGCCCCGTTGCAGCAGATGAAGTCGCAAGACGCGCCGAGCTTCTTCGGAATCCTATGCATGAAGGGCAATCCGCGTGAGGTGACGACGACTAGGCGTCCCCCATCGGCGATGAAGCGACGCAAAAACTTCTTATTCGCCCGAGTGAACATCGAAAAGATATTCTTCGGGTAGAAGAGAGTGCCGTCTAAGTCTGTCGCGATTACCTTGCCTTTCATATGCGAAGGAAATCTTAACCTTTTTGCCTTTCAAGGTCACCTCTTTTCAAAAGAAAAGGACCCCGAAGGGTCCTGAGGATGCGAATGTCGATTAGGCGATTTTGTTCTCGGCTTCGATGACACCATAGCCGCCGTCTTCACGCTTATAGACAACGGAGATGCGATCATCTTCCTCGTCGAGGTAGATGAAGAAGGAGTGTCCGATGGCTTCCATGCGGGTGATGGCTTCATCAAGAGACATCGCTTCAAGATAGATGGATTTGGTCCTGACGACTTCTTCGGCCTCTTCCGCCTCTTCCTCTTCCATGATGTTCTCAAGGGCGATGGCTCTGCCCAAGGAAGCGGATTCCTTGGTGCGGTCCATACGGGTTTTGAGTTTTCTCATCTGGCCTTCGAGCTTGTCCATGGCAAGATCGAAAGCGGCATAGAGGTCGTTGTTCTTGACTTCGGCGCGGAAGGTCATCTCCTTGGTGAAGATGGTGATTTCGACTTTAGCTCCGATATTGTAGGAGCGGACGACGGCACGGCACAAAACAGAATCATCGATGACAAAATATTTGTCCATCCTCGCGAGTTTTTTCTCGAGCTCGGCTCGAATAGAATCGGTAACTTCAATGTTCTTACCGATAATTTGGTACTTCATATTTTACCTCCAGGCCTCTTGGGCCTCTTTACAACCTTATTGTATCGAAAAAAGGGGCATTTTTCACCCCTTTCATAAAGAATTCTCAATTTGCTTCGTTCGCGCAACGTTATTTGGTAAACAGGAACGATTTGAGCTCTTCGACTTTGTCTAGCTTTTCCCAAGGCAAATCCAAGTCCGGGCGGCCATAGCAACCGTAGTTGCAAGTATCGGCATAGGCGAATTTTGGAGTGGTTAGCCCAAAGGAAGCGATGATTGCCCCTGGGCGAGGGTCAAAGAAGCGTCTGACCGCTTCGAGAATCTTGTCATCGTTCACATGAGATGTTCCGAAAGTGGCGACGCCGATAGAGATTGGGTCAGGGACGCCGATTGCATAGCTAAGCTGGATTTCCAGCCTGTCCGCCGCTCCAGCAGCAACCAAGTTCTTCGCGATGTAACGCGCATAATAAGAAGCGGAGCGATCGACCTTCGAAGGATCCTTTCCCGAGAAAGCTCCACCGCCATGTCTTGAACTGCCGCCATAGGTATCGACGATAAGCTTGCGGCCGGTCAAGCCAGTATCCCCGGCGGGACCGCCCACAACGAATCTTCCCGTAGGATTGATGAGAACTTTGAAATCGGTGTTAAGCCCAAAACTCTTGGCGACGGGAGCCATGATGGAGCTATAGACATAAGACTTGAAAGCGTCCATGTCCACATCCGGATCATGCTGAATCGACATAAGCATCGTGTCGATGCGGATGTTCTTTGGGTCGGTGTAATCAATGGTGACCTGGCTCTTCATATCAGGACGGGCGCCTGCAAAGGAGCCACTTTTGCGGAGTTTTGTGGCGGTTCTGACGAGTTTATGGGCAATAGAAATCGGAAGGGGCATGTAGCCTTCGCTTTCGTTTGTGGCATAGCCAAACATGATGCCTTGGTCACCCGCACCTTGGGCTAAAGGATCGCCGCGATCAACGCCTTGCTCGATATCAGGCGATTGCTCTTTGACCAAGACTTTGATCTCGCAAGTGTCGCAGCCAATGCCAAGGTCCTTATTGGTGTAGCCGATTTTGCGGAGAACGCCCCTGGCGATTTTCTCGTAATCGACTTTCGCTTTGGTGGTGATTTCTCCGCCGATCAAAACAAATTCCGTGGTCGCGAATACTTCGCAGGCCACGTGGGACTTGCTGTCTTGCCTAAGGCATTCGTCAAGAATGGCGTCTGCGATCTGATCGCAAACTTTGTCGGGGTGTCCTTCAGAGACGGACTCGCTGCTAAATAAAATTTTCTCTTTCATGAGACCTTCTTTCTCCTCTAGGCAAGAAAAATACCTCCCACATGTGGAAGGCAACCGAGGCAGGTGTGCATTTCCTCCAAGCATCGTTCCCTTGTGGGCAAGGGCTCACAACGAGCACTTACCTCTATAGAGGAGTTGCTAGCGCCCTGGTTACGTTGTGTTGACGGCGCTTCTTGATGTCTGGCTTTTTGCCGAGAGAAACTATAAGGAGGTTCCCTTGCGTTTACAAGGGGCAAGCAAAAGAAAGCGGCGGGTTGCCCCGCCGCTAGGGTTTACGCGTTCAGCGCTTTGATTTCTTTCAAGGCCTGAGCTAGTTGATCCGGGCAAGAGGTGCTCTTGCTCGCGCATTTGATGCCGTCAAGCGAAGCGATGACGTCGTCAATCTTTCTGCCTTTGACTAGAGCCGAGACGCCTTGGAGGTTGCCAGGGCATCCGCCGATGACCTTAAGAGAAACGATCGTGTCCCCGTCATAGATGATTTCCATTTGACGGGAGCAAACGCCTTTTGGAGAGAAGATGTAGCTTTTCTCCATAAAGCTATTTCACGATCTCGCCATAGACGAGGCCAGAGCCACAGCAGGCGTTGGACTCATCGGTATCGATGTGCATGGCAAGAGCATATTTGCTGGAGACACGGACGACGGTGTCGCCGAAGATGGTCGCTCTGCCTTTGCCAGTATCAACTTTGACGGAGACGATCTCGCCGTTTTTGACTCCGAAGTGCTCAGCATCTTCCGGAGTCATGTGGATATGACGCTTCGCGGTGATGACGCCTTCTTCGATATCAACTTCGCCGGCAGGTCCTTTGAGGGTGCATTTGCCAGAGCCTTTAATGTCGCCAGACTCGCGGACGGGAGCGGAAACACCGAGCTTTCTTGCTTCGGTGAGGGAGACCTCGACTTGGTTGTGGTCGCGAACCGGCCCAAGGATGGAGAAAGCCATGCTAGGACGGGGAAGTTTGCCTTCGGGATCTTTCCTAGGATCGTTATAGCCGATCACTTCGACCTTGTCGGTGGAAGCAAATTGGCCAGGCTGAGAAAGCATTTTCTTTGCGGTGAGCTCGTGGCCCTTGCCGAAAAGGGCTTCGAGGGTTTCTTGGGTGACGTGCACGTGACGGGCACTGGTTTCAACGAGAATTTTGTCGGATTCAGACATGTTTCAATACTCCTTTGGTTTGAACGCGCATCATTATAGACCTTGAGGAACGAATAAAAACCAAAAGCAGATTACTGATTTGCTTATTTCTTTAATATAACGGTTAACGGTTAAGAAAATAGGCGGGGCGCCAGCCAGAAGGAAGGAAATAGGCCGAGATAAACAAGACTACATAAAGAATAACGTCGGAAAGGATTCTCGCGCCGAGAAAGCTCATGCCGCAGCAAGCAAAGCCATAAGCAATCCCAAATGAAGCAAGGGAGAGAAAAGCGAAAAAGCCAAAGTCCAAGACCATTTTCTTAAAACGAGGACGGACGAAGAATACGCAACAATGCATCAGCAATTCATAAAGGAAAAAGGAAATCGCCGAAGCGGAAAACCCCGCCAAAAGCCATCCAAACCCACTATGATGGAAGCAATTCTCCGCAAAAACCCAATAAAATAGGCAATCCAAAAAACACAGCAAAACCCCACTCAAAATATAGGCAGTAGGAAATCTAGCGATACGAATGGAGTCAATTACCTTACGATAGTGAGTCGAAGAATTGTCATTAAGGTAGATGGTCTGAATGGGAACAGCAACGATTTTTTCTTCTCTGACAATACCTGCTAAAAATCCCATCTCAAATTCATAACGGGAACCCGGACTAGCTAAGAAGGTCGAAAAATAGCATTTGGGGATACCCCGCAGCCCCGTTTGGGTATCTTCTAGCGAAACTCCACTCATCATTTTGAAGTAAAGGGAGCTCCACCACGATCCGTTTTGGCTAGCCGGGGGCATGTCCTTGCGGTTTCTCGTCCCCAAAATAAGTTTTTCCTGATTCGTTTCCAAAGCATCGCGCACTTTCAAGACATCTTCATAGGCGTGTTGGCCGTCACCATCCGCGGTAACGACGCCACCTAGTTCAGGATCTTTCTTCATAAGATAAGACAACGCGCATTTCATCGCTTTTCCCTTACCTTTGTTTTTCTTAAGACGGAGCAATGTGAATAAGCCAAGTTCTTGAACCTCGGCGAATCTTTCTTCGAACTCTGGCCCGGACCCGTCATCCACCACCACAAAGTAATCGAAATCGTCCTTTTTGAATTTCGCAAGGAAAGGAAGCACCAATTCAGTAGGCTGATAAACGGGGATGATGAGGGCCTTTTTCATGCGCATATGATTGTCCAAAGGACAAAAAAAGGCAAAAGGAAAGCGAAAGTTCTAGCCCTTTTCACAAGAAAAAGTCTATCCTTGTCGCGGATGAAAGGAGGCCACCTATGGAAGACGAAAAGAAGCCCGTCGACGAGCAAGAAAAAGACGTCGAAAGAATCGAAAACGAAAACAAACCCGAGGATGCCCCTTTCAGTAGTGAGAGCGTAGAAGAAGAGGAAGAAAATGACAACGGAATCGACGTTGAAAAAACCTCCGAAGAAGAACTCGCCCAGTTGATTGAAAACAAAGATAGGAAGGGGCTTATCGAAGTCTTTGACAAAGTCCCTACCATCGATATCGCAGAAGCCGCGAACGATTTAAGTCCCGAACAGCTTATCTACATTTTCCGCAATCTCAGCAGCGCGCTGACCGCCGATCTTTTTGACGGGTTCACCCCCGAGACAAAAGAAAAGCTCATCAAGGCGATGACCGATCGCGACCTAGTCAAGATCATCAATTCCCAATCCGCGGATGACGTCGCCGATACCGTCGGTGGCTTGCCCGCCAATCTAGCTTCCAAAGTCCTACGCGCCGCCGACAAAGACATGCGCGACGACATCAACCAACTCTTAAAGTACAAAGAAGACACCGCCGGCTCCTTGATGACCACCGAGTACATCGAACTCCTCGACACCACTCGCGTCGACAAGGCCATCCAAGAGATTCGCGAAAAAGGAAGGGACGCCGAGACCGTCTACACCATCTTCGTTCGCGACAAGTTCCGCCACTTCGAAGGCACCGTTGACTTAGACGATTTGATTTTCGCTAAGCCAGACGAAAAATTAAGCGACATCATGAATGAAGACGTCGTCTCCGTTTCCACAGGCACCGATCAGGAAGAAATCGGCGAAATGTTCTCTCGTTACGACTTAAACGCTCTAGCCGTATTGAATGATGATGACCGCCTTGTCGGCGTCATCACCATCGACGACGCGGTCGATGTCATTAAAGAGGAATCCAGCGAAGACCTTGCTCGTATCACCAACATGGAGCCGAGCGATCGTCCTTATACCGAGACCTCCATTTGGAGCAACGCGAAAAAGTGCTTCCCTTGGATCATTGCCCTATTGATCCTGGGGACCTTCACCACGATGGTACTCAATCGCCTCGAAAGCCAAACCATTTTCACCTCTTTGCCGATTCTCATCTCTTTCGTCCCCACTCTTATGGATACAGGAGGCAACGCAGGAGGACAGACCACGGGCTTAATGATCCGTGGCTTGGCAATTCACGAGTTTGGTCCGAAAGAAACCCTCAAGATCGTTTGGAAAGAAATCCGTTCCGCTTTGATCGTCGCTTGCTTTGTCGCGGCGTTCGCCTTCCTTTGGGTCGCAATGGAGGAATATACCGGCATAGTGAACATGGGCAAGGTCATTGATTCAAACGGATTGGACTTTGACTTTTCAGGGATGACGATATGGAACGGAACTGCCTTCACGGGAAAGCAGTATGTAAACGATATTGGCGAGCTTAGAACCATAACTGGCGCAGATTTCGCTTCGCACTCCTTGATCTTCGCGGCCCTGGTTGCCATAACAATGTTTGCGGCGATCACCTTCTCCAAAGCTATTGGAACCCTCCTTTGCATGGCTAGCGCAGCCATCAAAAAAGACCCCGCAATGTTAGCTCAGCCTCTTCTTACAACTGTGATGGATGTGGCGACCTTGCTTATCTATTTCGCAATGGCTTGTGCCTTCTTCCCAAAATTCGCATAAATATTGTTTGCAACGGCGAGGGAACTTTCTTATAATCCCTCTTGCTGCGGGAGTGGCGGAATTGGTAGACGCGTACGTTTGAGGGGCGTACGGGGCAACCCGTGTGGGTTCAAATCCCATCCCCCGCACCATCGAAATTACGGCCAAGCGAAATCGCTTGGCCTTTTTCGTTTCCTTTTGGGAACTGTGTCTCGAATAATTCCAATATACGAAAAAAGCGCAAAACCGGCTTATTTGTCGTTTTTGCAAACTTTTTGCTTTGAAAATTAGGAAGGAAAAAGAAAGGTTAAAACGATATAATTCCCCAGTTATGGCCATCCTCGAATTAGACGATATTGAATTCAATTACTCAGACAAGCAACTCTATCGCGGAGCATCTCTCCATCTGAACCTCGGGGAGCACGCTTGCCTAGTCGGAGTGAACGGAAGCGGAAAAACAACGCTTCTTTCTTTGATTGTCGGAGATCAAAGGCCCGATAAAGGGACGGTTCATTGGGATAACCACATCACTTACGCCTATCTTGATCAGCAACTCAAGGTCAAACAAGACATGCCTGTCTCCCAATATCTTTATGGAGTCTATCAAGACCTATTCGACAAAGAGCAGGAGATGGAGCAGCTATACGTCAAAGCGGCCTACGGCGAAGATGGCTACGAGAAACTGCTTAACCGCGCCGAACGTTTAGGCGACGAGCTGAACCAAAAAGGTTTCTATTCCCTGCAAGAAAAAGTGGGTCGCCTTACCGATGGCCTTGGATTCGATAAGGCGGATCTTGCGAAGCCTTTGCACATCCTTTCTTCCGGCCAAAGGGAGAAAGCCTATCTCGCCAAGATGCTCCTAGAGGAAAAAGACGTTCTCATCATGGACGAGCCGACGAACTTCCTTGATCAGACCCAAGTCGCCTGGCTAGCCAATTATCTCAAGAATTACCCAAAGGCCTTCTTGGTGGTCTCTCATGACCAAGCGTTCCTACGCCTTATCGCAGACGTTGTCTTCGTTTTGGAAAACCAGCAGATCACCCGTTACAAAATGGATTTCGATTCCTATCTTTTGCAGCACGAGCTCGACAAAGAGCAATATCAAAAGAACTACGAAGCCCAGCAACGTTACATCAAAAAAGAAGAGGCCTTTATCGCAAAGCACATCGTGCGCGCGACTTCCGCGAAAGCCGCGAAGAGCCACCGCGCGAGGCTCGCTCATCTAGAAGTCATGGAAGCCCCCGGCAAAGAAGAAGGCAAAGTCCATTTCTCCTTTCCGTTCACTCACGACGTTGGGGAGAAGCCACTTATCGTCGATGGGCTTGTAATCGGATATGAAAAGCCCTTGCTTGAGCCCATTTCCTTTTTGCTCAAGAAAGGCGAAAAGATTGCAATTCTTGGCCAAAACGGGGTTGGGAAAACCACTTTTCTTAAAACTATCCTTGGAACGATTCCTTCTTTAGGAGGCAAATTCACTTGGCTAGAAGGGACCAACGTCAACTACTACTCCCAAGATGAAAAAATCGATCTTTCTTTGTCTCCGTTTGATTTCATTAAGCAATATCACCCTGAGCTCGACAACACCAAAATCAGAACTTGCCTAGGCGCGGCGGGCGTCAGAAAAGAGCTTGCTATCCGAAAAATGAGTGAGCTTTCTGGAGGCGAGGTCACAAAAGCCAGGTTTGCTTTGATGACTTTGAAGAAGAGCAATTTCCTTGTGCTCGACGAGCCAACGAACCACCTTGACCAAAAGGCCAAGGATTCCTTATTCGACGCGATTGAACGTTTCCCTGGCGCAGTAATCATCGTCTCGCACGAAAAAGATTTTTATGATGGGCTCGTCGATTATGAGCTCACGTTTTAATTGAACGAGTGTTTTTTCCTTAAGCCGAAAAGATAAAGAAGCCAAGAGACCCCAGGGATTGAAACCCAATAGTTATAGGCGCCGATATCCGCGTTATAAATCGCGAGGGATTGGCGATAATTCGCATCGAGATCGTGCATCGTGGAAACGTAGGAATCTTTATCGTTTTCGTTTTCGCCCCACTCAATCTCTTCCGTCAGAAAGCTCAGTCTGCGATTAACCTGCTTGATGATTCCAATCGCACTTTCCCATTCTTTTTGATTGGGCTTTTTAAGATTAATCGAAGCCAAGGAATTAATTAGTTCTTGGTCTTCCTCGTTAAAAGGGCGGCCCTCTTTTCCGAATAGTTCAGACCACGCGAGCAAAACATCCTGTTTCTCCAAGCAAAGAATCATGAGCGCCTCGCTTCTTTTCTTGAGCCTCTTCCGGAAGGAAAGAGCATTGGAGAGCACCAGCAAAAAAAGACTTACGTAGAAGAAGAGCAGCAAGATGACGACAAGGAGAATGATCTGATAGGGCTCCATGCCCCTATTCTACCCCGATATAAAGACGCTAAACACGCAAAAGGCGTCTAATTTGACGGTAGGAAGCGCGGATATTATCATTTGACCAAAGAAAGAAGGGCCCCCATGAACAAAAAACCTATCGCCGCGATTCTTTATGATTTCGATTCCACTCTCGCAACCACGGATATGCAGAACTTCGGTTTCATCCCATCGATGGGCATGACTCCCGAAGAATTTTGGGGAAAAGTCAGAGAGTTCACGGACAAAACAGGCGGGGACAAGATCCTATCCTATTTATATATGATGCCGCTCATCGCCAAAGAAAGAGGCATTAAGATGACGCGCGAATATCTAAACGAGATGGGCAAGGCCATTAAATTCTTCCCGGGCGTTTCAACTTGGTTCAAACGCATCAACGACTATGGTGCAGAGCACGGCATCCAAATCGAACATTACATTATCTCTTCTGGGAACAAAGAGATCATCGACGGCTGCCCCATTGCCCACGAATTCAAAATGATTTATGGCTGCGAATATATCTATGACCCCGTGACCGGCGAAGCCATTTGGCCCAAGATGGCGGTCAATTACACCCAAAAAACGCAATACTTCTACCGCATTTCGAAAGGGGCGATCGATGTGACGGATGACAAAACCATCAACGAGAAGACGAGCACCAAGCGCATCCCGACTTCCAACATGATTTACATCGGAGACGGGATGACCGACGTCCCTGCGATGATCATCGTCAAGAATTCCGGTGGCAAATCCATCGCGGTCTATCCAAAGGGAAATGAAGAGAAATCCGCGGAGCTCGTTGAAGACGGCCGCGTCAATTATTCCTGCGTCGCGGATTACACCGCAGGTAGGGATTTGGAAAGAATCCTCCACCTCATCATCGAAGGCATATCAATCAACGAGTCCCTCCGCCACCGCGAAGAGAAGAACCTCGTCCAAGAGAAGGTTAATTAACATTTCCCGCGTGGTAGAATAGCACGCGTGGAAATCAGCAAAAGAATTGCCATATTGCTTCTAGGGGGCAGCGCCAAGCGCTTCGGCGGAAATGTCCCTAAACAACTGCTGCCCGTAAACGGAAATCCTTTGTTTTGCTATGCTCTTGATTCTCTTTCTAATTCGCCTGAAATCGGCGAGATAATCTTGGTTGTTCGGGAAGATTTAGAAGACGAAGTTAGAAGTATCGTCAAAAAGCGCGCCTACACAAAACCAATCCAATATGTGCACGGCGGCGATTCTAGAAGCGAATCCGTCCATCATGCCATCAACTATTTGAAAGAAAAGAAAACCCCCGACGATGCAATCGTCCTAATTCAAGACGCCGACCGCCCCCATTTGGACGAAAGGCTCATCAAAGAGGGGGTTGAGAAAGCCGCGGAGACCGGGGCTAGCGTTACCGCCATCCCCTGCACCGACTCTGTATTTGTGAGCACGGATTCAAATCACGTTTCTTCCTATCAGCCAAGAGAAACAACATTCTTAGCACAAACTCCGCAAACTTTTCGTCTAGGTTTGCTAAAAAAGCTTAGTTTTGCGGAGATTTCAACGGATGAGGCAAGCCAGGTACGCGCACTAGGGGAAACGGTTTCCATTGTCATGGGAAGCCCCAATAACTACAAAATCAATTATCCAGAAGATTTAGAGCGCTTCGCAAAGGAGGGAACGAAATGAATCTACCAAAAATAGGAGACGTCGCAGAAGGGGTTGTCGTGAAGGTCTATCCCCGCTACGCCATCATGCTCTTCGACGATGGTTGGACGGGATTGCTTCACATCAGCGAGCTAGCGAACACTTTCATCCATAACTTCGCGGGGTATGTTTCCGTAGGAAATATTTACACTGTGAAAGTCATCGCGGTAAACGAAGAAAGTGATAATATCCGTGTGTCGCTGAAACAGATGAGCCAAAGCGACCGTCGGAAAGCCTTCCGTAAGCGGAGAATCAGCCCGTTAGAGGTGAATTTCTCCGCTTTAGAAGAGAAACTCCCCGAATGGGTGAAAAGCGAAAACGGAAAGGATGAAAATTTATGATTAAAGTAGATACTAGCCACGCCATCATCGACATTGATTACGCTTCTTACGCGGATCAAATCAAAAAAATCAATCAATCCATTGATCAAAAAACCGGAGAGGGAAGCGATTTCCTCGGCTGGACGAATTATCCAGAGAATTACGACAAAGTGGAATTCGAACGCATCATCAAGGCAGGCGAATTCATTCAAAAGAATTGTGAGGCCCTTGTCGTTTGCGGAATCGGCGGGTCCTATTTGGGGGCACGTGCCGCAATCGAGGCAATCAACGGTCTCCTTCCTACAAATAATGTGAAGATCGTTTTCTTCGGGAACACTTTCGACCCTGATTACGCAAGCCAAGTTCTTGAATTCTTGAAAGGAAAGAAATTTGCGATCAACGTCATCTCGAAGTCCGGGACCACCACCGAAACCTCCGTCGGATTCCGCTTGGTGAAAGATCTCCTCGAGGAACAAGTCGGCAAAAAAGACGCCAGCAAATATATCTTCGCGACCACTGACAAAGCGCGTGGCGCTTTGATTGAGCTCGCCAAGAAGTATGGCTATGAGCGTTTTGTTCTCCCCGATGACGTCGGCGGAAGATACAGCGTCTTCACCGCTGTCGGCCTTCTTCCCATGGCCGCCGCGGGCATCGATATCCGCGCTTTCATGAATGGCGCGCTTGCCGGGCAAAAAGAATACGACACCGACACCCTTAACGAAGCTTATAAATACGCCGTCGCCCGCAGGGCGCTCTACGTTTCTGGCAAATCCGCTGAGATGTTCGTGACCTACAAACTTCAGCTCGTCCAGCTCACCGAATGGTGGAAGCAGCTCTATGGCGAATCCGAGGGCAAAGACGGCAAGGGACTTCTCCCTGATTCGGCGACCTTCACAACCGACCTACACTCCCTTGGTCAGTTCGTCCAAGAAGGGACCAAACTGCTCTTCGAAACGATTCTCAACGTTGAGGAGCCTGCTAAGAACATCAATGTTCCTCATGACGAGGATAATCTCGATGGTTTGAACTATCTTGAAGGCAAGAGCTTGGACTATGTGAACAAGAAAGCCTTCGAAGGCACCTTAGATGCCCATGTGAATACCGGAAAGGTCCCCAATATCGTGATCAGCATCCCCAAGATGGACGCCTACAATCTTGGTCAGCTTATGTACTTCTTCATGAGAGCCTGCGCAATGAGCGCTTACCTCAACGAAGTGAACCCCTTCAACCAACCTGGTGTTGAAATCTACAAGAAGAACATGTTCCACCTTTTGGGAAAACCTGGCTTCTAATCGAAAGAAAACACAAAATTTTGCCCCTTGAAAAAGGGGTTTTATTTTTCGTTGCACTCTTGCTTTTCGGGTGATATCATACTTGAGCGCGTTTTGAAGCGCCCCGCGGATGCTTAGCTCAGCGGGAGAGCATCGCCCTT
>CAVEPD010000021.1:0-32379 GCA_963617535.1 bacterium
CCTTCTCGCTCCCTAAGGAAAACACTCTTAGCGGTTGTCTTTGAAGCGTCCTAAATGGCTTTATATCGCTTTGAGATATGGAAGTATGATTTTCCAACTTTTCTTGGCTTATTTTTAGTCCTACTAGACCTTTTGAAGGCCTTAATGCGACTAGATAATTGAGTAACCTGACGAGAACGGAAGGCGATTAGGCATGAAAAAGAGCGAAGTGATTCTCCATATGTATCACTGCTTGCTGGTGAACAAAAGCATCTGCAAGAAAGAGGTCCTTGATAAATTTGGAATATCAAGCCTCCGTTTTGCTCGTTACCTCGCGGACATCCGTTCCTTTTTGGTGAAAGAACAACTTTCCTATCAATTGATCTACGAACGGAAGGTCGACCGTTATTACCTTGTGAGGCTCCGCTGAGGAGCCTTTTTTAAAACCTTTTCAAAAAGAGGCGCGCTTTTTGCAGTAGGAATAAAGGCGGTTCATCCCGTCTATGACCCTGCTTCGCGGGCAGGCGAGATTGATGCGGACGTGCCCTTTCCCTTCTTTTCCATAGGTGGATCCCGGAGTGATCCATAAGCCGGTTTCTTTTCTTAGACTAGCGCAGAAAGAAACATCGTCTTCTTCGTAGCGGGAGAGATCTACCCAAATAAGGTAAGTTGCTTCTAAAGGGGCGAGTTTGGTTTCAGGGAGCTGTTTCTTCAAGAATTCCTGAGCGTAAAGATAGTTCTCGTGGACATAAGCGTTCATTTGCTTTAGCCATTCTCTTCCCTCATCAAAGCAAGAAACGGCGATGTCATAAGAAAGGAAGTTGCCTTCCATGACCTCATCAGCATTCAAAGCGAATGCAAGCTTGTCTCGGATTTCCTTATTCTCAACGTAGCAAGCGGAGGTCTGGACCCCGGCGACATTAAAGGCTTTCGTGGGAGCGATGAGGGTGATGGAGTTTTCTCTTGCCTCCTTGCAGGAAGAAACATAAGGGACGTATGTGCTTTTTCCATGGGATATAGGGCCATGGACCTCATCGGAAATGACAAGGATATTATGCTTTTTACATAAAGAGGCAATGTGACTGAGCTCTTCTTTGTTCCAAACTCTTCCAACGGGATTATGAGGGTTGCACAAAACGAGGATCTTCGCCTTTGGAGAGCTTAGGGCTTTTTCTAGTTCGTTAAAGTCAATCGAATAATGTTCGTTTTCGTTGATCAAGGAAACCGGAACGACAACGCGGTCACTATTTGTTACGGAATGGTTGAAAATGTTGTAAACGGGCGTAAGCAGAATGACCTCGTCGCCAGGACGCGAAAAAGCGCGGATCGAGGTGGACAGGGAGGGAATGATCCCCAAGGAAAAGAGCAGGGCTTCTTCTTTTAAATTGGCTCCAAACGTGTCTTTCCAAAAGTCGACATAAGATTTTGCCCAGCGTTCAGGCATCTCGGAATAGCCAAAACAGGGATGGGAGATCCTTTCCTTCATCGTCTCCGTGATGCAGGGGGCGACTTCGAAATCCATGTCCGCGACCCACATGGGAAGCTCGTTTTCCTGGCAGTTCCATTTAACTGAATTTTCGCTTCGCCTATCCACGAGCTTATCGAAATCGTAGTTCATTGGGTAACAATCTCCGTAAGGCTATGGTCGACGCCGTCATCGTCGAGGATGATTTCTCCGACCTTCTTGACTTTGATTTTGCCTGAGATCGGATTTTTTATGGAATCCACCTCGGTTGTGATTTCCGCGTCGATGTTTGAGCAGTATTCGAAGGTGAGGTCGCTATTCACAACTTCGCAATCAATCAAGGTGATGTTCTTCATATAGCAGAACCCCTGATGGGATTCGATGTGGCAATGAATCAAAGTGATATCCTCGGAGTTCCATCCGAAGTATTCCCCCTTGATCGTGCAATTCCTCAAAGTGACCCTTTTGCAGTTCCAAAAGGCGTCTTTGGTTTCTAATGTTGAATTCTCGATAAGTAGGTCTTCCGAGCCGTCAAAAGCGTAATTTCCCTGCAAAACCAGCTTATTTGCCTTTAATTTTTTGCTTCCCATTCCAAAATATGCGCCGTTTTTGGCTTCCACTTGATCAAGCTCGACGCCGGTGTTCCACCACAGGGTTTCTTGGGCGTCAGAGAAAGTAGAACGCTTGATAATCAGCCCATCGCACTTCCTGAAATTCTTCGGCCCGTCGATGATGCAATCCTCAAAGATGGCGTTCTTGCTATACCAAATGCCTGCGCGTTCCGTTGCTGTCATATTCGTTGATTCAACACGAATGTTTTCCCCATACCACAAAGGATATTTATAGGAAAAGGTAGAAGCGGTAACTTTAATGTTGCTCGATTCTTTGATGGGAGACTCCCCGTCTATGAATGTGCAGGAGGAGAAATGGGTGTCTTTCGCTTTGAAGGCGGCTCGTTCTCCGGTGAGCGTTTGGTTGGCGATAACTTTCATGGCGACAATTGTAAGGGGGGAAGAGAAAAAGGAAAGCGCATTCCTTCTTCCATTAGGGAAGAAAAAGGGCAAAAATTGAGCCGCTATGAAAGTTTGCGTTTTCTGTGGTTCGAGTTTGGGCGGCGACCCTTCTTTTGGAGAGGCTGCCGAATCTCTTGGCAAGGTCTTGGCCAAACGGGGCGATAGCCTTGTCTACGGCGGTTCTAGGAAGGGGCTTATGGGCCTTGTAAGCGATGCCTGTTTCCAAAACGGGGGAGAGGTTATCGGGGTTGAGCCTCGCTTCTTCATCGAAGCGGGTGCCATCACCGATTCCATCACGACCCTAATCCCCACGGATACGATGTCTGAGCGGAAACAAATGATGATCGACATGTCGGATTGCTTCCTTGCCTTGCCGGGCGGGATTGGGACGCTCGACGAGATTTCTGATGTCATGACGGACCTTGGGCTAGGCCAGAAAAAAGGAAAAATCATCCTCTTCAACGTGAATCATTTTTATGACTCTCTCTTGGAACTCCTCCGTTCCTATTTAAGCCATGGCTTCCTTCAGGAAAACTGGCAGGGCTGGCCCGTCGTTTGCTCTAGCATCGAAGAGGTCGAAAAAGCCCTCGATGAGATAAAAGGAGCGACCCATGCCTAGGTTAATCTTAATCGGCGGGGGCTCTAGCTCGGGCAAAAGCTACCTCACGAAGAAAGTCATCGAAGAAGTCGGGGAAGGGCAAATCACTCACCTCACCCTAGACGATTATTACAAAGACCAATCCGCGATGAGCATGGATGAACGCCTTAAGGTTAATTACGACCATCCGCGCGCTTTCGACTGGAAGCTCATGAGGGAGCAAGTGGCCGCGCTTAAAAAAGGCGAGGCGATTTCTAAACCCATCTATGATTTTGTTGAGCGAACCCGTTCCAACAAAATCGAAATGATTCAGCCTAAGAAGTTGATCGTGATCGAAGGGATCATGGCCCTGGTGGACAAAGAGCTCCGTTCAATGGGGGATCTGCGCGTTTTCATTTCCGCCTCCGCGGAAAGGCGTTTCCTCCGTCGTTTGATTCGTGACTCCGAGGAAAGAGGCAGGCCGTTTGAGGGAATCGTGAAACAATATTTCTCCACCGTGCAGCCGATGTATGATGAGGTTGTGGAACCCTCAAGCATCTACGCGGATCTCATCGTCAATAATGATGGAGTTACCAATCGTGCGATTGATGTTTTGGCTTCTTTGTTCAAAAAGGAGCTTGAACTTGCCAAAGAAGGGAAAAGAGATTCCTTGCCGAAAGAGGAATTCCAAGAAGACGTTCTTTCTAGAGTCTTCGCGAGCAGGAAATAACATGAGCCAAGAAGAACTTCTTCAAATAAGAAAGTACATAAAAGAGGCGAGGCGTGTCGTCTTTTTAGGCGGCGCGGGGGTCTCTACGGGCTCTGGCATCTCTGATTTCCGTTCCCCTCAAGGGCTTTATAACGTCCAATCGAAGTATGGGCGTCCATACGAAGAGATGCTTTCCCTTTCTTTCTTCGAAAGCGATCCCGAGACCTTCTATGACTTCTATTGGTCCACGATGGTTTTTCCAAGCGCGGAGCCTAATGCCGCCCATCTTGCTCTTGCCGATTTTGAGAAACGTTATCCGAACAAGCTAACCATCATCACCCAAAACATCGATGGCCTTCATCAGAAAGCTGGTTCCAAGCGCGTTTTGGAGATTCATGGAAGCACGGCGAGTTACTCTTGCTGCAACTGCGGAAAACATTATTCCTTAGAGCAAATAAAACACCACGGGGTGCCTAAATGCACCTGCGGAGGCATCATCAAGCCCGATGTCGTTCTTTACGAAGAGCCTTTGCCTAACGATGTTTTTCTAGGTGCGATTAACGCAATGAAGTTCGCGAATGTCTTGCTTGTCGCCGGCACGAGCTTACGCGTCCAACCCGCGGCGATGCTGCCTGATTATTTCGATGGTGGTAAATCCGTTTTGATCAACGCCGAGCCTACGCCCCTTGACGACCATTTCGATTACCTCATCCGCGAAGACGTGGGGGAAGTGCTCGCTGCTATATTAGGAGAGAAATTATGAAGGCTGGCTATCATCCGTTTCGCCATTTCGTTTTGATTACCCATCATCGCCATATGGTGATTTCAAATGGCTTCCACTGTGGGATCTTTTGGCACTGCCTCAGGCATGATTTGACGAAATACGGCCACACCGAGTTCCACAATTCCGCGAAGCATTATGTTGGTGATCATTCCCCGGTTTACGAGGAACGTCTTGTGAACGGCTATTTCTCCTTCGTGTGCCAGCATCACACGAAAAGGAATAAGCATCACTGGGAATATTGGACCGACTTCTTCTGCGGGCGGATTATCGTGATGACGATGCCTTGGATTTATGCCACCGAATACGTTTGTGATATGATCAGCGCTTCTAAAAATTACAACCCCAAGAACTTCAAGCCTGAGACGACTTATGAGTATTTCGTAAGCCACGCGAAGAACTATTACATGAGCCAAGGCACTTACGAATACGTGAAATGGTGTCTTGCTAGGTATAGAGACCTTGGCTTCAAAGGACTTAAAAAGAAAGATACGAAAGCGAAATACGCGGAAATCACTGCGAAATACCCAAGAACTGAGATGCTTACCTCGATGAGGCTAAGCGAAGATCTGATTCCTGGATAGGCTTGGACTTCCACTTTTCGCAGTTCTAACGAAAGTGACTTTATTTTTCGCGTCTTTTTGCGACTACAACAAAACTTTTCGTCGCGAAATTTAGTAAAAACTTGACTGGCAAGTATTTGCTAAATTTACAACGGATATCACGCACAAAAGAAGAAGATTAGAAAGCAGGAAACAAAAATAAAAAAAGTAAGACTGTGTGTTTAAAACACTAAGAAAACCAACCAAAAACTTGAATAACAAGAAAATGGCTAATAAAATGCAAATATGAGGGATTATTTGCAAGATTTGTTACTCACTTCAATCGGAAATGGGCGGGTGAAAGTAATTGTTGGCCCCAGCGGTAGCGGTGCCGTATCTTTTCTCTTAAATGACTTCGCCTCTTCTCTCAAAGAAAAAGCGCCTCTTACAGAAATTATTGATCTTAGGATGCTACCTTCAAAGGAAGTCGCGGAGATCTGCTCTAAAAAAAGGAAAGAAGAAAGAGAATGCTTTTTGCTTGCCGGCAATCTTTGGGATGAGCCAAATTTCGACGTCATTGTGAATTGCTGCGCTGGACAAGCGTCCCTGAATTTGTTTTTTATCGCCCCGACCAAATGGCCTTCTCGTTATCTTGAAAAGGCTACCTTGATTAGAGGACGTGTTGAGCATTATTTCTTTCCAAGCGCTTTGTACGCGGACTACCGAAACGCTCATCCGGGCGCGACCATCGTTGACTTTTTGGTGGGGGATGGATTAGACGCTTCGCTTGTTGAGACCAATCTCAAATCTTTGAACAGGCTTGATCTAGCGGTATTTCGTGCCTTCCTTTCTTCTGATTGTGCACCAGTTTCCGAAAGAAGCCTGGCCGAGAAGGCGAGCAGAGAGCTCGGGAGGCCTTGCTCTCGCTTTAAAATCAGCTCATCAGTTTCAAAATTAAATGAGCTTGGAATCCTGTTCTCTTTGAATCGTTATGACGTCAAGAAAAAAAAGATAAAACAAGGAAAAATAGTCTTCCCAATCGACTCGAGATTTTATAAAATTCAAAGCAGGAAAGGAAAAGAGCTTAACCGGCTCATGATTCCCGCGCTCATCGCGAAGCTGCTTTACGATGGTTGGGAGATTAAGAAAGCTGTTTATGAATCCCAACGCGGCGAAAAGAAATATTGCAGTGATGCAGACGCCGGGTTTCTTGTGGAGAAGAACGAATGGTCTCTCTTGCTTTTCGTGGGAGAGACGATGACGCCAGAACTCGACGAAAAAGCTAGACTTGCTCCATCCCTTTTGCCGAGAGTTATCATCACTTGCGACGCGCTAAACAACGCTCGATATGACAAGGACGGGCTCATTCATTATTCGTTCGAAACTCTCTTGCTAAAAGGTCTTCGAATCTACGGGAAATGAACTTGTGTTTGAAAGAAGCGCCGGCGACAAGAAAAAGCGCTGGAGCAATCGAAAACGCCGTTTACCTCGAACTAATATCAAGGGGTCTTAATCCCATTGGGAAAGTCGTCCAAAAAGAAAACGGACGCGGCGAGATTGATTTTGCTGTCGAGAGAAGCTCTAGGAAGCTATATATTCAAACGGTTTTTGCTTTAACGGATGTGAACAAGTCCCGTGAAATTGGCAATTTGCTTGCTCTTAATGAAAACGGAAGAAAGATCGTCGTGTTCGTGTATAGCGGTTTGCTGCAACGTGTGCCATGCCCCGTTGAGGCCATGAGTATCGAGGATTTCGCCCTTGCGGAGAATCTTGTTTAATGCGGCATTTGAAGACGCTCTGGTCAAAGAGAATCCCTTCCTTTCGCGTTGCCCTCTCCCGAAAGGGAGACTATACTTTTTCGGACAAAAAGTTATGCGAAATCTCACTATCGTCTTAGGCTGCGGAAGGCTAGGCGCCTCCATCGCGAACTATTCTTCCCAAATGGGCGGCAACGTCGTCGTCATGGACGCGAACAAAAGCTCGTTCGAGAAGCTCAACGATGCTTTCTCAGGCATCACCATCGCCGCGGATACCACGGACGTTGATGAGCTTATAGACGCGGGGATCGAAAACGCGAACGAGGTCATCATTACTACCGGCGATGACAACGTGAACCTATATTTGGCTTATATCTGCTGCAAGAGATTCGAGGTCCCCTATATCTATGTCCGTTTCGATGACCCGGATAAAGGGTTATTGATCCAAGGCATGCCCATCAAGGCAATCTATCCCTTCCAGCTATCGCTTGACCGTTTCTCTTTGCTTCGTGCGGGGGTGGACAAACAATGAAAGTCATCATCGCCGGAGGCGGCCCGCAGGCGGAATTCATCGTCTCCATGTTCAAAGACAAGAAGAACGAACTGATTGTCATTAACTCCTCCAAAGAGGAAGCCGAGATCATCATGAAGCGTTATCGCGTCCCGGTTTATGTTGGGAAGCCTTGGCGCAAGAAGAGCCTTGAGGAATCTAACGCCTATAACGCGGACGCCTTCATCTCGCTTTGCGAGAAAGACACGGACAATTTCGCTTCTTGCCTCATGGCTAAGAAAGTTTTCGACGCGAAGAAATGCATTTGCGTCGTCAATAACCCGAAAAACGTCGATCTTTATAAGGCTTTGGGCATCGATTCGGTGATCTCGGCGACTTATTTGCTTGGCCAGTCCGTCCAAAGCGAGACCTCCTTGGCCTCCATGCTTAAGACTCTCTCCTTAGAGAACGACAAGATCACGATGATCGAAGCGGTGGTTCTTTCGAAGTATCGCATCGCCAATCTCCCCTTAAAGGAATGCCGCTTCCCTAGCTACGTCTCCGTCGCCTGCATTTACCGCACGCCCGACGTCATCATTCCTAAGGGCGATACGATTATTCTTCCTAAAGACAACCTTTTGCTTGTCTGCGCGCCTACCGATCAGAGAAAGGTCATGAACTTCATCCGTCAGGAAAAGCAAAGGACCGGCGTGTTCGTGTCTAAAGTGGTGGATAAAGTGAAGAAACCCGCGAAAGACAAAAGCGGACCCGAAACAAAATGAGGAGCAAAGAGAAGGCCGATAAAGTCGTCATGGGCCCAAGGATGGTCTTTGGCTACCTTGGCATCTTTTTGGTGCTCATCGGCATCTTGACCGCGCTTCCTTTGGTTTTGCTTGCTTTTTACCATGACGAAGTGGAGGGGTGGAGCTATTTTGCCTATCCCGCCTTATTCGACGTTGGGTTAGGACTTTTTCTTTATTTCTTCTGCATTTGCAGGAAAAAAAGGGCGAACTTTGCTCGAAATGAGAACAACGCCCTGCTGGTTTTAATTTGGATCGCCGCGGTCCTTTCTGGCGCCTTCCCTTTCTTTTTGGCAAATCTTGCAGGCGAGATGGAGATGAGCTTCTCGGAATCCTTCTTCGAAAGCGCCTCCGCATATAGCACGACGGGTCTTACTTGCTTCAAGGACTTCGTGGACGGGCGTCTCGTCTATGATGGCACGGAGGCCGTTTATCATCTAAGCGAAGGAGTTTCCTTCTGCCCTCACTTGTATTGCTTCCACCGCGCGGAGATGCAATTCGTGGGGGGCGTGGGTTTGGTTTTGCTACTTTCCATGGTCCTTGGCAATAGCGCGGGCATGTCGCTTTATGTCGGCGAAGGGCATGGCGACAGGCTTCTTCCTAACTTGAAACGCAGCGCGGGCAGAATCTTCGGCATCTACTTCCTTTATACGGCTTTAGGAGCGGCGTCTTTGTTTTTGGCGGGCATGGAGCCTTTCGATGCGGCGACGACTGCCATGGCCGCTCTTTCTGGTGGTGGTTTCTCGCCGAGGAGTTCAAACATTGCTTATTATTCGGGCGCCGGGGTCACCAATGGCTTCTACGCGGCTAGCCCTCTCGCGATACAGATCATCGTTATGTTCCTCGTCATCCTTTCGGGGATTTCCTTTGTTTTGCACACCTTCCTTTTGTCCGGGCGTTTCAAACAGTTCTTCAAGGATGCGGAGGTGCGCTTCTTCTTTGTCCTTCTCTTGGTGGGGTGCTTGATTTCGGCGACTGGGTCAATTTATAAATACGGGACTGACTATCTGGATAACATTGGCCCTAACATCCAAAACAGCATTTTCTACATCGTCGGTTGCGCGACGACCTCGGGCTTCGCCTCGACTTCGATGTCAGAGATGGTCGCGCTTGGAAAGCCTCTAATCTATGTGGGCACCGTCCTTATGGTGATCGGCGGCGGAGCTGGAAGCTGTGGCGGCGGATTGAAGCAATACCGCGTCTACATCATGCTCAAGGATCTTTATTACAGAATGCGTTATCAGAATTCCCCTTCGCGCATCCTCCATCCTCATCAGGCCTACCGCTATGGTGAAGAAAGCGAAATTGATGACGCGGAAGTGAAAGAAGCATCGCAATATACGGTGCTGTTCTTGGCTTTCTTCATCGTCTCCATCATCATCTTGAACTTTTTGCCCGAAATCGATTCGGAAATCGCCGCCTTCAATGTCGCAAGCGCGATGAGCAACACCGGTCTTTCGATGACCGATTACGTTTACTATGGGGCCAAGTATCCAGAATACTACGACACCCTTCTTTGGGTTCTCGCGATTGGCTGCTTGGTTGGTCGTCTTGAGATCTTCCCCTTGTTCTACGGCCTTTCTAACGTCAAGGAGGAAATCGTTTATTACAGCGGCAAAAAGAAAGCCGCTCTTCTGTCCAAAGAAGAATAAGCAAGTTTTTCTTCCACTTGACTTAAAGATGGTAAAATAGAAGCGAAAGAGAGGAAAACTCTATGATTATCGATGACATCAGAAAAGCGAATATCGAGGCGATGAAAGCCCACGATAACAACAAAAGGAACGCTTACGCGATCGTGATTTCCCGTTACCAGGAAGCCAAAACAAATGGTTCTGGGAAAGAAGTTGGTGATGCCGAGGTCGTCCGCATTCTTCAGAAGTTTGCCAAGGAACTTGAGGAGGAGAGGGACGGCTACGCGAAAGCCGGCAGAGAGGAATCGAAGAAGAACTGCCAAGATCAGCTTGATGCGATTGTTTCCTTCTTGCCTCAAATGATGGGCGAAGATGAAATCAAGAAAATCATTGATTCCCTTGAAGACAAATCCATGCCCGCGGTTATGAAACATTTCAAGACCAATTACGCCGGAAAAGTGGATATGGGTCTTGTTTCCAAAATCGTGCGTGGTTTATAATCTCGCTTGCCGTCGGGTTACCGATAGCATTAGGGGCGTGGTTCAGTGGTAGAACAGAGGTCTCCAAAACCTTTGATGAGGGTTCGATTCCTTCCGCCCCTGCCAATGAGCTTATAGGCGATTCCGTGAATGGGGTCGCCTTTTTTTGTGTTTATAGAAGCCTTCCGTAATCGTTCCACTCGCCGAACATCTTCCCTTTCAAGGTCTCTTCGACGAGATGCTTCAGAGCCTTTTCGTATTGAGCGGGGTCTCTGCTTTTATAGAAAGCGACGTTATAGGCTCGAATCCTTTGGTAAAGCGCGGGGAAAGATTTGAATTTAGCCCAAGCGCCTGCCTCTTTAAGCGCCTTCATAATTTCGGGGTCGATCTTAAAGCTTCTTGGCCCCATTTTTGGCAGAAGCGCCCTTCCTGCTTCAGTCATTAAGCCAAGCCTTTCTAGGCGGCGGACTCTCTCTTTATTTAACTCCGTCCATGGGCTTTTCTTTTGCCTTGGCGTGAACCTGCTCCACATCGTCCCATCGACGTTCTTCCAAACGGAGTCGATCCAGCCAAAGCAGAGGGCTTCTTCGACAGCGTCGATATACCAAAAATGATCTTGGTCCGTGGGGCGGCCTCTTTTCACGTTAATCCAGCATTCCCGCTCGGAGGAATGATGCTTCAGAAGCCAAATTCTAAATTCATCGCGAGTTTTGATGGTCAGTTGATTCTTCATAACGATAGGTTCGTACGTGATTATAAGGGGATGGCTAAATTTGTGCCTTTATTGGGAAGGTTTTCTTTTATAATGCTCCGACGCGATTATGAATGAAGAAACAGGAAGGAAAATCAAGATCAACAGCGAGGCCACTTACCTCATCGCCATTCTTTTGCTTTCCTTGTCCGTAGCGATGCTCACGAGCGCGGATTTTGGCATTTCCATGATCGTGGCTCCCGCCTATTTGCTGAGCCTTAAGATTGATTTCTTAACTTTCGGACAGGCTGAATACGTGGTTCAAGCCGTTCTTTTCATTATTCTTTGCCTCATCATAAGGAAATTCAGACCTATATATCTCACTTCTTTTTTAACTTGCCTTATCTATGGCCTTGCCTTGGATTTGTGGCAGATGATTCCCTTTTTCAACACCTCTGTGACTCCTCCTGAATCCCTTGCCTTATGGACTAGGATCATTTTGTTTATTGGGGGATTTGGCTTGACCGGATTCTCCGTGGCCTTGTTCTTTAAAACCTATTTCTATCCTCAGGTCTATGACTTCTCGGTCAAATGCGTCACCGCGCGTTATCACTTCAAGATGTTCATCGTGAAGACGAGCGTCGATTTCTCCATGCTTGGCATTGCCCTTATTATGACTTTCTGCTTCTTCGGGAAACTTGTCGGGATAGGTTGGGGGACTTTGGTAATGGCGGTGCTAAACGGCACGATCATAGATCTTTTCTCAAAATTTCTTGACCATTGTTTTGAGTTCAAACCCGCTTTCCCAAGGTTCGCTTCGTTTTTTGATTTGACTCCCGAAGCGAAGAAAGAGGTCATTGAGTCTTCACAAGAATAAGCAGGTTTTGCGGCCGTTTTGTTTACAAAACGTTGCAAAATCCTGATATTCTGCAAAATGAAACTCTTAATTTTCCTGAGTCTTGGCTTCTAATTCAGGGTTCTTTTTTGCTTGTTCTTCATCGATCTTCTTGAATTCTTTTTTGAAAATTAAGCCAAGGCAAATGCCATCTCCGATGTCCGCTAAAATCCATGAGAACGGATAGACGCTATAAAGCCAGAAGACGGATTTGAATGCATCGACCTGAAGTATAACCGCTTCGATCATCACGATGCGGAAGACGGTGCAAGTTAGCATCGTAACCCACATCGGCGCGGTGCTGTGCCTTACTCCGCGCATCGCGGAAGAGCTGATGTCCATGAAACCATCCAAAACATAGGTAAAGCTAACGACCATAAGGCGCTCCCAGCCCGCTTGGAGACTGACGGAATTGTCCGAATCCACAAAGAGAGCAAGCAACTGATTGTGAGCGAATAGAATCAAAAGGCTGTAGAAGACATTGAAGATGAGATTCCAAGCCTGCGCATACCAAAACGCTTTCCAAATGTTCTTCTTATTTCTTGCTCCGAAGTTCTGCGCGGTTACGGCAAGACAGGCCGCGGAAATCGCTTCTACGCATGCGTAACAGTAGTTATTGATGGAATTCGCAGCGATGGCCCCATCTTCGACGTAAAGGGAGTTCGGCATGTCTTTGGCAATCGTGTAGAGAGCGCTTTGAATAAAGGTATTCGGAAGCGCGAAGAAAAAGCCCTGCAAGCCCGCTGGCAAGCCAAGTTTGACTACTTCGCTTAAGCTGCTTCCGTCGATTTTGAAACTCTTCCATTCGCAATGGAGATAACCGGAGCTTTTGAAAAAGAGGGGGGCGATGACGAGAGTCGCTGAAACTCCTTCGCTTATGACGGTAGCCCAGGCGACGCCTGCAACGTCCAGTTTCGCGTAATAGACGAAGATAAAATCAAAGAAGACGTTCAAAAGACCTGCGATTAACAACGCCAAGAAAGGCGTCGTGGAGTTCCCGACCGCGCGATGCATTTGGGCGCCGTAGTTATAAATCATTAGTAACGGCAACCCGGCGAAATAGATTTGCATGTAAGTGGTTGCGTTTGCTAAATAGGCTTCATCCGTTTTGATTAGAATCAGCAATGCGTTGGAGGAAAAGAAACCGGCGATTCCTACAGCGATCCCCACGACTAAAGCGAAGATGAGCGAGGTATGCAAAACCCTTAAGGCCCGTTCTCGGTTTCCGGCTCCTTTCGCGTTCCCAATCGCGACGTTTGCTCCCAAAGAGAGTGAGGTGAAAACAACGACAATTAAATTGATGAGAGAACCATTCGCGGAGATTGCGCTGGCGCTAGATTGACCATTCCCCCAAAAATGAACTGAGATGAGGTCTACGGTCGTGTAGAGAAGCTGCATGATGGAGGTTAAGGCCATCGGCAGAGCAAACAAGCCGATTTTCCAAAAGAGATTCCCTGTGGTTAGGTCCATCTCTTTGACGCTTTTAAATGGTTTTTTCATAATCTTTCCCCTTTAGGGGACATCAATATTAGTGAGACCGCTTCCTCTTTGCAATTTCCGCGTTACTTGTTTCGCAAGAACTCGTATAAGCCAATTGAAACGGCATTATCTAAGTTGAGAGAATCGAGACCTTTGTTCTGCGGGATGATGAGAGGGGAGCCAACCTTTAGGAAATTTTGATCTAAGCCTTTTGCCTCGTTTCCGAAGACAAGCGACCATGGCGAGGCGATTTCTGCGTCTTTTAGCAAGGTGCTTGCCTGCAGCATGAAGGGATAGCAGTGATGCTCTGGATAGTCTTTTTGATAAGAGGCGAAGTCTGAATAAAGAGCGATATTCAAGTGAAAGACGGCGCCCATGGATGCGCGAATCGTTTTTGGATCGAACTCATCGGCGGCCGGGGTGATGATGGCAACATCTTCGATATAGAATCCGAAACAGGAACGGAATATGGTTCCCAAATTTCCTAGGTTCGACGGATTCACGAGAACGACATGGTTCTTGCTTTTGACTAAAGGGGAATGGAATTTCTCAAATTCGCCCACGACCATGCAATTGTCTTTCTCGCTGAGCTCCCGGAATATTTTTTCGTTGTTCTCAATGACGGGAACCCTTTTGCTTTTGCATAGAGAGATGAGCTTTTCATAAGTCTCATCCCTTTTTTGCTTGGGGGAGATGTAAACCTTTTTGACTTGTTCTCCTTTGAAGCGGAGAGCTTCCATCGTGAGGGTTGTCCCTAAGCAATAGGTGGTCGGCTGGTCTTTTTTGTACTTGTACATGGCTCAATTGTAAAAGATAGCGAATTAGATGGGGAATAAAAGCGCATTCTTCTTTATTAATAGGGTAGGAGGACATTTTATGGAAGAAGAAATCTTACTTGGCAGGGTGAATCGCGCGGTAGAGAAAAGCCTTGGCATTTCTCTTACTAGCGACGTTCGTATCTATGGGAAGCAAGAATATCTCGATAACCTTGCAAAAACCCATCCAAATTCCTATTTGGGCATCCTTGAAGAGGTTAGTGGGGTTATCCTTAAAGAGCCGGATTACGCTTGCTACGACGAAAATGAGAATATCTTTTACTTCTTGGAAACCTATTGGAAGAACGGTGCTTTGGCTGGCGTGGAAGTGAAAGTCACCCAGGAAGGGAAACCAAAAAGATGGGTATTTCATTCTTTGCGCACCATCCGTAGCCCTTGGGATAGGAATTACACCAAGATTAAAAAACGCGCTTAGCTTTAGCGGATTCTCGCTTTGCGGTATTTGAAAGAAAGCAGGTTGTTTAAGAAAACGATCAGCAACGTGAAGCACAGTAAGCAAAGAAAGACGATGATGCATCCCGGCCAAAACCATCCGGAATGCGGATCCAAGAAGAGATAGGGGTACATTTCCCCGTTCTTTAAAACCGCTTCAGGCCAAATGACGGCTCTGAAGACGCTGAAGATGCCGTAAAAAATTGGGATGATCTGGGAAGTAAACGCCGTATAAAAAGGGACGGTTCCTTTTTCGTCGAACATGAGCCAGTCCCCGAGGGGCAAAACGAATAAGCCGACATAAAAAAGAATCTCTATCAAAGATCCAAAACCAGAGAAAAAAGAAGCCAAGAAATAACCGAGGGAGGCTTCCAATGAGAAGCAAACAATTGACAAGCCAAAGTGCATATTCACCCCGGCGGGGAGGCCGTTCATCCCTCTTCTTAAATCGATTGCGTTGAAAATGATCTCAAAGAAAAACAAGGCCGCGAGCATGAAGGAAACTAGAACCCCGAAATAAGAAAGGGCGACGTAAGATTCGATGGGCGAGCGGAAATAAAAAACAATCAAAAGCAAAAGCGCTGCTAAGGCCATTACGCGGTAACTTAAAGAGATGATGCGATTACGGATTACCATAGCCTGCTAAGTGTATCACCTTCCTTTCATTTGAGTACTCCTAAGGAGTAAAATCGCCTGGCTATGGTGAATTTGGAATTGAAAGATACGCAGTATCAAGAGAATGGCTTTACCCATACGCGCGTCACCGCAAGAGGGGTTGTTTTGGACGAAGAAGGCCGCATTGGACTTCATCTCATTCATCGCGATGATATTTTTGGAAACGAGACTTACTATGAAACCCCGGGCGGCGGCGTTGATGAAGGAGAGACTCCGGAACAAGCGGTTGTTAGGGAATGCAAAGAGGAACTCGGAGAAGATATTGAGGTTTTGCGGGCTTTAGGAGTAGTAAAAGACGCTTATAACCTGATCCAAAGAAAAAATGAAAACCATTATTTCCTTTGCAAGAAGTTGAACCAAGGAGAGAAACATTTCGTTTCGGAAGGCGACTCTTTGATTCAAAAAACCGTTTGGGTCAGTTTGGAAGAAGGGATCGCCTTGTTGAAACAGCAAAGCGACCACGGAGTGTCCGCGCTAGTAAGGGCTAGAGAACTCCCAATACTTGAAGAAGCAAAAAGCGTTCTGCTTTCCAAAAAATAGTCCGCTGCAACGCGCGGGCTGAATCTTTGCGCCTATCATTTCAATCTTTTCTTCACTAATGTTGACATATACGCTTGCTAGAATTTTTCAAAATTCCGCTTGATTAACCTAGTTTTGATGTCTATAGTATCTAAGCCGTGGCGCAATTGGTGAAACGGTTAACACAACCGGCTGTGAACCGGTCATGAATGGGTTCGACTCCCATATTGCGCCCCAGTTTGAACTTATGGCACCGACCGAGAGGCTGGTGCCTTTTTCTTCCCGTTATAAATCAAAGCAGCCTTTCATCTGGTGTATAAAATGATGCTATAAAGGCGTCTTAAATGCTTTGGCGATATTACGCCGTGACACAACAAAAATGCAGGTGAGTGAGCGATATTTAAGACCGACTAAAAGATTTCTCTTAAGAGAAGAAAATCGATTTGTGAGCTTATTTGTTTTTTAAGGCGTGAATTGCGGAACTTATTTTATCTAGATATCTGCCTTCGTAATCCTCAAGTTTCCCTTCGTCACAAAGCGTGGCTAAGGAAGAATCAATTGGCATGGAATCAAAATAGGGAATGCCAAATTTCTTGGCCGCCCCTTCGCCTTTCTTCCCAAAGGGATAAATGATTTCGTTGCAATGGGGGCACTTCATATAAGACATGTTTTCGACCAACCCTAAAACGGGGATGTCCATCATGGCCGCCATACGGAACGCTTTTTCGACGATCAAGGACACCAGGTCTTGGGGCGAGGTGACGATAACGATTGCGTCGATTGGAAGAGATTGGAAGACCGTTAAGGGGACGTCGCCTGTTCCAGGGGGCATATCGATATAGAGCTCATCGATGTCGCCATAAACGACATCACTCCAGAATTGTTTTACTAAACCGCTGATGACAGGGCCTCTCCAAATGACGGGGGAAGCGGGGTCATCGGTCAATAAATTAAGCGAAATGGCTTTAATGCCCGTTTTGGTTTCGACTGGATAGATTTCCGTTTCGCTTCCGGTGGCTGGCTCATGCAAACCGAAAATCGTCGGGATGCTTGGACCGGTTACATCCGCGTCCATAATGGCGACTTTCTTTCCGTCTCTTTGGGCGTTGACCGCTAAAATTGAGGTAGTTAAGGATTTGCCCACGCCTCCTTTTCCTGATACGACCGCGATGACCTTTTTAACATGGCTGTTTTTATTTAACTCAACGCGGAAGTCTTCTTTGCTCATTTGCTCGCTCATAAAGAACCTTCTTTCACGGGATATTATATAGGTTCCTCGGTTTTGTGAGACAAAGAAGGGTTGACAAAGGTAGTATCATTCTCGCGTATGCTAGATGTCTTCGTAGACTCATTGCTCGATTCCCTAAAAATCCTTGGAATAGTCTTCGCTTTTGAGATACTCCTTTCCTTTTTTGAAGGCAAAATTGCCCACGCGCTTGAAAAAAGCAGACGCTTCGCGCCGGCTTTGGGCTCTCTTTTTGGGGTTATTCCTCAATGCGGCGTTTCGATCGTCGCGGCGGACCTGTTCTCGAAACGCGAGCTCACTTTGGGCACGCTCATCGCTATTTTCTTGGCCTGTTCTGACGAGGCTCTTCCGATCCTGTTTGGAAATTTCACCTCGACTTGGTGGCTGACCTTCCTCTTGATAGGCGTCAAGATCATTGTGGGCGCTGGAATTGGTTTATTGGTTGACGTGATATTTGTCAAATATCGCTTCGAGCATAGCCACGAGGAATCCGAAGAAGAGAGCGAAAGTCATTATGGATGCTGCGGCCACGAGATAGAAGGAGAGAAAGAACCTGCTTGGAAAGAGCATATTCTTCATCCCGTTATCCATTCCTTGAAGATTTTCCTTTATTGCTTTGTTGTTTCCTTTGTCTTCGGGACGCTTGTTTATTATGTTGGGGAAGATAACATTGCTTCCTTCCTTGTGGCGAACCGAGCTTTGTCTCCTTTGGCCGCGGTGCTCGTTGGGCTAATTCCAAATTGTGTTTCTTCCGTTTTACTTAGCGAGCTCTTTTTGAAAGGCGTTTTGCCATTTGGGGCGCTTCTTGCGGGGCTTTTGGTGAACGCGGGCATCGGAATGTTCGTTTTATTTCGCAAGAAAGAAAACATAAAACCAGCCTTGCTGGCCTTTGCAATCTGCCTGATTTCGGCTTTGGGATTTGGCTATATTTTCCTTTACGCAATGCCGATGTATTGATTAGGCGATTCCGCCTCGAGTGCCTGGAAGGATTCTTTTGACGGCTTCTTCCCCGCACTCTTTTCTCACAATCTCTTCGGCGAAAGGAATTGTGAAAGCCATGGAGTGGCCCGTGATGATGTTTCCATCGACAACCGCTCCCGCGTTTTTCTGATATTTCCCTGTTTTGCCTTCAAACCCCGGGAAGCATGTAAACGTCTTGTCTTTTAGTAAGCCAAGTTCTTCCAAAATGGAGGGAGCTGCGCAAATCGCGTACACGCCCTTGCTCTTTTTATAGAAAGCGAGAACGAGGTCTTTTACTTTAGAGCAGGATTTGAGGTTGTCGACTCCTACTTTTCCGCCAGGCAAAACTAAGAAGTCGAAATCGTTCTCGTCTACCCCGTTAATGAAGCAATTTGCCTTAACGATCAACCCCATTGATGTTTTGACTTCCAGCGAAGTCGATATGGATGCGAGAACACAATCGATTTCGTGCGTCCTTGAAAGAATATCGTGAGTGGTGATGGCTTCCGTCTCCTCAAAACCATCGGCGAGCAGAATTAAACCTTTTTTCATTTTCCTTGCCTCCATATATGATTATAGGGCCGAAAGGAAATGTTATGGGCGAAGAAAAGAAAGACGACAAGAAGAGAAAGCCAACGACTTCCTACAAAAAGAAAAACCGCACGGGAGAGGATATCGACATGCTCAATGAGCGTTATACCGATCCTGAATCCGGCGGTTATGGGTCCTATCGATACAAAGACCACATCGATGGGGCGTAAGACGGGTGACCGTCTTTTTCTTTAGGCGTTCTTCAAAATGATTTCAAGGATCGCGCCGATGAGTTTCTCATCATCATCTAGAGAACATTTGCTTTCCAGCGGCAAATGGATCATAAGGGCAGGAGTGCCGGAATGAAGCGCGATATAGTAGGCCTCGTTGTCGAAGAAACGCCCGCCATCAATGGATATTGAACTTTCGATTTCCTTGGCTATTAGAACTTGGTTGAAACGCGACAAATCGTAGGATGTGGAAAGCGATTTTGGCTCGCCTGGAAGTATCTCTTCCTTCGTTTTGGTGATTCCGTTCTCGTCTGGCTGGATGGAATCCATCTCGTTGTACCCATATTGCTCCAATGTGGGAGTTTTATGGAACGGAGAAAGGTTCAGAACCAAAATAAAATCCGGCTTATTCTTAGCGATGGCCTTTTCTAGATTCTTCCTTGCCTTGTCATAGCTCGCTTCGAGCAAAACGGTTTGAACGCCTTTCTTCCCGATGTAACGAGCAAGGATTCTCTCAGACGGATTCGAGTCGTGGTTCGCGTATTTCTTGAACCCTACTAGCAGAGCTTTCATAGATTTACCTCCAAAGGCTTGCTTTTTTGTTTTCGGATGAACTTATTTTAATATAGGTGTTTGATTTGACGTTAATGGTAGTTGAAAAAAGGAAATCGCGTTATTCCTCATCAAGTTTTCAAAAAGGGTCCGACTTAACCTTGAGCGGTTTGAAAAATAGTCTTTGTACATGGGATTAGCTAAGGTATCAATTCCGTCAATGGGATTGTCCGTTCCGAACATGATTCGGTCCGAACCAATCTGTCTTAGGATCTTCGCGGCGATTTTCATGGGAACCCAAGCGGTGTCCCCATAGATATTGCTTGTGCTCGAAATCGCCGCAAAACCTTTGCTGTTGTCGCTGCAAAGTTGAACGTGCGCGGCAACGAATCTCAAACTTGGATGCCTCTTTGCAACCTCAACTAGGAAATCTACGTCGCTATATTGGTCCTCAGCGGTATGAACGATGATGGGGAGATTTTCTTCTTCCGCCCAAGCGAGCCAAGGCTCAAGCAGGGGCGAAGAGATTGGGGTGCGCTCACAATATGGGTGGTACTTGAGCGCGTAAATGAGCATGCGGTTGCGCTTCACGCATTCTTTTAGTTCGGGAGAAGGGCCGCTTTCCTTGACGGGCCTGATCCAAACGGCCGCTCCTAATTTCTTTGGGTTTCTCTTAACGAAGGCGAGAACTTGCTTGAGACATTTTAGGGTGCTTGTGTTTTTTACCTTTTCCGTCGCTCCGCTAGAAAATTCGGCGGCGTCACAATTGGAGATCAATGAAAATGCAATCCCGTATTTTTTCATTGAGATCAAAATTTCCTCTTCGCTTTGTTTCAGTGTGGGCTTTGAGAAGATGTGAGCGTGCGCATCAATGAATTGCATGGCATTATCGTAGGTCTGAAACGTCTTTCATAAAAGGCTTGCTTAGCGAAAAGAGGTGTGTAAAATATGGCTTGCGCCTTGGGGTGTAGCCAAGTGGTAAGGCATAGGTCTCTGAAACCTAGATGCGCTGGTCCGATCCCAGCCACCCCAGCCAAGATGCAAATTCCCGCCTTCGTGGCGGTTTTCTTTTGTCCAAAAAAAGCGTCCGCTAGCAGCAGACGCCCAGTCGGCTTAAGCTTTTAAGATCTCCACGACGATCTCGATCATCTTGTGGAACTCATTAACGGACAAGTACTCATAACGGCCGTGGTAGTTGTACGCGCCCGTTCCGATGTTGGGACAGGGGATTCCAAGAAAGGAGAACGTTGCTCCGTCCGTCCCTCCGCGGATCGGATTCGAAGTGTAAGCGATGCCCAAGCGTCTATATGCTGCGACGGCTCTTTCATAGGCCTCAGGATGCTGATCAAGGACTTCCTTCATGTTTCGATAATCGTCGCCGATTTCGAGATCAATCTTGGAGGTTGGGTATTTTTGTTGGAGTTTTGCGGTGATTTTGCGGAAGTCTTCCTTTTGTTCTTCGAGTTTTTTCGCATCATGATTGCGAAGGATATAACTCAGCTTAGCGTGATCCACGTTCCCCTCCATCGAGACCAAATGGTTGAAACCTTCGTGACCCTCCGTGTATTGAGGACGGACTTTTTCGGGAAGAGAGGCGTCAAATTCGCAGGCCACGGACGCCGCGTTGACCATTTTTCCTTTGGCATCGCCAGGGTGAACCGAAACGCCTTCGATTCTCACTTCGGCGTGAGCGGCATTGAAGGTCTCGACTTCAATGTCCGTATAGCAAGAGCCGTCGACGGTGTACGCGTATTTCGCTCCCCATTTTTCAATATTTACATGTTCGCTCCCTCTTCCGATTTCTTCGTCAGGGGTGAAAAGCAAGCATACGGGGTGATGCTTTATCTCGGGGTGGTGGACCAAATAGTCGATTGCTCCAAGAATGATTGCGTCGCCCGCTTTGTCGTCTCCGCCTAGAAGCGTGGTTCCATCGGTCACGACCAAGTCGTCGCCGATGTGATTTTTAAGACTCGGGAACTGTGCGGGCGACATGGAGTACTCATCGTTTAACTTAATAACGCCCCCGTCGTATTTTTCGATGATGCGGGGTTTGACGTTGGCTCCGCTGATTTCTAAAGCCGTGTCGACGTGCGAATTAAGACCAATTGGGTCTAAGCCATCTTCGCCTGGCAAATGGGCATAAAGGCGTCCGTATTCATCGATCTCGCCATGAATTCCCAATTCTTCCAAGTCCTTTAAAATTTCGCGAGAAAGATTGAGCTCCTTCGCCTCGCTAGGCGTGGTTTCGCTTTGATCGTTGCTCTGTGTGTCAATTTTGACGTATTTCAAGAAGCGTTCTAGTGCTTTGTCCATATTCTTTTCCTCTTTTCGAGCGGCATTTTACCACCCCCTAGAAAAGAATAAAGAAAGGTGAACTTTTTAACGAAGTTTGGTTCTAGCTTTGCTAGAATCACCCCGTGCGAAATTTCACGGGCTCCACTGAAGCGATTCTTAGCAAAAAACTGCTTCGTCAGACTCTCTCTGGTTGGAAGCAATTTATCTCAATCATCGCGATGGGCGGCATCGCGATGACTTTGTTCGTGGGCTTGCTCTCAAATGCCGAATCGCTTTCTGAAAGGGTGAATTCCTTTTATGACGCCGGCGACCTGCCTTCCATGTGGGTCATCACCAAGGAACATGAAAAAGGTTTAGGAGACTCGTTAAAAAACGCGGGGATTCTAGATGAGGGAGACCGCGTCGACAGCCGTTTTCAAATCAACGCTAGGCTTAATTCCCATATCGTTTATGGAGCCATCACCGCGGATATGCCCACTTTGTCGCACCCCATCGAAGTCGAAGGGGAGCAGACCGAAGGCGATTCCTTTTTCTTTGTTGACAAGAGTCTTTCGGAAGACGCCGCAAAAAACGGAGAAGCCATCAAGATAGGGGAGGAGTGCACGGTGACTTATGCTTTCTCTTCTTATGTTGAGAACTTCTCCAGTCTCGTGGATTCGGCCTATGACTTGGGCTATTTCAAAAGCGAGGCAAAGAAGGACGAATTCAAAGAGGGAGAGATTGCCACAAAAGCCAAAGTCACGGGGATCATGACTTTCCCAGAGAACGTGCAATCCTCCAAGTATTATTCCTCAACTTACCTTATGAGCAAGTCGGTTTTCGCCTCCTCAATTCACGAAAGCTTGGGTGAATATTTCAATGACGACGGCTTAACCGCCATCGAAAGTTATCTCGGTCTTAACCTTGAGACAAAACCGACTTCCGAGAGCTTCCCACAAGACAATGAATATCTCATTGCTCTGGCAGACAGCGGCACACTGAGTAAAAAGAAGGAAGGCATAGAGCAATATTTCGATGAACATGCGGTGTTTGGCAAAGACAATCTCGCTTCTTTGCTCGATCGTTCTTTGAACCCTTGGTCGGCAACGGTGGAAACCGAAGTTCTTGAGGCGACTCAGCTTACCTTCGTCTTCCCGATTGTTTTCTTTTTGGTCGCTGTCCTCGTCATTTTGACTACGCTCTCACAGATAATTCTCAAGGAACGCACCCAAATTGGCACGATGAAAGCCCTTGGACTCAGCAAGGGGCAAATCTATTTCCATTACCTTTCTCTGACTTTCGCGCTTGTCCTCATTGGAACTTTGATTGGCTATATAGCAGGGCCGCTTATCATCCCTTCCATCATGGCGATGAAATACAACATCCTCTATACCCTCCCTGCGAGAAGCCTCTTCGTTTTCCCTTGGTGGCAGGCCCTTACTGCTTTTGCCTGTTTCGCCGTCGTTTCTCTTTTAGCCGCCGTTTTGGCGATACATAAGGAAATCTCTTTGACCCCCGTTCAATCGATGAGGCAAGAAGTTATTTCGTTTAAAAGTAAAACCAAAGTCAAAGACAAGAAACGCTCGCCTCTTTCTTTAAGCGCAAGAATGGCTTTCCGGAATATCCGTATCAATAAGCTCAAATCCGCGATGGTTGTGGTGGGAGTGTTTGGCTGCACGGCCCTTTTGCTTTGCGGTTTTGGGATAGAGAACACCTTGGATCGCGGCATCGATAACGACCTCAATCTCTTCTATAGTTCAAGCCTCAGCGTTACTTACACCTCCTCAAGGAAGAGTGCGAATGATCTGGCTTCCTATTTCTCTAACGGCGAGGTAAGCGACGTGGATGAATACCATAGCAGCTCCATTAACGCCACTTTTGCGGGGAAATCGATTTCGACAACGCTTCGCTTGTTCCATGATGATCACCCCTATTTCAGAGCCGATCTCGCCGAAAGAGGAACGGTGACGATTTCGAAAAAGTTGACGGAAGAAATTGGCGTCAAGCAAGGCGATACCATCTCTTTCGAGTTTCAAAACGCTGAAATCAGCGCGGTCGTTGGAAAGGTGATTGAGGCTTTTGCGGTCAATGGCGTCTATGGCTATCTAAGCGATCCCTTATTCAACGTTTCGGTCCCTACTTATAACGGAGCTTGGGTGCAGGTTAAAGAAGGAGTGGCCCCGGAAACGGTGAAGGCGACTTTGTTGAAAGAATGCAACTACGTTTCCTCCGTCCGTACTCAGAAAGACACCACCGATCAAATTAATTCCGTCATGAACGGCATTCGCATCATGACTAACGCCGTCAAAGTATTCGCGATACTTTTAGCGTTGGTCGTGCTTTATAACCTTGCCTTGCTTAACTTCCGCGAAAGAAGCAGGGACATCGCGACTTTGAAGGTCCTTGGGTTCTCAAAAGTCGAGATTGCCATGAGCCTGATTCTAGAAACCATCTCCCTAACCTCTTTAGGCATCTTCCTTGGTTTCTTTGCGGGCTACCCCTTTATGTATGCGGTCTTATTCGTAAACAGGGTTCCGCTTGTCAAATTCATGTACACGGTGTTCCCCGTTTCTTATTTGTACGCTTTCTTGATTACTTTCGTGACTTCCTTGCTTATCAACATCTATCTCTCCGCTATGACGGGCAAAGTGAAAATGGTCGAAAGCCTCAAATCGGTTGAGTGAAAAACTCAAAGTATCGCGTCTAAAAGAAGATTTAGGATTGGCTGCTCGTAGACTCGCAAGGCCTCGTGCCTAGTTTTTGTTGAATCAAGGGTAAGGCCAGTGAGAGATTTGTGCTCGAGGCTTGAGTCGGCGAGATAGCTAAGGGAATTGGCGCTCAGCCTTTCTGCGGAAAAATAGGTGCTTGTGATGGCGTTGCTCTCTTTATCAACGGTCTCGTTGTAAAAGATGCCAGAGTAATCAATGACGTCTCCGGTTTTGTTTGAGCCGTCCGGGTGGACATGGTAAACGGCAGGAACGTAACCTTCGTCCCAACCAGCAATATTTGTCTCGCTGTAAGAGAGCCCATATTCGGCTTTGAAGTTTTTCCATTGCGCGAGAGCTTGCTTCTGGTATTCGTTAGCGTCTTCTTCCGAGGAAGGAGAATAGATTTTCCCGTCTTCCCCTTTGACGTAGCGGATTCCCTCGGCGTCGCAATCAAGCATGTAGAGATAGTTCTCGGGGATTGTTTCGCTTTTGATATGGTTCGCGAAATATTCCTTGATGTCGTAGTTCGCCAAAAAAGAGCAATCGGGGCAGGTGGAACGGCTGAATACAATCGAAAAATCCGCAGAACCCTTATATTTCCCGTCCAATTGATCCTTGCTTAAAGTTAAAAGGCGAGGAGCTTCGATGCGCGCGTTCATCCAGGTGCGGAAGGATTGCGCGTCCTTCACCCAGGCGGAATTCGTGTCGCTAGTGGTGTGCTGATAAGCGATTTTGCCCTCTTTGAATATCATCAAGGTTTCGTGGTTTTTGCTGACTTCGGCGCCCATCTCGGCTAGAGCCTTGCTTCCTTCGTCATAACTGATCCAAGGGAGATAGATGTGCTCGCTTAACAAATAAGGGGCCAGCACTTCGTTATGAAAGCCAGTCCAGCAGGAGCAATCGAAGGCGTTCCCGATTAGCAAGACGAAATTGCTTTTGTCGCTGATTAGATCGTTCAAGGTTCCCAAATCGATTTGCTCCATCTGCGACTTCTTGCTCGCGTTGATCTCGTCGCCATCAAAACGGATGGTCCCGTAATCAAGAACGACTTTCTCGATGGTCTCCAAACTGGGGTTGCAAGAGGCCAAGGGAAGCAAGGAGAGACTAAGCAAGAATAGGGGCAGTTTTTTCTTCATGGGAGAGATTATAGAAGCACGCTTATTTTTTGGCAAAAAAAGCGACAGGAATCGAGTTTAAATTTTGCTTTGAAAATCTCTTTGAAAAAGAGGCAAGAAAACCTTGTGAAAATCCCTTAAACAAAGTTTAAGAAAATCTTGCGCCCGGTCGAAGAAAGTTCGCTTTCTTTTTTGCGGCAAAATTCCAGCGATTTTTCCACTCAAAAAAAGTTAAAAATTTTTGTTGCATTTTCACCCCCTCACTTTCATTATTTCCGAGTTGGAAGAAACGGACTCCTTTGAGCCGGTGTTCACCATCTGTATGTTGTCTTTCGCCATTGGGGTTTAAACCCTGCTTCTGGGAGGTAATGTTATGGACGGAAACGATACGATCATCTCGCTGCGACACGTTTGCAAAGAGTTTGACGGAACCACTGTTGTGGATGACTTCAACCTAGAAGTCAAAAAAGGAGAATTCATTACGATTCTTGGTCCTTCGGGATGTGGTAAGACCACTTCCTTGAGGATGATTGCGGGCTTTGAGATCCCCTCAAGCGGAGAAATCCTTCTAAACGAAGTGAATATCGCCCCTCTCCCGCCTTATAAGCGCCCGGTTAATACGGTTTTTCAGCATTATGCCCTGTTCCCTCATCTAGACGTTTATGACAACGTCGCCTTTGGGCTCAAGATGAAACGTAAATACGTGCCCGTCCTCGATAAGGATGGCAAACAGGTCCTAGATAGAAAGGGCCAGCCCAAATTCAAAAAGAAAAGAATCCCCGCGAAAGAAATCGACGAAAGGGTTTCTAAAGCCCTTCGCGTCGTCGACCTCGATGAGATGGAAGACCGCGATGTCTCCACTCTTTCTGGCGGCCAGCAGCAACGCGTTGCGATAGCTCGCGCCATCGTCAATGAGCCGCAGGTTCTTCTTCTTGATGAACCTCTTTCCGCTCTTGACCACAAAATGAGAAAAGACATGCAGGTCGAGCTTAAGGAAATGCATAAGAAACTCGGCATCACTTTCCTTTACGTTACCCACGATCAGGAAGAGGCCCTCTCTATGTCCGACCGTATCGTCATCATGAAACACGGCGTGATTCAGCAAATCGGAACGCCGGAGCAAATTTACAACGAACCGGTTAACGCCTTTGTCGCCGACTTCATCGGCGAGAGCAACATCTACAACGGCACGATGGTTGGCGCGAAAAAAGTCCGCTTCATCGGCGCGGTTTGGGATTGCGTTGATGACTTCCCCCTCAACGAGAAGGTTGATATCGTCATCCGTCCTGAGGATGTGCTAATCGATGAGCCAGGGAAAGGCATCGTCGACGGCATCATTACCTCGAAGAACTTCAAGGGCGTCCATTATGAATTCATCGTGCGCGTAGGCAAGAACGAAGTCCTTTGCCGTGACACCCATGACCATGAAGTGGGAGCCACCATCTCGATTCGTGTTGAGAAAGAGAACCTCCAAATCATGCACAAGGAGCTTACCGAGAACGAATATACGGACGCCTACATCAACGGCGACAACAAAGTCGTGATCGGCGAGGATGCCTATGATTGCATCGTCTCTCGTCTTGTGCCTGGCTCAAAGATCAATGAGGACGGCACCGTCTATGATCCCAAGACCCAGAAAACCTATTCCTTCAAAGACGCGGACGTCGTCGCTGAAGTTGACCTCGACAAGATTGAACTTTCCGACGATCTCTCCGTTGGCGTCGCCCAAGGGAGTATCGTTTCCTCGGTTTGGATTGGCGACCATTACCAGTACATCGTCCGCACGGAAGACGATGAGGATTACGTCGTGAATTCCCCTTACACCTGGAACGAAGGGGATATGGTCTCGGTATCGATTGATAAAAAGGACATCCGTCTCCGCTTAAAAGGAGACCTCGATTCCTACGTGGTGGAATGAAATGAACGCCGCAAAAGTCAAACGTTTCTTCCGTTTCAAGCGGAAGTACTTGAATTTCCCTTACCTCGTCTTCCTCTCGCTCTTCGTCGTTCTACCGATCTTCATCATCGTCTTCTATGCCTTCACGGGCACCGCGGAAGATGGGAGCATCTATTTCTCCTTCGATGCTCTCGTGAGCTTCTTCACGAACCCCACGAAGATCAACATCCTCGTGGTGTCTCTCTTCATCGGTATCTTGAACACGCTCATCTGCCTTTTGATTGGCTACCCCATCGCCTATCTCCTCGCCAACCCAAAGATCAACAAGAACTTCATGCTCGTGATGCTCTTCATCATGCCGATGTGGATCAACTTCGTTCTCCGCACCGGGGCGACGCGTGACGTCTTGTCCTGGATGGGCATCAACGGCGGAAATCATCCCTACCTCGCGACGATGATCGGCATGGTTTATAACTATTTGCCCTTCACCATCCTTCCCTTATACACGACGATGATCAAGCTTGACCGTTCTCAGATTGAGGCGGCGCGCGATTTGGGCGCAAATCCCTTTCAAACCTTCGTCCATTCCATCCTTCCCCAGAGCGTTCCTGGCATCGTGAGCGCCTGCGAGATGGTCTTCATGCCGACGATTTCTTCTTACGTCATCTCCGATACCTTGTCCGAAGGAAAGATCACTTTGTTCGGCAATATCATCTATCTCCATTTCTCCCAATCCCAATGGAACGAAGGCTCCTTCATGGCGCTTGTCATGCTGATTCTCGTCTTCCTTTCCATGTTCCTTAGCCGCAAATTCGGCAAAGAAAACGCGAATCCTAGAGGAGGTCAATTATGGTAAAACAAAAAACCATGGACGCCGCCGGCAACACCGAACGTCGCCTGGCCCGCAAGGCCAAAACCCTCAAGATCGTCGCTCAGTTTGTCATTTGGGCCGTCTTGATCCTTCTTTATATCCCCATCCTTACCCTTATTGCCTATTCCTTCACCGAGTCCACGAACATCGGGACCTGGATGGGCTTCTCCTTTGGCCTTTATCGCGATCTCTTCCAGAGTGAAGAGATCATGACGGCCTTAGGAAACACGATTATCATCGCCCTCGTTAGCTCCTTCTGCTCTGTCGTGCTTGGCACCTGTGGGGCGATCGGCGCCTTCTATTCGGGCAAAAAGATGCGCTCCATCACCGAATCCGTGACGGAAATTCCGGTGGCGAATGCCGAAATCGTCATCGCGATGTCGCTCACCGTCCTCTTCGTTTTCGCGGGGACCTACATCTTCAACGGGGCCAACATCTTCTCTTTCTGGACCCTGCTCATCGGCCACATCATTCTTTCCCTTCCTTTCGTCTACCTCTCCGTGAAGCCAAAACTCCAGCAAATGGATCCTGCGCTTTATGAAGCGGCGCTTGACCTTGGCTGCACGCAGCGTCAGGCCCTTTGGAAGGTAACAATGCCTGAGATCATGCCCGGCATCTTCTCTGGTTTCCTTCTTTCCATCACCCTCTCTTTAGATGACTTCATCGTCACCGCCTTCACTAGAGGCGCTGGGTTGCTCTCTGGAGAGAAGACAATCGATACTTTGTCTACCCTTGTTCAGGCCAAAATCAAGAAGGGCCCGATCCCTCCTGAGATGAGAGCCCTTACCACGATCATCTTCCTTGTGGTGCTCCTTATTGTCGTTGGAGTCACCGTCTATCAAAACGTCGCGAAAAAGCGCACGAATAAGCACATGAAATGGAGGCAAGCGAAATGAAATGCCAAAAACTCCGCAAAACCTCACTCTTCCTTGGTCTCTCTATCCTCTGCCTTGCTTCTTGCTCAGGCACTTCTAGCGGCGATGTGATTAATCTTCGCGTCCTTAACTGCGAGGACTACATCGGCGATGGGGTTCTCGAAGCCTTCGAAGCCTGGGAAAAGGAAGAAAACCATAAAAACGTCAAGGTCATCTATGACACCTTCGACACGAACGAGACCATGCTCTCCTCCCTTAAGACGGGCAAGTCGACTTATGACCTCATTTGTCCTAGCGATTACACTATCCAAAAGATGATGTCCTCCGGCATGCTTGAGCCCTTTGATAAGGATGGCACGCCGAATTACGATACCTACGTTTCGCCTTATCTTATCAAGCAGCTTGAGAAAATTACCGCGGACGATGGCAGTGGAACCCAAAAGCCGATCGCGGAGTATTCGCGTGGCTACATGTGGGGGACGCTCGGGGTGCTTTATAACCCCTCCAAGGTCGCCTCAGACAAGAACCTCGATGAAGACGAAGTCAAATATGACATGGCCTCCTGGGATTCGCTTTGGGACAGCAAATACAAACTCGAGATGTCCGTGAAGGATTCGATGAGAGATACCTACTCCGTGGGAATCATGAAAACCTACGAGGAGGACATCCTCAAAGCCATGGAGGAATCGGGCTGCTTTGACATGGATAGCCTTGAGCTTCTCGATGGGAAATACGACGTGGCTCTTGATACCAACGAAGACAATGAGAATGCCTATACTCATAAGCTTTCCGAGATCTTCAATCGTTGCGACAAAGAACAGGTCGCTCAAGTAGAGGCCTCTTTGATGTCGCTAAAAGCCAACGTCTTCGGCTTTGAGGTCGACTCAGGAAAAGACGACATCGTCAAAGGGTTAGTCGGCATGAACCTCGCCTGGAGCGGCGATGCGGTCTATTCGATGGATAGAGGCGACAACGAAGGCGATAACGGCAAAGGCATCGGCATCTATTACAGCATCCCAAAAACTGGAGGCAATATCTGGTTTGATGGCTGGGTGATGCCAAAATCCTCCTCCTTACACAAAGCCGAGGCACAGGAGTTCGTTGATTTCCTCAGCGAGCCCGATATCGCGGCGATGGGCATGAATACGATTGGCTATACCTCTTTCGTCGCAGGAGACACCATTTTGGACCTCATTAGGCAATGGTACGATCCTCGCTCTTTCGAGATGTATGTCTATCATGATGCCGAATCTTGGGACGAAAGCGATTTCGTTTACGACGAGTCTGAAGATCCCACCTCCGAAGAAGGCTATGAAGACCATGGCTCATACTACTCCTATGACGGCAACTCCTATGATTCCGATTACGGGATCTTGCTAAAAGACGGGACCGGCATCGACGAAGAGACGGGCGATGATCATGGCTCTTCCTCCATGGTTGGATCGACTTACGAAAAAGCGGTCGTGGATGGGGTTTCTATGTCGTGGGAAAGCTATGTCGATTTTGTGAACGACGAGGCTGAAAGCGAAGAGGATGAGCTTGCTTGGACGATTCGCGATTTGACCTACATGTTCGAAGGTACGCTTGAAGAGGTTCCTTCCGCTCTTGGAGACACTCCTAGCAGTAATCCCTATCTGTTCTATTCGGATGAAATCGAGACAATCGAATCTCCGTATGGAGAAGGATATGAGGTTGAGGCGGGACGCCAATTCTTTGCGCAGTATCCTGATCAGAATCTCATTCCAAAGCTCTCCGTCATGAAGGACTACGGCTATAACAACAAATACGTGCTCTCCATGTGGGAGAACGTGAAAGGCAATAATCTCCCCATTTGGGGCGTGGTTGTCTTCTCAATCCTCCTTGCCGTTTTGCTTGCGGGGGGCATCTCAGCCTTTGTTGTTAAACTTCAGTATCGCAAGATCAAGATCGCTCGCAGAAAAGAAGTTGCCAAAGAATTCGAGGGCGAAAACGAATAAAATCTTGCCCCGCTTCGTGCGGGGCTTTCTTTTGGGCCAATGATGTAAGCGGTAACAAGAAATTGCTTTTTTTCGCTTGGAGTTTATCGTGACAATGAATATTTTAGGGGTTAGAAGATGAAGTTTGGAAAGAGAACATTGGTTGTTTGTCTAGCGTCGCTTTTGCTTTGTTCCTGCTCGAATGGAGGAGAAGGAAAAGGAAACGCGGAAATCTCGGAAGAATCCGTCTCTGAAGAGGTTTCTTCGGAGTTTGACGATGAACGGTGGAGCGGCGAGCTCCGCGCTTTGATGAAAGAGTACTGCGGTGGGGTTTTACCTTATCCGGAAGATATGATTGGTGAGACGATTCATTTTGAGGAAGTCGTGGAAGAAAGCGGCGAAGAGATGCTTCTTAAAATCTATGACGAATCTTCGAAATTCAGCCTCGGGAAATACTACAAGACTCTAAAAGAACACGGCTGGAATGAAACCGTGGGCTATAACGAAGAAATAAAACGCACAGTCAATGACCACCCCTATTATGAGCTCAACAAAATGGTGGGGGATAAGGGCTATAACGTCTCTTATACCTATCTTGCTTCGGACGGGGACGTCCCCTCTGGCAACGTCATCTACTGCCGGAATGATTTCACGGATAAGACCACCTCAAAGACGGAATGGACGGCGAGAGAAAAAGAGAACATCGAGCTTGGCCTCAATATCTCTTTGCCCTTCATGGCTTTTGGGAATGGATATAAGGTTGAGCACCCCTCCGAAGACACGGTCCTCATCAGCGACCGTTCCGTCACGGATCTCTGCGAAAAATATGGCAAGGTGCTAGAAGAAGACGGTTTTGTCCTTAGCCCCGTCTTAAGCCCTTTGTACGATTTTTATATTTACACGAAATATCTAGACGACAAATTCATTTACGCGGGTCTTTCCTTCCAAAACGGGAATCAGTTCAAATTCGATTTTGCCGCGATCCCCGAGAAAACCTCGGATTGGCCTTCGGATGCGCTTAACGAAATCGAAAGCAAAAGCGGGGTCACCATTCCCCAATTCGAACTCAGCCAAGACGTCCCTTACTACTATAGCTATACGAAGAACGGGAAGGTCTACGTTTATGCGGAGACCTCTACTGACATTGAGCATCAGACGGATTATTTCAGCCAACTTGAGCAAGCGGGTTTCGTCAACGATGGCTCAGGAAATTTCACGAACGCTGAGAAAGGCGTGAAACTCGACACCAAGGTGCTCATGAACGAAAGCCTTGGGCAGTGGGAACAATACGGCTTTCAAATTATCGTTTATCTCGCCTAGGTGCTAGGTTTTGAAAAGTATTGCTTTTCCCTACTTTTTTAGGGTGCTATAATCCGCTTGCTGCATCCGTAGCCAAGCGGTAAGGCAAGTGACTG
>CAVEPD010000022.1:0-10974 GCA_963617535.1 bacterium
GGAAGGATGAACATCGTGCCGTGATCTTCGACTTTCTCGATGGAGTAGGGGGTCGCGGGGCCTTTGTCGACGGAGACAAGGACGCCGATTGTGCGCTCGCCGACGACGTGGTTATAAACCGGACGATATTCTTTGAAGGTGTGGTTGATGATGCCGTAGCCCTTCGTGAGGGTGAGGAAGTTATTCACGAAGCCAAGCAAGCCACGGGAAGGAATGACGTAGGTAAGGCGGGTCTCGCCGTTATTGCTATTCATGTCGATCATCTGGGCGCCTCTTTGCCCGAGAGTGTCCATGATGTCACCGACGTATTCGTCAGGGACGTCGATCTGAAGATCTTCATATGGCTCGCATTTGACCCCGTCGACCTCTTTCAAGATGACGCGGGGTTTGCTGACCTCAAGCTCATATCCTTCGCGCCTCATGGTCTCGATGAGGACGGAGAGATGGAGCTCACCACGCCCGGAGACGATCCAAGTTTCGCTGTTGGGAATACGGCGATATCTAAGAGAGACGTCGCGCTGAATTTCTTGATATAGGCGATCTTCGATGACGCGGGCGGTCACGAATTTGCCGGACTGGCCGCGGAGAGGAGAGCTGTTGGTGCCGAATTCCATTTGGAGGGTGGGCTCATCGACGCGGAGACGCGGGAGGGCGTCCAAATGACCAGGAGTGACGACGGTTTCGCCGACGTTGAGGTCAGGATAGCCCGCGATTGCGCAGATATCGCCGCAATCCACATGCGGAACCTCGATTCTGCGGAGACCCTGGAAGGTGAATAACTTCATGATCTTGAAGTCTTTGGTGGTGCCATCGAGCTTCATGTCGGTGACAGTATCGCCTAAAGAGAGGGAACCGGAGCGGATGGTGCCAACGCCGATACGACCGACGAATTCGTTATAGTCGAGCAGGGCAGGTTGGAACTGGAGAGCGCCATTCGGATTGCACTGGGGCTCAGGGATTTCCTTGAGGATGGTATCGAAGACCGGATCCATGCCGTCTTTCTGGCTGGAAGGATCGGGGTCATAAGAGGAGGTCATGTTAAGAGCGCTCGTATAAACGACGGGGAAATCAAGGAGATCATCGGGGGCGCCGAGTTGGATGAAAAGGTCCAAAACCTCATCGACCGCTTTTTGTGGGTCGGCGTTAGGCCTATCGACTTTGTTGACGACGACGATCGGTTTGATGTGCGCTTCGAGAGCGTTCTTCAAAACGAAACGGGTCTGGGGCATCGTGCCTTCGAAAGCGTCGACGAGCAATAAGCAGCCGTCGACCATGTGCATGATGCGCTCAACCTCGCCGCCGAAGTCCGCGTGCCCTGGAGTGTCGACGATGTTGATCTTCGTGTCTTTGTAGGTGATCGCAGTGGTTTTGGCGAGGATCGTGATGCCTCTTTCGTGCTCAAGAGGGTTGCTGTCGAGCATGCGGTCATTGATTTGCTCATTGGAACGGAAGGTGCCGCTTTTCGCTAGAAGCGCGTTGACTAAGGTGGTCTTGCCGTGGTCGACGTGAGCGATGATCGCGATGTTTCTCATATTCATGATGTTTGCCTCCTGAAAAAGCCGTTTGCAATACTAGACCCGCGGGCGTACGCGTGCAAGGAAATAGTTTTCAGGCGTTTTATGAAACCCTTTTCAATCGGAATTGATGGGCTGAGGGTTAAATGAACAAAAAAAGAAGAATGGTCGAGGTTCCATTCTTCGATCGCGCTGGAAACATTAGATGATAGAAAGGAGGTTAGCCGAGAAAGGCTATGCGACCAGCGCTAGCGCAGGGGTGCAAATTGCCAAGATGACGGGTCAAGGCAAGGAAAGGAGTCAAATTCAAGGAGGTTCAAGAATTTGATGAACCTGCGCTGAATCAATTATTTGATTGGAAGTCGCCTTCGTCAAGGCGGAACGAAGATTTTCCATGGGCAAAATCAAGGAAATGAGTGTCCCCGAAAGCAGGAGGTTTGAGGACCAAATATGCCACTTTTGCGGGCGTTTCTTCCTGAGACGTCGAAAAAGAAGGGGTTTTGCAAGGCTTTTCTTCCCCTTCGTAGATATTGTGAGAGGCTCGATTTTTTCCTTCCTCATTTCTTTTGGCTGGAGAATAGTCTTAATCGCTCTTGCCTAGAAGCCGTTCTTGAATTAGATTGAAGCAACCTTTATTGGGGCTTTCTTCTTTGAAAAGAACCGCCTCACGAATCGTGGATTGCCTATTAAGCTTGATGGAGGAAACGAATGGATGCCGTTATGCTGAGCAAGAAGAGCTCGATTGTCCTTGTACTTAAAATCTTGGAGGAATACTCCGACGATAACCATTATCTGACTCAGAATGACATCGTCGCTAAGATCGAGCATAACTATGGGCTGGAACTCGATCGCAAATCGGTCGGGTCGTCTTTGTCATTGCTCGAGGAGATCGGCTATGAGATCGAAAAGGGACCAAAGGGAGGATTCGCTCTTTTGGGGAGAGCCTTGGATGTAACCGAAGTCTCCTATCTGATCGACGCCATCTTCTCTAGCCGCAGTATTCCGGGCAATCTCGCGAAGAAACTTGCGAAAAACGTCTCAAGCTGCCTAAGCAAATATCAAAGGAAGAATTACGACTATCTCCAAAAATCGACAGAGGTGAATCGCACGGAGAACCTAAATGTTCTTTATAACGTCTCCTTGATCAACGAAGCAGTTTCCAAAGGGAAACAAATCTCCTTCAAATATCTTGAATATGACAAGGAAGGGAAAACCCGCCCCGCGAAACATGGCTATGTTTACAAAGTGAGTCCTTATCACCTTGTGAATAATTTCGGAAAGTACTATCTCCTGTGCAGCTACAATCCTCAGAAATACGGCCGTATACAGACTTATCGCGTCGATATGATGGAAGAGATGAACATTCTCGAAGAAGACCGCGCGCCTTTATCTTCTCTTAAATACGCTCCGAAGGATTTTTCGATCTCCACATACGTGAACGAGCATATCTACCTGTTCAACAGCGAAGTCGTCTATGCGAAGCTTGAGCTTTCCTCCGCTCGTGGCATTTCCTATGTCAAAGACTGGTTTGGGGAGAAAGCCAGAATAACCAACAAAGACGGGAAAATATATGCCGAGGTAAAGTGCGACAAAGAGGCACTTAAATATTGGTGCATGCAATACGGCGAAGTGGTGACGGTCTTGGAACCTGAATCCTTGGTTGAAGAGGTAAAAGAAAGCCTCGGAAAAGCTCTAGAGAAATACAAATAAGAAAACTCGATTGGGAAAATTGCTAGATTCTCCTTTATTAATAGGGTGGAGGGAAACCTTTCAAACGAAAAAAGGAGAATGGCATGGAAACAAATCTATATACCGGTACACAAAACGTTGACGATTGTGTTCCGCTTTTGTTATCTTTTGAAAAAAGGAAAAGCAAAATGAATTTTTACAGCGTAAGGGACTTCAGAACATCCTCTAAAAAAATATGGGAGACTTTATCGAAAGAAGGCGAAGTGGTCGTCACCAATAACGGGAAACCTACCGCGATTCTTTTGGACGTTAGAGAAGACGATTTTGAGGAGGTTGTTCAAGCCGTGCGTCAAGCTAAGGCAATGATCGCTTTTAATAAGATGCGCCTTGCTGCGGCTGAGAATGGTTTTATGACCGAGGAGGAGATTGAGAAGGAAATTTCCTTGGCCAGGGAGGAAAGAAAGAAAAAATGAATGTTGTTATTGATGCCAACATCCTTGTTTCCGGGCTTTACTCTAGAAACGGCGCTCCCGCGAAAGTTCTTTCCCTTGTGCTTAGCGGAGTGCTGACCCCTTGCTATGACTTTCGGATTTTGCAAGAGTACAAAGAAGTGCTGCTGCGAGAAAAATTCCACTTCTCTAAATCGGATGTAGAGACCTTGCTGAAATGGATTCAATCCCAGGGTCAATCCTTGGTCGCCCCTCCTCTAGATGTGGCTTTCGTGGACGAGGACGATAAAAAATTTTATGAACTGGCGAAATGCTTTGGGGTTTATCTTGTGACTGGAAATATGAAACATTACCCAAAGGATAGCTTGGTCATAGGCGTGAACGAACTATTAGAAATTGTTTCGAAAACCTCCGCTTTTCCGATTTAGGTTCGCCATCGGAAAGGAAGCTTTGGCTTAGGCAAAGCTTTAGAAAAACACAAATAAGAGACTTGCGACAACCAGATTTTTGTTACCGACGTCAAGCCTTTAAAATTTTCCGTTTTTTAGGCATTTTTAATTTAAAACTTTCCGCAAAAAAGCCAATATTGTTGAAAAACTTTCCGTTGAACATTAAAATAATTTAGTAAATATCGAACTTTTGGGTAAATATTGCATGAAAAGGAAAATTGACAGCATTTTGGATGATTGGCTAAAGAACCGGAAGCAGGCTATTTTGCTTTTCGGCGCAAGGCAGGTAGGCAAAACGCATTCCCTTCGCGAATGCTTTAACAGGAATGGCGCGCCTTATGTCGAAATAAACTTCGGGCGGAACAAAATCGCCTTGGAACTGTTTGCTAAGCTAAAGGACGAGAATGATTTCTACGTGAAGCTTTCTTTGGTGTGCAAGGGCCAATTGAAGGAGGGCAAAACCTTTGTTTTTCTCGATGAGATTCAAGAGGTTTACAACTACCGCAGGGAGCTTGAGAAAAAAGATCCTGAACTTTATTTTTCGACCGTTGATCCAATCACTCTCATCAAAGGCTTGGTGGAAGAAAACAGGTTCCGTTACGCGCTTTCTGGCTCGCTTTTAGGCATCAACCTGTCCGGCATCGCCTCAAATCCAGTTGGCTATTTGGACTCCTATACGATGTACCCGATGGACTTCGAGGAATTCCTGTGGGCGAATGGCGTTGGGGCTGAAGCGATTTCCTATTTGAAGGAGAAGTTTGAGAAACTAGAAAAAATGGATGAGACGATCCATCAATCGTTCTTGGACTTCTATCGTCGTTACGTTTTGGTGGGCGGGATGCCGGAAGCCGTCGCCACTTATTGCGATTCTAAGAACATCGCCGCGGTTCAAACCGTTCAAAAACAGATCTTAAAAGGCTATCGCGCGGACATCCAAAAATACGCCCCCGTGGAGCAGAAATTATTAATCGCGGAGACTTTTGACAACATTCCTAATGAACTGAATCGGAAAGATAAGCACTTCAGGAAGTCGAACTTGGATTACCCTGACGCCAAGAACCTTGATCTCGGTGATGCCTTCCTTTGGCTTACGAATGCGGGGGTCGCTTTGCCTGTTTACAATGTTTCCGAACCCGTCTATCCCCTGAGGCTTAATGAGCAACGGAAAACCTTGAAGCTCTTCTCGAACGACATTGGATTGCTTTGCAGTCAACTGGTCGATAGGGACGGGGCCATCAAGATAATCGAGGGGGATTCCTCCCTTAATTTCGGCGCGCCTTACGAGAATGTGGTTGCCCAAGAGCTTTTCGCCCATTTCGAGGCCGCTCCGCATTATCTGAACAGCAAGAAATACGGGGAGATCGACTTCCTGATTCAGCGAAAAGGGGAGGTGCTTCCCCTTGAAATCAAGTCTGGCTCGCCCAATAAGAATGGACTCTTTGCCCATAAGGCCCTCGACAATGTCTTGGGGACTTATCCCAACATCAAGAAGGCTTATGTCCTTTCTCAAGGGAACATCGCAAAAGAGGGGAAAAACATCGTGCTTCTTCCTTTCTATATGAGCATGTTCCTTTGCGCCTAGCTTGTTCTAACGAGTTCAAGATCAAATTATCCCTTCGAATAACCAGCGAAGCTTTTCGTTCGAATTTGCCCGGTCACCCCCTTGCTTTGACCTTCCACTAAACCCTCAGTTTCCTTTTGAGATGAAGTCTACGGCCCGGACTAACAAATTACGATCAAACCTAGCGTGGAGAAGCCTAAAACCACTGGGACTAGGATCACCCCATATTTCATGAAGGAGAGGAAAGAGAAATCGACCTCGTATTTTTTGAGGATGGACATCCACATGATGCCCGCTAAAGCGCCGATGGGGGTGAGATAGGCCCCGACGTTGGAGCCGATGATCGTCGCATAGACCGCTAGTTCGCTCTTGCCCTCTAGAATCGAGGAATAGAGAATCGACATCGGGATATTGTTGATAAGGTTATCGAAGAGGGTGGAGCTAAGCGCGTAGGCATAGCCTTCCGCCCAGGAGTTGACGGACATAGCGTCAAGAGCCTTTTGAAGATAAGCGACGATCCCATTTTCCTTAATGGAAAGCACCAAGAGGAACATCGATAAGACGAAGGGGATGAGGTTATAAGGGAGGCGTTTCGCGACATCGATCGCGTAACTCTTGCTTCTGCTTAGGATGGCGAGGCAAACATAAAGCGACAAGGCTAGTCCTAGCATCACAAGATAGGATTCTAGAGGAACATAATTCGCGATAATCAAGGAAGCTAAAGCGAGTCCTAACACGACTAGGTTCACGATGACAAGAGGCTTGCTCTTAAGCTTTTCTTCTTCTAAAGGCACCTCTTCGATGGGCTTGCTTAGATCCTTACGGAAAAGAAGAAGGATGACCCCAAGGGTCGAAGCTCCCCCAAGAAGAGTGGGAAGCCACATCTTGGCGAGGTAAGAGACGAAGGTGATGCCCTCGGAAGCGGAAAGATAGATGTTCGTCGGGTTCCCGATTGAAAGGAGCATTGAATACGTGTTCGCGTTCACGAATTCGGCGATGAGGTAGGGGAGAGGGTTGATCTTCGCCTTCTTGGAGAAAAGGATGATGAAGGGGGTGAAGGTCAAAATGACGATGTCATTAGAAGTGAAGATGGTGAGCAGGGCGACTAAGCCATAGAGGGTAAAGAAGATCTTGTATTGGCTGCCCTTTGATTTCTCTAGGGCTTTCGTGGAGAGGTAATGAAAGAAACCTAGCTCATCTAAGGAGATGGAGATTAAGGAAAGAGAAAGAAACAAGGCTAGAATCTTCAACGGATTCATCTCCCCGGTGGTGAGGCTATTCCATAAGGTTGAGAAATCAACTTGCCCCGTGGACAAAACGACGATCGCCCCTAAAAGAGTCACCACCCAGAAAGTTTGGAAGGAGAGCTTCCCTATCTTGATGGTCGGTTTCAAGGTGATCGCTAGGATCATCAGAATGACCGTGAAGAGGAAGGTAAGCCCAGAGAGCAGCATAAGAACGGGCTAGATTATAGGCTTTTAAGGATGGGATGCCTCTGTTTTCCAAATCAAATAAGATTAGAAGAACAAAAATAAAAATTAGTAATTTAACTATTGAGTTTATGATACAAAGGCTTTTATAATGTATCTGCAAAGAAACAAGGCACAAAGGTCTGTTTCTTGAAAGAAGAGTGAAGTTATGAAAAACATCAAATCGCTTACCTTAGCCGCGACCTTGCCAATCCTCATGATGGGAAGCTTCGCGATTGCAAGCGGCCTCCAAAGCCAGCCTAGCAGCAAGAGTGAAGCCCTCGTCTATGAAGCGGATAATCTGAACGAGACGCCAGAAATTGCTACGGGCAACATCCTTAGCGCCATCTCAATCGGCGAATAACCCAAACCCTCCTGCTGAGCGCACCCCCAAAAGCGGCGAAGCAGGGGGAAGGGAATCCAAAAACGACCTTGCTTATGGGACAAGGCCGTTTTTTTGTTGGATGCTTACTTTCTTTCGCTTAAGACTTTCCTTAAGGCTCTTGCGTAGTCTTCTTTCGCGTGCTCTTTGATGCAAGAGAAGGAGGCACCTTTCTTGGATACCTCATAAACGGGAACTTCGGGATGGGCGATTTTGCTCTTGCCGCATAATACGACGAGCTTCTCTTTGGGGACGAACTTTCTAATTCCCGAATAGACTTTTCCTTGCAGGGACTGCTCATCGAAAGAACCTTCTCCCGTGATGACTAAGTCCGCTTTCGCAGCCCTCTTCTCGAAATTAGAGAGGCGTAGCAACGTTTCGATCCCGGATTCGATCCTTGCATCCATGAAGGCATAGAAAGCAGCACATAGGCCTCCAGCCGCCCCTAATCCGGGCTGGTTTTGCAGGGATTTTGATGTGGCTTTTTCGTAAAAAGAAGCGAGCCTAGACATGGACTTTTCTAATCCCTCAAGGTTCGTATATCCCTTTTGGGGACCATAGACATAGGTGGCCCCGTTTCTTCCTAACAGGGGATTCGTCACATCCGAAAGGCATATGAACTGAACGTTCTTCCCCTTTAGATAGGAATCGGATGCATCGATCCCTTTGATGCTTGGAGCTTCCATCATCGTGGGATCTTTGACTCCTAGGAATTTGATCCCTAACTCGCTTAGCATTCCTATCCCCAAATCGTTGGTGGAGGAGCCGCCTAGGCCCACGAAGATCTTCTTCGCTCCTAGTGAGATGGCTTTCTTGATTAGAACCCCGATTCCTTTCGTCGTCCTCTCTAAAGGAGAGATGGTTCCTTTTAGGAGAGGCAAACCTACGACTGAGGCGACCTCGATTAAGGCCTCGCCTTTCTCGTTTATCAGCAGCGGGGTTTTGATTGAGTTTCCTTCCGCATCTATGGTTTCTACTTCGACTATCCTTCCTCCCCAATAAGGGGAGAAGGCCTCCAAGGTCCCTTCTCCTCCGTCTGCGACTAACAAGGAATCGAGGATCCATTCGCCTTCGAAATCCGTTTCGATGACTTGGCTCGCAATACTAACTATATTGCTAGTCGATAATGTGCCCTTGAAGGAGTCGCTTGCGAGCAAAAGACTTTTCATAGTCATATTTTAAACTTTTCGAAATGACTCGAGTAGGGACGCGCTTTTCCAACCCGAAAAGGCTTGCAAGGCGTCGTTTTTTTTCTATAATTTGCCCATAAATTAAAGGGGTTTTGAAATGAACAAAAAGATCACCAAATCTTTCCTTGGCGTTTTGGCGCTTGCTTTGAGTGGCGCTTCCATCGTTTCTTGCGGCGACGGCAATCAAGGCGAAACGAGCAAAAGCCAGGAAAGTGTTGCCACCAGCAACGAAACTAGCACGCCCATGAGCGAGCAAACGAGCCAAGGCCAGGAAAGCGTTGCCACCAGCAGCGAACAGCACACGCACGCTTTCGATTCAGCGTGGAGCTATGACGGAAAGCAGCATTGGCATGCCTGTTCTGGCGAAAACTGCAGCGAAAAGAAAGACGTCGCAGATCACTCATTTGAGGATATCGCCGGCGTCGAAGCCACTTGCACCGAAGAAGGCAACGTTGCCTACAAGCATTGCACGGTGTGCGAAAAGAACTTTGATGCGGATGGCAAAGAAATCACGGATACGAAAATCGAGGCGAAAGGCCATTCTTATGGCGAGTTGGTTGCCAAAAAAGATTCAGATTGCAGTATGAGCGGCATGGAGGCTTATTACAAATGCTCCGACTGCGGGACTTATTTCGACGAGAATAAGAATCCAACGACCGAAGAGGCTTTGACGATCGCACCCAAAGGGCATCATTACGGAGAAGCTAGCATCTATTACACTTGGGACTACGTCGCCGTTAGGGAATGCACCGATTGCCCCGGCAGCTATGGGGGCCACTTGCAATACGGCAACTATGAAAGCAAAGAAATAGTGAATACCAAAGGCGCGACCTGCAAAGAAAAAGGCAGCCGGACTGTTACGCTCACCTTCAGCGACGAAGAGGCGGCCAAAATCGAGATCGAAGGCAATACGTTGACCAAAACTTGGGAAGGCTTAGGCGATTATGGCGACCATAGCTGCGATGAGAAGGGCGTCTGCAGCGTCTGCGGCACAAACATCTCCAAAACGATCACCTCGAACGAAGATGAAAAAGACGTGCCTTTCAAAGATGTCGCTAACAACAAGATCTACTTCAATTTCGAGGGTGCCTGCAACAATTGTATCGCCGTCAACACCAAGACTCAACAAAGCGGCATCACGAGTGAGACCGAAGCCTTAGTCAAGAGCATTGACATTTACGACAAAGACCTCAATAAGGTCTGCACGATGACGAAGCTTTTCTCTGAAGATTCAGGCTTCTGGCATTGGTACTGGGCGTACGAAAGCGGCTATTTCGACGGCCAATATTACGGCGTGGTTACCTTGGACAAGGATTACGATGAATTCACGCTGAAGATCGACATCCCAACTCATTGTTTCCATAACGAAAGCGGCTCTGCCCGTTTCCTAATCTGCGCTGACTGCGGGGATCAAATTGACATGAGCAGCAGTCTTGTGAAAAACGCGAAAGAAATGAGCTATGGCGAGGCTAAGGGAACGTTTACCTACACGGGAACCTTTGTGGGTGATTGGAATGTTCTCAAGGTCAATAACGTGAGCAACGCCGCTCTCAACAATCTTGTCTCAAACGCGTCTCAATTCTATATCTGCGACGAGAACGGAAGCATCGGTTCGGGGAGTATCGCGGCGGGCAAAACGGGCTACATCGCTCTCTACTACGAGAATGCGGGTTCTGACACGATTACCCTCTCTCACGGCAATTGAACTTCAAGACAAGAAAAAGGCTTCGCGGGAAACCGCAAAGCCTTTTTTTGTTGGAAGATTCCTTATTTCTTTTCTTCCTCGATTTCCTCGAACATGCAGATGATCGCGGAGTTCAGGGCGATGCACATGTTGATCACCCTGTAATTCGGGTGCTCCGCCATATATTCGTTGGCCTCGTTGTCCGTGCTATTCATCGTGAAGTTCCTTGGAAAGGATTTGCAGACGTATTTCCCTGGCTTATCGCTTTTCTCAAAGGCCACCACGTAGGCGGAGTTCTCCGCGATGCAGCAATCGAGGGGGCGGTCATAGGGATGGGAGGATAGGTATTCATTCACCCTTTCATCCATTCCCCACATGCTGAAGCCCCTTGCGAATGATTTGATGAAGCAAGCCATGACGGTTCCTCCTTGTTCTTTAAGGAAATCTTATGGGGGAGGCGGGGTTAAGTAAATAGTCTAGAGGAACCGATTCTATCGATGCCCTATTTTAAGCGTTTGTCTTTTTGCTACGCGGGATCGAATTTCCACTTTTCCTGTAGTTTAAGCATATGAAATTTCCACTTTTCC
>CAVEPD010000022.1:10994-17260 GCA_963617535.1 bacterium
TTTCCACTTTTCCATATTTTGAACGCCTGTCGATTTGCAAAAAGATGGTCAAGGAGCCCTTGTACTTGTGCTTGCTCGTGGGCGATCACCATTTGAAAGCGATGGGAAAAGTGCCTTCTCACATTAACGAACAGCCCGCTAATGAGGAATGGCGATGTATGAGCCGAGTTAATATCAAAACTATAGAAAAAGCTGCAGAAATGATATTAAGCTTGGCAAATACCAAGACTAGTGATTTTCCTTCGCGGGCTCCGACATAGCTTTTGGACCTACGCGGTTTTCACGGTTTGCAAATGGCCCTAGTATCAAAAACCCGGTTCTTCTCCTTGCTACCTAGATGACCTACGAAAACCATAACGTCAGAAGAAGGACCCATAGATGAAATTACCCATTTTTTAATAGATAAAACTACTGGGTTTTTAATAGATGAAAATACCAACTTTTTAAGGTGGAAAAACTATATATCATCGGCTTTTTGATTTTTTTCGCGTCATTTTTTGAAGGCAAAAACACACGTGTTTTTTTCACTGTTCCTATCAGTCTTTCAACAGATTGATTGGAACGACGTGGGTGCCGCCGTCGAGCGTTTTCGCGTCTCCCGCGGCCGTCAGGATCATCGAGAAAGCTGGGGCCTTCTGGTTGGAGGCGGCGATTTTTCTTTTCAGGTTTTCTAGGGTCGCGGCACCATGAATGACCTGCTCTTCGCCCCCAAGTTTTATCTCCACCAAAGCGTATTCCCCGTTCTCCAGATGAATCACGGCGTCGCACTCAAGGCCGTTGGCGTCGCGGTAGTGGCGGAGCTCCCCGCTTAGGCAACTTGCGTAGATCGATAGTTCCTTGACAGCGAAATCCTCGAAGAAGAGCCCGAAGGTGTGGGGGTCGTTCAGAAGATCGCTTGGCGATATCCTCAAGGCGTTTGCCGCTATAGAGGTGTCCACGAAGTGCCTTGTTGGGGTGGAAGTCACGGCTACTTTGCTGCGGAAGTTAGGATTCCAGGCCTCCATATCCTGAAGGATATAGAGATCCTTAAGGGCCTCGAGATATTCGTCGAAAGTGCTTTCGCTGAGTTTGCGGTCGTCGTGCTCATTTATGTCGTTGATGATGAGGCCCCTCCTTGCCTCAGTGGAAATGTTTCTGGCGTAGCTTCTTAGAATCATGCGGAGGATCTCTGGCTTTTTCTCCCGGAACTTCTTGTTTTTCGAATTTTCGAAATCGAAGAGAGTTTTGCAATAGTTCTTTGTGATTCTGAGTGCTCTATCTCTATTTTCCACCAAAGACAAAGGCCAGCCGCCCCGGCAGATGTAGAAGGCGGTGTCTTGGAGATGGTGCGCCTGGTTCGCATAGAAGACTTTCTTTTGACCGGCGAACAAAGAGGAAAGAGAAATCATCCCTTTTGATTCCTGCGATTCGAAAAGCGACATCGAGCGCATGGGCAGGGTCACGATTCTGCCTGAGCCGGTGTGGTAGATCTCCTCTTTGTCGACGGGGGTGGAACTGCCCGTGAAGATGAACTGCCCGAATTTGTCTTCCCTATGGTCTACCTCGCTGCGGACGCAGTTCCACAGGTCCGGGACATTCTGCCATTCGTCGATGAGGCGTGGGGAGTCCCCAATGAGGATTGATTCGGGGCTACTTTGAACAAGCTCGATCTTCGCTTTCGTGTCCAAAGCATAGCTGCTTTTGGCAAAGCGTTCGCAAGTCGTGGTCTTGCCACACCATTTAGGGCCGGCCACGACAACGACTCCGGAGGTGTCCAAAGCTTCTTCGATTTCCTTCTCGATGTATCTTTTCAAATAGGCCATAAGGTTCTCCTTTATCTAATCGAATTGTACCTAATCCCATTTTGCTCTACAAGATATTTACCCATTTTTTAATAGATAAAACTACTGGGTTTTTAATAGATGAAAATACCCACTTTTTAAGGTGGAAAAACAATATATCATCGGCTTTTTGATTTTTTTCGCGTCATTTTTTAAAGTCAAAAATCCATGTGGTTTTTTACGGGCGCTATAACCAATCATTGCTAAGCCTTGATCGCCTTGCTTTTCAAGAAGCCCACAAGCCCGTTGCCTTGTGGCAATCTAAGCGTTTTTTGCATCGGAGAAAACAATGTTTTTGAATAAACCCGACCTCTTTAACGAAGGTGGCTCATCAGGGGCTTAATCCTTGTCTCTTTTACCGCGTGGGCTAAGGCCTATCGCAAGGAAATGCGCTTTGCAAATAAGGAAGTAGGACTATATGCCTTGGGCCGTGTTTCCTTTACGATTCTCTTGCTTAGACCATCGCCCTTTTGGGCAAAGCCAAAAAAAGGAGATTCCTATGAAAAAACTTGCCATCTTTGCTTTGCTGCCGCTTCTATGCTCCTGCGGGGGTTCGGCAGGCGACCCCTTGGATTTCACCTACACGGTGAAAGAAGGGGACAGCGTGCGCATCAGCTGGAACTCAAACTCGACGTATGCAAACGCGGGGGATATCCTCACCGTCAAAGAGAACCAAGTAATCCTAGAGACCCCTTCTAAGACCGTCACTTCGATTCTCTATTCCCCGGTTCTCACCGACATCGCCACGCAGACTTGGACCGGTGCCTCCGGGACCGAATACAAATACAATTGCTTCTACATCAAGAAAGAGATGAGCAGCAAAAGCGGAAGGGTGAAGCGCACCTTCACTGGAAAAGTAAGCCTCGCGATGAGCGAGATCACGAGTTACGTTGAAGCCTATACGGACATCCATGAGGGAGATTGGACTAGCGACGAGGAATACGCGGAGCATTTGAAGGAATACGAAGAAAGCGATTCCCCCACGAAGTACTTCAGCGGGAGTTTTAAGGCTTTGATCACCGAAGAGGAATACGAACGTTATAGCCAAGAAGGGGGCGCCATCACCTTCACGCCTTTCTGGAGCGCTTCTTGGGGAGACTATTCCATCACCGAAGAGAAAGAGATGACTGTCACGAGCGTGAATATCCTCGTAAGCCAAGCGGAGTAAAACGCCTAGTTTCTGCCTGGCTAATCTAATAGATCATTTGCAAGAAGCCTCATTCCTCGCGTGGCGACGAAGAAAGTGGATTCGTTTTTCGCTGCCTGCGTCAGCGAAGAATATCGAAAAAAATTCAGCAGAATAGGCGGCTGTTTTTCGTCCTCGAAAAGCTTTCTTTCGGTCGAAATTCTACTTTTCTTTCGGTTAAAAACCTATTTTTCTTTAGGTTCAAAGTCTGCTTTTCTTTCGGTCGAAAACGTATTTTTCTTTCGGTTCAAACCTTGTTTTTCTTTCGGTTTATAATAAAATTACCAAGGAGGTGAGCTACTATGAAAAAGAAATACATTCCAAGATTATTCGATGATGTATTGTTTTTTTCCCTAAGATCGAAGGGAGCTGTGCTTGTTGTCGGCCCAAAATGGTGCGGCAAGTCGACAACGTGCAAAAAGCATGCTAAAACCATCGTGGATTTGATGCCGATCAGCACGAGAAAGAATCTAGTTGAACTCGCAAAAAGCGCACCAGAAGAGTTTTTGAATCAAGGCCCTAAGCCGATGCTGATCGACGAATGGCAGCACATTTCTTTCATTTGGGACCAAATAAAGGTCGAGGTCGACGAAGCCGGCGAATTCGGGCAGTTCATTTTGACTGGCAGCGTTTCCGATAAGGAAAAGATGGATGAGTCCGTTGACGACAACAAGCACACCGGAAACGGCAGGTTTACGAAAAGGATGATGAGGACGATGTCCTTGTTCGAAAGTGGGGAAAGCAGCGGAGCGGTGTCACTTAAAAGCTTGATGAACAACGAATTCACTCCTGGGGTGTCCGACATGGCCATTAAGGATTATGCCTTTGCAATTTGCAGAGGTGGCTGGCCTTTGTCTTTGGACGTTGATAAAGACGTTGCGCTTGAGCAGGCTTTTTCTTACTATGAGATGCTTTCTTGCGAGGACATCTTCTCTTTGAAGGATATTCCTCTAAAAAAAGACGAGCAAAAAGCGAAGCGACTCCTTAGAGCCTATGCGAGGAACGTTTCCATCGCCTGCTCCGACACCACGCTTAAGAATGATGTGAAATCCTTTGAGGATTCTTTCGACAACGAGACCTTCTACAAATACATGAACGCCCTGCGAAACCTATATGTCGTGGAAGAGCTGGAGGCGTGGAACCCTTATTTAAGAAGCAAGACTTCAATCAGAACAAAGCCCACTCGTCAATTCGTGGATCCTTCCATCGCGACGGCCGCTCTTGGCTTATCGCCGGAAGGCTTATTCAGGGACATGATAACCTTTGGCTTGCTTTTCGAATCCCTCGCGGTTCGTGATTTGAGAATCTACGCGGATACCCTGAATGCGAAGGTTTACAAATACCGGGATTCCAAAAAAAGAGAAGCCGATATCGTCCTCCAATTCCGCGATGGCTCCTGGTCTTTGATTGAGGTGAAACTAGGAAGTGACGCCGACATCGAGGATGCCGCGAAACATCTGCTTGACATAGCAACCGACATCGACACCAAAAAAACGGGTAGCCTCAATTTCCTAATGGTCATAACCAAAGATAAATTCGCCTATAGAAGAAAGGATGGGGTCTATGTCGTCCCCCTTGGCTGCTTAAGGAATTAACCCTTAGGACCCGCGCTTTATTCACGCAAAGCGTTCTTGCCCCGTGGAAAAGCATCACGCTTCATGGGATAATTCGATGGTCAATCCCCATCCTTTGATCCTTATGGCAAATAGCAAACCAAAAGTCTTCATCTCTTACGCCTATAGCAGCAACGAATACACCTTGAAGGTATCTCGCCTTGTCGAACGTCTCTTTTCCGATGGGGTGGAGGCCCTTTTCGACCAATACGAGCTGAAGCCGGGCAAAAGCCTAGAGGGGTATACGGAACGTTGCCTCGATGACAAGGAACTCACGAAAGTGGTGATCCTTTTGAATCCTAGCTACAAGAAGAAAGCGGATTCCCAAGGCAAGTCCCTCATCGGGACTCGCGTGCTCTCCAAGGAGATGTATGAAAAGCTAGACAAAACCAAGGTGATCCCCGTCCTCTTCGACAAGATGGGCGGCAACGAGAAGGAATGCCTTCCTTCGTATCTGAAGGATTCCCCAAGGCTAGATCTCTCCGAGGAAAACCGTTTCGAAAGCAGCTACTTGGCTTTGGTGAGGGCAATCTACGACAAGAACCCCTTCGTGAAGCCGACTTTAGGGGAACGCCCCGCTTGGTTAGAAGACAAAGAGGGGCTCGTTTACGATCCCGGCGCCATCGCAAGGATCAAAGATCTTATCGCTAGCAAGGACAAAAGGCTCCGCCGCACCGCCGGCGAATTCCTCCGCGTCGAGATCGAATCCGTCCCCTATGGGGCCATGAAGATCGCCACTCCCGAGGAATTCAAACTCTCCTACCATCTTTTCAAGCGCCTGCGCTACCAATACCTCGCGATCCTCGACGAGCTGCTGGAAGCCTCTTTCTTGGAGGATCTCCTCCGCGAGTTCTTCGAGAAGCTCGACGCGAAGATCTTGCCTCCCCTCCCGGAAAACAAGGGCAGGAACGCCTGCGTGCGCATCTTGAAGCACGAGCTCATCATCGAGACCATCAGCATCCTTTACGAGAACTACCGCTTCGAGCTCATCGGGAAGCTCATCGGAGGCACTTACGTCTCTGGCTTTGACTGCAAATGCAAGGACTTCAGAGGCTACTTCTATAGCCGGGACGACTATGACGTTTTAGCTTTGGACTTGCTTCTAGCCAAGGACTACTCGAAGGACGGCAGGAAGCCTTTCTCTGGCGTCGGGGCCTATTGGATCAGGCACCTCCCTTCCCTCTTCCTCGATCGAAGCGCCTTCTCTTTCGCGGACGTCTTGATCTTCAATCTCTCGGTGAAAGAAGGGTATAAGCCCTGGTTCCCTGTGGCTTACGTCTATTCCTTAGGAGGGGATAGGAGGCTGAAAATGCTCGCGGCGAGGCTCCGTTCTGCCGAGCTAGCGAAGAAATATCTCCCTCTGTTCGAATGCGTTTCCTTGGAGGGACTAAAAAAGAAGTTGACCCTCATTCAGGAATTCGCCTTAGAGCAAGGGACGTGGAGAGGCTATAAGGGCTGCGCCTACGAAGTGGATGCCTTATCCAAGTATCTGAAGCCAAAAGACATTGGGGAAGTTGCCTGAACTTTGGGCGAGCGATCGGCTCGCCTTTTTTAAACCCCGGGCTTGATTGCGGGTGGGGTCAAATCCTTGCCTTGATCCCTCGCGATTGTGCACGATGCACGAAAAACTCCCTTGAAAAAAGTGCA
>CAVEPD010000022.1:17269-28150 GCA_963617535.1 bacterium
AAAAACTCCCTTGAAAAAAGTGCAGGAAGACCTAAAAAGACACATAGAAAAAGAACGAAAAGTTTAGGACTTGTCGGCCTTTTTTTAAAAGACGAGCCTCGGCCAACAGGCCTTCAAGAAAAATGAAGGACGAATTAGGCGCGCGGGTAAAGAATCCGTGGGGGTTCCAAAGCCTATTAAACTGCATATAAAGCCTTGGGTGAGAGCCTTAAAAACAAAAGGGGTACGGAATTCTCCGTACTTCCTCCTGATTTTTTCTGTTTCTAAAATCCTGGTGTGGCGGCAAGGGAGGTTGACCTCTTGCCTAAACGAAAGGAAAAAGAACATGAGCAGATTAGAAGAAGACCTCGACTTCATCGCCGAGGCCACAAGCGAGATAGCAAAGGACAGCAACGTCGATGAGAAGACGGCCTCTTCCTGGCTGCTATACGCGATTGCCTATTCCTATCTTAAGGATGAAGGGGAGATCGACGTCTATGATCTCGTCCTCTCTTATATCGCCTTAGGGTATCGATGGACGGAGATGTTCTCCTTGAAGATCTTCCACGACATCTATCACTCTCCTCTTTTCGAGGAGGTGACGGAGACTTCAAGGCTTTGGATGATTGATGAGCAGCTCGCGAAAAGAGCCCCCTTCAGCATTGCCGAACGTTACTTCGACCTCTTCTACAAAAAAGGAGGCGAAGACACGGATACCTTCCTCTGGAGATGCCTCTGCCTTGGCTGCTTCCCAGACGAGAGCTTCCTTAGGAAAAGCGAAGAAGAGAAAAGAGCCACCTTCACGAAAGACATGCGTTGGCATCTCTTCACTGACCTCTTCTCTTTAAGCGATGAGGAGAGGGAACTCGCGATCGCCACGAGCAAATTCAACTTCATCCCCGCGGAAGACGATGTCCGCGAATGGAGGGTATTGAGGACCAAGAAGGATTCCTAGATTAGGTTATTTCCTGGATATCAGGGTAACGATAGAACCATAAAGAAAGGAGAAAGAAATTAATTTATGGAACAAAGAACGATTCGCATCACCGGGAAGGGCAGCAAGAGCTTTAAGCCCGACCTCATCCGTCTGAGCCTAGGCTACAAAAAGACGTTCCCTAGCTATGAGGAGGCGCTTAACGTGGCCGCGGAGTATACGCGCCTTGTGAAGAAAGAGGCCATCAAGGCCGGGGTTGAGGAAGGGAATATAAGAACCTCTTACTTTGACGTATCGCCCGAATACGAGTCCTATACGGATAAGGACAAGAACTATAAGAGCCGCTTCGTGGGCTATTCCGGGAACATCCGCTTCCTGATCACCATCCCCCTAGACAACAAGCTCCTCTCCAAAGTCCTTTATGCCTTAAAAGACTACACGGCCGACTTCGAGATCCGCTACGCCTTGAAGGACAAAGAGAAAGCCAAGGAGGAAGTCATCGCCCTCGCCGTGCAAGGGGCGAAGCGGAAGGCGGAGCTATTAGCGGAAGAGGCGGGGGAGAAACTCGGGGAGATCCTTAGCATCGACTATTCTTACGGCAAGGTCGAGTTCAGCTCCCGGTCTTATGAAAGCTACGAGTGCACCAAAATGCTCTCTGATTATGAGGCGGAGCCTGAGCTCGAGCTCGACCCAGTAGACCTTGACTTCAGCGACACGGTTAACATCACCTGGAGCCTGAGATAAGGCTTCCTCTAGCTAGAGCAATCTGAACGGAAGGGGCTATCCATGAGAACATGCGCTTCGATATTCAGCTGGATTGGGGGAATCGCGACGAGCCTGATTGAGTTCTTCTCTCTCGTTGGGCTTACTAGGGAATCCCCGGGGATCGGCTGGGTCATCTTCATCCTCATCGTCTTCAACCTCGTCATCCTGATCTGGAGGCAATGCGCGGTAAGCAATGGGAAGAAGGTCGCCTCGGGGGTCTTCACTCTTCTCTTCGTCTCGCTTATCGGGGGCATCTTGACTCTCTGCATCCCTGAGGATCAGCTGGGGTGATAAGAAAGGGGCAAGCCCCCTTTTTTTAGTTCGTTGAAGGTTGGAAAATGTTGCAAAAACGGGGTTTTGAAGGTTGGAAAATGTTGCAAAAATGCCTAAACTAAGGTTGGAAAATGTTTCAAGGAGGCTCTTATGCTCAAGAGAAAAGCGGAGAAAAAGCTCGATGAATGGCTTAAAAAAGATGATGCTTTGCTGATTTTAGGAGCTAGACAAGTCGGAAAGTCCTATCTTGTTAAGGAGTGGGGGAGGGCTCATTTCAAAAGCTTCATCGAAATCAACCTTTACGAGAAACCAGGGTGGATCCCCGTGATCGAGGGAGCGAAGGGCGCGGACGACCTCCTTTTCCGCATCACTTCCTTAGGGGAGGGGAAACTCATCGAAGGGGATACCCTCATCTTCTTCGACGAGATCCAATATGCGAAGAAAGCCGATCTCATCACCCTCTCCAAGTTTTTGGTTCAGAAAGGCAAGTACCGTTACATCTTCTCAGGGTCGATGCTTGGGGTGAGCCTCAGCGAGAACACCGCCTCCTGGCCCACGGGATACATGGAGGAGTTCAGCATGTATCCTTTGGATTTCGAGGAGTTTTTGCGCGCCGTGGGACTAGGGGAGGAGCTCTTCCCTTATCTTCATGACTGCTTTGAGAAGGAAAAAGAAGTCGATAAGCAAATTCATGAAAGCCTTATCGACGCCTTTTACAAATACCTTCTCATCGGAGGGATGCCCGAAGCGGTTCAGCAGTTCATTACCTATAACGACTTGAACCGGGTGAATGAGGTCCATGCGAAGATCGATGATTACTATAAGAAGGACATCGCGAAATACGCCCCCGTCGAGCAAAGAGTGCATCTTGAAACCATTTATAAGGTTTTGCCTCAGGAACTGAACAGCAAGAACAAGCGTTTCACCCTCGGCGAAGTGGGAAGAGGAAGAGAGATCTCGGACATCCAAGACGATTTTATGTGGCTTAAGAAAGCCGCCGTCGCCATCCCCGCCTGCAACGTCGATGAGCCGAAGGTCCCTTTGGCGATCTCCACGAACAACAGGCTCGTGAAACTATTCCATTGCGATGTCGGGATGCTCTCTTATTCCCTCATGGACACGGACATCCAACTTAAGCTTTTGGCGAAAGAGAAAAACATCAACTACGGGGGGATCTTCGAGAACGCGGTCGCTGAGGAATTCACCGCGCATGGTTTTGAGGATCTTCATTATTACTCCAACAAAAAGCAGGGCGAGGTTGATTTCTTAGTCGAATACAAAGGGGCCTTGCTCCCCATCGAAGTCAAATCGGGCAAGGATTATAAGAGGCATTCCGCTTTGAATAACCTTCTCACGAATCGAAATTATGAGGTTGAAGGGGCCCTCGTTTTCTCAAACGCGAACGTTGAAAGGGAGGGCAAGATCCTTTACCTGCCGATTTATATGGCGATGTTCTTCGAGAAGAAGAAACCTTCGAACGCGAAAGTGTCGCTTGACCTTTCAGGCCTTAAGATCTCTTGAAAGTGCCTTCTAAGTTTCCTGCCCGTTTATCTCGCGGGGACTCGGGAATGTCAAAAGCCATCCGCGAAAAGGGCTTGGCGACTGGGCGTCCGTTTAAGCTAAGAGTCAATGAGAATTTATATCGCTAACTTTTGAGTTATATCGCTAACTTTTTGAATATAACGCCAACTTTTGAGTTATATCGCCAGCTTTATACTTTGCTTTTCCGTTGAGCGCTTTGCTCAATCTCGATTTTTGACGTTTGAGCTCCTTACCCGTTTTCGTCTAATGCAGGATTGCGCCCTGCGGTTTTTGAAATTCGTTTGTTTCGTCTTCCTTGGGATCCTGAATTTTTGCTAGTGGCGTTAACAAAATTACCTTGGCCTCCCTTTCGCCATAGAAACCGTTTCTACTAGGGGCGATTCGGACGCTTTGAAGGCAGAGGATCCTTGCTTTTTGGCGATTTCCTTTCTTTGAAAATTAGGACGATTCGCCCCTATGGGAGTCGCGCGCTTGCGATATAATGGAGTTTAGACAAAAAGATGACGAGCCCCTTTTCCTGGGGCTATATACCTAGAGGCCACCATCATGAAAATCAATGAACTGCTAGAAACCCTGAAGACGCGTTTCCCCACGGAGAGCGACCGCACCTTGATGGCGGAGAACTTCTATAAGCGCAGGAAAGAGCTCCATGTCTGCGATCTCGATATGGCGCTCATTCTCCTTGGAATGTCTTGCAACTTCGGCGCGGGTGCCACCAATGAGCTGGTGGGCTCCACCCGTGAGCTTTTAAACGCGGTCAAGGACTCCTCTTACGCGAAGCTCCTCGCCCCGCTTTCCTTCAAGGACGACCTCGTCACGGTCGATGAGGAAAAACGAAGAAAGGAGATCGAGCATGAGGTGGGCGTCAACATCCGGAAAGGGACGATCCCTCAGGAGGCTTATGAAGCCATCCTTAGCCATGAGCTCCTCTCCGAGATCGACGTGAAATCCCTAGACGTCACCAAAGCCAACGTGATGAATGTGGGGGAGGTCTCCAAAATCGAGATTCATTGCAACCGTTACTACTCCTTCGCCCTTTCCCAGACGAGGTACCGCCTCATCAGCGACATCGTCCTCACCAATTTGAGCGAGGAGCCCATCAAGGATGCGAAATTAGTCATAACCTCAGACCCCGCCTACGTGGAATTCTCGGATGTGAAAGTCGCCCTCATCAACCCCAAGCAGCCCATCGCGATCACCGAGTTCGACGTGAAGCCTCATCTTGAGGAGCTCATGGGCCTAGCCGAGAAGGTCGCGGGCTCTTTGACGGTGAAGCTCGTTCAGGGCGAAGAGACCTTGGTCTCGATCACCACCGAAGTGGATTATTTCTCTTATGACACCTGGCTAGAGAGGGCTTTGACCGGTTCTAGCGCCCTCTTCCTCACCCCCAATGACGTGGCCATCCAAAATACCCTCGGGCTGGTGGGCAAAGAGCTTCAGGAGCTCTGCGGGGATCCCTCGATCACCGATTACCAAAGCGGGGACAAGGACAAGGTGGCCCTGCAGCTGAAGGCCCTTTATAACGTCCTCCGCGAGGAGGGGATCGCCTATATCAGCGTCCCCGCCTCCTATGAGTCCGTGGGGCAGAAGCTACGCTTGCCCCATGACGTCTTGGTCCATAAGCAGGGGACCTGCATCGATTTGGCTTTGCTTTACTGCACCTGCGCCGAGGCGATGGGCCTCCATCCTTTCTTGACCTTGGTGAAGGGGCACGCCTTCGCGGGGGTGTTTTTGGAGGAGGACGATTGCTTCCCCATCCTTGCCTATAACGATGCTTCCTCGGCCCTTACGATGAGCAGCGAAGAGGAGAATGGGATCCTCTTCGTCGAATGCACCTCCTTCACCGCGGGGAGCTCGTCGACCTTCGAAGAGGCTGTGCTTAGCGGCAGGAGAAGGGTCCTCATGAGCATCGCCGATCCCTACTTTGAGATGATCGACATCCAAAGGGCGAGATCCTATGGCTTCTTGCCTCTCCCCATCAATTACAGCGATTTGGACCGCGCGGTCGTGGATTATGAGGTCGTGGAGCAAAACAAGGTCCGCCTCGCCCGAAAGGAATATTCCCATAAGGGAGGGAAGGTCTCTCTTTCAGAAGCCCAGCTCAGCAGATTTGACGTCTGGGAGAAGAGACTGCTCGACCTCTCGAAGAGGAACCAGCTCATCAATTACAAGGTGAACGGGCATGGCTTACAACTATATTTCTACGACATGGGCGAGCTTTATCGCGCCTTTGAGAAGAATAGCGGCAGCTACCGCCTCACCTTGCTTGAGGAGGAGAGCCAGCCTCTTTTCGAGCTACCCCAGGCGACGGTAGAGGAATACGCGCAGATTGAGGGGGACTTCAAAAAGAGAAACCTGCATCTGCTAGTCCGCAACAAGGTCCAGGGCCTTTCGCTCAAGTTCTTCGAAAGGGAGAGGAAGAAATCCTTCGAGGAGACGGGCTCTAACGTCTTCTATTTGGCCATAGGCTTCATCCAGTACTTCGAGACCCCAAAGAGCAAGACCCCGCTTCTTGCCCCGATCGTCTTGGTGCCGATCGACCTCGTGAAGCAAAGCAAGGACAGCTACTCCATCAAGGGAAGGGAGGAGCCTCCTTTCCTCAACATCTCGATCTTCGAGTTCTTCCATCAGGAATACGGGGTCAACTGCGATGACCTCCTCACCCAGATAAACTTCGACGAGGAGGATCTTGACATCGATTCGGTGCTAAACACCGTCGAAAGCAAGATCAAGAAGCTAAGGAGGGCCTCAATCGTGAGGACCGCCTGCTTGAGCGTCTTCAATTTCTCCAAGGCCGTCATGTGGGCCGACGTGAAATACCGTAAAGAGGAATTGGCGAAGAACAAGGTCATCCATTCGATCATCGAGGGGAGCTATGCCTGCAGCGAGAAAGAAAAGATAGGCGAGAGCCTAGACGATGAGACGAGCAACCCCGTCGATCTGGCCTTGCCTCTTCCTGCTGATTCGAGCCAGATCATCGCGGCGAATGACTGCGCTTTGGGCAAGAACTTCATCCTCCAAGGGCCGCCTGGAACGGGCAAGTCGCAGACCATCACCAACATGATCGTGAACGCGATTTATCAGGGCAAGACCGTCCTTTTCGTCGCCGAGAAGATGGCGGCCCTCGAGGTGGTGCAAAAACGCTTGAACGAGCTCTCTTTAGGGAAATTCGCCTTGGAGGCGCATTCGGCGAAAGCCGACAAGAGCTCCCTCATGAGCCAGTTCGAGCAGAGGGTGGAGCTAGGCTCCACGGTCTCCCCGAAGGAGGATTACCTCGCCCTCGCGGAAGAGCTCAAGAAAGAAAGGGATGAGCTTAACCGCGTGATCAAGGTGCTCCATAAGAAAGGGGACTACTTCCTTTCTTTCTACGACGCCTTCGTGAATTACCTCGATATCGAGAAAGAAGTCCCTGCCTTAGCGATCCCCGAAGCCTATTTGAAGGGGCTCACCTTGAATGAGTTTTCCGAGGCCTCTAGGCTAAGCGAGGACCTTTATGGGCAATATGTCTCCAATGGGGGATACGGGGACAATCCCTTCTTGATGTATAAGGACAAGAACTACGTCCCCGGGGTGAGCAAGAGAAGATTAAGCGAGAGCCTGCTTTCCTATCAGGAGACCCTTAAAACGTTCTTAAGAGAATGGAAGAGCTTCAATTCGCTCAATAACTTAGATTTGGTTTCCTCTAGGAAAGTGGTAGAGGCCCTCTCTTCCTTCCTAGAAGAGGAGCAAAGATACCTCGATTGCTTGCCTTCTATGCTTGGGACGGAGATCGATTCCTTCGATCCGATGGTCAGCAAGATCCTTTTGAAGGGCGAAGCTTATCAAAAGGAGCTAGGAGAGCTTAGACTCAAACTCTCCGAGCAGGCTTTCGACTTGGATTGGAAAGCCGATTTAGACGACTACCTCTCCTTAGAAGGGGCTTTCTTCCTCAAGAAGATCTCAGGGAGAAAGAAACTATTCAAGAAGATCGAGGCCTACGCCTTAAAGAAAGGCTCCCTCAAAGGCAAGGACTTCCCGGAGCTTTATGAGGACCTTCTTTCCTTAAGGGAAGGGGAGAATTACCTCAAGGAAGAGATGAGGAAGTACCGCTTCCTCTTCGGCGATCCCTCCACTTATGAGGTGAGGAAGTTCAACTTCCTTGCCTTCAAGGAACGTTACTCCCTAACGAAGGAATTCATGGAGAGGTTCTCTAATGCCTTCTCTTTAGAGACCCTGCTTTGCCTTTTGAGCAAGGCGCAGACTTTCTCCATAAAAGGCAAAGCGCCTCTTCTAGATTCCTATAACGCCCTCAAGGAGAAAGAAAGCGAACTAGAGGGCAAGGGCTTTGATTTCGCCCCCTTGCTAAAGAAAGACTATGACGCGGAGAAGCTCCTCGCCCTCTCTTCCTCTTGCCTAGAAAGAATCGACTACCTCCCGAACTGGTGCGCTTTCCTTTCGACGGTAGAGAAGGTCAAAGAGCATGGCCTCAATTTTGTTTTAGAACGCATCGAAAGCGGGGAGAGCCTTTCTTATAGTCTGGATCTCTCCTACAAGAAAGGGGTCTACGCGCACATCATGAGCGCCTCTTTAATCGGCGATGAGGAAGGCTCCTTCAACTCGGTCGAGCTAGAGAAGCACGTGAAGTACTACAAGGAACTCGTCGAGAGATTCCGCGACCTCACCATCAAGGAGACTGCGGCGAGGGTCTCCGCGAGCATGCCTTCGATCAACGACAAATCGCCCTCTTCTAGCCAGCAGGGCATCCTCAACAAAGCCATCAAGAACAAGTGCAGAGGCAAATCCATCCGTCAGCTCTTCGAGGAGATCAAGGGCATCTTGCCTCGCCTTTTCCCCGTGTTCTTGATGTCTCCGATCTCTTGCGCGCAGTATCTAAGCCCCGACATGCCGAAATTCGACATCGTCATCTTCGACGAGGCCTCCCAAATGCCCACTAGCGAAGCAATCGGCGCGATCACTAGAGGCAAGAGCCTCGTGGTGGTGGGCGATTCCAAGCAGATGCCCCCGACTTCCTTTTTCCAAAGCAAAGGCGGGGAGGACTTAGATAGCGACCTCGTGGACCAAGAGAGCATCTTGGATGACTGCGACGTCATCGGGATGCCTTCTCGCTATCTCAACTGGCATTACCGTTCCAAGCACGAATCTCTTATCCGCTTCAGCAACGCGAAGTTCTACGGGAATCATCTCGTCACCTTCCCTTCGCCGAACGACCTCTCCACGAAGGTGAAGTTCGTGAATGTCAATGGCGTCTACGGCGAGAAAGGGGCGACGAACCCTGTAGAGGCGAGAGCCATCGTGAAGGAGATCGCGAGAAGACTCGAATCCCCTGAGCTAAGGAAAAGAAGCATCGGGGTCGTCACTTTCTCTAGCGTCCAGCAGGAGATGGTGGAGGACTTGCTCGCGGATTACTTTGCTTCCCATAAAGACATCGAGAGGCTTCTTTCAGAGAGCAAAGAGCCCCTCATCGTGAAGAACCTCGAGAACATCCAAGGGGATGAGAGAGACGTCATCCTCTTCTCGATCTGCTATGGGCCCGACAAGAAGGGAAACCTCTATTACCGTTTCGGACCGATCAACATGCAGGGCGGAGAGAAGAGGCTCAACGTCGCGGTGAGCAGGGCGCGTTACGAGATGATGGTGTTCGCTTCCTTTGAGCCGGAGAGGCTTTCTTCGATGCGCAGCGCTTCTAGAGGAGCCGCGGAGCTTTATAACTTCTTAAGGTACGCCAAAGACGGCACTGAAGCCTTAAGCGTCCCTAATGGCAACGTCATCGAGAACAGGGCGGGCTTTGAGAAAGACCTCGCCTCGCGTCTAGAAAAAGAGGGCTATAAGGTGAAGATCGACATCGGGAAGTCCTCTTTCAGAGTCGATCTAGGGATCATCGACCCGGAGAACGAGGAGCAATATATCCTCGGCGTCCTCTGCGATTCCTATTCCTATGAGTCCGCGCTTACCTCGAAAGACAGGAACCTCGTCCAGCCTAGCGTCCTAGACGGCTTAGGATGGAACTTGCTCCGCGTCTATTCCTTCGATTACCTTGATGATCCATCCCATGTGGTGGAGCTCATCAAGTCCAAGGTGGAGGACATCCTCCTCCATAGGGAGAACTACAAGCATACGGAGAAAGAGGCCCTTCCTCCTGTCGAATTCGAGAAGAAGGAGATTGAAAGGGTCGATTATGGGAAGCCTTATGTTGCTTATAGCAAAGTCTATGGCTACGCGGCCTGCGCGCTTGACGCGATGCAGATGAAGCAGCGGATCGTTAGGGAGATCATGGAGCTAGAGGCTCCCATCGAAAGCAGCCTCCTTGGGATGCGCTTCGCGGCCGCCTTAGGCTTAGCTCACGCGGGGGCGAGGAGCGACAAGGAGCTTTCGCTTTGCCTCACCTCGCTTAGGGCCAAGAAAAACCAGAACCCCTCGAAGACCAAGACCTTCTATTGGAGAGACGACCAATGCAAGAACGGGAAGACGGTTCCTCTTACTAATTACCGTTACGACGAAAGCAAATCCCGTCCCTTCGACGCCACCCCGAAAGAAGAGATCCTCGTGGCCATCAAAGAGGTTCTCACGAACGATGGGGCGATGTTCAAGGAGGAGCTAAAGAAGAGGGTATCCACTCTCTTCCGCGTCAAGGCCCTCACCAAGAAGAGCGATGAGATCATTAATGACGTCCTTAATTATTATCTAGATAAGAAAGAACTCGTGATGATCGACGATGGCTCTAGAGTCGCCCTCAAGGGGATGGACGAATGATCGTTTTAGCGGATTCCAATGGCTTAGTCGGTTTCTATGTCTTCCTTGGGATCTTTGTGACCGTCCTTATTTTGATCAGCGTCTTCGCGGGGGTGAACTCCTCGAAGAACAAGAAGGTGCTGGAATCTAGCCCTTACATCGCTTCCATCCTGGAGCTCAACAAGAGGTATTCCTTCAAGGCCATCGCTACGCCAAAAGAAACCGTGAGCATCTCCCTGAAGTCGAAGAAATCCTTCGATAGTTTCAACCCGGAGATGCGGTTTGACTCACTGATAAGCGAAAGGCTCGCCTATTTCCAAAGCCTCATCGAGGATGTCGATTCCAATGTGGCGGACCTAGCCATGTACAAGATGGAGTTCGGGACCATCCCTTTGACCTCGGATGAGGCTTTGGCAAAATCCTCCCGCATGTCCCTGAAATCCTTCCAGGAGAGGGAGCTTAAGCTCGGGGAGAGGCTCCTTCAGAAGCCGACGGTTGACTATTCCTTGAAGATAAAGTGGCATTACACCTCTCCGGCGGGGAAGAACCATTATTCGAATTACAGGGTCTATCCCTATAAGAAAGTGAAGGAAGCGGTGGTTAGGCTAACTCCTGCTTCTAAGACGTCTATGAAAGAAAAGAAAAAGGCGGAGCCTAAG
>CAVEPD010000023.1:0-27070 GCA_963617535.1 bacterium
CTATACTTATCTTGAAAAGAGGAACGAACATGAAAACAATCGTCATCACGGGCTCTGCGAGAGGCTTCGGCTTCCAGCTTGCCAAAAAATTTAAGGAGAACGGCTTCAATATCGTCTTAAGCGACGTGAATGAGGCTAATCTCGCCAAAGCGGTGGAGGAGCTTTCCAAAGTCAATCCCGAGACCAAAGTCGCATCTACTTTGTGCGACGTCACGAACTGCGAAGACGTCGAGAAGCTTTGGGACTTCGCGAAGAAGGAATTCGGGAACGTCGACATCTGGATTAACAACGCGGGGGTCAATTCCCCGAACAAAGGGGTGTATGAGTTCGAGCCCAAGGAGATCGACTTCATCTTAAACGTCGATCTGAAAGGCACGATTTACGGTTCGAAAGTCGCCTTCAAGGGAATGAAGGAGCAGGGCTTTGGTCAGATTTACAACGTCGAGGGCTATGGCTCCAATGATGCGGTGATGACGGGCTTAACGATGTATGGGACCGCCAAGCGCGCCGTCACCTATTTCACGAAGTCCCTGGAGAAAGAGTCCGATGACCTGACGGAAGGGAAGGTCAAGGTCTGTCTTCTCACCCCGGGCATCATGATCACCGACTTCATCACTCATGCGAATGGTGACAAGACCAAAGTCGAGCTGAGCGAGAAGACAAAGAAGGTCTATAACATCCTCGGGGATTATCCTTCCACGATCGTGGATTACGTCGTCCCGAGGATGATCAAGAACGAGAAAAACGGCTATAACGTCGTCTGGCTCACGAACGGCAGGGCGTTCCGTCGCTTCCTCTTCGCGGGATTCAACAAGCGCGATTTCTTCGCTGAGAAGAAGGACTGAAACTCGTTTCCTGATTAACAAAAAAGCAAGCCTAGTTGCTTGCTTTTTTGGTTTGGAATCAAGATGTCTTGACCTTGATCACGGGGTGGATCCCATAAGTGCTGGCGCTTAGGCAATCCCAGTCATTGAAACTGCCTTCGTCTTTGACGGAATGAACGATGTTCGCGGCTTTCCGCGTTGGGCGATCTCGTTTGGCGGAAGACGCAATAAGCCTCGGACTCTCCTTACTTTCTGTTTTTCTCTGGGCTTTGTAATGGTTTTGTACCGTGACGTCTATCTAAAACCCTTTCTTTTTCTTTGAAAAAGGGGTGGAGGGGTCTAAAATGAACAAGTCCGTAGAAGCGGAGCAGTAACGGAGCAATCCTGGAACAAAGGGAGGGACGAGCAGTGAGACCGTCCCAGAAGGGATCCGCGAATTCGCCGCAGAGGACGGGAGGGTGACCTCCCCGGGCCCGCCGTTATCGGGAAAGAGAGCAACCTATATCGCTATATAGATTGAAGTGGGATGGCACCGCGGAAACTTCCGTTCCTACTGCCGTCTTTTTTATTTAAGGAGCACTTATGGATCCAATCGAAACAGCCCTTTCCGTCCTGGAAGAAGCGCGGAAAGAGGAAGCTAACGTCGTCGACGAAGCTAGCCTTTCTTCCTTTTATAACGCCTACCTTTCAAAAAAAGGCAAGGCGATGGGGCTAATGTCCCTCATTAGGGACGTCCCTAACGACAAGAAAGCCGCCTTCGGCAAGACGGTGAACGAAGTGAAGGGCGAGATCATCGCTTTCTACGAAAGCAAGAAGAAGGAACTCGAAGATGCGAAGCTAGAGGCAAAGCTTTCTAGCGAGAAGATCGACATCTCTTTGCCTGGCAGAGGCAGCCTCTCCGGCAGGAAGAACCCTTATTATCAAGTCATCGATGAGGTGGAGGACATCTTCCTTTCGATGGGATACGAAGTCGTAAGCGGAAGGGACGTAGAAAGCGATCATTATAACTTCGAATTGCTTAACGTCCCGAAGGACCATCCTTCTAGGGATATGCAGGATACCTTCTATTTCGACGCGGAGACCTTATTAAGAACCCAGACGAGCGCCGCGCAGGCCCATACGATGGTGTCCAAGGAAGGAAAATCCCCCATCAAGATGATTTGCCCTGGCAAAGCCTACCGCAGAGACGATGACGACATGACCCATTCCCATCAGTTCGCCCAAATCGAGGGATTAGTGGTGGACAAGAACATCTCTTTGGCGAATTTAAAAGCCACCCTCGAACTCTTCGTGAAGAAGATGTTCGGGGAGAAAAGAGAAATCAGATTGCGTTCCTCCTATTTCCCTTTCACTGAGCCTAGCGTCGAAGTCGACGTCTCTTGCTTCAACTGCCAAGGGAAAGGCTGCTCCATGTGCAAAGACACGGGGTGGATCGAGATTCTTGGCGCTGGGATGGTGAACCCCAAGGTTCTATCCATGTGCGGCTATGACCCAGAGGAGTGGAGCGGATTCGCTTTTGGCGTCGGCGTAGAAAGAGTCGCCATGCTCCGCTATGGGGTGGACGACATCAGACGTTTCTATCAAAACGACGTCCGCTTCCTTAAGGATTTCTCCGGAAAGTGAGGATAAGGCAATGAAAACCAGTTGGAATTATTTGAAAAGCGTCCTTCCTCTTGAAGGCAAAACACCCGAGGAAGTCGCGGATAAATTGACTTTCGCAGGCGCGGAGGTCGAAGGGATTGAGCATATGGCTAGCGGGGACCGCCTCGTCATCGGCCACATCCTTTCCTGCAAGGCCCATCCGGATTCGGACCATCTCCATATCCTCGAGGTGGACGAAGGTAAGGAATACGGCGTCCATCAGATCGTCTGCGGCGCTCCTAACGCGCGAGAGGGACTTAACGTCATCGTCGCGACGAATGGGGCGAAGCTCCCTGGCGGGACGATCACTCCTTCCGTCATTCGAGGGGTCGAGAGCGATGGCATGTGCTGCTCGCTCCTAGAGCTAGGCGTCGACAAGAAATATCTAAGCGATTCTCAGTGCGCCGGCATCGAGGAACTCCCTGCGGATGCCCCCGTCGGAGAGACCAACGTCCTAGGCTATCTTGGGTTAGATGACGTCGTGATCGACGTCTCCGTCTTGCCTAATAGGCCGGACCTTTATGCGCTAAATAACATCGCTAGAGAAGTCTCTTGCCTTGAGGAGCTTCCTTTGAATCTCCCTGAGTACGAGCCTCTTTCAAACAAGAAAGACAACTTCGTCGTCGGATCGAACACCCCGAAGTGTCCTCAGTTCTCCGCGATGAGGGTCAATGGCATCAAAAACGGCCCATCGCCAAAAGAAATCTCCTCTTTGCTTAACGCTTCTGGCATCAGGAGCCTAAGCGCTGCCGTCGACGCTGGGAACCTCGTGATGCTCCTTTCTGGCCAGCCCGTCAATTTCTATGACGCGGACAAGCTTCCCAAAGACGAGCTCATCGTGGTCGATGATTACGAAGGCGATTTCCTTGCGATGGATGGGAAGACCTACCATATAGAGAAAGGCGACTTGCTCGTCACTAGCGGCGGCAAGCCGATGTGCCTTGCCGGCATCATGACCGCGGATGCGTGCAGGGTCGACGAGAACACGAAGAACATCATCGTCGAAGTCGCCAACTTCGCCTACGCGAGCATCCGTCATACGAGCAACAGGATTGGGCTTTCTAGCGATTCCTCCATGCGTTACTGCAAGGGCATCAACCCCGATCAGGCTCTCGACGTCCAGAAGATGGCCGCGCATTATCTAAAATCCCTCTGCGGCGCTGAGGAGATCTATGAGGTCAAGAACTACGACACCTTGAAACACGAGAAGAAGCTCATCGAGGTTAGCCTAGGCTACATCAATTCGAGACTTGGCACTTCCTTTAGCTTCGAAGAAGTCAAAAACGTCCTTGTCCGCGATGGTTTTGAGGTGGAAGAGAAGGGCGAGACTTTCGTTCTTACCGTCCCTAGCTACCGCATCGACATCGATGGGAAGGCCGACATCTCGGAAGAAGTCATCCGTATCTTGGGCTATGGCTACGTTCCTAGCACTCTTCCTGAAACGCGCCTTTCTTGCCAGGGGCTTACCCCCTCCCAAACCAAAGAAAGGGAGATCAGGCATTACCTTTTCGGACAGGGTGTGAGCGAAGTCCTCACTTACACGCTTGTCTCTAAAAAAGAAGTCGGCAAGTTCAATTACATCTCTAACGTCGAGCCTTATATCCTCTCCAACCCGATGACCGATGAGCATGAAGCCGTTCGGAAAGAAGTGGTCCACAGCATCTTGAAGGCCGCTTCCTATAACGCGGCCAGGCAAAGCAAAGACGGAGCCTTCTTCGAGATCAGCGACGTCGATGCGAAAGGACTCTCCTCCCGTTATCTTGGCGTTGTCCTTTTCGGCGCGAAGAATGAGTGGGGCGAACTGAAGAGAAGGGATTTCGATTTCTATGACGCGAAAGGCCTCGCCGAAGGGATCCTCGATCTCCTTGGGCTAGGGACCAACAGAGTCTCCTTCAAACCTTGGAACCTAGGTGGCAATGAGCTCCATCCCGGCAAAAGCGCTCTTCTAGTCTCCGGCAAGAAGATCGTCGGCTTCCTTGGGGAGCTCCATCCTCTTGCGAAGAAGGAATACGGGCTTAAGAATGCGGTGGTCCTCGAGCTTGACCTCGCTTCTCTCCTTGATATGAAGACCTCGCTTCCAAAAGCCGAGGCCCCTTCGAAATTCCCCGCGGTGAGTCGCGATCTCGCTCTTGTGCTTCCGAAAGAAGTCACCTACGAAGACCTCGCGAAGGAAATCAAGAAAGCCGATAAGCTGGTGAATAAGGTTTCCGTCTTCGACGTCTACGAAGGCGAAGGGATCGCCGAGAACAAGAAATCTCTTGCCCTTACGATCACTTTCCTCGACAAGGAGAAGACCCTCAAAGACGAGGAGATCAAGGCCGCGACCGACCACGTGCTCTCTTCCATCAAGGCCAGATTCGGCGCCGAGGTCAGGCAATGAGGATCTACCGGAGCCAGGTAAGACCCTCTAAGCCGATCGAGCTAGACGAAACCTATTCCTTCTCGCGGGGCGACTGCGAGAAGGAATATCCTCTTATCGAGATCCCTAGTTGCCGTTTCGAGGCTAGCTTCTATGATGAGGACGATCGCCTAAGATGCAGTTACCGCGTTTCAGGGAATTGGATTCTTGCAGATGGCAGAACCGCGAAAGAGTTCTCTTCTTCTTTTGAAGACGAAGGGGACATCGATATCCTCTCTTCCTTCGAGGAAGAAGGGGAAGGGTATGTTTTCCCGGGGACTTTCCTAGAAAGCGAGGAGCTCGCGCATAAGATCACGAAGACCCTTGTGCCGGTCTCTCCTCACGCGGAGGGAAGCAAGCTTCCTGACGGAGGAGATGACTGCCGCTTCCTAACCGAAGAAGAGGCAAGCTCCGAGAATAGCGAATCCCCATTCGACGCGATTCCTGACGACTACGCCTGAAGAAAAACGAAAAGCCGCTTAGCCGCGGCTTTTCTTTCGCGAAAAAATCTACTTAAAGAAGATAGGCAAAGAAACTTTAAAAAACTAGCAAGAATATTTGATGAATAAAAAGTTCAACGATAAGGATGAGACTTACTTTGCGGAGGATTTCGCTTCCAAAACGCCGATTTTCTTTTTGATGGCGTCCCTTAATAAGAAGAAAGAGACGATCGCGGTCAAAACTTCCGCGATGGGGAAGCTCCACCAGACAATCTCAGTCACATTAGGAGATAAAGTGAAGAGGTAGGCGATTGGGAAAACGAAGACCACGAGCCTAAGCAAGGCAGTCAAGAAGGGCCTAAAGGCGTAGCGGAGCGCCTGGAACACGCCTTGAGCCGCGACATTGAAGCCCATGAATATGTAGCCGATCGAAGCGATTCTCACCGCTTTCTCGCAGACGGGGATGAGCTCGCTTGAGCTGCCTCCCGACAAAGCGAAGAGGCTAGACAAGGGATAGGCGATAGCCTCGAAGAGAGCCGTGATGATGACGGTTACGATAAATGTGTCGAGAATCCCGTATTTCACGCACGCCAATGAACGTTCCTTGTCTTTCATCCCGTAGTTGAAGGAGAGGATGGTGATGATCGTGTTCGAAAGGCCAAAGCAGGAGAAGAGGGCAACCTGTTGGATCTTGTAATAAATTCCGAAGCTGCCCACGAGGATGAGACTGTCCGCGCTAGAAGAGCCAAGGATGATGTTCATGCCGGCCATCATAAGGGAGAGTAGACCCTGCATGATCATCGCCGAAAAGCCGATTGAGTAGATTCCTTTGATCAAAGCCCAGCTTGGACGGATGTATTTTGGGCTTCCTCCGATTTCTTTGTTGGCAAGATAGTGGAAGAGCATCGCAATCGCCAAAGAGACCAGCTGGCCGAAGATGGTCGCCCAAGCCGCGCCTTCCACGCCCATATTGAGGGGGAAGATGAAGACGTAATCGAAGACGATGTTGATGAGAGCGCCAGAGATTTGGGCGATCGTGCTGCACATCGTCTTTCCCGTGGATTGGAGGAATCTTTCATAAATCGCAAAGCCGATGGAGCCCAAGGAAAGGCTGGAACAAATCATCAGATAGTTCCCGCCCATCTGGACTATTTGCTCGTCCTTGCTAAATAAGGATATGAACCAACGCGAGCCGAATAGGCCAAAAATCAGGAAAATAAGGTAAATGATGAGGGTGAGGAAGATGCCATTCCCCGCGACTCTGCTCGCTTTTTCCTTGTCTCCTTCGCCTAGGCTTTTTGAAAGCAGGGCGTTTATTCCAACCCCGGTCCCAACTCCGACGGCGATGATAAGAATCTGGATGGGGAAGGCATAGGTCAAAGCCTCATTCGCTAGGGCGCCTGTTCCTTCGATGTTCGCGACGAAGACGCTGTCGACCACGTTATAAAGAGCCTGCAGCACCATCGAGACGATCATGGGAAGACCCATCTTCCAGAATAATTTCCCTAGGGAAGCCACTCCCATTTTGTTTTGCTTTGAATCGTCCATAAAGAAATCCTTTCCCCGGCCGAAACAAACAAAAAGCGTAAGGCCAGTGATCAACCGGACTTACGCAAGGATGCTACTCGTTGACGGGGAGAAATTTAGCAAGGTCGAAAAGAAAAATCCAATGTTTTTTCGGAAATTCTTGATTACGGTTACCTTCTTTCTCCAACTTTTCTTTATGCCCCGTTTTATTGACGTCCTTGCATTTCTTAGCATCTTTTTTCGATAATCTCGCAAAAAGTGTTTGCCACCTTTTCTTACAGAATGTAACATTGTGGTGCCGAGGTGGTAAAAAGTGGTAAACGTGTTCTTTGGGTCCTATTCCCGCAACCTCGATCCGAAAGGGAGGCTCATGCTTCCCAGGGAATTAGGAATCGCCCCAGGCGAGACCCTCTACATCATGAAGGGCTTCGAAGGATGCGTGAGCATCTACCGGGAAGACAACTTCCAGGAGGCGCTCAACAAGCTTGCCTCTCTTAGCTACACCGATCCTGACAACCGTGCTTACGTTCGTCTCGCGGCCTCTTCGATGAAGAAGCTTCCGATTGACTCCGTGGGCCGCGTCCTCCTAGGGAAAGACCTCTTGAAGGATTACGCGATCGGAAAGGAAGTCACCCTCATCGGGGTGATCGACCACTTGGAGCTATGGGACGCGGGAGCTTATGCCTCTTACCTCCTAAGAAACGGCAGGAACTACGAAGCTTTGGCGGAAAGGAGCCACTAAGATGGGAAACCATTACCCAGTAATGCTGAACGAAGCGGTGGACGCGCTGCAGGTGAAGCCTGATGGCGTATACGTCGACTGCACGCTTGGCAGGGCTGGGCACAGCTCTCTTATCCTCTCCAAAGCCAAGCAAGGCCATCTCTATTCCTTCGACCTCGACGAAGAGGCGATGAAGGAGAGCAGGGCCAAGCTAGAAGGGGTTGGCAAGAACTTCACCTTGATCCGCAGCAACTTTGCTTGTCTTAAAGAAAGGCTAAGCGAATTGGGGATCGCCGAAGTCGATGGCATCCTCGCAGATCTAGGCGTCTCTAGCCCTCAATTCGATGAGGGAAGCAGGGGCTTCTCTTATAAAGAAGACGCGCGCCTAGACATGAGGATGGACCAAAGCCAGGCTCTCTCGGCCTATGAAGTGGTGAACACTTACAGCGAAGAGCAACTCACGAAGATCTTCTTCGAATATGGGGAAGAGAAAGATTCTAAGCGTATCGCTAGAAACATCGTGAAGGCCAGAGCCAAGAAGCCGATCGTCACCACCTTCGAGCTCGTCGACATCATCAAGGCGAGCAAAAGCGAGAAGGACCTCCGCAAGAAGGGCCATCCCGCGAAGCAAGTCTTCCAGGCTCTCCGCATGGAAGTGAACGGAGAGGAAGACGCCCTGAAGGCTCTTCTGAAAGACGGTCCGACCCTCCTTAGAAGCGGGGGAAGGCTAGCCATCATCACCTTCATGTCCACCGATGACCGCCTCGTCAAGAAGGCGTTCCAGGAACTCACCGTTCCGAAGGTCGACCGCCACGCGATCTCCCTTCCTGGAGAAGAAAAGCTCCCTTACACTCTCCCCTTCAGAAAGCCCATCCTCCCAAGCGAGAAGGAGCTCGAGGAGAACCGTCGCTCAGCCTCTGCGAAGCTCCGCGTATTAGAAAAAAGATAAAAGAAAGGACCAAGAATCCATGAAAGACAAACTCTACAAAACCGGTCACAAGAAAGCCTATTACAGGGTAAGACGCGCGATGCGCCTCTCTCTTTTCGCCCTCGCCGCAGGGCTATCTACCGCCGCCCCGATCCTCATCACGTATGGTGTGAGCGTCGCTCAGGCGGAGGCTCAGCAGGTCCACGAAAGCGAGGAGCCGGCCACGAATGAGACTAGCGAAGCCTCCCTTCTTACCTACGCCTTCTGACCAAGGAAGACAAACTAGGCGCGCCAAAGCGCGCTTTTTTTGTCGCAAGTATAAATGCGTTTTATCAAGAACGAAGCCCACAGAATGAAGAAAAAAACGCAGTGGTGGTCGAACTATTCTTAAAGTTCAAAATATGCCAAAAAACTACTAAAAGACTACGAGTAAATTTCTAAAGTGACATCTAGAAAGAAGAAGTTAGGTATATTACAATATACCTCGATGGAAACGAAGAAATGCGCCTGCTTTGAAATAACGAGCAATGAGGTCAAGCTCCTCATCGGATATTGCCTGGGGGAAAGGCCCGTCGTGCTTTATAGCGCCAAACGCGCTTTGCCAACAGGCCTCATCGAAAACGGGGTGATTCGAGATGAGCAAGGGCTCATCGAGGCCCTCACCCCGCTTGTCCATTTCAGGGACGATGCGATGAAGCTCGACGTCAACCTGAGCGAAGTCTGCTTGGTCCTTTCCCCGATTGGACTCAAGATCTATCAATCGCGGAAGACGACCGTCCTCTCTAGCCCCGACAAAAAGGTGAGCAAGCTCGATGTGGCTAACCTCATCCAGCTTGGCAAGAATCAGAACTTCCCCGCGGGGATCGAGGTGGTGGACATCATCCCCACGAGCTTCACCTTAAGCGACAAGAGCGTCTACAAGAATCCCCCGTTAGGGATGCAAAGCGACTTCATTGAGGCGGATCTATTCATGTATGCGCTGCCTAACGTCGTTTCCTCGGATTACAGCGCGCTCGCCAACAAATGCAACCTCCGCATCAAGAAATCGGCGGTCGCCCCTTATTGCGAGACCCTTCTTTACGCGCAGGATGAGACCCTTCCGAAAACCTACTTGCTGCTTGATATCGGCGAGAGGTACACGGCCTTCACCCTCGTGGGCAACACCACCCCGATCCGCTCCCAGTTCCTCTACCAAGGCGGGGCGAATCTCACGGATTTCCTCGCTTCGAGGTTCGGGATCTCCTTCGAGGAGGCCGAGAACCTCAAGAGGATCTTCGGCTACTCCACGCGCGAAAGCGCCTTCTTGCCCGCGATAGGCAAAGGGATCAAGGAGGGGAGCCTCTTAGAGGAGGAATTCACCCAGCAGGATTTCAACGATGCCCTTGAGGAGTTCTTCAAGGATTACTTCGGCAAGATGAACGGCGTGCTTAGCGCCTTAGAGAACGAGAGCGCGAGCGATTTGACCCACATCGAAGTGGTGCTCACCGGAGGGGGCAGCAAGCTCGAGGGACTTACCCATTTCTTCGCCTCCTATTGGCCTAGCCACAAGATTTATTTCCCAAGCCAAAGCTATCTAGGCGCAGACGCGCGGGAATTCGCCGCTTGCCTAGGCATGGTCATCGCCGCGAGCCATTATTCCGGCTCGATGGAAGACAACCAGCGTGGCGTCGCCTCGGTAACGAGGACGAGCGAAAAGAAAGAAAAGAAGGGCGAGAGGAGAAGCTCCGCCCAAGAAGACACCTTATAAAGGAGAACCATCATGTCCGATTCCATGGATTTAGATAATTTCGAGCCCGTCGCCAAGATCGTCGTCATCGGCGTCGGCGGCGCGGGCAATAACGCGGTCAACCGCATGATCGACAACATCCAAGACGTCGAGTTCTGGGTGCTCAACACCGATAAGCAGGTTCTAGCTACTTCGAAGTCAGGCAACCGCAGGGTGCTTGGCGAGAAGGTCACTTCCGGCTTAGGCGCCGGGGGAGACCCCGCGGTAGGCAAAGAAGCCGCTCTGCAGTCGACCGAGACGATAAGAGAGATCGTCAAAGGCAAAGACCTCGTTTTCATAGCGGCCGGCATGGGCGGAGGCACTGGGACTGGCGCTGCGCCAGTCGTGGCCTCAATCGCGAAAGAAGAAGGGGCGCTTACGGTGGCGGTGGTCACTAGGCCCTTCACCTTCGAAGGCAAAAGAAGGATCGGGAACTCCGTCACGGGACTAAATGAGCTCAAAGACGCGGTGGACTCGATCATCATCGTGAGCAACGACAAGCTCCTCTCCTCTTCCGGCAAATGCCCCGTGAACGACGCTTTCGCGGAAAGCGACAGGGTCCTCGCCCAATCCGTCCAGACCGTCACTGACCTCATTCTCCGCCCGGCGATGATCAATCTTGATTTCGCAGACGTCAGGGCCACCTTGAAAGGCTCTGGCCTCGCCCTCATCGGCTTTGGCACGGGCACTGGGCCAGACAAGGCGATGATGGCCGCGGAAAACGCCATCAACTCGCCTCTTCTTGAGGCTTCGATCTCCGGGGCGAGGAAGCTCATCGTCTCCATCACCGCGGGGACGAACGTCTGCCTCTTCGACGCGCAGGAATGCGCGACGAGGATCTCCGAAGCCGCGGGGAGCAACGTCGACATCATGTTCGGCGTCTCGATCAACCCCGCCTACGAAGACACGATGGTGGCTTCGGTCATCGCATCTGACTTCTCGGAAGACTACGACTTCACTAGCGTTCCTAAATACACCCCCCTCAATCGGGAGGACGCCGGCAGCGGCGTCGCTTCCGTCAAGGAGCAGGCTCTCCACGACGTCGAGAACAGCGAGAAGCAAAGCGGAGAGAACGAAGAAGACATCAAGGATAAGATCCTCCCGAACTTCCTCAAGGGAATGATAAACGACGAGGATTGATCCTATAGGCGGCCTGGCCGCCTTTTTTCTTTGCAAGACAGTTTCTCGAATTCCTTGCTTCCTGGGCGAGGTTTTTCCTTTCCTTGGGGTCCTGATGCATTTTCCTTGCTTTCTAGGATGAAAATCGCGCTATACTAAGGCGATTATGCAAAAGAAAAAAGGCAGCCCATACTCTTCTAGCCGCGCGCTGTTCGAAGAGAGCATCCTCGAGGAGGCGAAATCGCTCGTCGAGCAAGGAAACGTATCCTTGACCCTATTTGACGAAGGTGCGAAGGAAGCGCACGGGAACGTTTACTCGAATGGGCAGAGCTACGCCTGCCGGCTTGATTTCGGCGCGAACGATCTGCTTAATAGCGCTAGATGCTCCTGCAAAGGGAGCTTAGCGGCCCCCTGCGTCCATCTCGCCGCGCTTCTTTTGCAATTAGAGAAAGAGACGGGAGGCTATTCCTTAGGCGGTCAAGAAGGCTTTTCCTTGTTTTTGAAGGCCTTGGTGAGCCGAGGCTTCTCCTCTCTTCCCTACTTGAAGAGGGCTTTGAAAGAATACAAAAGCAGGCAAAGTGAGGAGAAATGGGAAGGGAAGGAAGCGATCTCCTGCCTTAAGCTCATCTTCTCTTCCTATACGGGCTATTCGGGATTCGGGGACAGCAAGGTCGGCTTCCTTTTGGTGCCGATGCTTGAGGAGTTGCCCTTAAGCGAGGAGGAGAAGGGCCTTCTTTTCGGCGAGATCCCTTCGACTTTGTCTTCCCAGGCGAGGAAATCCTTTTACCTTGCCTCTTTCTCTTCCCCCGTTTTCTCCTCTTGCTGCCTTGAACGTTTTGAAGCGGGGCTCACGAATGGGAGGAGCTATGACCTCCTTAGGCTTTATGAGAAAGAGGAGGGGAAGCTCCTTGCTTTGCTTCCTCCCTTCACCTTGCATCTTCTTTGCCAGGCGGATTTCCGTTTCCATGGCTTTTTGCCTTTAAGCGAGGAGCTGCTCGAGAAAAGCGACAAAGACGGGATCGCCTTGCTCGCGAAGAACCCCAATGCCTCTTTGCCTAGCGAATCCTGGCAGAAGCTAGGGAAGGAACTAGAGAGAGAAGGGGAGGTATCCCTTGCCTTGTCTTGCTATAAACGCTGCTTCGGGGTCGGGGGAGGGGATTTCCCGACCTTATGCTCCTATTACAAGGGGCTAAGCGAAGAGGAGAAGCTAGAGAAGGGGAACGAGCTCCTTGCTAGCCTAGCAAACAGCAAGATGCGCCTGCCCTTTGCCTTCTTATTAGGCAAAGGGAAAGAAAGCGACATCGCTTTCTTCATGCTGAGCGACTTTCCTTGCCTGAAGGAGGAGCTCTCTTCCTATTCCTATCAGAACGTCCTGACCTCGAAGTTACTTCTGACCTTAAAGAAACTCACGATCAGCAAAGAGGAAGAAAAAGCCATCTGGGATTGCTTCGAAGCCTTCTCTTGTTTAGCGGGGCATTTAATGGATGATGAAACGAAGAAGCTATCCAAGAGGACGCCTGCTTCTAGGGCGAGGTATCTCTCCTTATTGGAGCAATACGACTTGCTGTCCAAGCAAGGATTCAAAAGGAAGGGGGAATAAGCATGTATCTAGCTAGATTAGGTGAGAACAAACTAGGCGAGATCAGAGGCTATCTTGCCAAAAGCAAGGCGGCCATGGGCCTTCTTTCCCGCCTCAAAAACAACGAATTCACGATTGTTTACTCTCTTTCTAAGCCCACGAAGACCCTGCTCTATGAGGCTTATACGAAAGAAGGGGATTACCTTTCTTTCTCTATCGACTCCGGGAAGAGCATCGTCCCGAATCCTTTTTTCCCTAGCCAAGCGAAGGAAGAAGGGCTTTGTTTGGCCTATTACCTCGCCTTAAAGGAAAGCAAGATGAGCGAGGAAGAGCTTTCAAGTAGCTACGCGGAGGACGCCTCGTTTTTGAAGGAGGACGCCTCGCTTAGCTATGAGGAGGCGCAGAGCCTCTCCAATGCCTATAAAGAGCTATCTTCCTTCAAGGAAGAGCTCTCTTCCCTTTTGCCTAGCGTCCCTAAGAAAAAGCCGTCTTTGCTGAACTTTTCCTTTGAGAAGGGGAGCTTCAACACGTATGAGGTGAGGTTCTACCTCAATGACAACGGGAAGAGGAAGAAACTAAGCGACCCTAGCACCATCCTCAACGCCTACGCGGAGAGGAAGAGGGTCAGCTTCCTTTCCGGGGAGCTCGATTTCAAAGCCACCCCCAGGCAAGAGAGGTTCCTTGAGAAGCTTCTTGCGAGATGTCTGAACCGGAACGGGGTGGAGGATTGCCTCAAGATCAAGGAGGATGACCTGAACCCCTTGCTGATGTTATTGGAAGGGGAGGAGATCTCTTTCTTAGGGACCTTGCTGGAGGTGCCTCCTTTAGAAGAAGCAAGACTATCAAGAAACGAAGGGGGCTCGTATGAACTCATTCCTCCTCTTCCTTTGGGAGGAGAGCCCTATTTTGGCTCCCATATGGCTTTTTATGTCTTAAGAAGCGAGGCGAAGTGCTTCCTCCTTTCCTTTAGGGCGAAGCCGATAGAGAGTTACTTCAAGTTCGTTTTGACTCATCCTGACTTCCCTTTCGCTAGCCTTGGGAAGGAATTAGGGGATTCTCTTGCCCCTTACTTGGAGGATAGGAAAGACGAGAACGGGAAGGACATCCCTTCGATCTCCTTTTACCTCAGCTGGGGAGAGAAAGGCGGCCTTCTTTGCCATAGCGAATACTACGTCTGCAATGAGAAAGTGGACGTTGGCACTTATGTTGGGGTCTCAAACATAAATAGGAAAAGAAGAGACAACTTCCTTTCTTGCCTAAGCGTTTTGCATCTAAAAGAAGAAGGGGAGATCAAAGAGGAGGAAGAGATCCTCAACATTCTTTCCGAGGACCTCTCCGTCTTGAACTCCCATTGCGCTTTCTACCTTGACGAGCAGCTTTCCAAAGTCCACATCAAACCCGTCCCGAAGCTCAGCTTCTCCTTGAAAGGTCATGGGGACTGGTTCGATCTTTCCTGCGCCTCGCTAGGCTATTCGATCGAGGAACTAGAGCAAATCGCCTCCGCCTACAAAAAGAAGAAGAAATACATCCTCGTGAAGGGGAATTATCTGAATCTGCAGAGCCTAGAGAACACCCTCGCGGGAGAGCTTTTCTTAGAGATGAATTCCATTAGGGAGAACCATCTTTCTCTTCCTTTGGCTCTCCGCCTTTCTTCCTTCCAAGAGGAGGGACTAGCCTTAGACGATGACCTCAAAGAGCTTTTGGGAGAGGTCCTCGATTACTCGAAGACGTCTCTTAAAGACCTCGATCCAGAAATCGAGAAACTGCTCCGTCCTTACCAAAAAGGCGGGGTGCAATGGATGAAAACCCTCGCCAAGCATCATCTAGGAGGAATCCTAGGAGATGAGATGGGCTTAGGCAAAACTTTGCAGACCATCGCGTTTTTATCGCTCAACAAGAGCAATCTCCCAAGTCTAGTGGTCGCCCCGAAGTCGCTTCTATACAACTGGAAAGAGGAATTCGCGAAGTTTAACCCTAAGCAAGAGGTTATTGTCCTCTCGATGGGGGCTAAGCCTAGGGAAGAAGCCATCAAAGGCATCAAGAAAGACGGCAAGGTATACGTTGCTAGCTACGATTCGCTTAGGAACGATATCTCTTTCTACAAAGGAAAGAAGTTCGCTTGCCTTGTCCTTGATGAAGCCCAGATGATTTCTAACGCCTCAGCGAAGAAAAGCGAGGCCGTGAAGGAACTGCAGGCTAACTGCAGGATCGCCCTCACCGGCACCCCCATCCAAAACAGCCTTCTTGACCTTTGGTCGATCTTCGATTTCCTTCTCCCCGGCTATTTCCCCGAATACAGCAAGTTCCGGGCTGAATACGGGGTTGGGGAATTCGTTTCCAGCGAGAAGAGAAAGAGGCTCGAGGCCAAGATCACGCCGTTCCTATTGAAACGCACCAAAGACCAGGTCTGCATCGATCTCCCCAAGAAACAAGAAAGCAACGTCTACCTCTCTCTTGGAGAGGAACAAAGGAAGACCTACGAGGCCTATTTGGCGCTTGCTAGAGGCGAGCTGAAGCTAGGAGATGGCAACAGAATCGCCATCTTGGCCGCGCTTACGCGCCTCCGCCAGATCTGCGTCGCCCCCTCTCTTTTCCTCGAAAGCGGGGGAGATTCCGTCAAATTCGATTACCTGATGGATTCGCTAGATGAGCTTTTGCCTTCTGGGCATAAGGCTTTGGTGTTCTCTAGCTTCACGAAGGCTTTGGAGATCGTTTCAGGCAAGCTCAAAGAGAAGGGCATCAAGCATGGCTTCCTCTATGGGGCGAGCAGCAGCGAGGAAAGAATCGCGATGGCGAAGGAATTCAATGAGGACCCCGAGGACTCGGTGATGCTCGTCTCTTTGAAAGCAGGGGGGACTGGGCTTAACCTCATCGGGGCCGATACCGTGTTCCTTCTAGACCCGTGGTGGAATCTCTCCGCGGAGGAGCAGGCTTTTGCTAGGGCTCACCGCATCGGGCAAAACAAGAACGTCTCCATATTCCGCCTCGTCTGCGAACAGACGGTCGAAGAGAAGGTGCTTGCTCTCCAAAAGAAAAAGAAAGAGCTCACCTCGATTTTAGGTGGGGTAAGCTCCTCCAATATCGGCAAAGACGACCTTGAGTTCTTGCTGTCTTGATTTAGTTTCAAACAAAAATAATGTTTGAAAGCCTTGCGTTTGGTTTTTCGATGCCAGTAATTTAGGCGTATGGGAAAGATTTTTGTTTCAAGGCTTTATCTTCCTAAAATCAAAGTTTTGGGATTCCGCCTTCTTCATAGTGGCTTCGAACTGGATTTGAAGAGCAAGCCAGGATCTTTGAGAGGTTTACAATGGCTGAGAAAGTTCGAAGGCAATTTGTATTTCGGAGCTTACTCGCAAAAACACATTAAGCCGTTTTTGGCTTGGACCTTTCTTCGAAGGTGTTTTCGTTTTCTTTGGGCATATTTTCCGAGATGGGTGGGTAGTGCGCGTCTGCAGTGGCCAAAAGATAGGAACAATATCGATTGAGATTCATGCCTTCCTTTTTGGCGTGTTTCGCCAAAGAACGGTTGAGAGGCTTTGAAATTCTTAAGACATAATGGCCTGAACACTTTTCCAGATAAGAGGGTTCTGGAATTTTTTTGTCCCATCTCCAAAACCGCTTCCATCCAAGATCGTTTTGCATCTTCCGCCATGGGAACGATGTCTTCGAATTTATCGACGCAAGTCAGGCATCCCACTAAATCGGGAAAAGAAATCACGTATCCTCCCTCGTAAGGGTCTTCCGCAACCTGAATGGAGTGGGGACATCTTCATATAGTATTCGATGTCTTTCGTTGGCCTTTATCCTTTTTAATGCACTGAAAGGACATTAACATCTGAAACGATTATAAGGAAGCAAAAGAAAACCCCACTTGACATGCTTAGATGAGAAAAAGCATTTTGCTTTTTGAAGCAAAATGCGGTTTTTCTCGATGATGCGGGAATTTTATTCGTTTGGAGAGGAAAGGGTGCAGCTAGAGACGTGGCCAGTGTTGATCGAGGCAACAAACTTTGCGTTCTCTGAGCTGATCTCATCGCTCACGCGCGGATAGTCATGCGAAACGATAAGCTGTCCTTCTTGGTAGATAGCAAGAGTCATTGTGCTGTCGTCCTTGACTGTGGCGGACAGGCCAAGGATCGTTCCATCGCTTAAAGAGGCGTTAGAGGGGGCGCCTTCGTAGGCTTCGCGCTTGCCATCAACGTAATATTCGCTGTAGCCCGCATCGGTGATGTGGCTGTAACGCACGCAGCTGCCTCTTAGATAATATCCATAGCTCCCGATGTAGAGATGGAGTCCACCCGATCCAGAGATGTCCTCTTGAACTTTGAGGGAGTAGATTTGCCCGTCGTATCCGCCTAAAGTGCTTGTGGCGGTGGGGTTAGAAGAGTTTAGAGTAATGCTTCCAGAATTGAAGTCGAACGCGGGGTTATACGTGACTGGAGTTGGCTTTTCTTCTTCTTTCGTGGGCTGACCGTGCATGATGGCTTTGATGTTATAGATCTCAGTCTCGGTGACCCCGACGCTTTTGAGGAAGCTCTCCGTCTTCTCTTGAAGAGTGTCCCCTGCGTAATCGGACTTTATCTTCTCTAGGGTCTTTTTGAAGTGGTAGGGTTCATCAGTCTTGGAGTTCCTCTCGCCATAGAGGGAGAAGGAAGTGTACTCGTAATCGTGGATGAGCTCTTTCTCACTGACGCCTAGGAGGGCGTTAATGAGGAAGCAATAGGTGCCGGTGCGGTCTGCTCCGCCGGTGCAGTGCATGTAAACAGGGTAGCGGGTTTCATCGGAAAGGGCGGAGAAAATCTTGCGGACGGTCTCTTTCTCACTGAAGATCGACTCGTAGCCATTGGCCCCGTAATACTCCAAATTCGCATTGGGGATCGGGCTTTCGGTAAGACCGGAGTCCTCTGGGGTGCCTGGAGCGCGGTTCTCCGAGGCTAGGCGGAGATCGAAGTCGGTTTTGATCTTGAGCGTCTCACTCATGTATTTCTTGCCTTCTTCGGTGATGTTGATGTTTTTGTAGGATTCGAAGGTGCTAGGAGAAAGCGCGCCACCGCGGATGATTTTCCCTTGAAGCGTTCTTCCATCGGAAGTCATGTATCCTCCGACGTCGCGGACATTATGGATGCCGTCGATTTTCATGAGGCGTGGGCCTAAATCAGAGGTCTCGAAGGTGGTGACGTTAGAAATGTGCTCACCGTCGGGATTTATGGCTACAACGCGGATATAGTAAGTGGCCGCTTTCTCCAAATTGAAGACGTAGGCTTCGGTGGCGTTAGCGCTCGCGGTGGTGATTTCCGCGCTAGCGAAATCCTCGCTCTTTGAGCATTCGATACGGTAGGAGGTGACTCCGTCGTAAGAACTCAGCCAACGCACTTTGTAGCCTTGGTTCCCCTCGTCATTGCAGGGATAATCGGCGACGTTAGGATCTTCGGCGCTAAGGTAACTCTCGACGTTTTTGGTGTAGGGGGAGCTCCCTTTTTCCAAAGCGAATACCTTCACCATCGGGGCGAGCTGCTCTTGCTTTTCCTCGCAGCCATCCCTAAGACATTTTCTAGTCATTGTTGCTCCTTCCGTGACCCATTCTCCCCAAAGGTGGCCTAATGCGGGTTCGCCTTCTTTGCTTTCCGCCTCATTGCATCCTTCGCGGGTGCATTTCCTCTCTAGGACCTCGGCTTTGGTGCAGGAGGCCGGAGTTTTTTGGCCCCATTCGCCGAGAGCATGCCCTAAAGCGGGGGTCACTTCGCATGTCTCTATGCCGCAGATGGTGCAGCGCATCATCTTTTTGCCTTTTTCCGTGCAGGTCGCCTTCGTTTCGCTTACGGTTTCGTAGACGTGACCATGCGAAGTGATGACGCTAGAGGAAACGGTTTCGCTTTGCCCGGCGCAGGAAGAAAGTCCCGCTAAGGGGAGACCAAGGGAGAGAGCCATCAAGGCCAATGCTTTTGTCTTCGCGTTCATAATTTACTCCTGGACTATGGGGTCCTTTGACCTGTGAATTATGGCACTTTAAGCGCTTACATCTAAATTCGTAAAAGACAAAAGAGAATATTGAGCACAATTCCATTTTTAAAGCGAAGTGATTTGCCTAGAAAAGAGCCTCTTTTCTTAAGATTTCTCCTTTGGATATAAAGGAATTAAAGCCGTTTGTATGGCTAAAAACGTTAAAAAGGAACTAACTCCCGTCTTTATTGGGGTTAGTTCCTTGAGTGGTGGCAAAGTGGTCTTGGATTCAGCTTCCCTTAGCTAAGATGGAACTTGTTTTCCTAAGAGACTGCCCGGCGGTTCAGCGATAGATCTCAAACCAGGTTTCCGGTACGCCGGATACGTAATGCCAATAGACGTGCTTCTGGTCCTCGGGCTCTTTCTCCGAGTAATAGGAGACCCAGGCGTGGATGCGTTTGTTGGCGTTATCCACTTCGCTAATGTTGATTTTTCCCCATTCCTCCATCGAGCCGGCATAGAAGACGTTGTTCACTTCGTCGCATCCGCTGAAAGCGTAGTCTTGGATACGCACGAGGTTGCGGCTTAAGACCATGTCCTTTAGTTCAACGCAGTCCATAAAGGCGCATTCGCCGATGTCGACGACTGTATTGGGGAGATAAAGATGCTCTAACCCCCAGCAGTCAAGGAAGGCGTCGGTATCGATTTTTGTGACGTTATTCCCGATGTGGACTTCTTTCATGTCCGCTTCGCTGAAGAAGGCTCTTTCCCCGATTTCCGTCACGGGTTTGCCTGCGATGTAAGAAGGGGTGGTGACGTTCTTCTCAAGGCCCACGAATTTCGTGATGGTGACTCCGCCGTCTTGGTTTTGGACATAGTTGAAGCTGGAGGCTTTCGTCTCTTCTTTCCACCAAACGTAGGCTTTGCTGTCGCTAGAAGGCATCGTTTTGATCTCCTGGGTCAGTTTCTCGTCAGAATAAAGGCCTCCGAAGGTGTAGCCTTCTCTTTCGATCGAGACGCTTTTGACGATATCGGCCCCGGTATAGAGCTTTGCCTCCATTTCGGAACCGTCGTTTTTGACGATGGTGAGCTGATGGGGCAAAAGGATATCCAATCCGGAGGCTTTCGCGGAAGCGGTGGGATTAGCTTCCGGAGTGAGCAAAGACGTTTGCTCTACAATCTCGTTTTGGCTTTTTGAAGCTTCCCCTTTGGCGCTGCATCCCATGAGGGCAAGCAAAGAAAGGGCGAAGGCGGATAATCCAAGCAAGGGTGATTTTTTCATATAGTTCTCCTTTCACTCATCGTTAATGATTTTAGTTTGAATGTATCGATGAGCGTTTAGACAGTTACTTAACAAAGCGGTTTGTAACTGAACGAGGAAATATTAAACCTTTTTAATGACATTGCAACAAGAATTTGAAACAAAAAATAAAAAACGTTTCAATTTCTAATATTGAGTATACCGAATTTGAAATTTTGGAAAGCCGTTTAGAATCGGGTATTTCCTTCTTTGGATCGATCGCTTGCTAGTCGGATTCGCAGGAATTTTCTTTCACTGAAACTGCTAGCGAGTTGATCTGAAGGTCTTGCGATGGGTAGATACTTAACGTTCTAGATGAGGGTAAACAAATTTTGTTGGGGACGATATTATTCATATCCGTGCTTATTTTGTTACGTCTTATATATGTACCTATATATTAAAGGAAAGGGGCGGTTTCCCGCCCCTAAACTTTGATCAACGTTTGTGCTTATCGACGAAGCCAAGGATGTTTCCTTTGCCTTTGTTCCAAGAGTAGTAGCCCTTGAGAAGCCTGTTCCAAGTCCCACTGTGCAGGTTTTTGCCGTTCACGTATTCAATGTGAAGGGTGTTCACGTTGCCAAGGAAGGCAAGGCCGTCGGCCCTTATGAAGCCGAGGTACCAGCTGGTTGCGGCATCCCCGTAGTTGTGGTGATACTCAGTGGAGCTCCAGATATAGTCCGTATACGTTTGCACCTCATCGATCAACTCGTTTTCGCATTGGTGGGTGAGGAAGCTTGTGTAGTAGGTTTTCAAGCCATTATGGTCGTTTTGGAAGCCTTCCTTTTCCGTCCATGTGACGTCTGCGACGTGGCTATAGAAGCCTTTCACCTGGCTGTAATACTGCTTTTCGTAGCAGACGAAGCCGATATCGTTGAGATAATCCTTGATCGTGTATTCGGTATAGTTGGAATAACCGAGGGATTTGACGTATTGCTCATACTCTCCGACGATGGTTTTGCCGATGTATTCATAGGCGCTGGCATCGAGGGTGTAAATGTATTCGTCATAGCACCACTGGCCGTACTTCAGATCGACGAACTTGTTGTCCTCGCTGTGGGTGAAGGTGCAGTAGTTGTATTCGCTGTTGCCCGGGCACATCGGGAATAAGCGCGAGCTGATGGGGGCGTCTTTGACGATGACGAGATTGCCCTCGGCATCGGAAGTTCTGGTGCGGTGGACCATGTGTTTGCTTTCATCGTGATCCTTCTTGATCTCATCAAGAGCGATGAGCTGCTTCTGGAATTCCTCGTTGAGCGCATTGACGGCTTTGGCCATGTTTTCAACGCCGGTCTTGATGACGATGTAGTTGGCGTCCTGCTCATCATAAGCGCTGGCTTCGTAAGAAGCTTCGATTTGGGCGAGCTCGGCAAGCCCGTTTGTTAGCATCGCTAGATAAGAGATGAACTGGGTGCGTGGTGCCACGGTCATATAGTCCCAAGTTTCTAAGGCTCCGAAGGTCTCGTCGTAGAGATCGAAGAGCTTTAGGGATTGGTCGGCTTGGCTAGGGGAGAGAATCGCGTTGGCGAGGTTCTCCGCGGCGTACCAAAGGGAATTGCCGCTGACTTTGACGAACTTCAATTCCTTAAGATTTTTATAGAAGCTCTCTTTTTCGCTCGCGAGTTTGGACTTGTCGTAGCTTTCGTCGAGCTCTTTCTCGGAAAGAGAGACCAGGCCGGCCATCTGGGCGATGACAGGGGAGCGCACGTCCTGGATTTTATCTAAGAGGTTGTCGAGGACTTCCTTATTATGAATCTCAACGATCTTGCGGGTGATGTTGCTATAACCCGCGGCAATCAGCTCCTTGAGCTCATCCATCTTCGCGGAGAGCTGGTCCAGCTTTTTGTCCGTGATGGACTCGGTGTCAAAGCCGAGTTCATTCAAGAACATGTTAATGCCTGTTTTGGCAAGGCTAGAGATGGTGCCGCTTATCGTGGTCTTCCCCGCGGTTTTAAGGATATCGAGAAGGCTATCGATGAAACTGCCTCCATCCTCAGCCAGCAAGGCTTTCTCGTGCACGGCGAGCTCAGGGTAGTTCTGCTCGATGCTTTGCTCTTCGCTTGAGGAGTTTCCGCAGCTTGCTAAAGAGGATAAAGCGGTGGCGCTTAAGGCCAGGCACATGAATTTTGCTTTTAGGGATTTGAGTTTCATTTGATAATCCTCCATTTCAAGAGTTTGTTCCTCTTGCTGACGATATTGTAACGAAACAAGTAAAAGTGTGTCAATAAATATTTACAAAACTAATAATAATGTTTCAAATGATTTGATCAGAAAACTGATTTCAACGGATTTGTTCAATGGGTCCCTTATTTTATTTGGGCTCTTAGAAAACGCCTAGTTGGAAGGGCTGGCGCATAAAAACGATCCTCCTCCAGAGACGCGAAATGGAATTCTTAATACGATTCTTTTAAGACAAAGCGACAAAAAAAGAAGCGACAAGAGTTACTTTGCCGCTTCTTTTATTTACTCCGTAATAAGGGTTAAGAAGGAAGAGATTTCCTCTTCGCTTAGCCCTCCGTTTCTTAGATAGCTCTTCGCATCTTCAACGTAAGAGGCCGTTTTTAATTTGTTTACGTCGCTTTCCCCGTGCAGGAACTCACAGAAGGAATCGAAGTAGAGGGAGGAGATCGCGTTATATTTCTCTGGGTCTTTTGCTTCGGTCACCTTGTAATAGTTCTCATAGGTTTTCATGTAGTCCGTCTTCATCTCGTCGTAAGTGGCTCCGGCTAGAGCTTCGATGAGCGTGCAGACGAAGCCGGTTCTGTCTTTGCCTTCCATGCAATGGACATAATACGGGCTAGATTTGCTAAGCATGTGCCTCACCCCTTTGGCAACGCTTTGCATATAGGGTTCGGAAGTGTAGCCGGAGCCCATGCTGAGAAGGATCACATCCCCTGAGTCATAAAGGGACTCACTGTAAGGGAAAGAATAGGTGCTGTCCTTTTTATAGGCATTCATATCGCCTTCCCCGTCTGCTAGGTCGACGATTGCTTTGATACCGTTTTTCTTTAGCAAAGAATCGGTGATTTCGGCGCGATTCCTGGAGTTGTCGAAGGGGCTCGCCCCGCGGTAAATGAGATTGTCTTTGAGGGAACCTCCTTTCAAGGCGCGGAAGTTCGAGAATTCCTCATCGCTGGAGTATTGGCTCCTATCCAGGGGATAGCTTTGGCTTAAGGCGGTTTGGGTAGCGAGATATTTGCCTTTCTCATTGAGGGTGATGCTAACCTTGATAGAAGAGGATAGCTTGGCTTCCTCCCAGATGCCCACGTTGTTGAGGGTCACGAGGATGCAGTTGCTCGAAGGATAAGCCACGATGACGGGTTGACCGTTTTTCACATAGTAGCCATTGAAGTAGGGGACGTCTTTATAGACCACCCCGTTGCTGAAGGCGACGTTGCAAGAATCGCCAAGGGTAAAGCCGAGATCCTCGAAACTTTTTTGTGAGACTTCCGGGATATTTGCGCAATGGAATTTCTCGTCCTCGCTTATGCTCGCTTCTTTCAAGGAGGGGATAAGAACTTCGCTTGAGGAGTCGCTCGTCTCGCTTGGATCTGGCTTGCTGCTTCCGCAGGAAACGAGTCCCGCGATAGCGCACGCCCCTAAAGACAAGCATATGATTTTCGCTTTAATGGATTTTATTTTCATTTTCCAATTTCCTCCAATACCTTTTCCGAGCGTTCGTTCCATCTCGTTGGCAATATGATACAAAGGCTTTAAATATGTGTCAAAATAAATTTACAAAACAATGCGCCTTGTTAACATTTAAACATTTATTGGGCAAGAATTGGATGGACTTTATCTTTCTCTTATACAGGTCTTTTATATAAAGAAAAAGGCCAGCCCATCCTTGTTTTGCCTTTTCCTTCTTTTTATCATTTCATCCCGATGAGCGTTCTTTTGCTTCTGGTTATTTACCTTATCTTCATCTCCCTCGGTCTTCCTGATAGTGTGCTAGGAAGCACGTTTCCCGCGATCGCGGAGAATCTAGAGACTTCTCCCGATATGGCGGGATACATCGGACTCGTGGTCTCTTTCTGCACGATCATCTCCTCTTTATTAAGCGATAAGATGATTCGAAAGTTCTCCACGAAGTTCGTCGTGTCCTTCTCGATTCTCCTCACCGCCTGCGGGCTTATCTGCTTTCACTTGGTGAGCAAGGATTATGTCTGGGCCTTTTTCCCGATCGCCGTGCTTCTAGGCCTCGGGGCGGGGGCGATCGACGCGGCCTTAAATAACTACGTCGCCCTTCATTACAAAGCCATTCACATGAACTGGCTTCATTGCTCCTGGGGAGTGGGGGCCTCGATCTCTCCTTTGCTCATCGCTCCGTTCATTGATTCTTCTAACCATTCGATGGGGTGGAACAAGGGGATATTGCTCATCGCCTGCATCCAGTTCGGGATCGCCGCGATTGCCTTCCTTTCTCTTCCCTTGTGGACCAAGGTGGAGTCTTTAAGCAGGGGAGATGCCCCGGAAGAGAAGCTAGAAAGCAATGCCCCATCTAAAAAAGTGATTTTCAAGAATCCCGTCTTTTATTTGGCGATGCTCGGTTTTTTCTGCTACTGCGGGCTTGAGACCACGAGCGGGGCTTGGGGTGGCTTCTTTTTCCAATACGGCAGGGGGTTCAACACCCAGGAAGCGGCGAGGCTTGATTCTTTGTTCTATATCGGCATCACCGTCGGTAGATTCGTTTGCGGGTTTATCTCCCTTAAAATCAGCGAGAAGAACATGATGAGGATGGGGGAGGCCGTTTTGATTTCCGGGGCAATATTGGCCGCCCTTCCTTTCCATAACGCTTTCTCCATCGCTGGCTTCTTGATGATTGGGCTAGGCTGCGCGCCGATATACCCAGCAATCATCCGCTCAACTCCCTATCGTTTCTCTAGGACCCTCTCTCAGCACATCATGGGTATGGAGATGGCGATCGCTTATGTGGGCAATCTCCTGATCTCTCCCCTTTATGGGCTCTTTGCGAAGTCGCTTGATCTCTACGAGGCCTTGCCTTTCCTTGTGCTTGCTCTTGCTTGCTTGATGGCCCTTTCTCATGAGGTCATCAATGCGAAGCTAAAGAAAAGAGATGCTTCCTTAAGCGAGGAAGAAAAGAAAGAATACGCGACGATATAAGGCTTTTATATCGAGGCGGGGTTTTCAAGAAGGTCCTCGATGAGACAGCCTAAAGCGAGGGAAAGCTTATACAGGGTTTGCCCTTGGGCTTTATCAATGTCATTGATCCTTTGCTCGTAGAGCTGGATGGACCTTAAACCCACGTCAGATAGCGAGGCGAGCTTGCTTTGCGAAAGGCCTCTGCTCTCCCTAATCAGGGCTAGCTTTGTCTTTCCCTTCCTTTCCTCTAGACGACGGTCCATCGATTCGTAGAAACGTGATATGTCCATTTCGTGGAAAGCAGGATACATTGAGAGAATCTCGCTTAAGGGGACTTTGGAGAGGATGTCTTTGAAACTACGGGAGGAACGCCATTGGTATTGAGCAAGCGCCCAGCCGCCCCAATATTCCTTGCTCCTAGCTTCATGGAAGACCGGCTTAGGAAATTTCTTATTGGGATAGACGTCGAGAAGCATCTCTAAGGCGAGCTCTTCGCCAGATTTCCCGACCAAATACAGGGGGTTTCCTTTCGCGAATTGCTCGCTTTTAGGGGAAGAGGCGAAGATTTGCCCGAACCAGTCTGGCTCATAGCCACAGTCATTGAGCGCGTAGTCAAAGGCGTGGGCAAGGCAGCGCGATGCCTCATTTAAGTACAATTCGCTGTATGCGTGGATCATCGTTTTTCATCCCTTGCCTTAAGATATCCATGACGAAGATATCGTTTTGGTAAGCGCTCCTCCTCTTGATTTCCTTTTGATAGGTCGATCTTGCCTGTAGGTCCCTAGAAATGTATTTCGCGTAATATTCCTCTTTATCGATAGCGGTGGCCTTAGCGAAGCTTATCCGCTCAAACGAGCGTTTTGACACCAAGACGAACTGCGAACCAAGCTTCCCCAAGAACAAGGCTTCGCTGAGGCTCTTCAAAGGGAGAGCGTTGCTAACGAAGGCGTGCGCGTAAGAGAAATAGGAATCGTCCGCGCGGTAGCCAATCACAACGTCGTATTGGCTCAAATCGAGGGAGAAGTTCCTTATGAGATAATCTCTGGCGTCGAAAGCGATTTGCTCCTGAAGGGAGAATGTGCGGTTTTCCAAAAGCAAGGCGATCCAATTCAAGATGCTGTGCTTGCCGTCTAAGAGATTCAAAACGTTTAGACCCTCGGTTTGGAATTCATAGGCATTGACGAAGCCGTTCTTGTTTTCCTTGCAGGCCCATTCTTTCGCCATCTCGATGTCCTCGGTGCAGTAAAAGCCCTTGCCATAGTCATTATTGGGCTTTCCCAAAGCATAGCTGGGCTTTTCAATGATGCGGTCGCTTCCGTGATATAACTTTATCGTCGCCATCTTGCCAAACCTCCTTTGTTGTCCCTTAAAACTATATCATTGCAATGATATAAAACAAGGACTTTGAATGATTTGAGTTTTAACAATGATTACCGATATAAAGATAAATATGTCCAAAAGAGAATGTTTATGCTAGACATAAACAATTTTTAAAGGCTAATCTATGTAAGATCAAATGATTAGCCATTCTTTGCTTAAGCGCATCATTTTAGAAAAACAAGAGATTATCAAAAGATGGAAAATCTTAGATAGAGGCCTATCTTTTGAGCAAAATGCGAATTATCTCATTTCAGGCCCGCGCCGCTCGGGAAAAACAACCTTGCTCTATCAAAGAGCTAGGAGCCTAGTCGAGGATGGGAGGGATTGGAAACAGATCATCTACGTTAGCTTCAACGACGAGAGGCTTTTTGGCTTCTCTCTAAACGATTTCGATGACATTCTGGAAGT